>NZ_CP137892.1:0-642946 GCF_033547155.1 Pseudomonas benzenivorans
GCCTGGGGGCTCCCGCGGCCCCGGACTTTGCCGCGTCATGCACAGAGGCTAAATCTTCCGCTCGCTGTAACGCCGGCCGGCGATCGTCCTCTAGTCCTGTACCGGTGGCGCACGGCGTGCACACACCGGCCCATCAGACTATTCGAGGATCACCCCATGCATACCAAGACAGCCGCCACCGGCGCCGCCATCGCCTTCGCCGCCGCCAGCCTGTTCGCCGGCCTGACCAGCACCGCCGTCGTGGCCGAGGAGGCCCAGATCCATTGCTATGGCGTCAACGCCTGCAAGGGGCAGAACGACTGCAAGACCGCGAGCAACGCCTGCAAGGGTCAGGGCGCGTGCAAGGGCCAGGGCTTCAAGAGCATGACCCTGGCCGAGTGCAACCTCGCCAAGGGCACCGTCGGCGAGTGAAAGGGCACGGGGCCGGCGGCGCCGGTCCCGGACTCCGTCAAAGGGGCAAACGACCAGCGGACTACTACGCTAGTTGGACGCCTGGAGCGGAGAGCCTGTGATGGGATTGCTGAATTTCTTGGGACGCGCCATTGGCCAGCCCGCCCGGCCGCAGCGCGCGGCGAACGAGGCTCAGGCGCAACTGCTGGCCAGCCTGCTGACGATGGCCTGGGTGGTGGAGGCGCGCGACCCCTACACCGGCGGACACCTGTGGCGGGTCTCGCGCTTCTCCGAGCGGCTGGCGCGGGAGGCCGGGATGCCTGAGGCCGAGACCGCGCGGATCGGCCTTGGCGGCTTCCTCCACGATCTCGGCAAGATCGGCATTCCCGATGCGATCTTGAACAAACCCGCGCAACTGAGCGATGACGAGTACGCGGTGATCAAGACCCACCCCGAGGTCGGCTTTCGCATGCTGCAGGGGCATCCGCTGGCCGCGTTGGTCAGCGATGCGGTGCGCCTGCATCACGAGACGCCGGATGGGCGCGGCTATCCGCTGGGCCTCAAGGGCGAGGAGATTCCCGTGATGGCGCGGATCGTCGGCATCGGCGACGCCTTCGACGCCATGACCAGCAGTCGTCCCTACCGCGCCGGCATGGTCGTGGCGCAGGCGCTGGACCTCATCGAGGCGGGTCTGGGCAAGCAATTCGATGCCGAACTGGGGGAGCGCTTCCTTCGGCTGGGGCGTGCCGGCGAACTCGATCATATCGTCGGCCACAGCGACCTGGGCATTCCCCTGCAGGTCTGCATCATGTGCGGGCCGACCCTGGTCCAGCGCCGCGGCCAGCAGGCCGGCGAGCGTCTCTACTGCCGCTCCTGCGGCGGCGAGTACCGCCTCGAGGCCGGCGCCGGCGACCGCCTGCAGGCCAAGCCGACCGGCGCCCAAGGCCTGCCGGACGACCTCACGCCGCGGGCCGACGAGCAGTTGATCGGCGAGTTGGTGCAGGCCGCGGTGCGCCGACTACTGGATCTGGCGGTGCCGGCCTGAGCCGGCGTCGCGGCGGTTCGTCGTTCGCCGCATGATTGCCGCACAGCCGCTGTAACGTCGTCGATTGCGCCTACTCTAATTAGGGAGTCGGCTCCGCTCCTGGTGTACGGCACCGACCTCCCCCCTAGCATCGAGAGGATCACCAGCATGTCCATCAAGACTACCGCCGCCGGCGCCGCCCTGGCACTCGCTGCCGCCGGGCTGTTCGCCAGCCTGCCGACTCTGGTCGTGGCCGAGGAGGCCATGGTCAACTGCTACGGCGTCAACGCCTGCAAGGGCCAAAACGACTGCAAGACCGCCAACAACGCCTGCAAGGGTCAGGGCTCCTGCAAGGGCCAGGGTTTCAAGAGCATGACCCTGGCCGAGTGCAACGAGGCCGGTGGTACTGTCGGCGAGTGAATGGGAGAGGGCGGCCCCGGTCGGGTCGCCTCGATCCTGCCAGCATAGGAGTTGGGCATGTCCACTGATGCAGCCTGCCTGGGGTTCGGCCTGGGCCTGCGCACCCCGTATTACCAGGCGATTCTCGAACAGCGGCCGGCGGTCGACTGGTTCGAGGTGGTTTCGGAGAACCATCTGGTCGAAGGCGGCAAGCCGCTCTACTACCTGGAGGCCATCGGCGAGCACTATCCGCTGGTGATGCATGGCGTGTCGCTGTCGATCGGCGGCCCCCACCCGCTGGATCGCGACTACCTGCAGCGCCTCAAGCGCCTGGCCGACCGCGTCCAGCCGGCGTGGATCTCCGACCACCTGTGCTGGAGCCGCGGCAGTGCCCATCAGCTGCACGACCTGTTGCCGCTGCCGTTCACCGAGGAGAGCCTGCAGCACGTGGCCGCGCGGGTGCGCCAGGTGCAGGAGGTGATCGAGCGGCCGCTGGTGCTGGAGAATGTCTCCAGCTACCTGCGCAGCGCCGACGATCAGTTCAGCGAGTGGCAGTTCCTCGCCGCCCTCAGCGACCTCACCGGCTGCGAGCTGCTGCTCGACGTCAACAACGTCTACGTCAGCGCGCGCAACCACGGTTTCGAACCCTGGGCCTTCATCAGCGGCCTGCCGGCGCAGCGCATTCGCCAGTTGCACCTGGCCGGCCACAGCGACTACGGCAGCTACCTGATCGACACCCACGATGCGCCGGTCAGCGACCCGGTCTGGCAACTCTACGCGCGCACCCTGCGTCATCTGGGCCCGGTAGCGACCCTGCTGGAGCGCGACGATCACTTCCCGCCGCTGCAGGAGTTGCTCGACGAACTGGACAGGGCCCGCGCCGTGGCCGCTAGCGCCCTGGAGTGCGAGGCCCTATGCGACTGAACGACTGGCAGCGGCAGCTCGAAAACTACCTGCTCGGTGGCGATCCGCAGCCCGACCCGAGGCTGCGTGCCAGCCTGCGCGGCAGCGAGACCCTGGCGGTCGAGCAGGGCCTGGCCATCTACCACAACGCCTACCGGGCGCGCCTGCTCGAGGCCCTGCGCGGCGACTATGGCGCCCTGCACGGCTGGCTCGGCGACGAGGAGTTCGACGCCCTGGCCCTGGCCTATGTCGATGCGCACCCGTCGCGGCACTTCAGCCTGCGCTGGCTGGGCGAACGCCTGGGCGATTTCATCGACGGCTACCTGGTACCGGCCCAGGCCGCCCCGCTGGGCGAGCTGGCGCGCCTGGAATGGGCCTTCACCCTGGCCTTCGATGCCCCGGCGGGCCAACCCCTGACCCTGGAACAGATGGCCGGCCTGGCGCCGCAGGAGTGGCCGAATCTGCAGGTGCGTCTGTTGCCCAGCGTGCAGTGGCAGGCCTGTCGCTTCAACAGTCTGGCGATCTGGCGCGCGCACAAGGACCAGGCCGCCTTCCCCGGCAGCAGCGAGCTGCCCCAGGCCCTGGTCTGCCTGATCTGGCGCCAGGGCCTGATCAGCCGCTACCGCAGCCTGGAGCCCGCCGAGGAGGCGGCCCTGCACGGCATGGCGGTGGCCGGCTGGAGCTTCGCCGAGCTGTGCGAACGGCTCGGCGAGCTGGGCGACCAGGCGCCGCTGCAGGCCGCCAGCTGGCTGCGCCAGTGGTTGCACGAGGGCCTACTGCAGCGGCATGGCGTATAGCCAGCTTTTAGGGAACCTAAGCCCTGACAAACGGGTCATCTGAACTAACCTTTCCGATGATTTCGAGAGGTGGAGGTGCTCATGCTCGCGTATCTGCCGCCAACCCTGCGGGAGCTGCAATTGCCGCTGCGCCTGCGCCTGTGGGATGGCAAGCAAATCGACCTCGGTCCCCAGCCGCGGGTCACCCTGGTGGTCAAGGACCCGAGCCTGGTGGCGCAGCTGGCCCACCCCAGCCTGGATGCCCTGGGCAGCGCCTACGTCGAAGGCCGCCTCGATCTGGAGGGGCCGATCGGTGAGGTGATCGAGATCGGCGATGCGCTGAGTCAGGCGCTGATCGGCGAGGAGGAGCCGGGCGAGCTCGACTACCGGCCCCACGACAAGACCGCCGACGCCGCGGCCATCAGCTATCACTACGACCTGTCCAACGACTTCTACGCCCTCTGGCTGGATCGCGAGCTGGTCTACTCCTGCGCCTACTTCGAGACCGGTCAGGAGGACATCGACCAGGCCCAGCAGGCCAAGTTGCGCCATCTGTGCCGCAAGCTGCGCCTGCAGCCGGGCGAACGCCTGCTGGATGTCGGCTGCGGCTGGGGCGGCCTGGCACGCTTCGCCGCCCGCGAGTTCGGCGTCGAGGTGTACGGCATCACCCTCAGCCGCGCGCAACTGGAACTGGCCCGCCAGCGGGTCGCGGACGAGGGCCTGGGCGGGCAGGTGCAGCTGGAGCTGCAGGACTACCGCGACCTGCCCCAGGACGGCCGCTTCGACAAGGTGGTCAGCGTCGGCATGTTCGAGCACGTCGGCCACGGCAACCTGCCGCTCTATTGCCAGCGCCTGTTCGGTGCGGTGAAGAGCGGCGGCCTGGTGATGAACCACGGCATCACCGCCAAGTATACCGACGGCCGCCCGGTGGCCCGCGGCGGCGGCGAGTTCATCGACCGCTACGTGTTCCCCGAGGGCGAGCTGCCGCACTTGGTGACCATAGGCGCGGCGATCAGCGAGGCCGGCCTGGAGATCGTCGACGTGGAGAGCCTGCGCCTGCACTATGCCCGCACCCTGCAGCTGTGGAGCGCGCGTCTGGAGGCGCAGCTGGAGCGGGCCGCGCAGCTGGTGCCGGAGCAGACGCTGCGCATCTGGCGCCTCTACCTGGCCGGCTGCGCCTATGGCTTCGCCCACGGCTGGATGAATCTGCACCAGATCCTCGCGGTCAAGCCCCAGGCCGACGGCCGCCACGACCTGCCCTGGACCCGCGCCGACCTGTACCGCTGAGCCGCCCTACGCCGTCGCCGTAGGGCAGTTTTCTTCAATACCGCAGCCCCCTGCCGGCGTCAGTCTGCGTCCTCCCGCTGACGACTGCCGATAGGTGTGCGATGAATCTATAGCTCTCCATGGCGGCCTTTGCCCTGGCCGCCTCGATTTCCCCCGGCCCGGTCAATCTGGTGGCGCTGAGCTGCGGCGCACGCTACGGCCTGCGCGCCAGCCTGCGTCATGTGACCGGGGCGACCCTGGGTTTCACCCTGTTGCTGCTGGCCATGGGCCTGGGGCTGCAACAGTTGCTGAACCAATGGCCGATGCTGGGCGCGCTGATCCGCTGGGCGGGCGTGGCCTTCCTGCTGTACATGGCCTACGGCCTGGCGCGCGCCGATGGCCGGCTGGACGGCGGCCAGGCGCAGCGGCCGCCGTCGCTGTTCACCGGCGCCTTGATGCAATGGCTCAACCCCAAGGCCTGGCTGGCGGCCCTGGCCGGCATGGGCGCCTACGGGGCGGGCGGCGAGCCGGGGCTGGTCGGCCAGTTCGCCGTGCTGTACTTCGTCATCTGCTACCTGTCCATCGCCTGCTGGGCCTACGCCGGGGCGTGCATGGGCCGCTATCTGCAGGCTCCCGGGCGCCTGCGTCTGTTCAACCGTGGCCTGGCGTTGCTGTTGCTGGGTTCGGCGGTCTATCTGCTGGGGGGCTGATCAGCCGGCGCGGCGGTACTGGCCCGGGGTGGCGGCGAGCAGCTGCTTGAAGGTGCGCTGCAGGTGGGCCTGGTCGGCGAAGCCGGCCGCCAGGGCCACCTCGACTATATCCTCGCCGCGCCTGAGGCGGGCCTGGGCGAACTGGATGCGGCAGTTGACCAGGTAGGCATGGGGTGTCATGCCGTAATGGCGACGGAAGCTGCGGCTCAGGTAGGAGGCGGAGAGGCCGGCCGCCGCGCAGATGTCCTCCAGCTTCAGGGGCCGGGTGCAGTGCGCGCGGATGAAGTCGGCGGCCAGGTGGATACGCGGGTTGTCGGCGCGGCGCGGGGCGGGCGCCGGTTCGAGGCGCTGCTGCAGCGCGCCGAAGAACTCCAGCAGGGCGCAATGCTTGGCCAGGGTCTCGGCCTGCGGGTCGACGAGCAGGCGATACAGGCCGCTCAGGCCGGCATGGAGCGCGGGGTCCTGGCTGAGGATGGCCGCGAAGGCGCGCAGCGGATGGTTGCGGTCGAAGCCCAGCTGGTGCTGCAGTTCGGTCAGCCAGGCCGTGTCCACATAGAACATCCGGTAGGACCAGGGCTGGCCCTCGAGGGGATTGCAGGCATGCACGTCGCCCGGGTTCATCAGCACCACGGTGCCGGCGCCGATGCGTTCGCGGGCCTTCTCGTTGAGGTAGCTGCTGCGGCCTCGGGTGATGGCGCCGATGGAGAAGGTCTCGTGGGCGTGTGGGGCGTAGCAGACCCGGCGGCCGTCCAGCACCTCGCGGGCCTCGACGAAGGGGAGTGCGGGGTCGCGCCAGAAGCGTGGAGTGGTTGCCTGAATCGCCTTGCTCATGCCTATCCGCCTGCCGACCGACAGCGGCCGCAGGCAGACTATAGCCCCGGAGGCGTGCGGTACAAAGCCTGGCCAGCAGCGGCCGGCGCTTTGCCTTAGCATAGCGGGACCGTCCCGAGTCGAGCCGTGCATGCCCGCTTTCCTGCTGCGTTATCGCGTCGTCCTGATCGTGCTGCTGATCTTGCTCGGCCTGCTGGCCAGCGTCTGGCTGGCCGGGCGCTATGCCGAGCGGCGCGCCTGGGAGGAGCGCAGCTTCGAGGCCCGCGGCCAGCTGCAGCTGTACGCCCAGTCGTTGCACACCCTGGTCGAGCGCTTCCGCTCGGTGCCCGAGGTGCTGGCGCTGGACAGCGATATCAAGGCGCTGCTGCGCGCGCCCCACGACCGCCTGCTGCGCGATGCCCTCAATCAGCGCCTGGAGCGGCTCAACGCCGCCGCCGGCTCCAACGTGCTGTACCTGCTCGACCGGCGCGGCGAGGCCCTGGCGGCGAGCAACTGGCGCGACTGGAGCAGCTTCGTCGGCAACAACTACGCCTTCCGCCCCTATTTCCAGGATGCCCTGCGTCAGTCGTCCGGGCGCTATTTCGCGGTCGGCGTGACCACCGGGATTCCCGGCTACTTCCTGTCCCATGCGGTGCGCGACGACGCCGGCGGCGTGCTCGGCGTGCTGGTGGTCAAGCTCGAGCTGGAGGAGCTGCAGCGCGAGTGGGCGGGGCAGGCCGGGGTGCTGCTGGTGGCCGACAGCTATGGCGTGGTGATCCTCAGCAATCGCCCGGCCTGGCGCTTTCGCGCCCTGCAGCCGCTGAGCGAGCGGGACCGGGCGGAGCTGGTGGAGGTGCGCAAGTACGCCGAACAGGCGCTGCAGCCCTTGCCCAGCGAGCTGCGCCGCCGGATCGACGCCAGCGCCGAATGGCGCCGGGTCGATGGCCCGCAGGGGCGCCGCGACTACCTCTGGCAACGCCTGGCCTTGCCGGAGGAGGACTGGACCCTGCACCTGCTCGTCGAGCCCCAGGCCCTGGTCGACAGCCTACGCAGCTATCGCCTGGCCGCCGCCGGGGTGTGGATGACCCTGGCCTTCCTGCTGCTCTACCTGACTCAGCGGCGCAAGAACCAGCGCCTGCAGGCGGGCATCCGCGAACGCCTGGAGCGCGAGGTGACGCTGCGCACCGCCGAGCTGCGCGAGGCCCAGGAGGGCCTGGTGCACGCGGCGAAGATGGCCGCGCTGGGGCAGATGTCGGCGGCCATGGCCCACGAGATCAACCAGCCGCTGACCGCCATGCGCATGCAACTGGGCAGCCTGCGCCTGCTGCTCGACAGCGGCCGCGAGGATGAGGTGCGCGCGGGCCTGCAGCGCATCGACGGCCTGCTGCAGCGCCTGGCGGGGCTCACCGGCCACCTCAAGACCTTCGCCCGCAAGAGCCCCGCCGGCCTCGCCGAGCGCCTGCGCCTGAGCGAGGTGCTGGAGCAGGCCCTGCAGCTGCTGGCGCCGCGCCTGCGCAGCGAGCAGGTGGAGGTGCGCCGCGCGATCGACGACGACCTGCTGGTGTTGGGCGATGCCATCCGCCTCGAGCAGGTGCTGCTCAACCTGCTGCACAATGCCCTGGACGCCATGGCCGATGTCGACACGCGGGTGCTGAGCCTGACGCTGCGGCGCGAGGGCGAGCAGTGCCTGCTGACGGTGGCGGACAGCGGCGGCGGTATCCCCGGCGAGCAGCTGGGCCAGGTGTTCGAGCCCTTCTTCACCACCAAGCCGGTGGGTCAGGGCCTGGGCCTGGGGCTGGCGGTGTCCTACGGCATCGTCCGCGAGCTGGGCGGCAGCCTGGAGGCGGCCAATGGCGAGCGGGGCGCGGTGTTCAGCCTGCGCCTGCCGCTGGCGCCCTAGCGGATGGCCTGCGGCTACGGCCGGACGATTCGGCGCGATACACTGGGCCCATCGGGTGAGGAGGTGCTATGAGCGGTCAGGTGATAGTGGTCGATGACGAGGCGGCGATCCGCGAGGCGGTGCAGCAGTGGCTGGAGCTGTCCGGCTTCCGGGTGCAGAGCTGCGCCAGCGCCGAGCAGGCCCTGGCCCTGGTCGACCGCGACTTCCCCGGGGTGCTGGTCAGCGACGTGCGCATGCCCGGCAGCGATGGCCTGCAGCTGCTCGACAAGCTGGTGGCGCTGGACCGCGACCTGCCGGTGATCCTGATCACCGGCCACGGCGACGTGCCCATGGCGGTGCAGGCGTTGCGCCAGGGCGCCTACGACTTCATCGAGAAGCCCTTCACCCCCGAGCGTCTGCTCGACAGCGTGCACCGCGCCCTGGACAAGCGCCGCCTGGTCTGCGAGAACCGCCAGCTGCGCCAGCAGTTCGCCTTCAAGGACCGCATCGAGGCGCAGTTGCTCGGCGTCTCCAGGCCGATGGAAAACCTGCGGCGGCAGGTCCTGGAGCTGGCCGCCACCTCGGTGAACGTCCTGATCCGCGGCGACACCGGCAGCGGCAAGGAACGGGTCGCCCGCTGCCTGCACGACTTCAGCCCGCGCGCCGCCAAGCCCTTCGTCGCCCTGAACTGCGCGGCGATCCCGGAGCAGCTGTTCGAGAGCGAGCTGTTCGGCCACGAGAGCGGCGCCTTCACCGGGGCCCAGGGCAAGCGCGTCGGGCGCATCGAGCATGCCGACGGCGGCACCCTGTTCCTCGACGAGGTGGAGAGCCTGCCGCTGGCGCAGCAGGTCAAGCTGCTGCGCGTGCTGCAGGAGAAGACCCTGGAGCGCCTCGGCTCGAACAAGAGCATCCGCGTCGACCTGCGGGTGATCGGCGCGGTCAAGCCGGACCTGCTGGACGAGGTGCGCGCCGGGCGTTTCCGCGAGGACCTGTATTACCGGCTGAACGTGGCCAGCGTGCAGATTCCGCCGCTGCGCGAACGCCGCGAGGACATCGCCCTGTTGTTCGAGCACTTCGCCGGCCAGGCGGCCCAGCGCAACGGCCGCGAGGCGCCGCCGCTGACCCCCGGCGAACTGGCGCGGCTGCTCGGCCACGACTGGCCGGGCAACGTGCGCGAGTTGATCAACGCCGCCGAGCGCCACGCCCTGGGACTCAGCGCCCCGCAGCCGGAGGTCGGCACCCAGTCGCTGGCCGAGCAGATGGAGGCCTTCGAGGCGCAGTGCCTGCACAACGCGCTGCAGCGCTGCCAGGGCAACATCGGCCAGGTCATGGCCCTGCTGCAGCTGCCACGGCGCACCCTCAACGAGAAGATGCAGCGCCACGGCCTGCAGCGCGCCAGCTACAGGCCGGCGGGCAGCGTCGACGAGGACTAGGCGGAATATTGCCGATGGCCGTTCGGTGATCGGCGAAATCCTGCTGGTCGATACCCCCAGGCTCCAGGCCAACCGCTCTATTCCGAGGCTTTGGCACTCTGGCACGGCATCTGCTACAGCCCTTGTCAGCCACGCACAGCCTGTGTGCGGGCGAACATAAGAAAGACAAGAGGTGTTGCCCATGAACTGCCACTGCCCCTACGCGAGCCCGTCTCGCCTCACCGTTCTCCGCTCCCTCTTGCGCACCGGGTCCGGTGCGGGCGCCTGGCGCCTTCGCGCCACCCTCTGAACCCGTGCGGGCCCGGGCGCTGCGGCGCAGGGGCATCGTCTACAGTGAAAACTCTGCACAAAGCCATAACAACGACGGAGATTGATCCATGCGACTGACCAAGCGTATCAGCCTGCTCGCCGCCGCCGCGGCCCTGACTGCCAGTACCGCGGTACTCGCCGCACCGACCTTCATCAACATCCTCACCGGCGGCACCAGCGGTGTGTACTACCCGATCGGCGTGGGCCTGTCGCAGCTGTACAGCAACGGCATCGAAGGCTCGAAGACCTCGGTGCAGGCGACCAAGGCCTCGGTGGAAAACCTCAACCTGCTGCAGCAAGGACGGGGCGAACTGGCCCTGGCCCTGGGCGACTCGGTGGCCGACGCCTGGAACGGCGTGGAAGACGCCGGCTTCAAGGCACCGCTGAAGAAGCTGCGCGCCATCGCCGCCACCTACCCCAACTACATCCAGATCGTCGCCAGCAAGGAGTCCGGCATCACCAGCCTGGCCGACCTCAAGGGCAAGCGCATCTCCGTCGGCGCGCCGAAGTCCGGCACCGAGCTGAACGCCCGCGCCATCTTCGCGGCCGCCGGGATGAGCTACGAGGACATGGGCAAGGTCGAGTTCCTGCCCTATGCCGAGTCGGTCGAGCTGATCAAGAACCGCCAGCTGGATGCCACCCTGCAGTCCTCGGGCCTGGGCATGGCCGCCATCCGCGACCTGGCCGCGACCCTGCCGATCACCTTCGTTGCCATTCCCGGCGAGGTCACCGCGAAGATCGGCAACGCCGCCTACCAGGCCGCCGCCATCCCCGCCGGCACCTACGACGGCCAGGACACCGAGGTGGCGACCGTGGCCATCACCAACATCCTGGTCAGCCATGAAGGCGTGTCCGACGAGGTCGCCTACCAGATGACCAAGCTGATGTTCGACAACCTCGAGCGCCTGGGCAACGCCCACTCCGCGGCCAAGGACATCAAGCTGGAAACCGCGGCGAAGCACCTGCCGATCCCGCTGCACCCGGGTGCCGAGCGCTTCTACAAGGAAGCCGGCGCGCTGTAAGGCTGTTGCAGTTGGGTAGGGTGGGTCGGGCCGACCCACCCTACCCAACTCAGGCCGCTGCGCGGCCACCCCATTCAGGCAGATGCAGAACTGCTACTAAAACCAGCGTGCAGCCCACGGCAGGTTTTGTTAGCGGCTCTTTCGCCCCATCGACGTAGTAACGAGGGTTCGACCTCCATGAGTGAACACAACCAAGGCCTCGCGGCGCATCCGGGCGACTGGCCCAAGGCGCTGTTTTACGTGGCGCTGCTGTTCTCGACTTTCCAGATCATCACCGCGGCCTTTCACCCGGTATCCAGCCAGGTGCTGCGCGCGGTGCACGTCGGCTTCCTGCTGCTGATGGTGTTCCTCAGCGTGCCGGCCTTCGGCGCCAAGCAGCCCTGGCAGCCGCTGGCCTGGCTGCTGGGCCTGGCCGGCATGGCCACCGCCGCCTATCAGTGGGTGTTCGAGGCCGACCTGATCCAGCGTTCCGGCGACCTGACCGGCATGGACATGTTTATCGGCCTGGTGCTGATCGGCCTGGTATTCGAGGCGGCGCGGCGAGTGATGGGCATCGCCCTGCCGCTGATCTGCGGCCTGTTCCTCGCCTATGGCCTGCTCGGCCAGTACCTGCCGGGGGACCTGGCGCACCGCGGCTATGGCCTGGACCAGATCGTCAACCAGCTGTCCTTCGGCACCGAGGGCTTCTACGGCACGCCGACCTATGTCTCGGCCACCTACATCTTCCTGTTCATCCTGTTCGGCGCCTTCCTCGAGCAGGCCGGGATGATCAAGCTGTTCACCGACTTCGCCATGGGCCTGTTCGGCCACAAGCTCGGCGGCCCGGCCAAGGTCTCGGTGGTGTCCTCGGCGCTGATGGGCACCATCACCGGTTCCGGGGTAGCCAACGTGGTCACCACCGGCCAGTTCACCATCCCGCTGATGAAGCGCTTCGGCTACAAGCCGGCCTTCGCCGGCGGCGTGGAGGCCACCTCGAGCATGGGCAGCCAGATCATGCCGCCGATCATGGGCGCGGTGGCCTTCATCATGGCCGAGACCATCAACGTGCCCTTCTTCGAGGTGGCCAAGGCGGCGCTGCTGCCGGCACTGCTGTACTTCGGCTCGGTGTTCTGGATGGTCCACCTGGAGGCCAAGCGCGCCAACCTGCAGGGCCTGCCGAAGGACCAGTGCCCCGATCCCTGGGCGGCGGTGAAGCAGCGCTGGTACCTGCTGATCCCGCTGTTCATCCTGGTCTACCTGCTGTTCTCCGGGCGCACCCCGCTGTTCTCCGGCATGGTCGGCCTGGCCCTGACCGCCATCGTCATCCTCGGCTCGGCGATCATCCTGCGGGTGTCCTCGACCGCCCTGCGCATGGTCTTCTGGATCGTCCTCGGGGTGCTCTGCGCCGGCTTCTTCCAGCTCGGCATCGGCGTGGTGTTCGCTGTGGTCGGGCTGCTGGTGGCCACCTGCTGGTTCATCAAGGGCGGTCACGACACCCTGACCATCTGCCTGCACGCGCTGGTCGAAGGCGCGCGCCACGCGGTGCCGGTGGGCATCGCCTGTGCCCTGGTGGGGGTGATCATCGGCGTGGTGTCGCTGACCGGGGTGGCCTCGACCTTCGCCGGCTACATCCTGGCCATCGGCCAGGACAACCTGTTCCTCTCCCTGGTGCTGACCATGCTCACCTGCCTGGTGCTGGGCATGGGCATCCCGACCATTCCCAACTACATCATCACCAGCTCGATCGCCGCCCCGGCGCTGCTGGAACTGGGGGTGCCGCTGATCGTCTCGCACATGTTCGTCTTCTACTTCGGCATCATGGCCGACCTCACCCCGCCGGTGGCCCTGGCCTGCTTCGCCGCGGCGCCGATCGCCAAGGAGAAGGGCCTGAAGATCAGCCTGTGGGCGATTCGCATCGCCATCGCCGGCTTCGTCGTGCCCTTCATGGCGGTCTACGACCCGGCCCTGATGCTGCAGGGCGACAGCTGGCTTGCGACCCTCTACATGCTGTTCAAGGCGGCCGTGGCCATCGGCCTGTGGGGCGCGGTGTTCACCGGCTTCCTGCACGCCAAGATGCCCTGGTGGGAGCGCGCGCTGGGCTTCGCCGCCGGTGGCAGTCTGATCCTGGCCACGCCGATGAGCGACGAGGTCGGCTTCGCCCTGGCGGCGCTGTTCCTCGCCCAGCACTTCTGGCGCGGTCGCCGCGCCCAGGCGGCCGCGGTGTGATCGGTCTGTGCTTGGGCCTGGCCGGGACGGTGTGGGCGCAGCTGCCCACGGCCGAGTTCACCCTGGCCTGGCAGCACACGATCGAGAAGGTCCGCTGGGAGGAGGATTACCGCGTCACCGCCGAGGGGCTGTTGCTCGGCGAGGCGCGGGTCAAGGGTTCGGGCGCCGGCATGGAGATACCGGACGGCGCCGAACTGCGTGAGGGCAGCTGGCATTACCGTCGCCAGTTACCGCCCCTGCAACCGCTGCGCTTGGGGCGAACCCCCGAGGCGGGGGACTACCACCTGTGTTTCGACCAGCGTTGTCGGCCGATGGCCGACTGGCTCGGCCCGCCACAAGCGAGCCGGACGGCGCTGGAACTCTGGAGCTGTGAGCTCGGCTCCCCCTGATCCCCTGTGGATAAGGGCCTGGGCTGCGGCGAGGCCGCACCCGCTCACGGCGTCACAAGCGCCGGTGGCAACAGCACAACCGAACCCCCAGTGGCCTGGCCGCTGGGGGTTCTGTACGTTTAGTATCGGCAGACTATCGGGGCGCCACGGCAGGGACGCACATATGAGCGAGCATCGCTACACCACCTACTACCTGGACATGCACTGTCCCTCGCAGCTGCGCGGCAAGCCGATGGTCGAGGACCTGGCCATCGTCGAATGCCGGATCAAGCAGTACCGCTTCAACCGCTTTCTCTATCAGCTGGTGGGCGCCCCCTGGGCCTGGACCGACAAGCTGAGCTGGTCCGACGCGCAGTGGCAGGCGCTGGTCGAACAGCCGGGGCACCGTACCTGGGTGGCCTATCACCAGGGTGCCATCGCCGGTTACTACGAGTTGTTGCGAGATGCCGAGGGCGAAGTGGAGATCCTCTATTTCGGTCTGGTCGATAGCTTCGTCGGCAGAGGCTTCGGCGGCCCGCTGCTGACCCATGCGCTGCAGTCGGCCTGGGCCTGGGCGGGTACCCGGCGGGTCTGGGTGCACACCTGCACCCTCGATCACCCCAGTGCCCTGGCCAACTACCAGGCGCGCGGCCTGCGGCTTTATCGCGAGGAGCTCTGCGACGAGCCGGCCGACTAGTCGATCCCGTACTTGGCCTGCAAGCGCCGCAGCAGTTGCGGTTGCCGCTGCAGGAAGCGGTCGAACGCGGCGATCACCTCGGGGTGCAGGCGGCTGGACAGGTAATAGTGATCCTCGACATGGGGCAAGTCGGCATCGAATACCAGGGCATCGCCCGCCAGGCCGGCGGCGGTCAGCGCCTGGTGCGCCACCCTGGGGTTGAGGTAGATAGCATCGACACGGCCGCTCAGGGCCATGCGCAGCAGCGAGTCGATGCTGCTGCTCTGCGTCAGGGTCATGCGGCCGCCTTCGATATCGGCCAGGTAGGGCCAGGGGGTGAAGCCGAGCTGGGTGCCGAGCACCTTGATCCGGGCCTTGCCCAGGCCGAGCTGGCCGGGCGGTACCAGTACGCCGTCGCGGTAGGGGGCGACGGGGCGGCTGTAGCGGATCTGATGGCCCTGCTTCTGCCGGGCCTTCCACTGTGGATGGTCGGGAAACTTGAAGTCCAGCCGACCCTCGAGGTAGTCGCCCAGCAGGCGCTTGACCGGCAGGGCGACATAGACGAAGCGGTGGCCCTGGTCGGCGGCGAAGGCGTCCAGCAGTTCGCGCGCATAGCCCCGGTACTGGCCGTCCTGCACGGCGAAGTAGGGCTGGTAGGGCTGCAGCTCGACGCCGACGCGGAACTGCTCGGCCGGGGCCCCGGCGGCGGCGAGGCACAGGCTGGAACAGAGGATCATCGCTAACCAGGTCTTCATCGGCAGGTACCCGCTGAGAAGGTGCTATGGGCTGCGCAGGCGTTCAGCTCTAACCATAGCCCGGAGCGCTGTTTGCGCCGCTCAGAGTATCGGCGAGATCAGCCGCGCCACGCGCATGGCCAGCTGTTGCAGGCGGTGCACCTTGCGCCGGTCGGCGCTGGCCAGTTCCCGGGAACGGGCGAAATCCTCCTCGAGCATCTGCGCGACCTGGGCGGCGAACTCGTCATCGACGGTGAGCAGGGTGATCTCGAAGTTCAGGCGGAACGAGCGGTTGTCCAGGTTGGCGCTGCCGATGGCGCAGGCGCCGCGGTCGATCAGCATCACCTTCTGGTGCAGGAATCCCGGCAGGTAGCGGAATACCCGGACCCCGGCGCGCAGCGCCTCGAAGGCATAGAGGCTGGAGGCGGCGTAGACCACCCGGTGATCGGGCCGGGCCGGCAGCAGGATGCGCACGTCGACGCCGCGCAGCACCGCCAGGCGCAGGGCGCTGAACAGGGCCTCGTCGGGGACGAAGTAGGGGCTGGTGATCCAGATGCGCTCGCGCGCCGCGTGGATCGCCTCGACGAACAGCAGCGAGCCGGTCTCCTGGGCGTCGGCCGGGCCGCTGGTGATCACCTGGCAGAGCATGCCGCTACCGGGGTAGGCCGCGGGCAATAGCAGCGGCGGCATCTGCCGGGTGGCCCAGAACCAGTCTTCGGCGAAGGATTCCTGCAGGCAGGCCACCACCGGGCCGCGCACCTCGACATGGGTGTCGCGCCAGGGCGCCAGCGGCGGTTGCAGGCCGAGGTAGGCATCGCCGACGTTATGCCCGCCGAGAAAGCCGCGTTCGCCGTCGACCACCACGATCTTGCGGTGGTTGCGGAAGTTCAGCTGGAAGCGGTTGAGCAGGCCGCCGCGGGTGGGGAAGGCGTGGATCTGCACCCCGGCCACGCGCAGGCTGTCGATGTACGGGCGCGGCAGGGCGTGGCTGCCGATGCCGTCATAGAGGAAGTACACCCGTACCCCGGCGCGGGCCCGGTCCAGCAGCAGGGCATGCAGGCGCCGGCCCAGGGCGTCGTCGCGGACGATGAAGAACTGCAGCAGGATGACCTGGCGGGCCTCGGCCAGGGCGGCGAAGATCGCCGCGAAGGTCGCCTCACCGTCGATCAGCAGGCGCACCTGGTTGTTCGCCAGGCAGGGCATCTGGCCCAGGCGCGGCAGGGCGCGCAGGCGGCGGAAGGCCTTGGACTCGCTGGCGGTGAGGGCCTCCTCGACCCAGGGCCGCCAGTTCAGCTGGGCCATGGCCCGGTGCATCTCCTGGTCGGCCAGGCGGCGGGCCTTGATATAGGCGTCGAAGCGGCTGCGGCCGAATACCAGGTAGGGCAGCAGGGTCAGGTAGGGCATGAAGAACAGCGACACCGCCCAGGCGATGGCGCCCTGGGCGGTGCGCACGGTGAACACCGCGTGGATGGCCGCCAGCACGCCGAGGGCATGGATCGCGGCGATCAGGTAGGTGAACAAATGGGGGATGCCGAAGTCCGTGAGCATGCGCATTCCTGTGGTGCAGAGGCCGGTTGGAAACGGAGCGGGCCCCTGTTGCAGTGTGGCACCAACCGGGGGCGCAGCGGCAATAGCTGACGCTCTCGCTATGGCCAGTGCCGCGCACGGACCGGTTGTTCTACGACTGTGCTGTTAGGCTTATCGTTCAACCGGGTTTAATCGGGTTGATTCGAGCAGAGCTTAGGCGTCCGTCTACGCTTAGATCTGCGAGCCAAATGAATTATAAGGAGCACATCGCATGGCAAAAGATCCTGCGCAGGGCAAGGCCCCGCCAGCGGACAGCCTGGATAGCATCCCGGCGCCGACTGGGGCGGCGAATCTGATCGACACCGACTACGTCATCGGTCAGGACAACATCAAGGGGCGGTACCTCTTCGACCTGGATATCCACGGCAAGGTCTTCGCCATCTCGGCGCTGTTCTCCGTGCTGTTCGTGGTGCTGACTCTGGCTCTGCAGAGCGAGGTCGAACCCTTGTTTACGGCGGTGCGTAACTGGCTGACCAGCAACCTGGCGTGGTTCTTCATCGGCTCGGCGAATATCTTCGTCCTGCTGTGCCTCGGGTTGATCGTCTCGCCGCTGGGCAAGGTGCGCATCGGTGGCAAGGAGGCGACGCCGGACTATTCCTACAGCGGTTGGTTCGCCATGCTGTTCGCCGCCGGTATGGGCATCGGCCTGATGTTCTATGGCGTGGCCGAGCCGATGTCGCACTTCTCCTCGGCCATGGGTGGCACCAGCGTCGAGAATGGCGTGCGCACCGACTGGGCACCCCTGGGCGCCGCCGCCGGCGATGCCGAGGCCGCCGCCAGCCTGAGCATGGCCGCGACCATCTTCCACTGGGGCCTGCACCCCTGGGCGATCTACGCCATCGTCGCGCTGTCCCTGGCGCTGTTCTCCTTCAACAAGGGCCTGCCGCTGAGCATCCGCTCGATCTTCTATCCGCTGCTCGGCGAGCGGGTCTGGGGTTGGCCGGGGCATATCGTCGATATCCTGGCGGTGCTGGCTACCCTGTTCGGCCTGGCCACCTCTCTCGGCATCGGCGCACAGCAGGCATCGGCGGGGCTGGAGTACCTCTTCGATATTCCAGCCAACAACACCAGCATGGTCTTGCTGGTCATCGGTATCACCGCGATCGCTCTGGTGTCGGTGATGGCCGGGTTGGACAAGGGGGTCAAGCGCCTGTCGGAAATCAACATGGTGCTGGCCCTGCTGCTGCTGCTGTTCATCATCGCGGTCGGCCCGACCCTGGCGATCGTCACCGGCTTCTTCAGCAACCTGGGCAGTTATGTGGTGAACCTGCCGGCGCTGTCGAACCCCTTCGGCCGTGAGGACGCCAACTTCAGTCAGGGCTGGACCGCCTTCTACTGGGCTTGGTGGATCAGCTGGTCGCCGTTCGTGGGCATGTTCATCGCCCGGGTCAGCCGCGGCCGCACCGTGCGCGAGTTCCTCATCGCCGTGCTGTTGGTGCCGTCCCTGGTGTCGGTGTTGTGGATGACCGCCTTCGGTGGCACCGCCCTGAGCCAGCTGCTCACCGATGGCTTCTCCGGCGTGCAGGACGCGGCCCTGGAGCTGAAGATGTTCGCCATGTTCGGTCAGCTGCCGTTGACCGAGATCAGCTCCTTTATCGGCATCGTCCTGGTGGTGGTGTTCTTCGTCACCTCCTCGGACTCCGGTTCCCTGGTGATCGACACCATCACCGCCGGCGGCAAGGTCAACGCGCCGGTGCCGCAGCGGGCCTTCTGGGCCATTTTGGAAGGCGTGGTGGCCATCGCCCTGCTGCTCGGCGGTGGCCTGGTGGCCCTGCAGGCGATGGCTGTCTCTGCCGGCTTCCCCTTCACCATCGTGCTGCTGGTCGGCTGTATCGCCATCGTCAAGGGACTGATGTCGGAACCGCGCTAAGCGTGGCTTGCCGGCTTCAGGGGTGAAAGAAGGCGTGCCCGGCGGGCACGCCTTTTTTATTGCCAGAGTTCGCCGACGGCGATCTGTGCCGCGTCGAGGCTGGCCACCTGGGCCTGCAGCAGTTCGGCGGTGGCCAGGGCATCGGTCAGGGCGTGGTGGGCCTGGTACAGCGGCAGGCCATAGCGCAGGCGAGTATCGGCCAGACGGATCGACACCGGCTTCTTGCCCAATAGCCGGTCAAACCACCCAGGCCGATGTTTGCCCAGGTGCAGGCGGGCTTCCAGCTGCATGGTGTCGATCAGTGGAAAGTGCAGCCCTTCGCCGACCAGCTGGCGCATGGCCTGATCGAGAAAGCCGCGTTCGATGCGCCGGTAATGCACGACCATCACCTTGCCGGCCATGGCGGCCAGCAGCTCGTCGAGCACGTTGACCAGAGGCGGCGCGTCGCGGATATCCGAGTGGGTGATGTGATGGAAGGTCACCGACTGGCTGCTCAGTTCGCAGACCGGCTTGACCACCCAGTATTTGGCCGCGCCACAGCGGATGCGGTGCAGATTGAAGGGTACCAGGCCCAGGCTGACGATCGAGTCGCGCTGGCTGTCCAGGCCGGTGGTCTCCACATCGAGGGCGAGCAACGGAACCTGCTCCAGGGGCGTATCGGCGCTCACCGTGCCGGCCCGGTAGAAGCGCGCCAGCCGCTCATCGCGGGTGCTCTCCGCCAGGTCGCCGAGTATTCTCGGCCAGTCCGGGATCACGGCGTGGCTGGTCTTGCGCAGGCTTTCGGGCAGGCTCATAGCGGCCGCCCCGTCTCTTGTCCCGGATAGCGGAAACGCAGGAAGCGCTGCGCATTGCTCAGCACCTGGAAGGCCGACTTGAGGTCATGCCGGTCGCTGGAGGAAATCTTCTCCGGTTCGATGTAGTTGTCCGGGTCGCGGCCCTCTTGCAGGTCCATGGCCTGGTGGCGAATGCGCACGATGGAGAGGAACTCCAGGGCATGGCGCAGCTGGGTGATGGCCTCCTCGGTCAGCAGCTTGGTTTCGCCGATGGCATCCAGGCGTTCCAGGGAGTTCTGGGCCTTGGAGCCGCAGGCCAGCGCGTGCACGCGGATCAGGTCGGTCAGCGGCGCGGTGCCACGGCCCTTGAGGTTGATGATGTTGTTCTGCTGGCCGTCCTTCTCCATCACGAAGGTGCGGAAGAAGCCCAGTGGCGGGGTGCGGTTGAGCGCGTTGCGCGCCAGGCTGGCGAGGAACATGGGATTGCGGCTGGCCTTCTCGGCCAGCAGCTCCTTGAGGCTCTCGACCAGCCCGGCCTCGCCGTAGACGCTGTCCAGATCGAAGAAGATGCAGGCGTTGAGCAGGGTCTCCGGGTTGGGTTGCTCGATCCACTGGTTGAAATAGCCTTTCCACACCCGCAGAGGCTGGCGCCACTTGGGGTTGGTGGCCATGATCCCGCCCTTGCAATAGCTGTAGCCGCAGGCCGCCAGGCCGTCGCTGACGAAGGTCGCCAGTTTGAGGAAGTACTCGTCGTGCACCCGCGGGTCGAAACGGTTGTCGAGGACCAGGGCGTTGTCCTGGTCGGTGACGATCAGCTGCTCGTCGCGGGCCATGGAACCCAGAGCCATGAAACAGTAGGGCACCGGGGGCGGGCCGAGCTCTTCCTCGGCCAGTTCCAGCAGGCGTTGGGTGAGGCTGCGGCCGATGCCCGACATGGCGCTGCCGATCATGTGGGAGTTGGCCTCTTCGTTGACCATGCGCAGGAAGGTCGCGCGTAGATCCGGCAGCAGCGCCTGCAACTCGGCCACCGACTTGCGGTTGAAGATGGTATTGACCAGATACAGGCTGCTCTGCGACTCGTACTTGATGATGTCCGAGAGGTTGATGACCCCGACAGGGCGCTGGCGATGCACCACCGGCAGGTGGTGGATGTTGTTGCGCAGCATGCACAGCATGGCTTCGAACACCGAGTCCTCGGCCTGGATGGTGATCGGGTTGGGCGACATCACCAGGTCGACCGGGGTGTCGAGGGGCAGGCCTTCGGCGAGCACCCGGGTGCGCAGGTCGCGGTCGGTGGTGATGCCGGCCATGATCTGGGTCTGCCGGGGACCCGTGTCGGCGGCCGGCGTCGAGCCGAAGATCACCAGTGACGACACGCCGTGCTCGGTCATCACCCGCGCGGCGTCCTGCACCGAGGTGCCCACGGGCACGCTGACCGTGCGCCGGGTGATGAGTTTGCGCACCTCGATGCTCAGCAGTTCCGTGGCGGTGCCCTGGGGCGCTTCCTTGGACTTCAGGCGCGACAGGCCCTCGGCCTCGACGAAGTCGGCGAAGTGGTCGTAGGTCTCGCACAGCTGTTCGAACAGGCTGCCGGGAATGAAGTAGATCAGACTGTCTTCGATGGCCCTGGCCGGCAGGCGCACCTTGTGGCCGCGCAGCAGACCGAACTGGCCGAACACCTCGCCCTCGGCCAGGCGGTTGTAGAGCTCGCCATTGCGCCGGTAGATCTCCACGGCGCCGCTGCGGATGTAGTGCAGGTCCTCGATCGGCTCGCCGTAGCTGAGGATGTCGCTGCCGGCCTTGAAGTAGCCGACCTCCACCTGCCGGGCGATGTCATCGACGACCTCCTCCGGCAACGCGTCGAAGGGCGCGTAACGACTCAGGTGGTCGCGTATTTCGATGATTTCGACCTGCATGCGCTCCTCGCTGGCTGGATCGGTGGTCAAGGCAAGACCATAACCGCTATTGCCGCATTATGCCCGCTGTGCTGCGACGAACTCGGGTCGCTGCGCGCCAATCGAGGGGCAGAGCCCAGCGGGCCCGCAGGTATTGTTGCCGCCGTCCGGCGGGCGATCCATGGCGTGCTGTCCAACCGGGCGTTAAGCACTGCCCAACCGAGGGCTGTCGCCGAATCCTAGCCATGGCGCGCTCAGCGGCGATTCGCCCCGCTGCCAGTGGCTTTCGGCCTGGGCATCGTGGGCATGCAGGCTCTCGGCATGCACCACCCGCACCGTGAAAGCCTGCAGCCGGGGCTGTTGGCCCAGGGCCTGGTGCAGGCGGCGGGCGGCGTCTTCGCAGAACATCAGGTTCTGCCCATTGGTCAGGGCGAAGGCCTGCTCGTCGGCACGCTTGACCGCAGTCTGCACGGCAGTGCCGAGAGCCCGTTCGGCGGCGTCGAGCAGCTCGAGCAGCGGCAGGTCGTCGGCGCCTTTTTCCAGGCGCACGCGCAGGGTCGCGTGGCTGCGTTGGCTGTGGGGCGTGGCGAGGATGCCCTGGGTCGAGCCGAGCCAGGCCAGCAGGCGCTCGTGGTCGAGTGCCTGGTCGGCGAAGTCCTCGACGAAGCGTCGCTGGATCAGCTGGCGGGCCAGGGCAGCGGAACAGGGACAGGTCGAGGAGTAGGCCAGGGTCAGCTGCAGTTCCACGTGGAACCCGCGCCGATCCTGGCGTGCGTGCACCTCGAAGGGGTAGGACTTCCAGCCGGCCAGCGCGCTGACCAGGGCCGGACGCTGCAGCAGGACCTCGCCGCGCAGGCTCAGGTAGGCCGTCTCGGACAGACCGTCGTGACTGGCGAGGAAGTCATCCAGCACCTGCTGCAGCAGTGCCGGGGTCAGGGGCCGATGTTCCAGGATTTGCAGGGCCAGGTAGAGCCGCGACATGTGAATGCCGCGGCTGCCGCCATTGTCCAGGCTGACGCCGGCGTCGGCGCGGGCATTGATGCGCTGCCCGAGCAGCAGCACAGGCAGGGCGATGGCGCCCATGCCGACCCAGTCCAGGGGTAGGTCATGGGCTGTGGCATGGGATGCGATGTCCGGGAGTATCTGGGCAGTCATCGGAGTTCCGGGGCTGTGTCGAATCATTAATGTTATGTTATAACAAATAATATGTTGCCGGGACGATCCCGCGCAACTCGACCACTGCCGCCTCTAGCCCTGGAGTTCCATCGTGCCCAAGCGCCTCCCCGTTACCCTGTTGTCCGGCTTTCTCGGCGCCGGCAAGAGCACCCTGCTCAATCACATCCTGAAGAACCGCGAAGGGCTCAGGGTCGCGGTGATCGTCAACGATATGAGCGAGATCAACATCGATGTCCACGAAGTGCAGCGCGATGTCGGCCTGAGCCGCACCGAGGAAAGGCTGGTGGAGATGAGCAATGGCTGCATCTGCTGCACCCTGCGTGAGGACCTGCTGGAAGAGGTCAGCCGCCTGGCCCGCGACGGCCGCTTCGACTACCTGCTGATCGAGTCCACCGGCATCTCCGAGCCCTTGCCGGTGGCCGAGACCTTCACCTTTCGCGACGAACAGGGCCAGAGCCTGGCGGATCTGGCGCGCCTCGACACCCTGGTGACGGTGGTGGATGGGGTCAACTTCCTGCGCGACTTTCACGCCGCCGAAGGCCTGGTCAGCCGTGGCGAAACCCTCGGCGAGGACGACCAGCGCTCGATCACCGATCTGCTGATCGAGCAGGTGGAGTTCGCCGACGTCATCCTGATCAGCAAGACCGACCTGATCTCCAGCGCCGAGCGCGAGGAGCTGAGCGCCATTCTGCGAGGCCTCAATACCGAGGCCGAGATCTGGCCCATGGTCATGGGCCAGGTGCCGCTGGCGCGAATACTCGACACCGGCCGCTTCGACTTCGCCCGCGCCGCCCAGGCGCCCGGCTGGCTCAAGCAGCTGCGCGGCGAGCAGATGCCGGAGACCGAGGAATATGGCATCGCCTCCGGCGCCTACCAGGCGCGGCGGCCGTTTCATCCCGAACGTTTCTTCGATTTCCTCTCTCGGGAGTGGAGCAATGGCCGCTTGCTGCGCTCCAAGGGTTTCTTCTGGCTGGCGAGCAAGCCCGAGGAGGCCGGCAGCTGGTCCCAGGCCGGCGGCCTGATGCGGCATGGCTATGCCGGCCGCTGGTGGCGCTTCGTGCCCAAGGCGCAGTGGCCGCAGGACGAAGAGGGCCAGGCGACGATCATGGGCAAGTGGCACGCCACGGTCGGTGACTGCCGCCAGGAACTGGTGTTCATCGGCCAGCATATCGATTTCGCTCGCCTCAACGCCGAACTGGACGCCTGTTTGCTCGACGATGGCGAGCTGGTCCAGGGCCCGGAGGCCTGGCGCGTCATGCCCGATCCGTTCGGGCCCTGGCAGCAGGAGGCCGACTAATGTCGGCGCCGCATCGACCCTTGCCACGCCAGGTGGCGGGGGAGCAGATGCAGGTGCTGACCGAGGTGCTGCGCGATGACGTCAACCTGGCGGTCTGGCAGCGCCGGCTGGAGCCCCGGGTCGCCAGCTTCGCCGCGCAACTGCTGGCCACGGGCGCGCCGCTGGCGCACAGCCTGACCCTGGAGCTGGCGGCCGAGGATGCCGAGCCGGACCTGCGGGGGCTGCTCGCCGGTTTCGATGAGCTACCCGGCTGCCAGGCGTTTCACGCCGATGTCGCCTGGCTGGTGCGGGCCTATGCCTGCCTGCTCGATGCCCGCCTGATCGGCCTGCGCCTGCGCGCGCTGGACCGGGCCATGTGTCCGCGCTTTCATGTCGACCGGGTGCCCCTGCGCCTGGTCACCAGCTATGCCGGCGGCGGCAGCCAGTGGCTGAAGGAGGGCGTGCTGCCGCGCGAGGGGCTGGGCCAGGCGGCTGCCGAGGGGCAGGTGGCGCCGATCGAGCAGCTCGAGAGCGGCCATGTGGCGTTGCTCAAGGGCGAGGGCTGGCTGGGTAACGAGGGCCGCGGGCTGATCCATCGCTCGCCGCAACCGGTCCCCGGTCAGCGGCGTCTGCTGCTGACCCTGGACTGGCTGGAGTGAACGGCCGCCGGGCGTCAGCGCGCCATCCAGACGCCGCGGTTCTGCCTCTCGCAGAAGGGTTTCAGGTAGTTGGCGTCGGTGGCCACGCCGTAGTAGTGGATGTCCTGCTGGTAGGGGGTGCCACCGACCTTGGCGCTGCGACAGACGCCGAAGGCGCCGAGCGGGCACTGTTCGACGAAGGCCACCTCGACCTTCTGGCCTTTCAGCTGGGGCTGACAGAAGCCGCTGCGGAACAGGTTCGGCGGGATGCTGCGGTTCTGCTGACAGACCTTGACGTCCAGGCGTTCGGCCTGGCTGTGAATCACACAGGCCTCGCCCCAGGCCAGGGAGGACAGGCTACAGAGGATCAGCGGCGCTAGACGACGCATCGTATGGGCTCCGGGTTCGTGTGCCGGCGACTCTAGCACGGGGACTTTGCGGCGTCAGCGCATGGCGTCGGCAGCCCGCCCTTCTCCTCGCCGCGGTAAAGCCGCACCATAGGCCCATGCTCAATCATATCCCCACCCACCTGATCGGTGGCCCCCTGGGCGCCGGCAAGACCAGCCTGATTCGCCAGTTGCTGGCGCAGCGGCCGGCGCACGAGCGCTGGGCGGTGCTGGTCAACGAGTTCGGCCAGATCGGCCTGGACGCCGCCCTGCTCGCCAGCGACGCCGACGGCGTGGCCCTCGGCGAGGTGGCCGGCGGCTGCCTGTGTTGCGTCAACGGCGTGCCCTTCCAGGTCGGCCTGGGCCGCCTGCTGCGCAAGGCCCGGCCGCAGCGCCTGCTGATCGAGCCGTCCGGACTCGGCCACCCGCTGCAGCTGCTGGCGCAGCTGCGTCAACCGCCCTGGGCCGGGGTGCTGGCCGTGCAGCCGGCGCTGCTGGTGCTCGATGCCGCGGCCCTGGCCGCCGGCCAGCCCCTGGCCGACAGCCAGCAGGCGGCGCTGGCGGCGGCCGGCCTGCTGCTGCTGAACAAGGCCGAAGGCCTGGACGAGAAGGCCAGGGCGCGGGTCCTGGCCCGGCTGCCGCAACGGCCGCTGCGCTGGACCAGCCAGGCGGTGCTGCCACTGGCGGATCTGCCGGGCTATGCCGGCAGCGTGGCGGCCGGCATCGAGCTGCCGGACGTGCCCGGGTCGAGCGCGCCGCTGCCGAGTATCCGGCCCGCGGTGGACGCGCCGATCTGCCGGACCCAGGTGGGCCCGGAAGGCTGGAGCATCGGCTGGACCTGGCACTCCAGTCAGCGCTTCGTGCGGCAACGGGTGCAGCAGTGGCTCGAGACCCTGCCCTGGCGCCGCGCCAAGCTGGTGTTGCACACCGACGCCGGCTGGCTGTCGGCCAATGCCCTGGATGGCCGGCCCCTGCACTGGCAGGCCAGCGCCTGGCGCCAGGATTCGCGCCTGGAGCTGATCTTCGCCGAGGCACAGGATGCCGTTGCCCTGTCCTCCACCTTTGGCCGCTGCCGCCTGACCTGACGGCCGCGGCCTCTTCGCCATCCGGGGCCCGTCATGACGCATACGCGGCAGAACCGGCGGGTCACCGGCGCAGGCCTGATAAGCTTGGCTGTCGCCCCTTGATCGCCGAATACCACCATGCATCTAGAGTCCTGGTCCCATGCCTGTTCCGCCGGTTTCACCCTGCGCGGTTGGCACTCGCACCCCAGTGGCAAGCCGCTGCTGCACTTCCTGCACGGCAACGGCTATTGCGGGCGCGTCTACGAGCCCATGCTGGAGCGCCTGGCCGAGGACTTCGACCTCTGGCTGTGCGATGTGCAGGGGCATGGCGACAGCGACCATGGCGGCCGCTTCCACGGCTGGAACCGCAGCGCCGAGCTGGCCCTGGAGGCCTTCGCCCAGGGCCGTGGCGCCTTCGGTGCGGTGCCCGTGCATGCCGTCGGCCACAGTTTCGGCGGGGTGCTCAGCAGCCTGATGCTGGCCCAGCAGCCGCAGCTGTTCCAGCGCGCGGTGCTGCTCGACCCGGTGCTCTTCACCCCGGCGATGATCGGCGTGATGGCGCTGTCCGATGTGGTCGGCCTGGCCCGGCGCAACACCCTGGCGAGCAAGGCGCGCAAGCGCCGCCGGCAGTGGCCGGATCGCCTCGCCGCCCATGCTGCCCTGCACGGCCGCGGCATGTTCCGCGGCTGGAGCGAGGCGGCGTTCGAGGCCTATATCAACCATGCCCTGAAAGACACCGAGGACGGCGTCGAGCTCAAATGCCGGCCGAGCCGCGAGGCGGATATCTTCGGCTCGTTTCCCAAGCGTCTGTGGCCGTCGTTGGCCAAGGTGCTGACGCCGACCCAGGTGCTCTATGGCCAGCGCAGCTATCCCTTCGTCGCCAAGTCGGTGGCGCGCTGGTGCGCCGGCAATCCCCATGTGCATGCCCAGGTGGTGGCGGGCGGGCATTGCTTCATGCAGGAGCAACCGGACGACGCCGCCGAGCGGGTGCGGGCGTTTCTCCAGGCGGCCGGTTGATGCGACTCGCCAGGGCCGCGCGGAACCGCTGGAGGGCGGTGTGGTCTAGGCCGCGGGCTCAATCACCGGGAACGATCATGAAACGCATGCTTTGCAGCGCCTTGCTGGTGCTGGCCGGCCACGTCCAGGCCCTGGACTGGCAGGACAGCCCGGCGCTGGACCAGGCCTTCGCCCGTGCCGGGGCGACGGGCACCTTCGTCCTCCACGAAGTCGGCAGCGAGCAGCTGCAGGGACACAATCGCCGGCGCGCGGAAACCCGTTACCCGCCGGCCTCCACCTTCAAGATCGCCAACAGCCTGATCGGCCTGGCGACGGGCGCGGTCGCCAGCGTCGACGAGGTGTTCCCCTACGACGGCACGCCAAGGTTCCTCAAGAGCTGGGAGCGCGACATGGGCCTGCGCGAGGCGATCAGGGTGTCCAACCTGCCCGTGTACCAGGCGTTGGCGCGGCGTATCGGCCTGCCGCGCATGCGCCGCCAGGTCGCGGCCCTGGGCTATGGCAACGGCGAGGTCGGCACTGTAGTCGACAGGTTCTGGCTGGACGGGCCGCTGGCGATCAGCGTCGTGGAACAGAGCGAGTTTCTCGCCCGCCTGAGCCAGGATCGGCTGCCCCTGGCGCCGGCCATTCAGGCCAAGGTGCGGGAGATCAGCCTGCTCGAGCAGGGGCCGGGCTGGCGCCTGTACGGCAAGACGGGTTGGGCCACGTCCGTCGAGCCGGCCATCGGCTGGTGGGTGGGCTGGCTGGAGCAGGACGGCAAGCGCTACAGCTTCGCGCTGAACATGGACATCCATGACCAGGCCGAGCTGCCCGAGCGCGTGGCCCTGGGCAAGGCCAGCCTGCGTGCCCTGGGGCTGCTGTAGCCCCAGGCTTCAGCGTTCGCGTTCGCGCTCGCGGCGCCAGCGCTCCAGTTCGATCACCCGGGGATTGTCCGCAGGCGGGGCATTGAAGGGGTGCGGCGCCAACTCGATGCGCCCCAGCTGCTGGCCGAACATGACGATGCTGCCGGCGTGGCGCTGCTCGCCGGTGACGGTGAACTCGAAGCCGTAGACCCGGGCCAGGCGCTTGCGCCCGCGGGCGTCGGCCAGCAGGGTGATCTTGCGCAGGGCGACGTTACCGTCGAGCAACTCGACATCGGCCTTGGCGCAGTGCTGCTTGACCAGGGCCAGGGCGCGCTCGCGCAGGCCGTGGGCGTGCCACAACCAGGCGCCGGCGGTGGCCAGCAGCATCAGGACGAAGATATTGCCGAGGGTCAGCATGGGTGGCTCCAGGCGGCCATGGAGATCGGCCGGGGTCATCCCGCATTCTGCCAGGCCGGCGGGGGCACTGTCTTGCGCGGGGCCTCAGTCCTCGCCCTTGAGCTGCTGGTAGCGCCGCTCCAGCTCCTGGCGGATGGCCCGGCGCTGCTGGCCCTGGACGAAGCGCCGCTGTTCCTCGGCGCCCTGGGGCTGGCGTGGCGGCACGGGGGTGGGTTTGCCCTTGTCGTCGACGGCGACCATGGTGAAGAAGCAGCTGTTGGTGTGGCGTACCGAACGCTGGCGAATATTTTCGGTGACCACCTTGATGCCGATTTCCATGGAGCTGCGCCCGGTGTAGTTGACCGAGGCGAGGAAGGTCACCAGCTCGCCGACGTGGATCGGCTCGCGGAAGGTCACCTGGTCCACCGACAGGGTCACCACGTAGCAGCCGGCATAGCGGCTGGCGCAGGCGTAGGCGACCTCGTCCAGGTACTTGAGCAGGGTGCCGCCATGGACGTTGCCGGAGAAGTTGGCCATATCCGGGGTCATCAACACGGTCATCGACAGTTGGGCGTTTCCGGCTTCCATGGGCTTCTCTGCAGTTGAGGGACGGCGTGGGGCGCGCGGCGCCCCGTCTATCAGAACGACCCAGGCCGGGGGCGGGTCACGCCGTCGTGCGCATGGGGGCGGGTACCGGGCCTGTCAGGGCCCCTGGCTAGCGGCCCGCCGAGAGGCCGAAGTCGATCGCCAGGTCGGCGCCGGTGATGGCCTCGGCGTGGGGCTGGCACAGGTACCAGACCATCTCGGCCACCTCCTCGGGGCGCAGGAAGCGTGCGCCGCGGCCCTGCGGGTAGAGGTTGAGCAGTTCGCGCTTGTAGGCCGTGGGGTTGCCCTTGCCGTAGCGCTCGGCCTGGTAGTCGAGCATCGGCGTGGCGATGTCGCCGGGGGATACCGCGTTGACTCGCACGCCGTGTTCGGCCAGCTCCAGGGCCAGGGTCTTGCTCAGCATCACCAGCGCCGCCTTGCTCGCACAGTAGGCGGCCGAGCCGCGATAGGCCTGGCGGCCGGCATCGCTGGCGATGTTGATGATGCTGCCGCGGAACTCCTTGAGGTGGGGAATGGCCGCCTGGCTGAGGTAGAAGGCGGCCTTCAGGTTGACCCCCATGACCAGGTCGAAGTCCTCTTCGCCGAACTGCTCCACCGGCCCCTCGCGCCAGACCCCGGCGGCGTTGACCACGGCGTCCAGGCGGCCGGTGCTGGCCATGACCTTGGCGATCAGCTCATGGCAGTTGCCGGCGCTGCGCAGGTCGGCGGTGCAGCTGAAATCCAGTGGCACCTGGCCGTTGAGCATGTGCAGACCACCCTTGTCGACATCGGTGGCGGTGACTCGCCAATGACTCTGCGAGAAGCGCTTGGCGATGGCGCGGCCGAGGCCGCCGGCGGCACCGGTGATGAGGATGACGGGTGTGCTCATGGGGTGGCTCCTTTCGAGTGGCTGGTCCGTCCAGTGTAGGTAAGGTTGGATTGTCGGGCGTGATCGTCTCAGGCGTGGCTCAGGTACCAGCGCCAGTCCTGCTCGCCGACCTCGCCCATGAACTGGCGCAGCTCGGCCCACTTGATCGCCAGGAACACCTTGAGGAATTCCTCGCCCAGCGCCTGCCTGGCCCAGCTGGAAGTTTCCAGGGCGCGCAGGGCAGTCAGCCAGTCGGTCGGCAGGGTCTCGCGCGCCTGCTCGTAGCCGTTGCCGACCACGGCCTGGCCGGGATCGATCTGGTTCTTGATGCCGTGGTGGATGCCGGCGAGGATGGCCGCGGCGGCCAAATAGGGGTTGGCGTCGGCGCCGCAGATGCGGTGCTCGATGTGCCGGCTGTGGGCCGGGCCACCCGGGACGCGCAGCGACACGGTGCGGTTGTTCACCCCCCAGTTCTTGGCCAGCGGCGCGTAGCTGTTGGCCTGGAAGCGGCGGTAGGAGTTGGCGTTGGGGCAGAAGATCGCCAGGGCGTCGTCCAGGGTGGCCAGCATGCCGCCAATGGCGTGGCGCAACAGCGTGCCTTGCCTGCCTTCAAGGTCGGAAAGCTCGCTGGCCATCAGGTTGTTGCCCTCTGCGTCGGCCAGGCTGACGTGCAGGTGCAGGCCGCTGCCGGCCTGGTCGCCGAACGGCTTGGCCATGAAGCAGGCCTGCAGCCCGTGCCTGTTGGCCACGCCCTTGACCAGGCGCTTGTAGCGCACGCCTTCGTCGATGGCCTGCAGGGCGTCGAAGCGGTGTTCCAGGGTCAGCTCCAGCTGGCCCGGGGCGTACTCGGAGATCGCCGTGCGCACCGGCAGGCCCTGCACCTCGCAGGCGGCGTAGAGATCGTCGAGGAACGGCTGCAATTGCTCCAGTTCATGGACGCCATACACCTGCGGTGCCTGCGGGCGCACGCCGTTCATCTGCGGCGCCGGCTGCGGCCGGCCGCCCGCGTCGCGCCGCTGGTCGAGCAGGTAGAACTCCAGCTCCACCGCCATCACCGGGTGGTAGCCGTCGGCCTTGAGCCGATCGATGGCGCGCACCAGCACATGCCGCGGGTCGGCCGGGGCGGCGGGCATACCCTGGCTCGGGTGCATGCTCACCTGCAGCTGGCCGGTGGCCTGGGCGCGCCAGGGTTGCAGAGTCAGGCTGCCGGGCAGCGGGTAGGTCCAGCAGTCGGCATCGGCCACTTCCCAGACCAGGCCGCTGGCCTCGACGTCTTCGCCCTGGATGGTCAGCGCCAGGATCGAGCTGGGCAGCGGCCGACCGTTCTCGTAGAGGGCCAGCAGCTCGTCGCGGTGCAGCAGCTTGCCGCGCGGGATGCCGTTGGCGTCGATCAGCATCAGCTCGATGCTGCGCACCTCGGGGTGCTGGGCGAGGAAGTCGCGGGCTTCCTGGGGATCGGCGAATTGCATGGTCATTTCATCACCTGATGGACGCGTTGTGCGCCGGAGCGGAGGGTGGATTATTCGCGGGCGCCGGGGATGGCCAGCAGCTCGCTGAGGGCCTGGTCGAGGGTGGCGATCAGCAGGTCGACATCGGCGGCGCTGGTGTCCGGGCAGCACAGGCACATGTTGTGGAACGGGGTGATCAGGATGCCGCGGTTAATCAGGTACAGGTGCAGGGCCATCTGCAGCTCGTCGTGGAAGGCCGCTTCGGCCTCGGCGCCGGTCTTCGGCGCCAGCGGGCAGAACTGGAACTCGCTGCGCGCGCCCAGCTCGGTCACCGACCACTTCAGGTCGTGCTTGCCGATCAGGCGGCGGAAGCCGTCGGCCAGGCGCGCCGCCAGCGGCAGCATGTGGTCGTAGGCGGTCTGGGTCATCACCTGTTCCAGGTTGGCGCGCATGCAGTGCATGGCCAGGGCGTTGGCCGACAGGGTGGTGCCCATGCCGCTGTGGCCGTGGCCATGGCTGTCCGCGCTGGCCTGCTGGCGGACGCGCTGCATGGCGTCGGCCATCGCCGCGCTGCAGCCGAAGATGCCACAGGGCACGCCGCCGGCGATCGGCTTGCCGACCACGAAGAAGTCCGGATCGAGGTCCCACAGTCGGGTACAGCCGCCGATATCGGTGGAGATGGTGTGGGTTTCGTCGATGATCAGCAGCGAACCGTATTTGCGCGTGAGCTCGCGGCACTGCTGCATGAAGCCCGGCTCGGGCAGGACCATGCCGATGTTGGTCATCGCCGGCTCGCACAGCAGGGCGCAGACGTCGCCCTGGGCCAGCGCGGCCTCCAGGGCGGCGAGATCGTTGAACGGAATCGAGCGGCTGTGCTGGCTCAGGTCGTAGGCCTGGCCGATCAGGCCGGAGCGATGCACGGTGGCGCCGTCGCGGCTGCGCACCATCACATCATCCACGGTGCCGTGGTAGCAGCCGTCGAAGACCAGCAGGGTATTGCGCCGGGTGATGGCGCGCGCCCAGCGCAGCACATAGCGGTTGGAGTCGGTGGCGGTGGCGGTGACCTGCCAGAATGGCAGGCCGAAGCGCGCGGCCAGCAGCTCGCCGCAGACCACCGCATCCTCGCCCGGGAGCATAGTGGTCAGGCCGTTGTTGCCCTGCTCGGCGATGGCCCTGGCGATCGGCTCGGGCGAGTGGCCGAACATGCTGCCGGTGTCGCCCAGGCAGAAGTCGATGTAGGTGTGGCCGTCGACGTCATGGAAGCGCGCGCCCTTGGCCCGTTCGACGAACAGCGGCACCGGGGTCGACCAGTCGGCCATCCAGTGCATCGGCACACCGCCGAACAGCGAGTGGCGTGCCCGCTCGGCCAGGGCCACGGACTTCGGGTTGCGTTGCAGGAAGCGTTCGCGCTCACGGGCGGCGAAGGTCTCCACGGCGGATGGGCTGATACCACTGGCAGTCATGTTGAACACCTCGTTCGAATTTATGAACATTGTTATTTGTGATCACAAATAAGTCAATGGGTCGCCATTGAGGCAATATTTGCTAGTATTGCCACAAATTTGTGATCACAGGAGTGGCGATGCAGACGCATTCGATCTGGCAGGACCAGGTGGCGCTGGTCAGTGGTGCCGGCAGCGACAGCGGCATCGGTCTGGCCATCGCCAGGCGCCTGGGCCGTGAAGGGGTGCGTGTCCTGCTCAGCGCCAGCAGTGCACGGATCGAGCAGCGTGCGCGCGAGTTGCAGGCCGAAGGTATAGACGCTCGCGCGCTGGCCGCCGACCTCACCGACGAAGCGCAGGTCGCCGAACTGGCGAGTTGGGCGCAGGCCCAGTTCGGCCGGGTCGACATCCTGGTCAACAACGCCGGCATGGCCATGCAGGGCAGCCCGGAGCCGTTCGCCGAGGTGGCGCAGATGGACCTGGCGACCTGGAACCTGTCCCTTGCGCGCAACCTGACCAGCGCCTTCCTGCTCACCCGCGCCCTGCTGCCGGGCATGCAGGCGCGCGGCTATGGGCGCATCGTCAACATCAGCTCGACCACCGGCACCCGCGGCAGCAACCCCGGCGAGGCGGCCTACAGCGCGGCCAAGGCCGGCATGCTCGGGCTGAGCATGGGCCTGGCGCTGGAGGTGGCGAAGCAGGGGATCACGGTCAACAGCGTGGCGCCGGGCTGGATCGCCACCGGATCGAGTACCGACGAGGAGCGCCACGCCGCCGGGTACACGCCGATGGGCCGGGCCGGCCGCCCGCAGGAGATCGCCGGCGCCGTGGCTTTTCTCGCCTCGCCCGAAGCCAGCTACATTACCGGCGAGGTGCTGGTGGTCGACGGCGGCAACTGCCTGATCGAAAACAAGGCGCGCCCGCAGGAGATCAGCTTTCGTTGAAAACTTTGGAGAACCGCATGCGCAACTGCCTACTGACCCTGGCCCAACTGCCCGCACCACCGGCCGGGAGTCACTGATCCATGGCCGACAACCTGCAGGAACAGCTGTACCAGAATATTCGCGCGGCCCTGTTGGCCGGGCGTTTCCAACCCGGCGAGCGGCTGAAGATCCGCGACCTGGCCGCCGAGTGGGGCACCAGCCCGATGCCGGTGCGCGCCGCCTTGCAGCGGCTGGTCGCCGAGGGCGCGCTGGAGGGGGAGCAACAGCGTTCGGTGCGAGCGCCGGCGATGACCCGTGAGCGCTATGAGCAGTTGTTGCCGGTGCGCCTCAGCCTCGAGGGGCTGGCGGTGGAACTCGCCGCCGCGCGGATCGGCGCGGCCGACCTGGCGGCGCTGCACGACTGCATCACACGCATGGAGGGCGCGCTGGAGCGGCGCGACGTGCAGGCCTACCTGGCCGACAACAGCCGCTTCCACCTGCACCTGTACCAGGCCTGCGGCAATCCGGTGCTGCTGCGCCTGATCGAGTCGCTGTGGCTGCAGGTCGGGCCCTTCTTCAACCGCCTGTTCACCGAGGCGGACCTGTCGCTACGCCTCAACGACTTCCACGAGGACGTGTTCCTGGCCCTGCAGAACGGCGACGGCAAGGCGGCGCGGGCGGCGATGGAACAGGACCTGGGCTTCTTCGGCCAGTTCCTGCTCAACCTGCTGGCGCTGGAGCAGGGCGAGACCAGTCTTCAGGGCTGAGCCCGGTCTGCTCCGGACGGGCTCAGCTCTCCAGCCAGACGTCGCGCACCCAGTGCCACACGGTTTCCCAGCTTTCCTCGCTGAGCTCGCCACTGTCGCCTTCCCACAGCACCACGGTGCCGTCCGCCGCCACCGCGTAGTAGTCGCCCTGGTCTTCGCACAGCGGCACCAGCTCGCGGGGCAGGCCCAGGTCCCAGGCCACCGAGGCGACTTCCGGCAGGTAGGTGTGGGACTGCGGGTCGGCGGCGGTCACCGGCTCCAGGCGACCGTAGACCACGTCGCTGACGGTGAGCAGGAACTCGCGCAGCTCGTAGGGCAGGTGGATGAGGATCTGTTCCTGGATCTCCACCAGGGTTTCTTCGTCCGGCAGTTCCAGGGGCACCGGCACCGGCTCGTTCAGTTCGCGCAGCTGTTCTATGACTTCTTCCATGGCAGCGGGCCCTCATGGGTTGAAACGGGCTTTATACAGCAGCCGGCGCCGGGGAAAAACTCCGCTGCCGCCGATGCCGCGCAGGGACCGTGGCCAGACTGTGGCACCCGAGGGTATAGGCCCGTAACTGCTTTCAGGCGGGCGACCTAGTCACAAGTGTTTCTGCCCGTGCTGCCCTGCGGACTAAAATTCAAACAGGGGGTCGGTGTCTGGTTCACAGCCCAGCGAACGGGCGTGAGAGGAGGTGCATCATGCATATGGCAGCAACCTTACAGCGCAGCCTGGAGCGTGCGCAGTGTCAGTTCGATGTCGTGCCGCATCCGCATTCGGCGAGCAGCCTGGAGTCGGCGCGGGTCGCCAGCGTGCCGGCCGAGCGCCTGGCCAAGCCGGTGATCCTCGATGACCGCAAGGGCCATTACCTGATGGCCGTGCTGCCGGCCAACCGCCATCTGGACATGAGCATGGTGTGCAAGGGCGCGGAGCAGTGGCAGCTGAGCAGCGAGTCGGCCATCGCCGGGCTGTTCAAGGACTGCGAGCTGGGTGCCGTGCCGGCGGTCGGCGAAGCCTACGGCATGCACATGCGGGTCGACCCGATGCTGACCCGGCAGCAGGACATCTACTTCGAGGCCGGCGATCACGAGAGCCTGGTGCACATGAGCACCGAGCAGTTCCTCCGCCTGGTGCCCAATGCCGAAGTCTGCGAGTTGTGCCCGCAGGCCTGAGGCGGCGCGGCCGCCGCTCTACTACTGGCGGCGCTCGATCGCCTGTCGCCAGCGTCACCGTAGCGGCCAGAAGGGCAAGGGGCGGCGTTGAGCGGGTGGCGGTGCGGGCAGGGGCGGCGCCATAAAAAACCCCAGGCAAGCCTGGGGTTCTTCGTTAGCGGTGCGATCAGTTCTGGCGGATGCCGGCGACCAGCCAGGGCTGGTTGTCGCCGACCGCGCGCTCCAGGCGCCAGCTTTCGCTGAAGGCCTCGCCCTGGTCGAAGCGCGAGGTCTTCGACAGGCCGCTGAAGGTGAGGGTGGCCACGGTCTTGTCGCTCATGTCGTCGACGCCGTCCAGCTGCACCTCGAGGTTGTCGATGTAGGTGGACTGGAAGCCGTCGCCCAGTTCGGCGCGCTCGCGCTTGAGGAACTCCAGCAGCTGCGGGGTGACGAATTCGGCGATCTTGTCCATCTCGGCCGCATCCCAGTGCTGCTGCAGGCTGAGGAAGTGCTCGCGGCCGGCGGCGACGAAGCTCTGCTCGTTGAACCAGGCCGGGGCGTTGATCGCCGGCTTGCTCGCGGCGGCGCCGTTGCCGCCGAAGATCGAGGTCGGTGCGGCCGGCATCTCGCGCTGGTAGGGCGCACCACCGGCCATGGCCGGCTGGGCCTGGCGGCGCCGGGCGGCGAGGAAGCGCAGCAGCAGGAAGGCGATCAGGCCGAAGATCAGCATGTCCATGATCTGCAGGCCTTCGAAGCCGTCACCCATGAACATCGAGGCGAGCAGGCCGCCGGCGGCCAGGCCAGCCAGTGGGCCGAGCCAGCGCGAGGCACCGCTGGCGGCGGCGGGCTGACGACCGGCGGTCGGCGCGGTGGCGGCCGGCTGGCTTTGTGGCGCAGTCTGGCGAGTCTGGTGGCTCGGCGCGGAGCCGAACGACTTGCCGCCGCCCAGGCGCTTGGCTTCGGCTTCGAAACTCATGGTAAGGCCCAGGCTGAGGCACATGGCCAGGGCGACGCTGAGAAAACGCTGCATGTTCGGTCGGTCTCTTGTTGGTTGGAACGCTGCACGGCATCTTGCATGGCCGGGGTGGCGAATGCCAGCCGCAGAGTGTTTCGGGCTTTTGCTCTTGTATAAGGGAGCCGCAGCCTGCCTAGCGGCGCAGCAGCATCAGCAGGGGCCCGCCGCGCAGTTGCCGGCGCACGAAGGCACGGCATTCGGCGGCGTCTTCCTCCGGGTGGCGCAGCCAGTGCAGCACGCTGCGCAGGTAGGCGCCGCTGAGCAGGCTCTCCTCGGCGATGCGGTGCAGGTGCACGGACTCGCGCTGCGCCGCCTCGCGCCACCACTGCACGGTGCGACTGATGCGCAGCAGGCCGAGGACCTGCAGGTGGATGTGTCCGGGTTCGAGCTTGTACAGCAGCATCTGTCCGGTCACCGCGCGGTGGGCGGCCAGGCAGTCGAGCCAGGCGATCAGCAGCTCCTCCAGGCGCTTGGCCGGTTCCAGGGGAATCAGGTCGGCGGCTCTCGCCCGGGTCAGCAGGGCCTGGTCGGCCCGGTCGAACCAGGCCTCCACCAACTGGTCCTTGTCCCGGTAGTGACTGGCGATGGCCTCCAGACCGACCCCCAGCCGCGCCGCCACATCGAACAGGTGCAGGCGCTCCCAACCGCAGACATCGGCCAGTTCGAGGGCGGCGTCGAGGATCTTCGGGGCTGTGGTGCTGGTTTTCTTCATCGGCTCACCTCGCAGTCGAGTATGGGCCGGGTATGTCGCCGGGGCGGGGCGAGACGACAAACGGAGCCCGAGGGCTCCGTCTGCGTGGCGTGGCAGGCAGCGGGCGTTCAACGCCCGTTGTACAGCTCCTTCTCGGACAGCTGGTGCATCTGGCTGACCTGGGCCTGGAAGGCCTTCATCGAGGCCCAGATGCGGCCGTTCAGCTCGCTCTGCGCGGCCAGCTCGCCGAGCACCGACTCGGACTCGTGCTGCATGGCGGCCAGCACCTCGTCGGGGAAGCGCTTGAGCAGGGTGCCCTGCTGCTTGAGCTGATCCAGGGCCAGGGCGTTGTGGTAGACGTAGTCGTCCAGCATATCCTGATTGGCCGCGCGGACCGCCTCGGTGAGGATCGCCTGCAGGTCGGCCGGCAGGCTGTCGAAGGCCTTCTGGTTGATCAGCAGCTCGAGCACCGCCTGGGGCTCCTGCCAGCCGGGGTAGTAGTAGAACTTGGCCGCCTTGTGCAGGCCGAAGGCCAGGTCGTTGTAAGGGCTGACCCAGTCGGTGGCGTCGATGGCGTTGGTCTGCAGGGCGGTGAAGATCTCGCCGCCGGGCAGGTTCACGGTGGTGGCGCCGAGGCGACCGAGTACCTCGCCGCCGAGGCCCGGCATGCGGATCTTCAGGCCCTTGAGGTCATCCAGGGAGTTGATCTCCTTGTTATACCAGCCGCCCATCTGCATGCCGGTGTTGCCCACCGCCAGGGGCTTCACCCCATGGGGGGCGTAGGCCTCGTCCCACAGGGCCTGGCCGCCGCCTTTGCTCAGCCAGGCGTTCATCTCGCTGGTGGACAGGCCGAAGGGCACGGCGGTGAAGAACTGCGCGGCCGGCACCTTGCCCTTCCAGTAGTAGGCGGCGCCGTGGCCCAGCTCGGCGGTGCCGCGGGACACCGCGTCGAACACCTCCAGCGGCGGCACCAGCTCGCCGCCGGCGTAGACCTTGATGCTCAGGCGGCCGTCGCTCATGGTCGCCACCCGCTCGGCCAGGCGCTCGGCGGCGGTGCCCAGGCCGGGGAAGTTCTTCGGCCAGGCGGTGACCATCTTCCATTCGAAGCGCTGCATCGGCTCGGCCGCGGCCTGCTCCGTGCTGGCTTGTTCATCCTTGCAGCCGGCCAGGCCGAGGGCGGCGAGCAGGGCCGCGGCGGCGCCGAACAGGTAACGGCGGTTCATCGAGAGTCTCCCCAGTTGCGCAGTGGTGTGGTTGTGGTGCTTGTCAGAGCGCCTGCAGCTTGGCGTAGCTGAGCATCAGCCACTTGCTGCCTTCGTTTTCGAAATTCACCTGGACTCGGGCCTGGGCGCCGGAACCCTCGAAGTTGAGGATGGTGCCCTCGCCGAACAGCGCGTGTTGCACCCGCTGGCCGAGGCTGAAGGCGGTGTCCGGCACGGCGCTGCCGGCGAACATGCCGCCAGCTGTGCCGCGGCCCGGCGTGGCGAAGGGCCGGCTGACGCTGCCGGACAGGCGCACTTCCTGGATCAGCTGCGGCGGAATCTCGCGGACGAAGCGCGACACCTTGTTGTAGGTCTCGCTGCCGTACAGGCGGCGGGTCTCGGCGTAGGTGATCACCAGCTTGTGCATGGCCCGGGTGATGCCGACGTAGGCCAGGCGCCGTTCCTCTTCCAAGCGGCCGGGTTCCTCCAGGCTCATCTTGTGCGGGAACAGGCCTTCCTCCATGCCCACCAGAAACACCTGGGGGAACTCCAGGCCCTTGGCGCTGTGCAGGGTCATCAGCTGCACGCTGTCCTCGTTCTCCGCCGCCTGGGTGTCGCCGGCCTCCAGCGAGGCGTGGCTCAGGAAGGCCTGCAGCGGGGTCAGCTCGTCGTCTTCGTCGTTATCGAAGGCGCGTGCGGCGCTGACCAGTTCCTCGAGGTTCTCGATGCGCGCCTGGGCCTTCTCGCCCTTTTCCGCCTGGTGGTAGGCGATCAGCCCGCTCTGCTCGATGACCGTCTGGGTCATCAGGTGCAGCGGCATCTCCAGTACCTTGGCGGCGAGGTTGTCGATCAGCTCGACAAAGCCGGCCAGGGCGCCGGCCGCGCGGCCGGGCAGGGCCTTGCCGGCCAGCATCAGGCGCACCGCCTCCCACATCGACACCTCGTGGCCGCGGGCGTATTCGCGGATCGCCTCGACGGTCTTCTCGCCGATGCCGCGGGCCGGCACGTTGACCACTCGTTCCAGCGCCGCGTCGTTGCCGCGGCCGTCGAGCAGGCGCAGGTAGGCCATGGCGTTCTTGATCTCGGCGCGCTCGAAGAAGCGCTGGCCGCCGTAGATGCGGTAGGGGATCTTCTCGCGTAGCAGGGCCTCCTCCAGCACCCGCGACTGGGCGTTGGAGCGATAGAGGATGGCGATCTCGCTGCGCCTGAGGCCGTCCTTGCGCAGGGCGTCCTCGATCGATTCGACCACGTAGCGCGCCTCGTCGTGCTCGTTGAACGCCGCGTACAGGCTGATCGGCTCGCCGTCGCCGCCCTCGGTCCACAGTTCCTTGCCCAGGCGCCCCTGGTTGTGGGCGATCAGAGCGTTGGCGGCCTTGAGGATGCCGGCGGTGGAGCGGTAGTTCTGCTCCAGGCGGATCACCTCGGCGTCCTTGAAGTCGTCGGAGAACTGCTGGATGTTCTCGATCCGCGCGCCGCGCCAGCCGTAGATCGACTGGTCGTCGTCGCCCACCACCATCAGGCTGTCGCCGCCCTTGGCGAGCAGGCGCAGCCAGGCGTACTGCACGGCGTTGGTGTCCTGGAACTCGTCCACCAGGATGTGGCGGAAGCGCCGCTGGTAGTGCTCGAGCAGGCCGGGCTTGTCGCGCCACAGGTCCAGGGCGCGCAGCAGCAGCTCGGAGAAGTCGATGACCCCGGCGCGGGCGCAGGCCGCCTCGTAGGCCTCGTAGATCTTCAGCATGGTGGCGAGGAACAGGTCGCCGCCGGGCTGGATGTGCTGCGGACGCAGACCTTCGTCCTTCTGCCCGTTGATAAACCACTGGGCCTGGCGCGCCGGCCAGCGCTGCTCGTCCAGGCCCAGCTCGCGGATCACCCGCTTGACTAGGCGCTGCTGGTCGTCGGAGTCGAGGATCTGGAAGTTCTCGGCCAGCCCGGCCTCCTGCCAGTGGGCGCGCAGCAGGCGGTGGGCCAGGCCGTGGAAGGTGCCGACCCACATGCCGGCCGGATTCAGGCCGAGCATCTGTTCGATGCGCGCGCGCATCTCGGCGGCGGCCTTGTTGGTGAAGGTCACCGACAGCACGCTGTGGGGCGAGGCACCCTCGACCTGGATCAGCCAGGCGATGCGGTGCACCAGCACCCGGGTCTTGCCGGAGCCGGCGCCGGCCAGGACCAACTGACGGCCCAGGCCGGCGGCCACGGCCTGGCGTTGGGCATCGTTGAGGGAGTTGAGCAGAAGGGAGAGATCGTCGCGCATCGCGGCATTCTAGGGGGCGGGGCCCAGCAGGGCAAACCGCCGCCGCCGGCAGGCGATGGCGGACGACCGGCGGGTCAACCTGGCGACCGCCGCTTGCCTGGCCGAGCGCGGGTGCAGGTGTGGGGGCAGGCGTCGGAAAATGCGCTCTGGTCGCTTGGGCAAGGCGTCTAGCTCGGGTATGCTCCGCCGACGCCTAGGCAACCACTACAAGAACATCGCCTATGACAGCCACGCCAAACGCCGCCCTCGCGGAGCCACCGCTCGACAGCAGCAGTTCGATCCACCGCCAGTTCGCCACGCAGATCGCCGTCGAGCGCACCCGCCTGCTCTATCAGGGCTCGCGGGCGCCGACCCTGTTGATGCTGCTCAACGGCTTGGCCTGCACCTATCTGCTGTGGTCCCCGCAGACCCGGCTGCTGCTCGGCGGCTGGCTGGTCTGGCTGGTGCTGCTGGCGCTGTTGCGCCTGGTTCAGGTGCAGGCCTTCAACCTGGCGCCGTCGAGCCGCCAGGCCCTGCCGCACTGGCGCTGGCGTTTCCTGTTCGGTGCCGCGGCTTCCGGCCTGACCCTGGCCTTCGCCGCCATCGCCCTGGTGCCGGCCGACGAGTTCTTCCAGCAGGCCCTGCTCTACGGCCTGATTTCCGCGGCGATCCTCTCCGCCAGCGTCGCCTATGCCATCAACCTGACGGCCTTCCTGACCTTCGCCTTGCCCTGCCTGGTGCCGACCCTGGCCTACCTGCTGCTGAGCGAGCACCAGTTGCTGCGCGGCTGGGGCCTGCTCGGGGTGATCCTGGCCCTGGCCCTGCTGGTGGTGGCCTGGCAGGTCAACCGCCTGGTGCAACGCAGCCTGTTGCAGCGCTTCCAGAACCAGGCGCTGATCGACAACCTGGAGCACGCCAAGCAGCAGGCCGAGAACCTCAACGCCGAGCTGGCGCGGGAGGTGGAGCAGCGCCGTCGGGCCGAGCACGAGCTGCGCGAGGCCCATGGCGAGCTGGAGCTGCGCGTGGCCGAGCGCACCCTGGAGCTGGATGCCGCCACCCAGGCCTTGGGCAAGAGCCAGGCGCGCCTGGCCCTGGCCCTGGAGGCCAGCGAGCTGGGACTGTGGGACTGGAACCTGCAAACCGACGAGGTGCACCACTCGCACCTCAAGGAGCTGTTCGGCCTGGAGCCGGAGGCCGTGCAGATCATGCTGCGCGACCTCAAACCACGGCTGCACCCTGAGGACCTGCCGCTGCTGCGCCGGGCCCTGGTCGAGCACCTCAAGGGACGCAGCGACGGCTATCAGATCGAGTACCGCATCCAGCACGCCCGCGGCCACTGGGTGTGGATCGAGGATCGCGGCCGGGCGGTGGAACGCGATGCCCAGGGACGGGTGCTGCGCATGCTCGGCACGCGCCGCGACATCAGCGCGCGCAAGCGCCTGGAGGAGCAGCAGCGGCTGGCCGCCACGGTGTTCGATGCGGCCAGCGAGGGCATCGTCATCCTCGACCCGCACTACCGCCTGCTGGCGGCCAACCAGGCCTTCCTCCAGGTCACCGGCTACCGCGAGGACGAACTGGTCGGGCAGAACGCGGCGACCCTGATCAGCAGCCGCGAGTCGCGCCGCCAGTACCAGATGATCCGCCCGCAGCTGGAGGCCCTCGGCAGTTGGCAGGGCGAGCTGGTCGAGACGCGCAAGAACGGCGAACTGTACCCGCAGTGGCTGCAGCTCAAGGTGGTGCGCGACGCCAAGGGCCAGGTCAGCCACATAGTCGGCTTCTTCGCCGACCTGTCGGCGCGGCGCGAGACCGAGGAGCGCCTGCGCTACCTGTCGCACTACGACGAGCTGACCGGTCTGGCCAACCGCAGCCTGTTCAAGCAGCGCCTGCACGAGGCCGCCCAGCGTGCCCGGCAGAACCGCCGCAGCCTGGCCCTGCTGCATATCGACCTGGATCGCTTCAAGCTGCTCAACGACAGCCTCGGCCACGACCTGGCCGACCAGCTGTTGCGCCAGATGAGCCAGCGCCTGACCCAGGCCGCTCCCGAGGCGGATTGCATCGCCCGGCTGTCCAGCGACGAGTTCGCCGTGCTGCTCGATTCCTACGGCAGCCTGTCGAGCCTGGCGCGCATGGCCAGCCGCCTGCTGGCCAAGCTGCGCCTGCCGCTGGTAGTCGGCGACCAGGAACTGGTGATCAGCGCCTCGATCGGCATCAGCCTGCTGCCGGACAACGCGCGGGAAATCTCCGCGCTGATCAGCCAGGCCAACATGGCCATGCAGCATGCCAAGCACCTGGGCGGCAACACCTTCCAGTTCTTCACCGACAACCTGCAGGCCTGCACCCTGGAGCGCCTGCAGCTGGAGAACCAGCTGCGCAAGGCGATCGACGAGGGCCAGCTGGAGGTGTTCTACCAGCCCAAGCTGTGCCTGGCCGACGACAGCGTCAAGGCCGCCGAGGCGCTGGTACGCTGGCGTCATCCGAGCCTCGGGCTGGTGCCGCCGGGCGAGTTCATCAGCCTGGCCGAGGAAACCGGGCTGATCGCGCCGATCGGCGAGTTCGTGCTGCGCCAGGCCTGCCAGCAGGCGCGCCAGTGGCAGCACCAGGGCCTGGCGGAGATCCGCGTATCGGTGAACCTGTCGGTGCATCAGCTGCGCCAGGGCAACCTGACCAGCCTGGTGCGCCAGGTGCTGGAGGAGAGCGGCCTGGCGCCGCACCTGCTGGAGCTGGAGCTGACCGAGAGCCAGCTGCTGGACAACGTCGAGAGCGTCATCGCCACCTTCCAGCAGCTGCGCGACCTGGGGGTCAAGCTGGCGATCGACGACTTCGGCACCGGCTATTCCTCGCTCAGCTACCTCAAGCGTTTCCCGGTGGACTACGTGAAGATCGACCAGAGCTTCATCCGCGACCTGGCGGCCGGCGGCGAGGATGCGGCCATCACCCGGGCGATCATCGCCATGGCCCACGGCCTGGAGCTGAAGGTGGTCGCCGAGGGGGTGGAGACCCAGGCGCAGATGGACTTCCTCAAGGCCCAGCACTGCGACGAGCTGCAGGGCTACCTGATCAGCCGGCCGGTGGAGGCGTCGGCCTTCGCCCAGCTGCTGCGCGAGCAAGCCGCGCTGCTGTGCTGAGCCGGCCATGCCGACCCATCGTCTCGTTTCCCCGGATCGCCCGGCCAACGCCACCCTGCTGCTGCTGGCCTCGCTCTACTGCGCCCAGGGCCTGCCCTCGGGGCTGATCGCCCATTCCCTGCCGGTGCTGCTGCGCCAGCACGGTGTCGACCTGGCGCTGATCGGCCTGCTCAAGCTGCTGGCCCTGCCCTGGTTGCTCAAGGTGCTGTGGGCGCCCTGGGTCGATCGCCTGGCCTCGCCGCGGCTCGGCCACCACCGCGGCTGGATACTGCCGCTGCAGGGCGGCATCGCCCTGGTCGTCGCGGCCCTGGCGCTGTTGTCGCCGGCCGCGCTATTCGGCAGCCAGCTGCCGCTGCTGCTGGGGCTGTTGCTGCTGGTCAACCTGGCGGCCGCGACCCAGGACATCGCCACCGACGGCCTCACCGTGCGCCTGCTCAGCGAGCGCTGGCGCGGCCTGGGCAACAGCCTGCAGGTGGGCGGCTACAAGGTCGGCATGCTGGTCAGCGGCAGCGGCCTGCTGCTGGTGTACGACAGCGTCGGCTGGTCGTTGTCGATGGGCCTGTTGGTGCTGTCGCTGCTGTTGACTCTGCTGCCGATCTGGCGTTTCGCCGAGCGCCGGCAGCTGCCCTTTCGCCCGGCGCTGGCCGAGCCGCCGGGGGCCGGCCTGCTGCTGCGCCACTACCGCGGCCTGTTGGCGCAGCCGGGCATGTGGTTGTGGCTGGCGGTGCTGCTGAGCTTCAAGCTCGGCGATGCCCTGGGTTCGCCGATGATCAAGCCGATGCTGGTGGACCAGGGCTGGAGCAATGCCGAACTGGGCCGGCTGACCCTGCTCAGCAGCCTGGTGGGCATCGCCGGGGCGCTGCTCGGCGGCCTGCTCTACGCGCGCCTCGGCGTGTTGCGGGCGCTGTTGTTGTTCGGCGCGCTGCAGGCCCTGGGTATCGCCGCCATGGCCGCACTGGTGCAGGCCGGCGACAATCACGCCCTGGTCTATGGCCTGGCGCTGTTCGAGCAGGCGGCCGACGGCATGTCCACGGTGGCGCTGTTCGCCGCGATGATGCGCCAGTGTCGCGCCGAGCACGAGGGCGCCGACTTCACCCTGCAGGCCTCGGCGCAGCTGCTGCTGGGCGGGCTGGTCGGCGCGGCCAGCGGCGTGCTGGCGGCCTGGCTGGGCTATGCCGGCCTGTTCCTCGTCGCCGGGGCGCTGGGGGCCGGGGTGCTGGTCCTGCTGCCGCTGTACTTCCGGCGAACGCTGGCGGTCACGGCCTGAGGGCGCCGCACTGGCCGCGGCTCAGTCCGCCCACTGCCGCGCGTGGCGCTCCAGCAGGCTCTGCGACTGCTCCGGGCCGTTGCTGCCGGCTGCATAGGGGCGCGGGCTCTGGTAGTGCTGGTGCCAGCCCTGGATGATCGGGTCGATCCACTGCCAGGCGGCCTCCACCTCGTCGCGGCGCATGAACAGCGTCGAATCGCCTTCGATCACGTCCAGCAGCAGGCGCTCGTAGGCATCCCAGCGGCGCTGCTTGCTGAAGGCGTTGGCCAGGTTGAGGTCCAGCTCCACCGGCTTCAGGCGCATGCCCTTGCCGGGGTTTTTGGCCATCAGCTGCAGGCTGATGCGCTCCTCCGGTTGCAGGCGGATCAGCAGGCGGTTGGCTTCGCCGTCGCCGAACAGGCGGTGCGGCACCGGCTTGAACTGGATGAGGATCTCCGAGGCCTTGCGCGCCATGCGCTTGCCGGTGCGCAGGTAGAAGGGCACGCCGGCCCAGCGCCAGTTGTCGATCTCCACCTGGATGGCGACGAAGGTCTCGGTGTCGCTGTCGTTGTCCACCTGCTTCTCGAAGTAGTAGGCCGGCACCTCCTGGCCGCCGATCTTGCCGGCGGTGTACTGGCCGCGCACGGTCTTGTCCTGCACGTCGAGACCGGAGATCGGCTTGAGGGCCTCGAGGATCTTCACCTTCTCGTTGCGTACCGCCTCGGCATCGAAGCGCACCGGCGCCTCCATGGCCACCAGGCAGAGCAGTTGCAGCAGGTGGTTCTGGATCATGTCGCGCATGGCCCCGGCGTGGTCGTAGTAGCCGCCGCGGTTCTCCACGCCCAGGGTCTCGCACACGCTGATCTGCACGTGATCGATATGCCCGGCGCGCCAGACCGGCTCGAACAGGGCGTTGGCGAAGCGCAGCGCCATCAGGTTCTGCACGGTTTCCTTGCCCAGGTAGTGGTCGATGCGGAACACCCGCGGCTCGTCGAACACCGCGCCGATCGCGGCGTTGATCGCCTGGGCCGACTCCAGCGAGTGGCCGATCGGCTTCTCCAGCACGATGCGCGCCCGGGGGCCGGCCAGGCCGGCGATCTGCAAGTGGGCGGCGATGTCCTCGAACAGGTCCGGCGCGGTGGCCAGGTAATAGACCCGCACCCGCTCCTCGGCCTGCCCCAGGTGCTTGGCCAGGCGGCCGAAGTCGGCGCTCTGTCCGGCGTCCATGGCGAAGTAGTCGAGGCGCGCGGCGAAGCCTTGCCAGCTGGCTTCGTCGAAGTCGGCCCGCGCCACCTGGGCCCGGCAGCGGCGTTCGGCCAGGGCCTGGTAGGCGGCGCGGCTGTGCGGGCTGCGGGCCAGGGCGAGGATGCGCATGTCGGCGTGCAGGCGCCCGTCGCGATGCAGGTGGTAGAGCGCGGGCAGCAGCTTGTGCAGGGCGAGGTCGCCGGTGCCGCCAAAGACCAGCATGTCACAGGAAATGCTCAAAGCAGGAACTCCGACTCGGTTTGGCCGTGCGGGGGCGCCGGCCATGTAGTATAACTACAAGGTCACTACAACCCGGCGTGCCCCCGATCATAACCGAGTCGCCATTCGGAGGAGGGGACGCCGACGGATTTGTCATCCTTTCAGCCGAGCCTAATCTTGTGAATTTGTTGCAGCACATCGCCCAGTCCCGCCACCTGTTACGCAAGTCGGAGCTCAAGGTCGCCGACCATGTCCTGCTCGATCCGGCGGCGGTGATGCACAGCTCCATGGCCGAACTGGCACATAGCGTCGGCATCAGCGAGCCGACCATCGTGCGTTTCTGCCGGGCCATCGGCTGCGGCGGCTTCCAGGACCTCAAGCTCAAGCTGGCGCAGAGCCTGGCCGCCGGCGCCAGCTTCGGCCAGTTCGCCATCCATGAGGACGACTCGGTCGCCGACTTCAGCCTGAAGATCTTCGACACCACCCTGCACACCCTGATGGAGGTGCGCGAGCACCTCGACCCCCAGGCGCTGCAGCAGGCCATCGCCGCCTGCGCCCAGGCCCAGCGCGTGGAGTTCTACGGCTTCGGCGCCTCCGGCGCGGTGGCGGCGGACGCCCAGCACAAGTTCTTCCGCCTGTTGCTGACGGCCGCGGCCTACTCCGACCCGCACATGCAGGCGATGAGCGCGGTGACCCTGAAGCCCACCGATGTGGCCATCTGCATCTCCCAGTCCGGCCGCTCCAAGGACCTGCTGATCACCGCCAACCTGGTGCGCGAGACCGGCGCCACCCTGATCACCCTGTGTCCGAGCCAGACGCCGCTGGCCGACCTGGCCACGGTCAACCTGGCCATCGACGTACAGGAAGACACCGAGATCTACACCCCGCTGACCTCGCGCATCGCCCACCTGGTGGTGATCGACGTGCTCGCCATGGGGGTGGCCATGGCCCGCGGCCCGAGCCTGGTCAACCACCTCAAGAGCGTCAAACGCAGCCTGCGCAGCCTGCGCCTGTCGCCCAAGTCGGTGAAGGCGGTCGAGGAGCACTAGACGCCGTCGTCCATGGCCCGCGGGCCATGGTCATCCCGGCGTCATCGTTTCGCCGTCAAAGCGTCACGGCGTGCGGCCATGCTGAGGCTTCCGAGAGTCAGCCTGGGAGTCACACCATGTCTCGCCATGTGGATGAAGCGCAGCCGTACGCCAAGCTCGATGCCAAGACCCGTCGCAAGCTGCTGGACCAACGGCGCATGAGCTACCGTCGGGCCATCGAGAGCTACGCCGAACAGCGCCTGCTGCAGCAGGAGTTGTCCGACTATCCCGAGCTGATCGCCGCTAACTACCTGGCGGCAGCCCAGGCCCTGGAGCCGCGAAGCGCTCGGCCAGGGCGTTGATCTGGCTGCGCTGGCTGCGCACGAAGGCGAAGAAGGCCTGGGCCACCGGCGACAGGTACTTGCCCCGCGGATGCGCCAGGCACCAGCTGCGCATCAGCGGCAGCTCGGTCACCGCCAGTTCCTGCAGCACCCCCTGGGCCAGTTCGCGGCGCACCGCGTGACGCGGCAGCAGGGCCAGGCCGAGGCCGGCGATCACCCCCTCGGCCTGTGCCTCCATGGAGCCCACTTCCAGGGTCTGGGCGAAGTGCGCGCGTTTCTGGTGGCAGTATTCCTCGCAGGCGCGGCGGGTGCCGGAGCCGGGTTCGCGCACCAGCAGCGGCCAGGCGCTGAGGTCCTGCAGGCTCAGCTGCTCGCGGGCACAGAGCGGATGCTGGGGCGGCGCCACCGCGACTATGGGGTTGTTGAGGAAGGGCAGGAACTCCAGGGCCATGTCCGACGGCACCAGGGACATGATCAGCAGGTCGTCGCGGTTGGCGCTCAGGCGCTTGAGCGCCTGGGCGTGATTGACCACCACCAGCTGCAGATTGACTTCGGGGTACTCGCGGCGAAAAGCGGCGAACAGGTGCGGCACGAAGTACTTCGCGCTGGATTCGACCGCCAGGCTCAGCTGCCCCTGCAGCGAGCCCTGCAGGTCGGTCAACTGCATGTCCAGGCTCTCCAGGCGGCCGAAGATATCGGCGCTGGCCCGCTGCAGGGCCTCGGCGGCGTCGGTCAGGTGCAGCTTCTTGCCGACGTAGTCGAACAGCGGCTGGCCGAGCAGCTCCTCCAGCTGGCGGATCTGCAGGCTGACCGCCGGCTGGGTCAGCGACATCTCCTCGGCGGCGCGGCTGTAGGAGCGCTGCTGGCACACCGAACGGAATACCTGCAGCTGGCGCAATGTCATGCGCATCAACGACTTACGCACTTTTTACCTCGTCTGGCGAGTCTTCGTGGCGGAGCCTCTCGGGGCGTCGCCTAGAATGTATTAGCTTTTGCTTATAGCCAATCAAATTATTATTGATTTTAGGTAATTCGTTGATCGGCGTAGGGTAACCGTGCGGCCGCCAGCAGGCGGTCACGCGCAGCCCGGCGTGGCCGCTGCGCTTGCAACCGATCTATCAGAGCCTGGCCGAGGAAAAAGCTTGTGATCAAGAAAATCCTGATTGCCAACCGTGGTGAGATTGCCGTGCGCATCGTGCGTGCCTGCGCCGAGATGGGCATCCGCTCGGTGGCCATCTACTCCGACGCCGACCGCATGGCGCTGCACGTCAAGCGTGCGGACGAGGCCCACGGCATCGGCGACGATCCGCTGGCCGGCTACCTGAACCCGCGCAAGCTGGTCAACCTGGCGGTGGAAACCGGCTGCGACGCCCTGCATCCGGGCTACGGTTTCCTGTCGGAGAACGCCGAACTGGCGGAGATCTGCGCCGAACGCGGGATCAAGTTCATAGGCCCGAGCGCCGAAGTGATCCGTCGCATGGGCGACAAGACCGAGGCCCGTCGCAGCATGATCAAGGCCGGGGTGCCGGTCACCCCGGGCACCGAGGGCAACGTCGCCGACCTGGCCGAGGCGCTGCGCGAAGGCGAGCGCATCGGCTACCCGGTGATGCTCAAGGCCACCTCCGGCGGCGGCGGCCGCGGCATCCGTCGCTGCAACAGCCGCGAGGAGCTGGAACAGGCCTACCCGCGGGTGATCTCCGAGGCGACCAAGGCCTTCGGCAGCGCCGAGGTATTCCTCGAGAAGTGCATCGTCAACCCCAAGCACATCGAGGCGCAGATCCTCGCCGACAGCCTGGGCAACACCGTGCACCTGTACGAGCGCGACTGCTCGATCCAGCGACGCAACCAGAAGCTCATCGAGATCGCCCCCAGCCCGCAGTTGACCCCCGAGCAGCGCGCCTATATCGGCGATCTGGCGGTGCGCGCGGCCCAGGCGGTGGGCTACGAGAACGCCGGTACCGTGGAGTTCCTCCTGGCCGAGGGCGAGGTGTACTTCATGGAGATGAACACCCGGGTGCAGGTGGAGCACACCATCACCGAGGAAATCACCGGTATCGACATCGTCCGCGAGCAGATCCGCATCGCCAGCGGCCTGCCGCTGTCGGTCAAGCAGGAAGACATCATCCACCGCGGCTTCGCCCTGCAGTTCCGCATCAACGCCGAGGACCCGAAGAACAACTTCCTGCCCAGCTTCGGCAAGATCACCCGCTACTACGCCCCCGGCGGCCCCGGCGTGCGCACCGATACGGCGATCTACACCGGCTACACCATTCCGCCCTACTACGACTCGATGTGCCTGAAGCTGATCGTCTGGGCGCTGACCTGGGAGGAGGCGATGGACCGCGGCCTGCGCGCCCTGGACGACATGCGCGTGCAGGGGGTCAAGACCACCGCCGCCTACTACCAGGAAATCCTGCGCAACCCGGAGTTCCGCAGCGGTCAGTTCAATACCAGCTTCGTCGAGAGTCACCCGGAGCTGACCGAGTACTCGATCAAACGCAACCCGTCGCACCTGGCCATCGCCATCGCCACTGCCATCGCGGCCCACGCTGGCCTGTAAGGGAAGGATCAGAACATGAGCAAGAAGATCACCGTCACCGATACCATCCTGCGCGACGCCCACCAGTCGCTGCTGGCCACGCGCATGCGCACCGAAGACATGCTGCCGATCTGCGACAAGCTCGACAGGGTCGGCTACTGGTCCCTGGAAGTCTGGGGCGGCGCGACCTTCGACGCCTGCATCCGCTTCCTCAAGGAAGACCCCTGGGAGCGCCTGCGCCAGCTCAAGGCGGCGCTGCCCAACACCCGCCTGCAGATGCTCCTGCGCGGACAGAACCTGCTCGGCTACCGCCACTACAGCGACGACGTGGTCAAGGCCTTCGTGGCCAAGGCGGCGGTCAACGGCATCGACGTGTTCCGCATCTTCGACGCGATGAACGACGTGCGTAACCTGCGCGTGTCGATCGAGGCGGTGAAGGCCGCCGGCAAGCATGCCCAGGGCACTCTGGCCTACACCGTCAGCCCGGTGCACACGGTCGAGGCCTACGTCAAACAGGCCCAGGCCATGCAGGCCATGGGCATCGACTCGGTGGCGATCAAGGACATGGCCGGTCTGATGACCCCCTATGCGGCCTTCGACCTGGTCAAGGCGCTCAAGGCCGAGGTCGACCTGCCGGTGTTTATCCACAGCCACGACACCGCGGGCCTGGGCGCCATGTGCCAGCTCAAGGCGATCGAGGCCGGCGCCGACCATATCGACACGGCCATCTCCAGCATGGCCTGGGGCACCAGCCACCCGGGCACCGAGTCGATGGTCGCCGCGCTCAAGGGCAGCGAGTACGACACCGGCCTGGACCTGGAGCTGCTGCAGGAGATCGGCCTGTACTTCTACGGGGTGCGCAAGAAGTACCACCAGTTCGAGAGCGAATTCACCGGGGTCGATACCCGGGTGCAGGTCAACCAGGTGCCGGGCGGGATGATGTCCAACCTGGCCAACCAGCTCAAGGAGCAGGGCGCCCTGGACCGCATCGACGAGGTGTTCGCGGAGATCCCGCGGGTGCGCGAGGACCTCGGCTTCCCGCCGCTGGTCACCCCGACCTCGCAGATCGTCGGCACCCAGGCGGTGTTCAACGTACTGGCCGGCGAGCGCTACAAGACCATCACCAACGAGGTCAAGCTCTACCTGCAGGGCCGCTACGGCCTGGCGCCGGGCAAGATCAACGAGCAGCTGCGCAAGCAGGCGATCGGCAGCGAAGAGGTGATCGACGTGCGCCCGGCCGACCTGCTCAAGCCGGAGATGGCCAAGCTGCGCGGCGAAATCGGCGCCCTGGCCAAGAGCGAGGAGGACGTGCTGACCTACGCCATGTTCCCCGACATCGGCCGCAAGTTCCTCGAGGAGCGCGAGGCCGGCAGCCTGACCCCCGAGGTGCTGCTGCCGATCCCCGAGGCCGGCGGCGTGGCCCGGGCGGGCGGTGAGGGCGTGCCCACCGAGTTCGTGGTCGACGTGCACGGCGAGAGCTACCGGGTCGACATCACCGGTGTCGGCGTCAAGGGCGAGGGCAAGCGTCACTTCTACCTGTCCATCGACGGGGTGCCGGAGGAGGTGGTGTTCGAGCCGCTCAACGAGTTCGTCGCAGGCGCGGGTGGCAAGCGCAAGCAGACCAGCGCGCCGGGTGACGTCAGCACCAGCATGCCGGGCAACATCGTCGAGGTCCTGGTCAAGGAGGGCGATGCGGTCAAGGCCGGCCAGGCGGTGTTGATCACCGAGGCGATGAAGATGGAAACCGAGGTGCAGGCGCCAATCGCCGGCACCGTCAAGGCCGTGCATGTGGCCAAGGGCGACCGGGTCAACCCGGGCGAAGTATTGATCGAGATCGAGTGAAGGCCGCGACATGTATCGTCATCTAGGCTTTCCAACGTCTTGTAACGAGTGAGTCCTCTGGGAGCCGCAAGGCTCCCTTTTTTTGCCCGGTCGATGGGTATCGGCCGATTCAGGAGCGTGAGATGGGTATCGATCCCGTAGTGTTGTTCTTCGTCTTCGGTCTGGCCGCCGGCCTGCTGAAGAGCGAGCTGAAGCTGCCGCCGGCGCTGTATGAAACCCTGTCGATCGTGCTGCTGCTGGCCATCGGCCTGCACGGCGGGGTGGAGCTGGCCGAGCAGGCCAGCGCGCAACTGCTCGGCCAGTCGGCGCTGGTGCTGCTGCTGGGCATCGGCCTGCCGCTGCTGGCCTTCGTGATGCTGCGCGGCCTGCGCTTCGACCGCATCAACGCGGCGGCGGTGGCGGCCCACTACGGCTCGGTCAGTGCCGGTACCTTCGCCGTGGTGGTCGCCTACATGGTCTCGCGGGAGATCGCCTTCGAGAGCTACATGCCGCTGTTCGTGGCCATCCTCGAGGTTCCGGCGATTCTGGTCGGCATCATCCTGGCCAAGGGCATCAGCCGTGACACCCACTGGGGCGAGCTGGGCCGGGAGATCTTCCTCGGCAAGAGCATCATGCTGCTGCTCGGCGGCCTGATCATCGGCGCGGTGGCCGGCAAGGAAGCGATCAAGCCACTGGAGCCGCTGTACACCAGCATGTTCAAGCCGGTGCTGGCGTTCTTCCTGCTGGAGATGGGCCTGATCGCCTCCGGCCAGCTGGGTTCGCTCAAGCAGTTCGGCCTGCGCCTGGCGACCTTCGCCCTGTTGATGCCGCTGCTCGGCGCGCTGATCGGTGCCTTGCTGGGTTGTTTCATGGACCTGTCGGTGGGCGGCACCGCCATGCTCGCCACCCTGGCCGCGTCGGCCTCCTATATCGCCGTGCCGGCGGCCCTGCGTCTGGCGTTGCCCCAGGCCAATCCGTCGTTATCCTTGACCGCGTCCTTGGGGATCACCTTCCCCTTCAATATCCTGATCGGCATTCCGCTCTATCACGCGCTGGCCGAAAAACTCATCGCCTGGGGGCTCTGACATGAATGCATCGACCCGTACCCTGCTCACCGTGATCTGCGAGGCGGCCCTGGAGAAGAAGCTGGTGGCCGACCTGGAGCACCTGGGCGCCCCCGGCTGGACCGTCACCGATGCCCGTGGTCGCGGCGCCCACGGCGTGCGCAGCGCCGGCTGGGACACCGAAGGCAATATCCGCGTAGAGATCATCTGCGCCCGCGAGCGGGCCGAGCAGCTGGCCGGGCACCTGCAGCAGCGCTACTACGCCGACTACGCGATGATCTGCTACCTGGCCGAGGTCGAGGTATTGCGCCCCGCCAAGTTCTGAGCGCGGTGTGATTCGGCGCCGTCGCCGTTCGTCTAGCAGCGGTAGCCCGGGCGCCGCCCGGGCCCCGCTGCGAGGCCGAACATGCAAGCGCTGTTGAACGATATCCTCGATGAAGTCCGCCCGTTGATCGGCCAGGGCCAGGTGGCCGGCTATATCCCCGCGCTGGCCAGCGTCGAGCCTCGTCAGCTGGGCATTGCGGTGTACAGCAACGACGGCGAGCTGTTCTGCGCCGGCGATGCGCGCACGGCCTTCTCGATCCAGAGCATCTCCAAGGTGTTCAGCCTGGTTCAGGCCATCGACCATTCCGGCGAGGCGATCTGGCAACGCCTGGGCCACGAACCCTCCGGGCAGCCGTTCAACTCGCTGGTGCAGCTGGAGTTCGAACGCGGGCGACCGCGCAACCCCTTCATCAACGCCGGCGCCCTGGTGATCTGCGACATCAACCAGTCGCGCTTCGCCGCGCCGGCGCTGTCGATGCGCGACTTCGTCAGGCGCCTGTCCGGCAACCCGGAGCTGGTGATCGACAACCGGGTGGCCGATTCGGAATACCAGCACCGCGCACGCAACGCCGCCATGGCCTACCTGATGCAGGCCTTCGGCAACTTCCATAACGAGGTCGAGGCGGTGCTGCGCAGCTATTTCAGCCACTGCGCGCTGCGCATGAGCTGCGCCGATCTGGCCCGGGCCTTCTGTTTCCTGGCCAACGACGGTTTCTGCAAGCACAGCGGCGAGCAGATTCTCACACCGCGGCAGACCAAGCAGGTCAACGCCATCATGGCCACCAGCGGCCTGTACGACGAGGCCGGTAACTTCGCCTATCGGGTCGGCCTGCCGGGCAAGAGCGGGGTGGGCGGCGGCATAGTCGCGGTGGTGCCGGGGCGTTTCAGCGTCTGCGTCTGGTCGCCGGAGCTGAACGCCGCCGGCAACTCCCTGGCCGGCATGGCCGCGTTGGAGCTGCTCAGCCAGCGCATCGGCTGGTCGGTGTTCTAGGGACGTTATTCGGCCGGATCGCGCCGACGCAGCTCCGCCAGCCGGCGCCGCTGCCGGCCTTCGGCGTCGAAGTTGTCCGGGGCCAGCCAGCGCTGGCAGGCCAGGCCGATGGCCGGCCAGTCGCCGTCGAGCAGGGCGTACCAGGCGGTGTCGCGATTGCGCTGCTTGATCACCATGTGCTGGCGGAACAGGCCCTCGTAGGCGAAGCCGAAGCGCTCGGCGGCCTGCCGGGAGCGGATGTTCTGCGCATCGCATTTCCATTCCAGGCGCCGGTAGCCCAGCTCGAAGGCGTAGCCGGCGAACAGGTGGAGGGTCTCGGTGGCCTGCGCGCTGCGTTGCAGGGTGCGGCCGAAGCAGATATTGCCGACCTCGATGCGGCCGTGCGTCGGGACTATGTTGAGGAAGCTGAGCAGGCCTTGGGCGCGGCCGCTGGCCAGGTCGATTACCGTGAAGTACAGCGGGTCTTCGCTGGCCTGGTTGCCCTGCAGCCAGGCATCGAAGGCCGGGCGGCTGGCGAAAGGGCCGAACGCCATGTAGTCCCACAGCCGCGGGTCGGCCTCGGGGCCGTGCAGGGCCTGCCACAGGTGGTCGCCGTGGCGGCCCGGGTCGAGGGGCTCCAGGCGCACCCGCTTGCCGCTCAAGGCGTGGCGGCTGGGGGCCTTGGCCGGTTGCCAGTGCAGTAGCGGGGCACTCGCCATGGCGGCCTCGCTCAGCCCAGCAGCTTGCGGTACTGGACGAAGCCGGAGCGCTCGGCGATGCGCTCGTACAGCAGCATGGCGCGGCTGTTGCTCTCATGGGTCAGCCAGTACACCCGGGCGCATTCGCGCTGGCGGGCCTGGTCGTAGACATGCTCGATCAGCTGGCGGCCGATGCCGCTGCTGCGCACGTCCTTGGCGATGAACAGGTCCTGCAGGTAGCAGTAGTCGCCGACCGTCCAGCTGGAGCGGTGGTAGACCCAGTGCACCAGGCCGATGGCCTTGTCCTCGTGCCAGGCGAGGGCGGCATGCATGGGTTCGGCGGGGTCGAGGAAGCGCTGCCAGGCCTGCTCGCTGGCGGCGGTGGGAATCTCGGTCATGTAGAAGCGCTGGTAGCCCTGCCAGAGCGGCAGCCAGGCGGCCTGGTCGGCGGCGCCGACCGGGCGGATCTCAACGGGAATGCGAACGGCCATCGGACAACCTCCTGTAGCTGCAATTTCTCATCCTGAGACTCTTGCGGACGCCGTGCAAGCCCGGGAGTCGGGCGCAGCCCCGCAGCCGGCGGCGAGCCGACCCGGGGCCGTGCCGGCCTCAGTCGGCGTTCTCGCCGCACAGGTCGAGGGCGAACCAGGATTCGACCTCGGCCTGGGAGAGGCCGGCGCCGAGCAGGGCGAACAGCTTGCCCAGGGCCGCCTCGCGGGTCATGCCGCCGGCCGAGACCAGGCCGGTGCTGGCCAGGCGGCTGCCCGCGGCATAGGTGGCGAACTCGACATGGCCATGGGGGCACTGGCTGATCGCGGCCAGCACCACGCCACGGTCGTGGGCGCTCTGCAGGGCGGCGAGCAGCGCGGCATCGTCCGACGGCCCGGTGCCGCTGCCGTAGCATTCCAGCAGCAGCCCGCGCACGCCGCTGGCCAGCAGGGCCTCGACCTGGGCGGCCTGGATGCCGGGATAGAGGGGCAGCACCGCCAGGCTCACCGGCTGGCGCGGCTGGCGGTAATCGAGCTCGGCGGGAATCGCCCCGGCCCGGGCGGCGCTGCGCCGGCGCGGCAGTTCGCTGAAGGCGTCGAACACCGCGCTGCCGAGCTTGCTGACCCGGTTGCCCTGCATCAGCCGGCCGTTGAAATACAGGTGCACGCCGGCGGCGACGCCCTGGTGCAGCGCCTGCATGGCGCCGAACAGGTTGCCCCAGGCGTCGCTGTCCGGGGCGCCGGCCGGGCGCATGGAGCCGGTCAGCACCACGGGCACCGGCAGGCCCAGCAGCAGAAAGCTCAGCGCCGCGGCGCTGTAGGCCAGGGTGTCGGTGCCGTGCAGCACCAGCACCGCGTCGCAGCCGTCCTGCTCGACGCCGGCGCGGATCGCCGCGGCCATCGTCAGCCAGTTGGCCTGGTTCATGTTGGCGCTGTCGAGTGGCGGCAGCAGTTCGCGGAATACCCAGTTCGGCAGCTGGCGGCCGGTCTCCAGGGACTGTTGCGAGCGCAGTCGGGCCTCGAAGCCGGAAGCCGGCGCCAGACCGCTGGCGGTCTGTTGCATGCCGATGGTGCCGCCGGTGTAGAGCACCAGAATTTTTGTCGAAGCCATGGGCGTCTCCTCAATAAGCAACAGGGGCCATTTCGGCCCCTGTTGTATCACTGCGCTGACCGATCAGCGCTGGTGCGCGGCGTGGGCGATCTCGGCATCCGCCGCCGGGGCGGTGCTCGGCGGGTTGGCGGGCCAGGCTGCCGGGTCCAGATCCAGGTCGGCGAACCGCTTGGGGTCGAACACCGGCGACTCGACGCCGGCCTTGACCTGGCTGTCGTAGTCGCGCATCAGGCGCAGGCCGACCTTGAACAGCAGCGCCAGGGCCACCAGGTTGGCCACCGCCAGCAGACCCATGGTGACGTCGGCGAAGGCGAACACGGTGCCCAGGTCCTGCACCGAGCCCCAGAGTACCAGGGCCACCACCAGGGCGCGGTAGACCATCACTGGTCCACGCTTGCTGCTGAAGAATCCCAGGGCGTTCTCACCGAGGTAGTAGTTGTAGATCAGGGTGGTGAAGACGAACAGCAGCAGGGCGACACTGACGAACACCCGGCCCCACTCGCCCACCACGCTGGCCGCGGCGGTCTGGGTCAGGACCACGCCGGCCACTTCCATGCCCGGCTGGTAGACGCCGGAGAGCAGGATGATCAGGGCGGTGCAGCTGCACAGGATGATGGTGTCGATGAACACGCTGAGCGACTGCACGATGCCCTGGGCCACCGGGTGCTTGACCTCGGCCACGGCGGCGACGTTGGGCGCGCTGCCCAGGCCGGCCTCGTTGGAGAACAGGCCGCGCTTGACACCCATGATGATGGCCGCGCCGATGCCGCCGGCGAAGGCCGGCTCCAGACCGAAGGCGCTCTTGACGATCAGTGCCAGGGTTTCCGGGACCTGACCGACGTTGCTGCCGATGACGAACAGCGCCAGGGCGAGGTAGGCGAAGGCCATCACCGGCACCAGCACGTCGGCGATCTTGGCGATGCGCTTGATGCCACCGAAGATGATCAGGCCGATGACGGCAGTCAGGACCAGGCCGCTGATATGGGTCGGCACGCCGAAGGTGTCATGCAGCGAGCTGGCCACGGTGAAGGACTGCACGGCGTTGAAGCCGAAGCCGAAGGTCACCAGCAGCAGGATCGAAACGACGGTGCCCAGCCAGCGCTGGCCGAGACCGTGCTGGATATAGAAGGCCGGGCCGCCACGGTAGCTGCCGTCGGTCTCGCGGCGCTTGTACAACTGGGCCAGGGCGCACTCGAAGTAGCTGGTGGCCATGCCGACCAGGGCGACTATCCACATCCAGAAGATCGCGCCCGGGCCGCCGAGCATGATGGCGACGGAGACCCCGGCGATATTGCCGGCACCGACGCGGCCTGCGACCGAAAGCATCAGCGCCTGGAACGAGCTGAGCTGGCCCGGCTGGCGCTGAAAGGCTTCGGTGAGGATGCGGAACATGCGGCCGAAGTAGCGGAACTGTACGAAGCGCGAGAGCACCGTGAAGTACAGGCCAAGGCCGATCAGCATGACGATCAGCAGCTTGCTCCAGAGCAGGTCGTTCAGAAGGTCGAGCATGGGGGATGTCTCTCTTGTAGTTATGCGGGTGACCGCGCAGGCGGATGACCCGGGCATGGTTGGGTAAAGGCGCCCGTCGGGCAATTTCGCGGACTGCGGCGAAGTGATGCGAGTCGATGCTAGAATCGCGTCCATCGCATCACCTTGGCAGGCGCCATGACCGACCACCTGGGCCCCAACCTCAAGCTGCTGTGCAGCCACTACCGTTCCATCGCCGAGGTGTGTCGGCAGCTGGCGATCAACCGCGCCCAGTTCAACAAGTACCTGAGCGGCCAGAGCCGGCCGACGCCCTACAACCTCAAGCGCATCTGCGACTTCTTCGGCGTCGAGGACTACGAGCTGGGCCTGCCGGCGGAGCAGTTCGCCGGCCTGATCGGCGCCCGCAGCAGCGCGCAGGAGCGCGCGGCGGCCGGCGACCCGCTGCTCGAGCTGCTGCAGCCGCTGCGCGAGCACGCCAGCAGCCTGGCGCGCTACTGCGGCTATTACCTGGAGTACGCCAATTGCATGTCGGTGCCGGGGCAGATCCTAGTGTCTCTGGTGCAGCTGCGCGAGGAACGCGGCAGCTACCTGTTCGAGCGCCAGGAGCGCCAGGGCCGCCCTCACGGCCCGGGCCCGGTGGCCGACGACTCGGTGCGCTGTCGCTACCTGGGCGCGGCCTTCTACCTGCAGGACCGCTTGTTCCTGATCGACTACGAGTCGCTGACCGGCAATGAGATGAGCCAGACCATCCTGATTCCCAGTTTCAAGAGCCGCATCACCCGCCTCAACGGCCTGAAGACCGGGGTCTCTAGCGGCGACCGGCGCACCCCGGCTTGCACCCGGGTGGTCTGGGAGTTCCTCGGCACTGAGATCAACCGGGTCAACGCCTATCGCCAGGTGATGCTCTACAGTCCGGACGATCCGCGGATCGACGCCGATATCCTGCAGCGCCTGGCGGCGGCGGATATCCGCGATGGCCTGTTCGAGATCGACTAGGCCACTCAGCCCCGGCCAATGTCGCCGCGCAGCGCTTCCAGGCGCTGCCGTTGCCGCCCCTGCTCGTCGAAGTTGGCCGGTGCCAGCCAGCGCTGGAAGGCGGCGCGGCAGCGTGGCCATTCGCGGTCGATGATCGAGAACCAGGCGCTGTCGCGGTTGCAGCCCTTGACCATCATGTGCTGGCGAAAGGTGCCTTCGTAGACGAAGCCCAGGCGCTCGGCGGCGCGCATGGAACGGGCGTTGAGGGCGTTGCACTTCCACTCCAGGCGGCGGTAGCCGAGCCTGCCCATGGCCTGCTCGGCCAGCAGGTAGACCGCCTCGGTGGAGGCCGGGCTGCGCTGCATGGCGGCGCCGAAGGCGATATGGCCGATTTCGATGCAGCCGTCCCTGGGCGTGATTCGCAGGAAACTCAGCAGGCCGGTGCAGCGCCGGCTGGCCAGTTCGATCACGGCGAAGAACTGCGGGTCGGCGCTGCTCGCGTTGCCGGTCAGCCAGGCGTCGAAGCCCGCGCGTTCGGCAAAGGGGCCGTAGGGCAGGTAGTCCCACAGCGCGGGATCGGCGTCCGGACCCTGCAGGGCCAGCCACAGGTCGTCGCCATGGGCGGCCGGATCGAGGGGCTCGAGGCGCACGTACTGGCCAGCGAGCGGGGCGCGGGCAGGGGCTGGCACGGGCTGCCAGTCGAGTCGGGGGGCTTCGGTCATGGGTCCTCCTTGGCTTGGGTTATGCGGGGGCAGACATGCGCGCGGCCAGTTCGCGGTCACGGGCGTCCGGGCTGGCGCTGAGGCCCGCGCGCGCGCCCGCTTGGTCGGCGGCACTGCGGTTCTGGCCGAGCTTCCATTTGCCTTCCAGGCGGCGGATCGGCAGGGCGAAACCGACGATGGCGCGCAGCATCGCGTCGATATAGTCGCGCGGCGCCTCGCCGACCGACCAGGGCTGGGCGCGGCCGGCTTCGTGGCGCTCGCTGAGGCGGCCGACCAGGTCCAGCAGGCGCTCGGCGTCGTCGAACACCTCGGCCTGGCCGTAGGCGTGCACGGCGATGTAGTTCCAGGTCGGCACCACCTTGCCGTGCTCGGCCTTGGCCGGGTACCAGGACGGGCTGACGTAGGCGTCCGGGCCGTTGCAGATCACCAGGGTTTCGCCGGCGGCGGCCAGCGCCCGCCACTGCGGATTGGCCCGGGCGAAATGGCCGTAGAGGGTGCCGAACTCGCCTTCCTCGGCTACCAGCAGCAGCGGCAGGTGGCTGGCCTGCAGGCCGTCCGGGCCCTGGCTGACGACCGTGGCCAGGCGCGCCTCGGCGATCTGTCGGTGCAGGGTGGCGAGGTCGTTCTGGTCGAAGGCGGTGGGCGTATACATGAGCGGCTCCTGAGCTAATGGGCTCATGCTAGGTCGAAGATGGGGCGGGGGTTAGCATCACTTGCCGAAAAAATCACCGCCTCAGTTGCGCGGCCTGCCCCTGTGCCCGTGAGGCTTGACTCTGCCCCTAGGGGCAGACTGTAGCGTGGTCACCGCCATCCACCACAGGTCTGCAGGGCAGGGAGAGACAATGGGCCAACTGAATCTGGTCACGGGCGCCAACGGGCATCTCGGCAACACGCTGGTCAGGGCGCTGCTGACGCGCGGCGAACGCGTGCGGGCCGGGGTGCGAGACATCGACAACCCTGCACCCTTCGTCGGGCTGGACTGCGATCGGGTCTACGCCGAGCTGCAGGACAAGGCCGCCCTGCGCAAGGCGCTGGAGGGCGTGGACGTGCTCTATCAGGTGGCGGCCGTGTTCCGCCACTGGGCCCGCGACCCGCAGACGGAGATTATCGAACCGAACGTCCGGGGCACCCGTCTGCTGCTGGAGGCTGCCGCCGAGGCGGGGGTCAAGCGCATCGTCTATGTCAGCTCGGTGGCTGCGGTGGGGCATACCGGCCAGCCGCTGGACGAAACGCATTGGAGCGACGAGACGGACAACGCCTATTACCTGTCCAAGATCCTTTCCGAACAGGTCGCCTGGGAAGTGGCGCGGGCGCATGGCCTGTGGATGGTGAGCGTGTTGCCGTCGGCGATGATCGGCCCGAATGCGGGCCGGTTGACCGACACCATGAACTTCCTCGACGCGGTGCAGCAGCGTCGGGTGCCGCTGGACCCAAATTTTCATTTCAACTTCGTCGATGTGCGCGATGTTGCCGAGGGCATGATCCAGGCCGCGGTCAAAGGGCGTTCCGGCGAGCGCTATATCCTCGCCAACCGGCATTCGTCTCCGCTGGCGGCGCTGATCGACGCGGCCAATAGTGTCATGCCCGGCTATCGCCTGCCGGCGCGGGCGCCACGCTGGCTGTTGCTAGGACTGGCCTGGCTGCAGGAGCGATGGGCGCAGCTGACCGGCCAGCCGGCCGAGCTGTTGGTCAGCCAGGTGCGGCTGTTCTACGGCGTGCGCCAGGAATACCGCATTGCCAAGGCCGAGGCGGAGCTGGGCTATCGCCCCAGAACAGCGGAACAGGCGCTGCGCGAGGCCTTCGGCTACCTGCAAGCCCGGGGGGCGGTCTAGAGGGTGAAGTCCGCGTCGGCCGGCTCGGCAAACAGCTGGTCGATCTCGGCCTGCAGCATCACCAGGCGGGCGTCCAGTGTTCGGAGGGCGGCGATCTCGGCTTGAATCTGCGCGCGCTTGGCGGCGATGCCCTGATGGGCGATGTCCAGTGGAAACCATTGCCGGCGATTCTTTTCCTCGATCAGCGGCGCCATTTCCGCCAGCTTGAAACCCGAGGCCTGCGCCGCGCGGATCAGCCGGACAATGGTCAGGTGGTGCTCGGTATAGACCCGGTATTTGCCCTGGCGGGCAGGGGCGGAGAGCAGGCCGAGCTGCTCATACAGGCGGATGGCCTTGGGGGTGCAGCCGGTCAGTGCGGCGACCTTGCCGATGTACATGGCGGACTCCAGTGTGCGTGCCGGTGCTGGCCGTCAATTCTAAGGCCACCTGTGGTACGCCGTCAGCCTTCAGCCGGAGCCCGGTGAGGGCTCAGCACAGCTCGGGATTCTTCGCGCAGCTGCCGTAGCCTTCGGCGCGCATCTGCTCCAGCGCCGCCTGCAGGCGCTCGACCACCTCGTCCGGGGTGTTCTTGTTCAGCGCCAGGTACAGCTGCGAGGTCTCGAAGCTCAGGGCGGTGCGCAGGCCGCTGGCGCCCTGCTGCTTGGCGTAGTGACGCCAGACCGGGTCGGAGGTGGCCCAGAGGTCGATCTGGCCGCGCTGCAGCTTGCGGATATTTTCCTGGTCGCGCAGGGCGTTCAGCGGGGCAAAGCCCAGACGCTCCAGGTACTGGCTGACCGCGGCGCTCTGGTAGGCGCCGATGCGATAGGCCTTGGCCTGCTCCAGGGTCGCCGGCCGTGGGCCGCCGTGTTCGAGGCCGACCAGCACGCTCTGGTACTGCGCGATCGGCCCGACCCACCTGAACAGCGGCTTGCGTGCCTCGCTCAGCGAGGTGGAGAACAGGCCGTGGTTGGGCGTGGTCATCGCCTGCTTGTAGATGCGGTCCCAGGGGAAGCGCAGGGTCAGGCTGTAGCGGATGTCGGCGCGCCTGAACATCTCGCGCACGATGTCGGCGCTGATGCCCCGGATGTTCGCGTCGCGGGCGAAGTTCTTGTCGTTCGCCGCCATGTTGAACGGCGGGAAGTTTTCGGTCAGCAGCACCACCCGGTAGTCGCGCGGCAGTTCGGCGTGGGCGAGGGTGCTCAGCAGCAGGCCGAGCAGCAGACAAAGCGGGGCATGGCGGCGCATGGTCGATCACTCCTGAATGGCCCAGTCTCTCGCGCCGGCATCGGGCCGCGCGGAGCCTGGGACGCAACGAGACCCGCCCGGGGCAATTCCGGGCGGCGGCGGTTCAGCGGTGCTGCAGGGCGTTGGCGGGCGGCTGGTAGGCCGCGCGTGGCGCCGGGTCAGCAGCGCGTCGCCGGAGCCGCAGTACCAGGGCGGCTACCGGCAGCCAGAAGAGCGCACCCAGGCCGATCAGCGTGATGAGTGGCAACTGGGTCAGGAGCAGGTCGTTGAGCAGGTCCAGCATGATGTCTCTCCCACTGTTGTTATGGTTCGAGGGATATCGGGATAGGCCAATGCGACGCCGCCCGGGTAGGGCGGCACCGGCTTCGCTGGCGGGTGGCCTAGGCTGGCAGGGATTGCCTGACAGCCGGCGGAGAGAGACGACGCGAGTCGATCGATTTCATGGAGTCACCCTGTGTGATTATTTTTTGGTAAGCCCGCGCCGCGTGATAGCGACGTGTTGGCCGCCGGCTCCATCCGGCTGTGCGACCGCGCCGGTTAGGCGCAGCCGCCCCGCACGGCCTTGTGCGGGTGTTGCTCGGGGGCAGTGGCTCAGGCCTGCAGCGGCACCAGGCGCGGGGCGATCATGTTCTCCGGGCGGAGGATCTCGGCCAGTTCGGCCTCGTCCAGCAGCTTCTCCTCGCGCACCAGCTCCAGCACGCCGCGGCCGCTGTCCAGGGCCAGCTTGGCGATGCGCGTGGCGTTCTCGTAGCCGATGTAGGGGTTGAGCGCGGTGATCAGGCCGATGGAGTTCTCCATCAGAGCCCGGCAGTGCGCCTCGTTGGCGGTGATGCCGTCGATGCACAGCTCGCGCAGCATGTCCATGGCGCGGGTCAGCAGGCGGATCGAGTCGAAGATCTTGTAGGCGATCAAGGGCTCCATGACGTTGAGCTGCAGCTGGCCGCCCTCGGCCGCCATGGTCAGCGCCAGGTCGTTGCCGATCACCTCGAAGGCCACCTGGTTGACCGCCTCGGGGATCACCGGGTTGACCTTGCCGGGCATGATCGAGCTGCCCGGCTGGCGCGGCGGCAGGTTGATCTCGTTGATGCCGGTGCGCGGGCCGCTGGACAGCAGGCGCAGGTCGTTGCAGATCTTCGACAGCTTGACCGCGGTGCGCTTGAGCATGCCGGAGAACAGCACGAAGGCGCCCATATCCGAGGTGGCCTCGATCAGGTCGGCGGCCGGGGTCAGCGGGTGGCCGCTGATGATGGCCAGGCGCTTGACCGCCAGGGCCTGGTACTTCGGGTCGGCGTTGATCCCGGTGCCGATGGCGGTGCCGCCCAGGTTGACCTCGGTGAGCAGGGTCGGGGCGAGCAGCTTGAGGTGCTGCAGGTCCTCGCCCAGGGTGGTGGCGAAGGCGCGGAACTCCTGGCCCAGGGTCATGGGCACGGCGTCCTGCAGCTGGGTGCGGCCCATCTTCAGCACGTGGTCGAACTTCAGGCCCTTGCTGGCCAGGGACTGGATCAGCTTGTCCAGCGCGCCGAGCAGGCTGTCGTGGCCCAGCAGCAGGCCGAGGCGGATGGCGGTCGGGTAGGCGTCGTTGGTCGACTGCGCCATGTTCACGTCGTTGTTCGGGTGCAGGTGCTGGTACTCGCCCTTCTCATGGCCCATGGCCTCCAGCGCGATGTTGGCGATGACCTCGTTGGCGTTCATGTTGGTCGAGGTACCGGCGCCGCCCTGGATCATGTCGACCACGAACTGCTCGTGGAACTCGCCCTGGATGATGCGCGCGCAGGCGGTGCTGATCGCCGTGTGCTTGGCCGCCGAGAGGTGGCCCAGTTCGCGGTTGGCGTCGGCCGAGGCCTGCTTGACCATGGCCAGACCGACCACCAGCTTGGGGTAGTGCGCCAGGGGCACGCCGGACAGGCGGAAGTTGTTGACGGCGCGCAGGGTCTGGATGCCGTAGTAGGCATCGGCGGGGACTTCGAGGGTACCGAGCAGGTCTTTTTCGACGCGAAAGGATGCAGCAGCGGACATGATGACGTGAGTCTCTGGGATAGGCGGCGCAGGCCGCGATGCCTTCTAGACTAAGGGCTGCACCCTTGCGCCGGCCAATGCTGTTAAGCGCTGGGGTATGCATAATCGGCATAATGTGGACGTGACGCCGAAGTGCCGGCGGGCGTAGGGTGGATGACGCTTTAGCCATCCACCACAACCGAGGGTGGCCGATTCGGTGGATGCAAAGGGCGTCACCCACCCTACGTATGGCGCGCAATAGCAAGGGATATCCCATGAACCTGGAAACCAAATGGCTGGAGGACTTCGTCGCCCTGGCCGCCACCCGCAGCTTTTCCCAGGCGGCGTCGAGGCGCCACGTCACCCAGCCGGCCTTCAGCCGGCGGATCAAGGCGCTGGAGCAGATGCTCGGCCTGACCCTGGTCAACCGCGCCTGCACCCCGGTGGAACTGACCGAGGCCGGTCAGCTATTCCTGGTCACCGCGCGCAGCCTGGTCGAGCAGTTCGGCGAGGTGGTGCGCCACCTGCACAACCTCGAGGGCAAGCAGGGCGAGGTGCTGCAGATAGTCGCCGCCCACTCGCTGACCCTGGGCTTCTTCCCCGAGTGGATCGCCCGTCTGCGCCGCGAGGGCCTGCCACTGAACACCCGGCTGGTGGCGACCAACGTCGGCGAGGCGGTGCACTCGCTGCGCGAAGGCAGCTGCGACCTGATCCTCGCCTACTACGACCCGGACGCCTCTCTGCAGATGGACCCGGAGATCTTCCCCTCGCTGCACCTGGGCGCCACCGCCATGCTGCCGGTGTGCGCGGTGGACGAGGGCGGCCGGCCGCTGTACGACCTCGACAGTGGCCAGAGCGTGCCGCTGCTGGCCTATACCGCCGGGGCCTTCCTCGGCCGTTCGGTGAACCTGCTGCTGCGCCAGCGCGCCCTGCGCTCGACCACGGTGTACGAGACGGCCATGGCCGACAGTTTGAAGAGCATGGCCCTGCAGGGCATGGGGGTGGCCTGGGTGCCGCGCCTGTCGGTGACCGCCGAGCTGGCCCGCGGCGAGCTGGCGGTGTGCGGCGACGAGCAGTGGCAGACGCCGCTGGAGATCCGCCTGTACCGCTGCGCCCTGGTGCGCAAGGCGGCGGTGCGCCTGCTCTGGCGCAAGCTGGAAAGCGGCGGGCTGGGGCGCTGAGCGCCCCGGGGCTTGACCTTCAGGTCCCCGACTTGATCCGGGTCCAGGCGCGGGTGCGCAGGCGCTCGGCCTTCTGCGGCAGCGGCTTGAGCACGTACAGGGTCTTCTGCGCCTCGGCGGTCGGCGTCAGGTCGGGGTTGTCGCGGATTTCCGCGCTGACCAGTGGCATCGAGCTCTTGTTCGGGTTCGGGTAGCCGAGGAAGGTGCTGATCGGCGCCACCACCTGCGGGTCGAGCAGGTTGTTGAGGAACTCGTGGGCCTCCTCGACGTTCTGCGCGCTGGCCGGGATGGCGAAGGAGTCGAACCACAGCGGCGCGCCTTCCTTGGGCAGGCGCCAGTCGATGACCACGCCGTTGCCGGCTTCCTTGGCGCGGTTGGCGAACTGGTAGAAGCTGCCCGAGTAACCGACGGCCACGCAGATGTTGCCGTTGGCGATGTCGGTCATGTACTTGGCCGAGTGGAAGTAGCGCACGTGCGGGCGGATCTTCAGCAGCAGTTCGGTGGCCTTGTCGTAGTCCTCGCGCCGGGTGCTGGCCGGGTCCAGGCCCAGGTAGTGCAGGGCGATCGGCAGCATCTCGCTCGGCGAGTCGAGCAGGGTCACCCCGCACTGGGCCAGCTTGGCGGCGTTCTCCTCCTTGAAGATCAGATCCCAGCTGTTCACCGGGGCGTCTTCGCCGAGGGCGGCCTTGACCTGGTCCGGGTTGAAGCCGAGCAGCACGGTGCCGTACATGTAGGGCACCGCATGCTCGTTGCCGGGGTCGTTGGCGGTCATCAGCTGCAGCAGGCCGGGATCCAGGTGCCGCCAGTTGGGCAGCTTGGCCTTGTCCAGCTTCTGGAACACCCCGGCGCGGATCTGGGTGTCGAGGAAGGTATTGGACGGCACCACCAGGTCGTAGCCGGAGTTGCCGGTGAGCAGCTTGGCCTCCAGGGCCTCGTTGGTGTCGAACAGGTCCCAGGTCAGCTGGATGCCGGATTTCTCCTGAAACTCCTTGGGCACCGAGGGCAGCATGTAGTCGGCCCAGTTGTACACGCGCAGCTCGCGCGGCTTGTCGGCGGCCAGGGCCTGGCCGAGGCCGCCGAGCAGGGCGCCGGCGCAGAGGCCGGCGGTCAGGGTGCGGGTGAGTCTGTTCATCAGGGCTACTCCATTCTTGTAGTGAGTTAACGCTGTGTTGGGGGGTGGCTGGATAGAGCGCCATCCACCCGACGAACCGAATTCTTGGACCAGGCTCAGGCGCCCTCGAAACCTTCCAGCACATTCACCGCATTCACGCCGATCGCCTCCACCGCGTAGCCGCCTTCCATGACGAACAGGGTCGGCAGGCCGAGGGCGGCGATGCGCTGGCCCATGCGCAGGTAGTCCGGGCTGTCGAGCTTGAACTGGGAGATCGGATCGTCCTTGAAGGTGTCCACCCCCAGCGACACCACCAGCACCTCGGCGCCGGATTCGGCGATGCGCCGGCAGGCCTGTTCCAGGGCCGCGCGCCAGGTCGCCCAGTCGCTGCCGGCCGGCAGCGGGTAGTTGAAGTTGCAGCCCTCGCCGGTGCCTTCGCCGCACTCGTCGGCGTGGCCGAGGAAGAACGGGAACTCCGCCGCCGGGTCGCCGTGGATCGAGGCCACCACCACGTCGCCGCGTGGGTAGAAGATCGACTGGGTGCCGTTGCCGTGGTGGTAGTCGACGTCGAGGATCGCCACCTTGGCGCGGCCCTGGTCGAGGAAGGCCTGGGCGGCGATGGCGGCGTTGTTCAGGTAGCAGTAGCCGCCCATCACCTCGGCGGCGGCGTGGTGGCCCGGCGGCCGGCACAGGGCGAAGGCGCTGTGGGCGCCGGCGGCGATCTCGGCCTGGGCGCTGAGGGCCACCTGGGCGGCGCTGTAGGCCGCCTGCCAGGTGCCGGCGGTGATCGGCGCGCCGGCGTCGAAGCTGTAGTAGCCGAGTTGGCCGTGCAGGCTGGTCGGCAGCAGCTGGCGCAGGGTGCGTGCCGGCCAGGTGTAGGGCAGCAGGTCGCCCTGGCCGCCCTGGGCCTGCCAGCGGGCCCAGGCGCCTTCGAGGAAGTCCAGGTAGGCCGCCGAGTGGATGCGCGCCAGCGGCGCGCGGCCGAAGTCCCTGGGGGCGCGGACCTCGCCGAGTTCGCGCTCCTTGACCCGTGCGAGGATATGGTCGGCGCGCTGCGGTTTCTCGAAGCAGGGCAGCAGCTGGCCGTCGATCAGCTCGCAGCTGCCGTGGTGCAGGTGATGGTCGTCGCTGTAGTAGGTCAGCATGTGCAGGGAGGCTCCCAGGTTGTCGTTGTGGGAGTCATTGTTCGCCCCAGGAGGCGAGTGGAGAACGCTGGCAACGGCCAATAGGGGATCGAAGTGGCCAAATTTGCCGGCCGCCGCAGTCGGGGTAGGGTGGGTTAGCGGCACTGAACGCCTGATGCAAAGCCGGCAACGCCAATCGGGTGCCGCGTAACCCGCCGGATCGCCGCTCGCCTCGCCGCCCATGGTGGGTTACGGCGCAGCAAAGATTGATGGGACGGCAAGCAACCTGGACAGGCACCTAACCCACCCTACGCACTGCCTATCGGGCGGTGGGTTACTTACGCACGAAAACGGCTCGGCGCGACTCCGCTCCAGCGCTGGAAGGCATGGCGGAAGCTGGCGCTCTCGCTGAAGCCCAGCGCCTCGGCGATCCGGCAGATCGGCCAGTCCTCCTGGCCGAGCAGGGCCTTGGCGCGCTCGAAGCGCAGCTCGTCGAGCAGTTCCTGATAGTGGGTGCCGAGCTCCTGCAGGTGGCGGCGCAGGGTGCGCGGCGAGCAGTGCATCTGCTGCGCCAACTGCTCCAGGCCCGGCGGCTCGGCCAGTTGGCTGGCCAGAGCCTCGCGCACCCGCTGCAGCCATTGCTGGCGCGTGGTGAACTCGACGTTCTGCTTGCGGCAGCGTTCGAGCATGTCCTGGTGGGTCACCGGGTCGGCCAGCGGCAGGCGCCGCTGCAGCCATTCGACGGGGAAGGCGAAGGCATTGCGAGGGGCGTCGAACTGCAGCGGGCAGGGAAAGCTGGCCGCGTAGCGCGCGACGTAGTCGGGCCTGGCGTGCTGGAACTGTGCCGCGGCCAGGGGCAGCGAGCGACCGAGCAGCTCGTCGCAGACTAGCCTGAGCGAGGCGAGGCACATCTCCACGTTGAAGCGCTCCAGCGCCGCGTCATGGCGGTAGTCGGCGGCGCCGACCCAGGCCAGTTCGCCCTCGACGCTCAGTTCCAGCTTGAAATAGGTGCCCAGCAGCGCCGGGTACTGCAGCAGCAGGCGCCAGGCGTCACCGAAGGTGGCAGCCGACAGCGCGGCGTAACCGAGCAGGCCGTAGGACGACACATGCAGGCGCCGGCCCAGCGCCAGGCCGAGGTCGGCGCGCCGCTCCAGGGCATTGGCACACACCTGCAACTCCTGGGTGCGGGTGATGCGCCGCTCGCCGCTGGCCAGCTCGGCGGGGCGGATGCCGCTGCCGGCCAGCAGGGTCTCGGCCTGCTCGGGCCGTTCGGCGAGCAGCTCGAGGATCAGGGCAACCACGTGCAGGGTGGTCAGGTGGGCATGCAGCATCGGTGGCGTCCGCGGTCTTCTGGTGGCCGACTGTCGGCAAGAAGCGAGCAAGAAGCATACCGCGAATGTCGACGACCCCACGGTCGGGCGTGGCGGAGGGTGGCCGCTTAGGCGAAGACGCTGACGGTCTGGCGGCTGACCAGCGCCGTGTGGCCGTGGCGGTCCCACAGGGTGGCATCGATATGGCTGTAGCCGTTGGCGGCATGCTGGATGTCGGCCAGGTACTGCCACCAGTCGCCGCCCGAGCAGGCCTCGGGGCGCTCGACGAAGCCGAGGCTCCAGGTCAGGGTGCTGCCGGCGGCCGGGGCCTTGAGCAGGCTGAATACCGCCGGCGGCCAGGCATCCAGCAGGCACAGCAGTTCGGCCACCCCGGCCGCCTGGTCGCCCGGCTCGCGCAGGCGAATCCAGCCGCCCAGGTGGGGCTCCCGGCCGCCCATAAAGGGCATCGTGCCGACCGCATAACGGTAGTCGAAGTGCTGGGTGAAGTCCGGCGTCAGCCCGGGGATAAAGGGAAACTGCGTTGCGGCTTCTGGGCTCTTGGTGGTCGGTGCGTTCATGGCCGCCACGCTCACGGCCGAGGCACGGTCACCGCCGAAGCTGGCCAGCATCACCACGCAGGGCTGATCGTCTTGATAGGCCGTGGCCTGCACCTGGGTCGCCGCCTTGCCTTCGCGCAGCACCCTGACCTGCACCTCCAGGGCGCCGGGTGCCACCGGGGCGACGAACGAAACCATCAGCGAGCGCAGCGCCCGCTCGGCGGCCACCCGCGGGCGGATCTTCTCGAACAGGCAGGCGGCCAGCAGGCCGCCGAAGGTGGCCCGGCCCTGGCCCCAGTGCTCGGGAATCTGCACCTGGCTGGGGGATGAGGCGCAGGCGGCGTGCAGCAGGTCGGCAAAATTCATGGGCAGTCCTCTGGTTAGGCGATGGCGTGGTTATGGGGGTGGCCCTGAGCGGCCAGATGGCTGTCGAGGAAGGCGCTCACCCGCTGCGTGTAGGCCTCGGGCTGCGCCGCATAGGCCAGGGTGTGCTGGGCCCCCGGCACCTGCCAGAACTCGCTATGGGTGGCCTGGGCCAGGGCCTGGTGCAGCTGCCGGCCGTCCCGCACCGGGGTGTAGGGGTCGTCCTCGCCGTAGATCAGCAGCAGGGGCGGCTGGCCCACCAGCCGGGTGGCGGCATGGAGCGGGCGCAGGCGCCGCTCGCCGGCCGGATAGAGCAGCCTGGACAACTGGATGCCGAGCCGGGGGATGGGGTAGCGGCGCCAGAAGTGCAGCAGGGTCGGAAAGGCCGACTCGAGCACCGCGGCCTTGAACGGATGCCCCGCCTCGGCCAGGGCGCAGAGGCTCATGGCCGCGCCCATGGAGGCGCCGAGCAGCGCCAGCGGCAGCTGCGGATAGCGGGTCTGCAGGGCCTGTCCGGCGGCCAGCACGTCCAGGGGGTAGTCCATGGTGGTGGAGCTGCTCTCGCCGAAGCCGTTGAGGTCGAACAGCATCACGTGATAACCGGCCCGGCGCAGCAGCTCGGCGTGGCCCTGTTTCAGCCAGAAGCCCTTGGCCGCGGTGCCCATGGGGTGGGCCAGTAGCACCGCGCCCTTGGCCTCGGGCGTATGGGCCTCGGCCAGCAGGGCGGCCAGGCGGGCGCCCGAGCCGCTGGCAATGCTCAGGCGCTGCCAGGGGCCCTGGTCGATACCCTCCGGCCAGCGCCAGGGCCGCATGAAACGGCCGAAGAAGGGTTTTTTGAACAGTCGATAGGCTGTATGTTTCATCGCCGCGCTCCTCTTGGACTATGGTACGAAGTCGCCGTGGCGGCGCCTCCCATCTCCTGGTGGGGCGCCATGCTAGGCAGCGGGCGACGGGCTCACCATGGGTGAAAATGACGAAAAGCGTGCGAAAAGCGCGGTTAGGGGATGGGGGAGATTGAAATGAGGGTGACGGTTCTGATGGCCGATCGCTGCTCGGCCACCAGCGTATCGGCGGCCCTGGAGTTCCTCGAGTGCGCCAACGTGTTGCACCGGTTCGCCACCGGTGGTGCCGGCGCCGCCCCCTTCGAGGTGCAGAGCGTGTCCATCGACGGCGCGCCGGTGACCTGCACCGGTGGCCTGCGCCTGACGCCGCACAAGGCCCTGGCCGAGGTCGGGGACAGCGACCTGATCATAGTGCCGGGCTTTATGTTCAACATCCTCGCGGTACTGCCCGAGATGGGCCCGGTGTGCGCCTGGCTGCGCCATCACCATGGCCGCAACGGCTATATCGCCAGCATGTGCACCGGCACCTTCGTCACCGCCCAGGCCGGCCTGCTGGACGGCAAGCGCGCCACCACCCACTGGATCTTCGCCGAGCAGTTCGCCCGGCACTTCCCGCGGGTGCGGTTGCAGGCCGAGCGCACGGTGACCGACGACGGCCTGCTGCTCTGTTCGGCCGGCTCGACCACCGGCAGCGACCTGCTGCTGCACATCATCCGCCGCTTCGCCTCGCCCCAGCTGGCCGCCGAGTGCTCGAAGAAACTCTTGGTCGACAGCGCCGAGCGCAGCCAGACGCCCTACATGAGCGGCCCGTTCGACAAGAGCCACCAGGACCAGGAGGTGCTGAAGGTGCAGATCTGGCTGGAGAAGCACCTGGCCGAGCCCATCGCCCTGGAGCAGGTCGCCGAGCGCTTCGCCCTGACCCCGCGCAGCCTGATCCGGCGCTTCAAGGACGCCACCGGGCAGACCCCCGGGCAGTACCTGCAGAACCTGCGCATCGAGCGGGCCAAGCACCTGCTGGAGGGCGGGCAGGAGAACTTCGAGCGCATCACCCAGCAGGTGGGCTACGAGGACGGCAGCTCCTTCCGCCGCCTGTTCAAGCAGCGGGTCGGCATTGCGCCGGGCGCCTACCGGCAGCGCTTCAACAGCCAGCAGCGCGGCGGCGAGCGCTAGCCCGCCAGCCTATAGGCCGTACTTCTTCACCTTGTCGAACAGGGTGGTCTTGGCCATGCCCAGGGCCTGGCTGGCCTGGCTGAGGTTGCCGGCGTGGCGCGCCAGGGCGTCGCCCAGCAGGCTGCGCTCGAAGGCCTCCACCGCCTCGGCGAAGCTCGGCCCGCCGGCGTCCGCGGTCGGGCCGCTGTGCTTGAAGGCCGGCAGGCCGAGGGCGAAGCGCTCGGCGACGTTGCGCAGCTCGCGCACGTTGCCCGGCCAGTCGTGAGCCATCAGCGCGGCCAGGGTGTGGCGGTCCGGTTCCGGCGCCGGGCGGTCGAAGCGCAGCGCGGCCAGCTGCAGGAAGTGCTCGAACAGCAGGCCGATGTCCTCGCGCCGCTCGCGCAGCGGCGGCAGCTCCAGGCTGACCACGTTGAGCCGGTAGTAGAGGTCGCTGCGGAACTGCCCGGCACGGCCGAGGGCGTCGAGGTCGGCCTTGGTCGCGGCGATCACCCGGCAGTCCACGGCGATCGGCTGGTTCGAGCCCAGGCGCTCCAGGCTGTGCTCCTGCAGCACCCGCAGCAGCTTGATCTGCAGGTTCAGCGGCATGCTCTCGATCTCGTCGAGGAACAGGCTGCCGCCGTCGGCGTGCTCGATCTTGCCGATGCGCCGCTTGCCGGCGCCGGTGAAGGCGTGGGCCTCGTGGCCGAAGATCTCGCTCTCGAACAGGTTCTCCGGCAGGCCGCCGCAGTTGAGGGCGACGAACTCTTTGCGCGAGCGCCGGCTGAAGTCGTGCAGGCAGCGCGCCACCAGCTCCTTGCCGGTGCCGGTCTCGCCCTCGATCAGCACGTTGGCGCCGGTATCGGCGACGTTGACGATCAGCTCGCGCAGGCGCTGCATGGCCGGCGAGCGGCCGATCAGGCGCTGCTCCAGGGCCTGGCGCCCGGCCAGCCGGCGACGCAGCTCGCCAACCTCGCGGGCCAGGCCGCGCTGCTCGAGGGCGCGGCGGCAGACCTCGACCAGACGCTCGGGGGAGAAGGGCTTCTCGATGAAGTCGTAGGCGCCGTCGCGCATCGCGCCGACCGCCATGGCGATGTCGCCGTGGCCGGTGATCAGCACCACCGGCAGGCTCGGATCGCGGCGCTTGAGCTCGCTCAGCAGTTGCAGGCCGTCCAGGCCCGGCAGGCGGATGTCGCTGACCACTATGCCGGGAAAATCCGCGCCGACCCGCGCCAGGGCCTGCTCGGCGCTGCCCAGGCCCTCGCTGGGGATGTCTTCCAGGGCCAGGGCCTGCTGGCAGCCGAGCAGGACATGGGGGTCGTCTTCGACGATCAGGACGCTGAGGGCTTCAGCCATGGGGTTGCTGCTCCAGTGGGGCACCGGTGAACGAGGCCAGGCTGAGGATAAAGGCCGTGCCGCCTTCGTCCGGGTGGCGCACGCCGAGGCTGCCGCCGGCGGCGGCGGCCAGGCTGGCCGACAGGGTCAGGCCCAGGCCCAGGCCCTGCTCGCCCGGCTTGGTGGTGAAGAAGGGTTCGAACAGGTGGCCGCGCAGCGCCGGGTCGATGCCCGGGCCGTTGTCGCGCACTTCCAGCTGGTAGCGGGCGCCGACCAGGGCGCCGCTGAGCCACAGGCGCCGGTCGCGCTGCCGGGCCATGGCGTCCAGGGCGTTGCCGATCAGGTTGACCAGGATCTGTTCCAGGCGGGTCTGGTCGATGGCCAGACGCAGCGGCTCCTGGCCCGGCTCCGGGCCATAGTCGCGTTCGACGATCAGGGGCGTGCGCTGCAGGCGCGGGTGCAACAGCATCAGCGCCGCCTCCACCGCCTTGTCCAGGTCGGCCTGGCCGTGGTCGTCCGAGCGGCGGGCGAAGGCGCGCAGGCTGGCGGTGATCTTGCCCATGCGGTCGACCAGCTCGGCGATGGTCTGCAGGTTGCTGCCGGCCACGTCCAGGGCGCCGCGCTGGAGGAAGCGCACGGTGTTGCCGGACAGGGTGCGCAGGGCCGCCAGCGGCTGGTTGAGTTCGTGGGCGATGCTGGTGGACATCTGCCCGATCACCGCCAGCTTGCCGGCCTGGACCAGTTCGTCCTGGGTCTTGCGCAGGTGGGCCTCGGTCTGCCGGCGCTCGCCGATCTCGGCCTTGAGCCGCTCGTTGCTGGCGCGCAGGGAGCGGGTGCGGTCGGCGATGCGTCGTTCCAGCTGGCTGTTGGCCTGCTCCAGGGCCTCGCGGGCGGCCAGGCGGGTGGCGATCACCTTGCGCCGCTGGTTCAGCGCCAGGCCGAGGAAGATCAGCAGGGCGCAGGCCACGCCCGCCAGCAGGGCGTGGCCGATGGCCGTGCGGCGCTGGTCGCGCAGCGGGGTGAGCAGGGTCAGGTGCCAGGGGGTGTCGTCCAGGGCGCGGCTCTGCTGCAGGTAGTTGACCGCCTCGGCGGCCTGGTCGGGACCGGCGGCGGCGAAGCTGACCTGCTCGATGCCCTCGCCCAGGCTCTGGCGCGCCAGGGGCTGCAACTCCTCCAGGGCCACCCAGTGGTACTGCAGGCTGCGCGCCAGGCGCTCGCGGGTGTTCGGGCCCAGGGGGTAGACGGCCTTGAGCCGGCGCGCCGGGTCGCTTGCGAGGATGATGATGCCGTTCTCGTCGCTGACGTAGGCCTCCAGGCGGGCGCGCTGCCAGCGCTGTTCGAGGGCATCCAGGCGCACCTTGACCACCGCCACGCCGATGATCCTCTCGCCCTGCTTGAGGCCGTGGGCCAGGTAGTAGCCGGGTTCTCCGGTGGTGCTGCCGATGCCGTAGAAGCGGCCCGGGCGGCCGGCCATGGCGTCCTGGAAATAGGCGCGGAACGCCAGGTCCTCGCCGAGGAAGCTGCTCGGTTCGCGCCAGTTGCTGGTGGCCAGCACCCGGCCCTCGGTGTCCAGCACGTAGGTGGCCAGGCTGCCGCTGCGCTGGTTGAGCCCCTCGAGGTAGTCGTTGACCCGCTGGCGGCGGTAATTACTGGGGGTCTGCAGCAGGCGACGGACGTCGTCGTTGAGCTCCAGCAGGCTGGGCAGGTAGGTGTACTTGGTGATCTCGCTTTCCACCGCCCGGGCGTTGAGCTCCAGCTGGCGCTCGCCGTTCTCGGCCAGGGCGCGGATGCCCACCCCCTCGCTGATGCGGTAGCCGGCGTAGCCACAGGCGAGCACCAGGGCCAGCAGCAGGAGCGGCAACAGCAGATGGCGGGTCAGACGCGGCTTCACGGTCAGGGCGGGCGGCATGGCGCCAAGGCAGGCGGGAGGGCATTGCATCACAGTCGTCCGGGGCTGACCAGTTGCGGCGGGCGAGCGGTTCCCGCGTAAGCCGCGGGAACCGCCGGCTGCTAGTGCTGGAGGATCTTGGCGAGGAATTGCTGGGCCCGCTCGGAACGGGCATTGATGTCGCCGAAGAACTCGTCCTTGGGGCAGTCCTCGACGATCTTGCCGGCGTCCATGAAGATCACCCGGTCGGCGACCTTGCGGGCGAAGCCCATCTCGTGGGTCACGCACATCATGGTCATGCCCTCGTTGGCCAGCTGCACCATGACGTCGAGCACCTCGTTGACCATCTCCGGGTCCAGGGCCGAGGTGGGCTCGTCGAACAGCATCACCACCGGGTCCATGGCCAGGGCGCGGGCGATGGCCACGCGCTGCTGCTGGCCGCCGGACAGCTGGCCGGGGTGCTTGTGCGCATGGGCGCCCAGGCCGACCCGCTCGAGCAGGGCCAGGCCCTTCTCGGTGGCCTCGGCCTTGCTGCGGCCGAGCACCTTGACCTGGGCGATGGTCAGGTTCTCGGTGATCGACAGGTGGGGGAACAGCTCGAAGTGCTGGAACACCATGCCGACGCGCGAGCGCAGCTTGGGCAGGTCGGTCTTGCGGTCGGCGACCGAGGTGGCGTCGACCACGATGTCGCCCTTCTGGAAGGGCTCCAGGGCGTTGACGCACTTGATCAGGGTCGACTTGCCCGAGCCGGACGGCCCGCACACCACCACCACCTCGCCCTTCTTCACCTCGGTGCTGCAGTCGCTGAGCACCTGGAAATCCCCGTACCACTTGTTGACGTTCTGGATAGAGATCATACGGCTAACCTTTTTTGCAGATGCTTGACCAGCAGCGAGGCGGAGAAGCTGACGATGAAGTAGACCAGGCCGGCGAAGATCAGGAACTCATGGGCCTGGCCGATGATGTCGCCGCGCGAGCGGGCGGCGTTGAGGAAGTCCATCAGGCCCACGGTGTAGACCAGCGAGGTGTCCTGGAACAGGATGATGCTCTGCTGCAGCAGCAGCGGGGTCATCTTGCGGAACGCCTGGGGCAGGATGATCAGGCGCATGCTCTGGGCGTAGGTCATGCCCAGGGCGCTGGCCGCGCCCATCTGGCCCTTGGGAATGGCCTGGATGCCGGCGCGCACGATCTCGCAGAAGTAGGCCGCCTCGAACATGATGAAGGCCACCAGGCAGGAGCTGAAGGCGCCCACCGGGGTGTCCTCGCCGGTGATCCAGCGCAGGATGAAGGGCACCGCGAAGTAGAACCAGGTGATCACCAGCAGCAGCGGGATGGAACGGAAGTAGTTGACGTAGGTGGCGGCGAAGTTGGCCAGCAGGCGGTTCGGCGACAGCCGCAGCAGCGCCAGCAGGGTGCCCAGCAGCACGCCGCCGAGCACGCCCAAGGCCATCAGCTTGAGGGTCATCCACATGCCGTCGGCCAGGCCCGGCAGGGCCGGGATGATCGCGGAAAAGTCCATCACTTGCCTCCTACGGCGATCAGCCCGGGGACCGCGACCTTCTTCTCCACCACCCGCATCAGCTGCATCAGCGTCATGTTCAGGGTGAAGTAGATCAGCGTGGCCAGGGTGAAGGCCTCGAACAGGTTGGCGCTGAACTCGGCGGTCTGCTTGGTCTGCGCCAGCAGCTCCATCAGGCCGATCAGCGAGGCCACCGAGGAGTTCTTGAAGATGTTGAGAAACTCACTGGTCAGCGGCGGGATGACAATGCGCAGCGCCTGGGGCAGCAGCACGTTGCGGTAGATCTGCGGCAGGCGCAGGCCCATGGCATAGCCGGCGGCGGTCTGGCCCTTGGGCAGCGCCTGGATGCCGGTGCGCACCTGCTCGCAGACCCGCGCGGCGGTGAACAGGCCCAGGCACAGGACCACGCTCAGGTAGGCCGAGGTGGCGGGCGACAGGTCCTGCTTGAACCACAGCTCCAGCGGCTCGGGCAGCAGGTCCGGCACCAGGAAGTACCAGAGAAACAGCTGTACCAGCAGCGGCACGTTACGGAACACCTCCACATAGGCGGTGGCGATGCCGGCCAGCACGCGGTTCGGCACGGTGCGCAGCACGCCCAGCAGCGTGCCCAGCAGCAGGGCGATGACCCAGCCGACCAGGGCGATGGCGATGGTCCAGCCCAGGCCGGTGAAGAACCAGTCCAGGTAGATCTCGCTGCCGATGCCGGTGGACTTGAAGAAGATGCCCCAGTCCCAGTTGTAATTCATATGGGTAAAACCTCGGGTGTCGCCAGATTCAGCCGCCGGGTCGCCGGCCTTTGCAGGCATTGGCGGCTGCATCCAAAACAGTCGGTTGGAGGGGGCAGGGCAAGCGCGGGCCTGCCCCGTCCGCGGTTGGCGGACGTGCCCCTGATCCATTCGGGTGGTAGCTGGGAGTGGGCCGCGCAGGGCCCTGGGCTCCCGGTTCCCCGCCGGCGCACCCCTCGTGAGGGCGCCCCGGCGTCACCGTCACAGCTGCTCGGCAGACTTGTCGGTGGGGTTGGCGATGAGCTTCTTCAGCTCCGCGCTCATGGGGAAGTTGAGGTTCAGGCCCTTCGGCGGGATGGGCTGCATGAACCACTTGTCGTAGATGGCGCTGACTTCGCCGGACTGGTAGGTGGCGGTGATGGCGCCGTCGACCAGCGCCTTGAACGCCGGGTCGCCCTTGCGCACCATGCAGCCGTAGATCTCGAACGACTGCGGGGTGCCGACCACGGCCCAGTCGGCCGGCTGCTTGGCCTTGGCCATCTCGCCGTAGAGCAGGGCGTCGTCCATCATGAAGGCCACCGCGCGGCCGGACTCGAGCATCAGGAAGGACTCGCCATGGTCCTTGGCCGAGATGATGTTCATGCCCATCTGTTTCTCGGCGTTCATGCTCTTGAGCAGGCGCTCGGAGGTGGTGCCGGCGGTGGTCACCACGTTCTTGCCGGCCAGGTCGGCGAAGTCGGCGATGCCCGAGCTCTTCTTGGTCAGCAGGCGGGTGCCCACCTCGAAGATGCCCACGGAGAAGTCCACCTGCTGCTGGCGTTCGACATTGTTGGTGGTGGAGCCGCACTCCAGGTCGACGGTGCCGTTCTGCACCAGCGGGATGCGGGTCTGCGAGGTCACCAGGTTGTAGCGCACCTTGAGGTCCGGCAGCTCCAGCTTCTGCTTGATCGCCTCGACCACCTTCAGCTGCAGGTCATGGGAGAAGCCCACCGGCTGCTGCGGGCTGTCGCCGAAGTAGGAGAAGGGGATGGAGGCGTCGCGGTGGCCCAGGACGATGGTGCCGGACTCCTTGATCTTCTTCAGGGTGCCGGTCAGTTCCTCGGCCAGCGCCGGGGCGCTGAGCAGGCCGGCGGTCAGGGCGATGGCGACTGCGCGGGAAAGCGTGCTCTTGATCATGTGGATTCTCACTGTTGTTGTTATCGGGCCGGGCGACGGGCTGCCCGGCGGCTAAGGCGTTGGCTTGCCTGCAGTGAGTTAGAGCAGGGAGCGTGCCAGCTGCATTGCCGGCCTTTTTGTCAATATAAGTCATTGAATATAAAGGAAAAATATCTTTGCTTGGCGACTGAGACCGAGGTGCCGTGTTCGCCATGGCGAACGCGGGCGCTGGGCGCATTCGGAAAACCGAACGGTGCGGGAGGGACAGGCTGCGGTGTCAGCCGCGTAGGGTGGAAAACGGCGAAGCCTTTCCACCGGGGCATCGAGGCCACTCGCCGGTTGATCGTCATCCGATTTCGGCGCTTACCGCGCCTTTAGGCTTCCCCCGAGGGAGCGAAACCCGAATCTATGCCCGACGCAGTGAGTCGGCAGAACAGGGGGAGGGGGCGCACAGTTCGGCTTCACCATCAGATGGGCAAAGGAACGTCAGGCGCCGATATCGCTCCACACCGCGAACTCATTGCCGCTGGGTTCGATGAAGTGAAAGCGCCGACCGCCGGGGAAGGCGAAGATGGCCTTGCTGATCCGCCCGCCGGCCCGCTCGACCTTGGCCTGGGTTTCCTCCAGGGCGCCGCTGTAGAACACCAGCAGGGCGCTGCCCTCGTCCTGCACCGCGCACAGCTCGGACTTGAAGAAACCGCCATCCAGCCCCTGATCGGCAAACGCCGTGTACTCGGGGCCGTAATCGGTGAAGACCCAGCCGAACGCGGCCTCGAAGAAGGCCTTGGTCGCGGCCAGGTCCTTGGCCGGGAGTTCGACGTAGTTGAGTTTTCCGTGCTGGTTCATAAGTGTGCTCCTTTCGACTCTTGAACCTCAGTTTCGCGCTTTTCCGGCTTCCAGAATCGGCAAACCGGCCTCGGTCGGTATATAGATGCGCTCGCCCTTGCCGTCCTGCAGTCCCTTGATCCAGATATACCGCAAGTATTCCTCGTTGTGTTTCAGGGATTCGCCGATGATCCGGTTGGCCTCGGCCGCCGCCTTCGCGCGCTCGATATCGGCCGCCCCTTCGGCTTTCGCCTGAACAATCTTAGCCTTCCCCTCCGCCTCGGCGAGGGTGACTCGGGCCTTGGCCTGCATCAGCGCCGCCTGCTCGCGGGCCTTGGCTTCCTCGATCAGAATCTGCTTCGACCACTCGGCCTCTTTCAGCGCGGCCTGACCGTTGAGCTGCATCTTGTAGACGTTGTATTTGGGCCAGGCCCAGAGCGCCAGGGCGATAGCGATAAACCCGGCGATTACCAGAAAAGCCAGCGTTCCAAAGGCCAAGGCTTGCCTGTTTTGGTACATCCAGTACTCCGTTTATATGGGAAGTTTAGGAGAGATTGTGGGGCAAATAAATTTTCCCCTATTTGTGGTTTTTGCTTTTGGATCGACAAATGAGGCTCGTCATCTTAATGTCCTGACTTTGTAATATAGCCGCCATACGTGCCATGTTATTTGGTTCCAGCGCTCTAGGCGAGTCTGTGTTAATTGCCGGTACTCTGTTCTTACCGACTTTAAGATGGCCGCGTAGGGATCTTCAACGTGCTCATCATCAAATGGCTCGCAAGAGTTATCGTTCAATGTTTTTAAGGATATGTATTGTTGCTTAACTCGCTCTGGTGTTGTGTTCTGAGCATCGTGCCATAATTTTCTGATGTGTGGTGAGAAGTGAGATAAGTTTTCTCCAATATACTTAAAGATATAATCTAGCTTTTCTTGGACTTCGCCAATTTCGATACAAAAAACAGGTGATTGGTTGTGTTCTAGTATAGGGGTCCATAATTCTTTGCTTAAAGCATCATGAAAACTCTGATGCTCATCGCGGACCAATGTGCAAAATTTGCCTCTTTCTTCTTCGTTCTGAAATTTATCTGGGATATCAAAGCCGATTCCAAAAAATTGGGCCATGTTGTGAGATTTGCTGTGTTCCCTGACTGCCATTTCTAGGTCTTTGTCAGATGACTCATATTCGCGTTTTTTGATATTGTTGTATTCGTACATTAACAGCCACTCGCTAGTGCTATATACTTTGTCGTAAATTCTGATCTTCTCTAGTTTGCGACCTTTTCTGTATAGGGCTACATTCCAAAGTATCGAAAGTACGGAAACAAAAAAGGCTAGATTGACTTTGGTGTCTAGAGATATCAAGCTTGCGCTCCGAAGATATGACTATTAATTGTTCTATTTGCTGGGCATGGGGATACTTCCCATGGCTAGAAATTTATGCCCATATCCAAACACCCGCTCGCCATATCCAACCATCTCGCTCCCTGATATTGCCAAGCCCAAGGCACGACACATCCTGCTCAATATTCCGAGCATAGATATATCGACGGGGCGGGAGAGAGGAGGTGCATCCGGATTTCCATATCCTGCTGGGGCGGCGGGGCTGTGCTGGCAGTGTGCTCCAGGGCCAGCATCCAGCTCAAGGCTCGGCGAAGCTATGTCGCCTTCTATAGAGGAAGGACCACGCAGCCCGCGCCCGGCGCCGGCGACGGACGGTCACGCAGGGGGGGCGCTCTTTGTGTCGTTAGGCTATACTGCGCCGCCTTTAAACCCGCCCGCTCGCGGGTTTGACCCGAACATGACAAGCCACGCCTCTGTGCGTGGCTTGTTGGTTTTTGACGCGCCGCGAGGCGCCCGATGAAGAGGCACGACGATGAGCGCACTGGTTGGCGTGATCATGGGCTCCAAGTCCGATTGGTCCACCCTTAGCCACACCGCCGAGATGCTGGACAAGCTGGGCATCCCCCATGAGGTCAAGGTGGTGTCCGCCCACCGCACCCCGGACCTGCTGTTCCAGTACGCCGAGGAGGCCGAAGGCCGCGGCATTCAGGTGATCATCGCCGGGGCCGGCGGTGCCGCCCATCTGCCGGGCATGTGCGCGGCCAAGACCCATCTGCCGGTGCTCGGCGTGCCGGTGCAGTCGTCGATGCTGTCGGGCGTCGACTCGCTGCTGTCGATCGTGCAGATGCCGGCCGGCGTGCCGGTCGCTACCCTGGCCATCGGCAAGGCCGGTGCGGTCAACGCGGCGCTGCTGGCGGCGAGCATCCTCGGTCACCAGCACCCGCAGTACCATGCGGCGCTCAAGCGGTTCCGCCAGGAGCAGACCGAGACCGTGCTGGACAACCCGGACCCGCGCCAGGCCTGAGGGCCGCGCCGGCAACCGGGGATGAGTCGCGCGGGCCAACCCGCGCCCAGGGCAGTGCAGAGGGCCGCAGGCGCTTGCGGCCGTTGATGAGGTAGAACCATGAAGATCGGTGTAATAGGTGGCGGCCAGCTGGGCCGCATGCTGGCCCTGGCCGGTACCCCGCTGGGGATGAACTTCGCCTTCCTCGACCCGGCGCCGGACGCCTGCGCCCAGGCCCTGGGCGAGCACATCCGCGCCGACTACGGCGACCAGGACCACCTGCGCCAGCTGGCCGACGAGGTCGACCTGGTGACCTTCGAGTTCGAGAGCGTGCCGGCCGAGACCGTGGCCTTCCTCTCGCAGTTCGTGCCGGTCTACCCCTGCGCCGAGTCGCTGCGCATCGCCCGCGACCGCTGGTTCGAGAAGTCCATGTTCAAGGAGCTGGGCATTCCCACGCCCGAGTTCGCCGACATCCAGTCCCAGGCCGATCTCGACGCCGCGGCCGCCAGCATCGGCCTGCCGGCGGTGCTCAAGACCCGCACCCTGGGCTACGACGGCAAGGGCCAGAAGGTCCTGCGTGCTGCCTCCGACGTGGCCGGCGCCTTCGCCGAGCTGGGCAGCGTGCCGTGCATCCTCGAGGGCTTCGTGCCCTTCACCGGCGAGGTGTCGCTGGTGGCGGTGCGCGGCCGTGACGGCGAGACGCGCTTCTACCCGCTGGTGCACAACCGCCACGACAGCGGCATCCTCGCCCTGTCGGTGGCCAGCACCGATCACCCGCTGCAGGCCCTGGCCGAGGACTATGTCGGCCGGGTGCTGAACAAGCTCGACTACGTCGGCGTGCTGGCCTTCGAGTTCTTCGAGGTCGACGGCGGCCTCAAGGCCAACGAGATCGCCCCGCGGGTGCACAACTCCGGACACTGGACCATCGAAGGCGCCGAGTGCAGCCAGTTCGAGAACCACCTGCGCGCCGTCGCCGGCCTGCCGCTGGGCTCCACCGCCAAGGTCGGCGAGAGCGCCATGCTCAACTTCATCGGCGAGGTGCCGGCGGTCGACAAGGTCGTGGCCATCGACGACTGCCACCTGCACCACTACGGCAAGGCCTTCAAGGTCGGTCGCAAGGTCGGCCACGCCACCCTGCGCTGCAAGGACCGGGCGACCCTGGAGCAGAAGATCGCCGCCGTCCTGGCGCTGATCGACCAGGCCTGAGTCGCTGCCGGCGACCTGTCCGGGCGGTGGCGGATGGAACCTCTGCCGTCGCCTCCCGTCTGATGGCCAGGTGCCGCTTTCGGCACCCGTCACCGAAAGGGAGAGCCTGATATGAACATCCTCGGAATCATCTTCATCGGCCTGATCGTCGGTCTGGTCGCCCGCTTCCTCAAGCCCGGCGACGACAGCATGGGCTGGATCATGACCATCCTGCTGGGTATCGGCGGCTCCATCGCCGCCACCTACGGCGGCCAGGCGCTGGGCATCTACCGGGTCGGCCAGGGGGCCGGCTTCATCGGCGCGGTGGTCGGCGCGGTGGTACTGCTGATCCTCTACGGCGCGATCAAGAAGCGCTGAGCCGACCCTTTCCACCTGTTGCGAGCCTGCCGATGCGCTACCTGCTGCTGCCCCTGCTGTTGCTCAGTCACCTGGCGCTGGCCGAGCCGGCGGAAACCGACTGGCTGGAACTGATGCCGGAAGAAGACCGCCAGGCCCTGGAGGCCATGCCGGAGATCGAGCATGACGGCCCCGAGCAGGACGGCACCTTCTACAACCCCGGCGGCCTGCGCCAGCAGGACAAGAACCTGCCGGCGGTGATGTACTCGGCCAGGACGGTGGCGGCGCTGGATGGCCGCTCGATCCGCCTGGGCGGCTACCCGGTGCCGCTGGAGAGCGACGCCGAGGGCCGCAGCACCCTGTTCTTCCTGGTGCCCTATCCCGGCGCCTGCATCCACGTGCCGCCGCCGCCGCCGAACCAGCTGGTGCTGGTGCGTTACCCGTCCGGCATAGCGCTGGAAGATATCTACGCGCCGCTGTGGGTCAGCGGCACGCTCAAGGTCGAGCCGATCAGCAACGAGTTGGCGGAGGCGGCCTACGCGCTGGACGCCGCCGCGGTGCGCCCGGTGGAGGAGGCGGACCTCTAGCCGCCAGGCCGGCACCACCTCACGCGCCCCGGCCGAGCGCCTGCCGTTGCCTATGCTGAACAGAGGTTGCCTGTTCCTGCGCGGACAGGCCCAGCACCTGCCCGAAACGGGGGTGAGCCATGACGGACGGTCTGGCGATTCTGCTGTTTGCGGTCTTCGCCCTGCTCAGCGGTGCCCTGCTGCGCTTCCTGCTGCACGGCAGCAGGGTGCCTTACTCGGTCGCCCTGCTGCTGCTCGGCCTGCTGGTCGGCGCCCTGGCGGAGCAGGCCTGGCTACCGGCCTGGGCCCAGGAGTTCAGCCAGAGCGTCGACTATGTGGCCGGTATCGAACCGCAGCTGATCCTGTTCCTGTTCCTGCCCGCGTTGATCTTCGAGTCCGCCTTCGCCATGGAGGTGCACCTGTTCCGCCGCATGCTGCCGCAGATCGCCCTGCTGGCGGTGCCGGGGCTGATCATCGCGACCCTGCTCACCGCGCTGCTGGTGCGCCTGGCGCTGCCGCTGGAGTGGAGCTGGCCGGTGGCGCTGATGTTCGGCGCCCTGGTCAGCGCCACCGACCCGGTGGCGGTGGTGTCCTTGCTCAAGGAACAGAGTTCGCGCAAGCGCCTGGAGACCCTGATCGAGGGTGAGTCGCTGCTCAACGACGGCACCGCCATCGTCTTCTTCGTGCTGTTCTACGCCATGTTGCTGGGCGGCGCGGTCGAGGCCGGGGTGGCCCAGGTCGGCCTGGAGTTCCTCCGCGTGGTCTGCGTCGGCGCCCTGGTCGGGCTGCTGGTGGCGGCGGGGGTGGTGCTCTGGGTCGGCAAGGTGTTCAACGACGCGGTGCTGGAAACCGTGGTGACCATCGCCGCCGCCTACCTGGGTTTCATCGTCGCCGAGCACGGCTTCCACTCCTCCGGGGTGGTGGCGGTGGTGACCACCGCGGTGCTGCTGGCCGGGGTCGGCCGCACCCGCTTCAGCCCGGAGGTGATGCACTACCTGCATCACTTCTGGGAGATGCTCGCCTATATCTTCAACACCCTGATCTTCCTGCTGGTGGGCATCATCATCGCTCGCCTGGTGGCGCTGCCGCCGTTGCACATGTGGCTGAGCCTGCTGCTGCTGTACCTGGGGGTCAATGTGATCCGCGGCACCACCATCGCCCTGCTCTCGCCCTTGCTGGCCCGCCTGGGCATCGGCCTGACCCGCGACAAGGCCATAGTGCTGACCTGGGGCGGCCTGCGCGGCGCGGTGGCCCTGGCATTGGCGCTGTCGGTGGCGCAGCAGGGGCAGATCGAGGCGAGCATCCGCGAGCAGGTGCTGTTCCTCACCGCCGGCCTGGTGGTGCTGACCATAGTGATCAACGGCGCCAGCATCGGTACGCTGCTGCAGTGGCTCGGCCTGGCCCAGCTGCCGCCGGCCAAGCAGGCCACTGTGGTCAAGGCCGAGGGGCTGATCCACAACGAGGTGGCCGATCTGCTCGAGGCCCTGCAGCGCGACCCGCTGCTGGCCCATGCCGACTGGCCGAGCATCGAGCGCAGCCTGCAACGGCTCAGGCTCAGCGCCGAGTTCCAGCCACGCGCGCCTGGCCCGCAGGAGGACCTGGCGGTCTTCTACAAGCGCCAGCTGCTGGAGAGCGAACGGCAGAACTACTGGAACCAGTTCGGCCTGGGCTTGCTCGACCAGGGCGCCACGGCGCGCCTGGTGGAGGCGGTGGAAGCGGCCCTGGACGGCGTTCCCGACCTGGGGCCGCGGCCCCGCCTGCAGGGGTTCTGGGCCGAGCCGCCCTGGCTCGGCCGCCTGGCCCGCTGGGGCTGGTTGCAGCGCCGGCGCTTCCGCCACCTGGCCGCGGTCTACGGCACCCTGCGCGGCTACCTGCAGGCCCAGCAGGCACTGCTGGGCCTGGCCACCGACCTGGCCCCGGACCCGAGCATGGCGGCGGCCGCGCGGCAGCAGATCGAGGCCAACCTCGAGCAGGCCCAGGCCCTGTTGAGCGAGCTGCGTCACGAGCACGGCAGGGTAGTGGCGCAGCTGGAGAGCTATACGGCGCTGCGCCTGCTGCTCAACCGCCAGCGCGAGGCGGTGCAGCATCTGGCCGACGAGGGCGTGCTGGAGCCGGCGGAGAGCCGCAAGCTGATCGAGCGGGTGGAACAGCAGATGTTCGAACTGGCCCGCGGGCGGACCGACGTCCTGGATCGGCGAGCCTGAGCGGTCAGGCGGGGGGGGCGCGCGGGCGACGGGAAGAGCCGCCGAGCGGATACGCGGCGGACGGGGCAGGACCGGGCTGCGCTGCCCGGCCCTGCCGGTGGCTTACTGGATCACCACGCTGTAGTCCTCCACCTCGCCGTAGTCGTAGCTGCCGCAGGCGTTGGGTGCGCTGTTGTAGCGCATGGCCACGCGCATGCGGGTCTTGCCGCTGGCGGCGCTGGCCGGGATGTTCAGCGTGCCGTTGACCACCGAGGTCTTGGCGCTGCCCGAGCTGAACACCTGCTCGCCGCTGTCGCTGAAGTCGCCGTCCTGGTTGAGGTCGATCCACACCTTCCAGTACTGCTTGTAGGCGGTGCCGGCGAACTGCGGGGTCAGGCTCAGGCTGTTGTTGCCGCGCTGCAGGCCGATCTGCTGGCTGGTGAAGTCGCTGTAGGTGGCTGCGCCGGAGGCGTTGCTGAAGCTGCCGACCTGCACCTTGCCGATCCACTCATAGCTGGCGCTGCCGCTGGCGGCACTGCAGTACTGCGCCGGCGGCGTGCCGCCGTCCTCGTCGATCACCAGGAAGTTGGCGCTGACCGCGCCCCAGGCCCCCGAGCTGTCGCGGCTGCGCACATAGACCAGATGCTTGCCCTCGCTGAGCCCTGCGGTTACCAGGCTGCCGGTGAAGCCCTCGGTGGCGCTGTTGAAGCTGCCGTCGCTGGCCTGCAGCGCCGCCGGCGTCGCGCCAGACTCCCAGGGCGCCTTGTCGATATAGACCTCCACCGCGCTGATGGTCTGGGTACTTTCGGTGCCGTTGCTGTTGTTGAAGCGGGTATCGCTGGCGGTGCCGCTGACGGTGACCGTGGTACCGGCCGGCACGCCGGTGGTGGCGGCGGTGCCGCTCAGGCTGAGGGCGGTGACGTCCGGCCCCGAGGGGGTCAGGTAGGGCGTGCGCACCACCTTGGCGGCATAGATCAGCGCCGGCAGGTTGTTCGGCTTGATGGTGTTGGTGTAGGTGCTGCAGTTCTGGAAGAACTGGGTGCCCAGCTCGAAGGTGTAGGCGGCCACGCCCAGCTCGCCGTAGCTGATGCCGTCGCTGGTACCGTCGGTTGGGTAGAGGCCGATGGACTGCTGCGGGCTGTAGCCGTTGAAGAAGGCGAACTTGCGCCCGAGGGTCTGCAGGGCATTGCCGTTGGGCGCCGGGCTGCTGGTGTCGCCCCAGGGCCAGAGCACCAGTTCGCTGTAGCTGTGGATGTCCAGGTGGATGCCGCTGGTGTCGCTGGGTGCGCCATCGTTCTTGCCCGGGCCGCGGCGGTCCGGCCAGAGGCCGCGCACATAGTTCTCCAGGGCCTGGATCTCCGGCTCGGAGCCGGCGCTGGGGCCGCGGTAGGTGTCGTTGCACTGGCTACCGCTGGAGCCCTGGCCGTTGGTGCTGTTCCAGCCGAAGGTGAAGTTGCGGTTGAGGTCGGCGCCGCGGCTGTTGCTGCTGGCGCCGCAGTAATTCTGGTTGGTGTTCTTGCGCCAGGACAGCCCGGTCTCGGCCTTCTTGCGGCCGTCCGGGTTGGCCATCAGCATGATGTGCACTTCGTGATGGTCGAGGATCCAGGTGGCATCGGCGTCTTCGCCATAGCCGTCGACCAGCCAGCGGGCGAAGTCCAGAGTCAGGGCGGCGGTGGTGTACTCGCGGGCATGGATGGCGCTATTGATGAACAGCTTGGGCTTGTCGCCGGTCTTGGCCTGGTTGGTCAGCTTGAGCACGCGCATATCGTGGCCGCCCAGGTTGTTGCTCTTCTCCCAGGAGTCGCCGACATCCAGCCACTGCGCCAGGTTCGGCTTGCTGCTGGCCATCCCCGCGGCCGCCGCGAAGGTCTCTTCCACCGTGGCGTAGCAGGCGTAACCGGGAATACCGCTGGCACTGCTGGCGCTGGGCGCCGCCATGCTCTTCATCTGCAGGCGGTTCTGCATCTTGCTCAGGATCTGGTTGCGCTTCTCGATGAACTCGGTGGCCGGGGCGAAGGTGAAGCCAAACACCTGCAGCTTCTGCATCTCTTCGTCATTCAACTCCATGACCAGGTAGCCGTCGTCGTAATGCGACTCGAGCATCTGCCCGTGGAAGCTGATGGCCGCCTTGCGGGCGATTTCCTTGTTCGGGAAGAACGCCTTGTAGACCTGGTTGGCGGCCTTTTCCTGCTCGAGCAGGAGAAAATCGTCCTGGGCAACAGCGGCGTCGGCGAATGCCAAGTTGGTATTAACACCGGCGACCACCAGGGCGATAGCCGACAAGGTATGTAGAGCTGTCTTCATTATTCATTTCCTTCGAATAAAGTTGCTCGGCGAAGCGGGATAGGCTTCGCGATGGGAAGAGTTCTTGTGGAACTCAGGGCTGCTGGGAAACGCATCCCGCTGCCAGTTCGAAACGGGGTCAATACTTCCTCAATTGACCCGCAACGGCTGTCGATACCAGCGCCGGCAGGGAACCGTTGCAAAGTAGAAGTGCTCTAAATTGCTGTCAATTGCTGGGAATATCCGGGTTTTGGAAGGCTTTTTGGGCATTTCCTGTGGTGTTTGCGCCAGCTTGACGGGCCAGCCGAAGAGGCAGCCGACCGGATCGGTTACGGGAAAACAACGGCGGCCAGGCAAATCAATTTGTTACTGCCATTAAGACGGGATGTTTGGATTTGGCTTTGAACGAGTCAAATTAATGACTGGGTGGTGAAGTTGTAGGCTGTGCACCTGACAAGTGCACGCGAAGTGTCGAGTCGATCACGGAGATATAAGGATATGTCGCATCCGCGAAAATCGAGAAAGAGTAATTTTCTGGGGTTCCTGGCCGCCTGCGGCTTGAGCACGGCGCTGGTTGCCTGCGCTGTCGCCGAGCCTGCGCTGCCGACCGAGGCCCGGCACCTGGCCGAGCAGTGGCAGGCGTTACGCGCCAAGCCCGGGCATTTCTCTGGCGCTGCCTGGGATGACCAGGTCGACAAATGGCAGGGCACCAAGCACCGGTTGATGCAGCAACTGCTCGAGCTGGCCTGGAGCGAGCGCTACGACGCAACCCAGCTACGCGCCCTGCTCGGCGCCCCGGACCGGGTCTGGACGCCGGAATCGGATGAGTACGCCGACTGGCTGCGCCTGACCGACTGGCGCGGCCAGCCCGCCGGCGAGCTCTGGGCCTACGACTGGCGCGGCCAGCATGATCAGCTGCTGTTCGCGCTGGAAGGCGAACAGCTAAAGGCGGCGGGGTGGTTGTTGATGTATGAGTAGGGTGTTTGGGGGCTTGGTGAGGGGCAGGTTTATTGTTTAGAAAATAAATCTGTCCCCCCTTTTTTGCTTTTTGATTGGTTCAATTGGCTTCTATCGCGTGTAGCAGCTCCACCGATGTCAGGCGTTTCAGCGTGTGCGTGGCCGGATCCGTCTCCACGTCCAGCGACAGCGGTGTGGTGCCATCCGCGTCATACACGAAGTAGACGTTGCCGCTGCTCACTTCATGAGTTTTGCCGCCCGCAGTCGCTATTGTTTTCGGTGCTGCCGACATCAACTCGTCAACCGAGTGATAACGCAGTGTTACGTCGACCTCGCCCAAGCGGCCTAGGGGAGCGTCGGCCGCTTGAGGAGGATCGGCTATCACTGACTGCAGGGGCACTGTATTGGATGCTTCGATCCACTTGTCCGAGTAGGAAAAAATCAGATCTTGGTACTCGCTCGACAGTGGCTTATCCAGATTGCATACGGCCTTGCGAATAGATGCGCCATTCTGTCCATTGCGGATATTGCCGTACATGCAGTCGATGAAGGGGACTTTTTCCTTGAGTGAGAGGGTATAAAACACTTCGAAATGTGTGTTTGATCCGGCGTTTTCGTAGCTCAGCGCGGGAGCCCCGTTGAACGAGACTAGGGTTCTGGACGTCTGGCCTGCGTAATCAACGATATCGGCGAATACCTTGGTTTCCTTTCCCCAGCTGATCGTCAACTCGCCGGTGTCCATGTTCCCTTGGTAGGTTTCCGTGACTTCGCCTCTATTGACTGTGACGGTGTACGTCTGCGCATATATAGCGCTAGCCAGCGCAAGCGATATCAGCAGCGTGGTAGATACTATGTGCTTCATAGAGTGAATGTTTCCTTGGCTGAGGATGTTTCCCTGAGAATGGATTCGAACTTCTATGCGTATTCGATGATAGTGGTCAACTTATCTTTAGGGTTAATGATGTTCCGGGCATTCACATAGTCCACGCCAGAGGCATTAATGTAGTGGGCTAGTTTCTTATCGGTGAAGATGCCCTCTTTCATGCCCCAAATCATAATTGGCACGGAGTGCTCTGGCTCGGTGGCCTTATCGGGTTGGGTCACGAAATCGATGCCGAAGTACTCTTTGGCCTTGCGGTAGCTCTTCTTCCAAGTGAGATGAACGAGTTCTCGCCTTCGGTACTTGCAGCCGTCACCCTGAGCAGATTGTGCTGCAAGGGCCCCATGCGCGATCTCATTGATCCATCAGTTCGACTCAGTGCTTTGTGCTTTAAGGGTTTTCTATATCTTCGCAAATCATTTCGCTTATGGTGCTATTCTCAATCGGAACAAAGCATTTCATCTTTTGCTCACCAGTTGTTTCAAGAGGAGTAATGCTTAATGTGAGATGTGCACCAAGGCTAGAGAAATAAACGTTCTCGAAGTGAGAGTCAGAAAAGTCGGTTCTAAATGATTTTCCATTTAGGCTGCAAAAATTTTTAGCAGAAGTTATTTTCCAACCATTCCTAGGGTTAAGGGTCTGAAAAAAAGCACAAGGCTCTCCATATATGCGGATGTATCTGGCGACTATGTTGTTTAGTCTTGCTGATTTTGCTTCGGATATTTTTGAGTAGTCAATTTCTTCTCCGGCTACCGCTGTCGCTAGAAAGACTATGAAAAGCTGCAGCAACGCTATCTTCTTCACTTTGTTTTCCTCAAATACTCGGAGCGCTTACTGAAACGGTCATCGGGGACACTTGGCCACCTCGTTCTGTCGGACATGACTTTTTGAAGCTCCTCGATGTTATTGTCGACAATGTGCTGTTGTACTATTTTTCTCGAGTTTGGTGTGTAGTCACCTCGGTAAATTAGGTCAACAGCCATGTCTTGTATCTTGCTATCTGTAGCGTCCCAATTCAGCCTTCCATACTCTTCGATGTTTGAGTTTGAGCTTGATATTCGTATAACTTCATTTTTCATGAATTCATAGACCGGAATAAATAAGTCATATTGCTGCTTTCTGGTTATTCTGGTTGATTTTATCTCTGTGCTTGCGGAGGCCAAATAATCTTTGGCTGCTTGACCTTTTAGACCTTTGGCACCAATAAGCCAGCTAAAAAGTGGCTCTGATATCCTCGCAGAGGAGAGGTCAGTCTCTGGGTTGGGACGTTGTCCCAGATCGTAGCCTCTACCAATGGTCACGCCTGAAGCGCCGCCTGGCCAATGGATAATTCGGCTAAAGTAGCGATATAAAGAGTTCGAAGGGTTATCGATGTCGTTCCCCTCAACATCGAATGTTAACTGACCACGTGGGACTTTTAGCCACTTGAGATCATTTTCATCGTCTAGCCCGCTAAAGTTTCCAGCCAACCCAATTGGCTGAAAATGCCACGCCTTCCCATCCTCACTAATCCCATGCTGCCCCGCCAGTTCTTTCCACCAGCTCAGCTTCTCGATCCGCTGTTTTTCGATCTCCCAGATTGGATTAGGTTTGCCGGGTTCCTCTGCTAGCAGTGGATCGAGTTCGTCCCATTTGCTCTTGTTCCAGTACCACTCGCTTTCATATTTGGTGACGAGCTGGCCAAGCACTTGGGCGTGCCAGGGTTTGCCGAGGGCTGCGCGAATTTCGTCGCTGGTTAGTACGCCGTCTTTGTCGCTGTCGACGATGTCGAAGAGACGGGCAATGGCCAGGACAGGGCCACCGTCGGCCTTGCTAATTTGAGCGCGGTAATTCTGCTTTTCGTCGTCGCTCAGCATGCCTCTGGCGTTGAGGGCGTAGGCAAGTTTCTCTACAGGGGCACCGGTGTCTTCGATGCACTGAAAGCCTGGCCATTCCCAGGGGCTGTGGCGTGTGGTGATGAGGTCCTGCTCGGCCAGCCAGCCGTTGATGGGGTTTCCATCCTTGTCGGCGAACAGTCCATCCAGGCGCCACCAATGCGTAGTCTGTGCCGTGCTACTGCCGGGGGGCGTTGTACTGACCTTGATCTTGTGGGGCGTCGGTAACCCGTCCAGCAAGGCTTGCGGGATGATCAGGTCAACACCGATCCGATTGCCGGCATCGCCTTGTTTGGGCGGGTTGTCGGGCTTGATGTCGTCACGGTGGGCGATCAGCTTGCTGGCGTCCTTGTGGACCTTGAGCAGGGTTTTCTCGGCATCTGGCAGGGGACGGGCCCAGGCTTGACTCTTGCTGATAAAACCGGGCACGTCTTCGCAGCTGAACACTTCCAAATGCAGCAAAGGCTGTGCTGCACCGTTGTGGTTCTGATAGGTGCCCAGATGGCCGATCAGGTCGCCGGCCTTGATCGCGATGCCGGTGTCCAGCACCACCACGCTGTCCTTGGCTTTGGGTTCGTGCTGGGCTTTGAGTAGTTTGAAGGCCACAAAGCCGGGTAGTTTGCCTTCGCTGTCTGGCGTCAGGGCGGGTTCGGCTGCACCGCTGACGATGCTGAGCAACTTACAGAAATCGCCCTCTGAATGGCTGACGGTAACCTGCGCACCTTTGCTCAGCACCGCCAATTTCTCCCCGTTGGTTTTGGGCTCGGCACGGACATTGAGGCCTTGATCCTTGGTGTCGACGCTATACGTGGCTGCCTCCCAGAATGTTGGCCGGGGGAGGCTTGGCTTGGCCTGATAGGCGGCCCAATCCTGCAGGTGCATATACAGGCTGTAAAAGGTCAGCGTCGGGGGCGACTGTTCGCTGGCGGCTGCGCCCGCGTTGCTGGGCCGGGGTGGCTGAAGCCTATGTTTGACCAGGACGAACCCCGAGGAAAACGGCGCGCGCCTGATCTGCGGGATGTCGTCGCGGTACTCGCTGACCGGGTAGTTGTCATTAACTCGGTAGGCGATCACCTCACCGTCGGCGATGCAGCGCACGCTGGATTGATCGAAGACTGCGGCGGTGCCTTTGTCGAAATGCACGCCGCCATGCCATAGACCGTTTTCGCCAGTCGGGTAGTAGCCACCATTGGCCTTGGCCATATTGGTCAGATACTGCAGAGGGTTGATCGCCGTCCCCGTGTTTGGGAACGGATATGCCCAGTTGATCGGTTTGCTGTCTGCCATGATTTTTCCGAATTCCTAATCCTTGTGTGCAAGCCATGCGGTGGCTTGCGTCTATCCCTGTCAGCCGGAGAAATTGAGCATGCGCTTGGGCTTCTTCTTGGTCTGTTCGAGCCGGTTGAGCAACGCCTCGTCCAGCAGGTTGCCCGCCTGGTCGCTGTCCGCCGCCCCCGGCAGTACCGGCGGTTTGATCTTGATGCCCGAGCCCTTGCCCGGCGCGCCGCCGGCGTTGAGTTTGGCCAGGGGGCCGGAAATCGTGATGCCGCCGGGGTCGAGTTTGATGAAGCTGCCGCCGGCCTTGAGGGTCAGCTCGGTGCCGGCCTCGATGACCATCTTCTGCCCGGCCTTGAGGTGGATTTCCTTGCCGGCCTTGGTCAGTTGGGCGCTGCCGAGCTTGATGTGCTGGTTCTGGCCGACCGTGAGGTGGTCGTCGGGTTTGACCTGGACCTTGCGGTCGGCGTGCACCGTGAGGTGCTCCTCGGCCTGCAGTTCGGTGTAGCTGTTGGCCTCGACGGTGTCGTGGCGCTCGTTGCCGACGCGGATGCGCTGGTCGTGTTCGATGTTCTCGTCCCAGTCCTTCTGGGCGTGCAGGTAGATCTGTTCGGCGCCCTTGCGGTCCTCGATGCGCAGTTCGTTGTAGCCGCCGCCACCCGGGCTGCTCAGGGTCTTGAACACCGTGCGGGTCTTGTTCGCCGGCAGGTCGTAGGGCACCTGGTGTTCCTTGTGGTACAGGCAGCCGGTGACCAGGGGCTGGTCGGGGTCGCCTTCGAGGAAGGTGACCAACACCTCCATGCCGATGCGCGGGATGGCGATGCCGCCGTAGCGGTCGCCGGCCCAGCTGCTCGCCACCCGCAGCCAGCAGCTGGTGGTGTCGTCGGCCTGGCCATGCCGGTCCCAGTGGAATTGCACCTTGATTCGGCCGTACTGGTCGCAGTGGATCTCCTCGCCGGCTGGCCCGGTGACCACCGCGCTCTGGCTGCCGAGCACGCGCGGCTTGGGGTGGGCCAGCGGCGGGCGGAAGGGCACGTCCCAGGGGGTGGCGGTGAAGCGGTTGCGGTAGCCCTGAGTGAAACCATCAGCGATGTGCACGTCGTGGGTCACCGACTCTTCCAGCACCTGGGGCTGCTTGCCTTCGTGGTGGATTTCGCTGAGCAGCCACAGGTCGTTCCATTCCCGGCGCGGGTGGTCGGAGATTTCCAGCAGGTGGCCGCTGAGCAGCCTGGGCTGGTCGCTGTGGCCTTCGGCCAGGCGGTAGTCGGCGCGGTGGCGCTCGAGCATGCGCTGGCTCAGGTGCTTGCCGCGCTTGCGGTCGCTGAAGCGGCCGGGGTAGTCGTAGTCCTCCAGGTCCGGCAGCGGCTTGGCTTCGGCGTCGCGGGGCGCCTGGTAGGCGGCCTCCATCAGCAGGCGCGGCTGCTCGAAGTCGTAGTCGCGGCGGGTGGTGCGGCTGGTGCGGGTTTCCAGGCGTACCCGCAGGCGCTTGATCACCGGCTCATCGGCGGTCATGCCGTTGTCCTGCAGGTAGGCCGTGGGCTGGCCGAGCTTGGCGAAGGCGCTCTGGTCGTCGCCGAACACCAGCACGTGACCCTGGGGGCCGTGCTCGAAGTGGTAATGGATGCCTTCCTCCTCGCACAGGCGCTGGACGAAGTGCAGGTCGCTCTCGTCGTACTGCACGCAGTAGTCGCGCTCGGGGTAGACCGTGGGGCCGAGCTGGAAGCGGTAGGCATCGGCGAGGATGCCGTGCTCCTCTAGCACGCTGGCGACGATCTGCGGCACCGTGAGGTGCTGGAAGATGCGCTGGTTGTGGCGATGGGCCAGGTAGGCCAGCTGCGGCACCAGGCTCAGGCGGTAGCGGGTCAGGCGCTTGCCGGACTCGCCCTGGGCCACGCGGTAGACCTGGCCGTGGATGCCCGGGCCGCCGGGTGCGAAGGCGAGGAAGGCGCGCTGGTGCAGCAGGCTCTGCAGGTCGAGGTCGGGGCGCTCGCTGACCAGCTCCAGCTCGAAGCGATAGGGCTGGCTGATCGCCTCGCGACCGCTGAAGGCGAGCACCTGCAGGTCGTGTTCGACGCCTTCGATGCTCAGGCTGAAATGGCTTTCATTGGCCGGATTGAACATTGCGATTTCCTTGTGCAGAACTCATCCATTGAAGCCGTCAGCGCGCCCGGCGCAGCCAGCGTTGCAGGCGCGTCGGCGGCGGCGTGCGAAACGCCTCCAGCAGCTCGGCGCAGCCGATGTTGCGTTGTGCCTCGTCGAACGCCAGGGCCGTGCGCAGGGCGTGCCAGCAGTGCGTGGGGAGCTGGGGCGGCCGTTGCAGTTCGTTGTCCAGGCGCATGGCCTTGGCCTGCTTGGCGCTGAGGCGGCGGAACGGGTGGCGACCGCTGCTCAGCTCGTACAGCACGCAGGCCAGGGCATAGACATCGGCGGCGGCGGACAGCGGCGCGCCGTCGAGCAGCTCCAGCGCGGCGTAGCGTGGCGTCCAGGCGGCGAAGCGGCTGCGGCACAGGCGCGGCAGGCCGGGCAGCAGGCCCTCCAGCGGCTGGCCGAGACCATAGTCGAACAGGCGCAGGCCGTCGGCGGCGAGCATCACATTGCTGGGCTTGAGGTCGCCGTGCAGCACGCCCTGGTCGTGGGAATAGCTCAGGGCCTCGAGCAGGGCGATGGCGATCTCGCGCAGCTCGCTCCAGGGCAGGCCGTCGGGGCGCTCGCCGAGCAGCTGGTCGAGGGTCGGGCCCTTGAGCAGTTCCAGGGTGAGGAAGGCGCGCTGGCTCGGCAGGTCCACCTCGAAGCCGAACAGGCGCACCACGTGGCGGTGGTTGAGCCGCGCGGTGAGGGCGAACTCGCTGTACAGCAGGGTGTTGGCGTCCGGGTACTCGGCGAAGTCGTCGCTCAGGGTCTTCAGGGCCACATAGGGCTCGGGGTCGCCGAACTGTTCGCGCAGCAGGTCGCGGGCGCGGTACACCGCCCCCATGCCGCCGACGCCGAGCAGGCGTTCGATGCGGTAGCGCCCGCCCAGGACCTCCGGCAGCTCGCCGAGCCGTGCGGGCGCGTGGGCGGGGTCCGGCTGCGCCTGGGCCGCGGTGGCGGCCAGGGCGAAGTAGGTCAGGTCGCTGGCCTCGCCGTCAGGCGGCGAGGGCGGTTCCAGCACGGGCTCGTTCATCCTCGCCTCCTCATCGACGCACCACCACGGCGCTCAGGTTGTCCCGCGCCGGGCCGTCGAGGGCCTGCTGGAACAGCCGGTTCATCGCCAGTTGCGGCGAGGGCAGGTTGAGGGCGGCGCCCAGCTCGTCGGCGGCCAGGCCTTGGTACAGGCCGTCGCTGCACAGCAGGAAGGCATCGCCGGGCAGCACGTCCAGTTCGAGGATCTCCAGTTGCAACGCCTCGCTGGCGCCGATGGCGCGGGTCAGGGCATGGGCCGCCGGGTGCCGGGCGGCGTCCTGAGGGGCCAAGCCCTGTTCGTCGATCAATTGCTGGCGCAGCGAGTGGTCGCGGCTGAGCTGATACAGACGGCTGCCGCGCCATAGATAGCAGCGGCTGTCGCCGGCCCACACGCAGGCGGCGCGCTCGCCCTCGATCAGCAGGGCGACCACGGTGCTGCCGATCACCGTATCCGGGCGCTCGGCGGTCACCGTCAGCGCCTGGCTGAGGTGCCGGTTGAGCCCGTGCAGGCACTGGCGCAGCTGCCCCAGGCGCTGCTGCAGATCGCCGGCGGCGGGCAACTCGGCCAGCTGCTCGACGATCAGGCGGCTGGCCAGGGCGCCGTTCTGGTGCCCGCCCATGCCGTCGGCGACCGCCCACAGGCCCTGCTCCGGCAGGGCCAGGAAGGCATCCTCGTTGCGCGCGCGCACCTTGCCGGTGTCGGTGCGCGCGGCGCTGCGCCAGCGGTGCGTGGCGACTGCCGGCATCAGAGCGTCGCCGGCAGCTTGAAGCTGCGCAGCAGGCCGAGGTCGAAGGGGTTCGGCGCGCGCTGGCTGTGCAGCAGGTAGTTGGCGCGCAGGCCGCCCAGATCGGCCTTGAGCATCAGCACGTCGCGACCGCTGTGGTAGTCCACCTTCATCAGGTCGAGCAGGCGGAACAGCGACCAGGGGCCGGTGTTCTTCTCGATGCCCACGCGGCGCCCGCCGAGCTCCTCGACCACCAGGCTGGTGCGGCCTTCGTCGGCCTCGGCCGGCCAGCTGAAGGCGGTCTGCACGATGGGCCCGTGGCGGTATTCCAGCTGGCGGCTGCCGAAGCGGAAGTCGGCGCGGCTGAGGCTGGAATCCAGCGAGTAGGGCTCGAGCTTGAACAGCACCTTGGGCTCGTTGGGGTCTTCGGCGAAGAAGCTGCGGCGGATGGTCTGCGCGTGGCTCATCTGAAGCAGGAACTCGCGCGACAGCGGCAGCCCGCGGCCATCGACCTGGCGCAGGCGGTACTGGCCGGCGCTGCCGCTGACGAAGGGCTTGAGGTAGCCGTCGAAGAAGCGCTGGGCGATGCCCTGGCCCTTGAAGAACTCGCGGAAATCGGCGATCGCCACGTCGCTCTCGCTGTGCGCGCTGAACGGGTAACGCTGCTTCAGAGAGCCGTCGTAGGCGGCGTACAGCTCGTTCTGGTAGCGCTGGTTGAGGTAGTGGTAGGCGTCGTTGAGCACCAGCATCCAGCTGTCCTCGGCGAGCAGGGCCAGCCAGTTGCCGATCGGCTGCGGCAGCCGGGCGGCGCTGCTGCGCACCTGGTTGATGGCGTCGCGGCGGCCGCCCATGCGCGCCTTGGCCAGCTCGAAGGCGGCCTGTTCCGGCGCGCTGGAGTGGGCCAGGCCGGCCAGCTGCAGCTGCAAGGCGTCCAGGGCCTGCAGGCTGCCGGCCAGCTCGGCGCCGGCACCGCCGTTGTCGTCGAGCAGGCGGTGCAGCGGCTCGAAACGCCGCTCCAGGGTCTTGCGCGCGGTGTCCGGCAGGTTCTTGACCAGGGCCTCCTGGGTCTTCTGCGCGGCGGCGCTGGCCAGCTTGGCGGCCTTGCCCAGCTTGCCCTTGGCACCCTTGAGTCCTTCGGCGGCCGCGCCGGCATCATCGGCGGCTTCGGCCAGGCCCTTGAAGCGGGTGTTGTCGCGCACCTCTACCAGCAGTTGCAGCAGCGGCGAGTTGGCGGCGGTCAGTCCGGCCAACTGCAGGGCGCCCTGATTGGCGCTGGCCAGCGGCTCCAGACTCAGCTGGGCCAGGGCTTCGCCCCAGTAGTTGGCGTAGTCGCGGAAGTACAGCTGCTCCATCTCCACCAGCAGGCGGCCGAGGTCGTTGCTGCTCAGGCTGTCGCCCTCGCCGAGTACCCAGTTGTCGCGCAGGATGTCGCGCACCAGGTCGCCGCCCTGGGCGACGAACAGTTTCTGGTAGCCGGCCTGGGTGTAGAAGCCGGGGATGGCATAGTCGCTGCCGACGAACAGTCCGGCCTGGGGCCCGAGCTTCTGGCTCAGGCGGTAGTCCGGCAGGCTGCGGGCCTGCTCGCGGAGCATGCGGTAGACCACCGCCGCCAGCGACTCGCTGCGCAGCACCTGGCGCGCTTGGGCCACCAGCGGAGCGTTCAGCGCGTAGGGGGCGAAGGGCTCGGCCAGCAGGCGCTCGAAGTGCTGGTTGAGGCCGTGCTGGGCGGCGCTGTTGCCGGCGTAGCGCAGCGACCAGTCGGCCGCCAGCCACTCCTGCAGGAAGGCGGCATCGCGGCGCTCTTCCAGGTTGAGCATCAGGTAGGCGCGCAGGCTGTTGAGCAGGCGTTCGCGGTCGTTCAGGTTGGCGCGGATCTGCGCCTCCAGCTGGCGGGCGACCCGGGGCAGCAGCAGGGTCTCCAGCTCGCCGCGGTAGGCGCGCTGCAGGGTCGGCTCGACCGCTTCGCCCTGGTACAGGCCTCCGCGTTGCAGGAGGGACAGCTCGTCGCGCGGCGGGAACACCCGAGTGGCGGCGTGGCTGCTGTCCAGCGCCTCGAGGGTGCGCAGGGCGTCGTCCTGGGCGGCGATGGCGCCGTGCTGACGGGTCAGCTGCTGGGCGATTTCGCGCAGCTGTTCCAGGCGCCCGTGGTTGCTGGAGAAACCGCTCGCCCAGAGTGCGCCGAACAGCGCCAGCACGGCGAAGGCGCAGGCGTACATGGCGCGCTGGCCCCAGTCGATGCGCCGCACCTCCTTCTGGTCCAGGCCGGCCAGCTCGGCCTCGGGGAAGATCACCCGGTCGAGCAGCTGGTGGATGAAGCGCGCGCGGCCGCTGCGGAAGGTCGGCAGGGCGCTGCTGGCCAGGCCCAGGTTGCGGCCGATGCCGCTGGTGCTCGGGTCGAGCGCGTCGCTCAGTTGCGGCGCGCTGGTCAGGTAGAAGCCGCGCAGCTGGCTGGCGCGCTGGTAGCGGTTGCCGCTGAAGGCCAGTTCGACGAACAGGCACAGGCGCTCGCCGATCTGCCCGAGCTGGTGCGGGAAGTCGAGGATGCGCCCGCGGCGCTGGGTGTCGCGCTCCTGGTGCATGCGCAGGATGACCTGGCTGTTGAGGCGGCGCAGCAGTTCCTCGAACTCCTGGCGCACCACGGCGACGTCGGTGGCGTCCTGTTCCTTGCGGAAGCTGGCGCCGAGCACCTGCTCGCTCTCCTCGCGCGACAGCTGGTCGAAGAACTCGTCGAAGCCGAGCACCTTGTCGGCCTTGCTCAGCACCAGGTAGACCGGCACGTTGGCGCCCAGGCGCTGGTGGATCTCGTGCAGGCGCTGGCGGGTCTGCCGCGCCAGGCTCTCCAGCTCGACCTCGCTGCCGCCCTGCAGTTGCTCGACCGGGATGTTCACCAGCACGCCGTTGAGCGGCCGTGCGCGGCGCTTGCGCAGCAGGCCGAGCAGGCAGTCCCAGGCGCGCCCGTCGACCTGCGGGTCGGGCTGGCTCAGGTAGCGGCCGCAGGTGTCGATCAGCACCGCGTGGTCGGCGAAGTACCAGTCGGCGTAGCGGGTGCCGGAGACGTCCTTGGTCAGGCGCTGGTTCTCACCGCGGTTGAGCGGGAAGTCCAGGCCGGAGAAGTCCAGCAGGCTGGTCTTGCCGCTGCCCTGGGGGCCGAGCAGCAGGTACCAGGGCAGTTCGTTGCGCCACTTCTCGCTGCGCCCGCGGTACAGGCTGGAGCGCTTGAGGGTGCGCAGGGCGTCCTTGAAACGGTTGCGCAGCTCGAGCTGCTCCTCGTCGATCAGGCCCTCGCGGCGCAGGCGCTCCTGGGCCTCGGCGTCGTCCTCCTCGGCCTTCTTGCGCGCCGTGGCCTTCCAGCTGGCGAAGACCATGGCCAGGCCCCACAGCAGGAACAGCCCGCTGATGCTCAGCAGGCGGCTGCTGGCCGATTCCCAGAACCTGTAGTCATCGACCGCCAGCAGCGGACCGACGAACCACACCAGCAGGGCCAGGAGCAGCACCAGGCACAGGCTCCAGACCCAGGTCTTGCGGAAAAATGCGGCTAATTTGCCGAAAAAACTCTTCATTTCAGGTCATCCATGAGTGCACCCGCGGACGGGTCGAGTTGCTCGTACGGCTGCAGAACGGTCGCGCGCTGCTCGCCCAGAACCCAGGCGAAGCCGGCATAGGTCACCCCCAGGCAGGCCAGGGTGAACAGCGCCACCAGCCACCAGGGGACGATGCGCACCAGGCGCCGGCGGGTGTCCTTGAGGCCCTGCCAGTGCGGCGAGATCTCCCGCGGCACGTCGCCGCGCAGCTGGCGGATCTGCCGGTACAGGCTGTCGCGCACCGCCTCCAGTTCGAGCATGCCGCGCGGCAGCACGCGGTACTTGCCCTCGAAGCCGAGCGACAGGCACAGGTACATCAGCTCGAGCATCGGCAGGTGCTTGACCGGGTTGCGCGACAGGCGCTCGAGCAGCTGGAAGAACTTCTCGCCGCCAAAGGTCTCGTTGTGGAAGGAGGACAGCAGGCTCATCTGCGACCACTGGCTCTCGTTGCCCCAGGGCGTGGTCACCACCGCCTCGTCGACCACGGTACAGAGCACGTAGCGCGCGGCCATCACCTGGCTGCTCTCGGCACCGTCGTGCAGGGCGCGGTGTTCGAACAGCTTGATCGCGCCCGACAGGCGCTGGTGCAGGCCGTGCAGCTCCTCGGTCTCGAAGCTGTGCTTGAGCCGCACCACCTCCGAGAGCAGCGCGGAGGCCGCGGCCACCAGGGGGTTGAGGCTGATGTTGAAGCTCTCCGCCGGGCGCAGGCGCGCGGCGTAGATCATCCGTTCCTCCAGCTGCTCGAATTTCGGCGCCGCGGCGAAGTCGGTCAGCGGGCTGTGTGCCGGGGCATCGCCCTGGCGGTTGAGGATGACGGTCTTGTCGTCCTGGCCGTATTCCATGTCCTTGGTCGTCATATCAGTTCCTGATCGCCCAGAATTTCAGCTCAAGCCCGGAGAACTCGCCGGACACGTGGAAGGCGAAGCCGCCGGAGCTTTCCAGCTGCGCCAGGTCCTCGGAGCCGAGCTCCAAGGCGAAGTAGGTCTTGCCGGAGTGGAAGGGAATCTGCCGTGGCGCCACCGGCAGCGGTTTGACCTTGATCCCCGGCAGGTGCAGGTTGACCAGCTGGCGGATGCGCTCCACCGGGCCGACCTTCAGGTGCGCCGGCAGGCGCTGGCGCAGCTCTTCGGAGTCGCACTGGGCGCTGGCGGCGAGGACGAAGGCGGAGGTGCCGAGCAGCTTGTGATCGTGCAGCGGCGACACCTGGATGCCGTACTGGCGCTGCTGCAGCAGCAGCTCGATGGCGTGCTGCTCCAGCACCATCGACAGCACCTGGCGGATCGCGTCCATCAGCTTGCGGAAGCTCAGGCCCTGGTCGCTGTGCTGGTAGCGGCTGTCCAGGCGCGGGCGCTTGGTCTCGCTGGAGAAGGTCGCCAGCTCGCCGAGCAGGCCCAGCAGCTCGCGGTAGATCTGCTCCGGGTGCACCTGCTCGATGCCCAGGTAGTGGCGCAGTACCGGCTCGAAGCGGTTGATCAGCTGCAGCATCATGAAGTCGCCGACCTCGGCGCCGCCGACCTTGCCGGTGGCGCGGATGCGCTCGGCGAGGATGTCGCCGCGGTGGCCGAGCATGCTGATCACCTCCTTGAGGCAGGACAGCAGGTAGCCGGAGGCCTGGAAGTTGACGTAGGTGGGGATGAACTCCGGATCGAGGCTGATCACCCCGTCCGGGGTGGTGTCGAGCACGTCGCACAGCTTGAGTTTGACGTAGGCCTGGTCGCTCTGCTGCTCGCCGAGCAGCAGGCGGAAATCCGGGCGGCCGCAGCTGACCTGGCTGGAGGCGTTGTCGCCGGCGTTGGAGTCGGCCACTTCCTCGTCGAAGGCGGTGTAGCGCGCCAGCACGTCCTGCTGCTCGGGGCGGCGGCTCTCGATGTGGTTGCCGGTGACCAGCGGCAGCGCCAGGTACACCGGCACGTTGCTGGTGTTCGGCGGCACGTCCAGGGCCAGCGGCTCGCGCTCGGCGCCGATGTCGAACAGGCTGCCGTCGGGCAGCACGCCGCTGGCCTTGCTCACCACCAGCTTGCCCATGTTGAGGAACTGGCGGTCGATCTCCAGCTCGAAGAAGCCCCAGGCGTAGCTGGTCAGCTTCTGGGTGCGGGTCTTGAGCTGATGCTCGTAGTAACGGTCGCTTTGCTGGAAGTGCTGCGGGCGCAGCAGCATGCCTTCCTGCCAGACCACCTTGTGCATGGTCATGGCTTATTCCTCGTCCTTGGCGTCGTCGGACGTCTGGATGCCCTGGGCATCCAGGGTCAGGGCGACCCGGTTGCGCGCCTGCGCCTGCAGCGGGATGACGTAGCGCCAGCTGGTCTCCGGCAGGTCGCGGTAGGCCGCGAGCACGCCGACGTAGCGGCTGCCCTCCTGCACGAACAGCTTCAGCCGGCGGGTCTCGCCGGGGCGCAGCTCCAGCTCCTCCTGGGTCACCAGATCCGGCGCCAGGGCCTTTTTCGGCCGCTGGTAGAGGGAGAAGAAATCGGCGTTCGCGAAGGCCACCGGGTGCTTGAGTTCGATCAGGCGCAGGACGATGGGCGAGGGCCGGCCATTGAGGTCCGGGTTGAGCTGGTCGCTGCCGCTGAGCTCGAGATCGAGCTTGGTCATCGTCGAGTAGGGCGACAGCGCCGAGCAGCCGGCCAGGGCCAGCAGGCTGGCGAGCAGGGCGAAAAGGGGTAAGCGGAGCATGGGGATCATCCTTGAGCGTCGGTGTTGAGGGTGGCGATCAGGCGCACCTGTTCTTCGTAGGCCTGGGCGAAATCGCGGGCGAACAGGCGTTCGCTCCAGTCGTCGTTCTGTTGCAGGGCACCGTGCAGGCGGCGATAGGCGCGCCAGCGGCTGCCGGCGGTGGCGATCAGCGGCTTGCGCCCCTCGCGCTCGAAGCGCAGCGCCAGTTGCTCCGGCGACAGCTGCTCGAACAGGCCCTTGACCGCCGCGCGGCTGGCGGCCAGCAGCGCCACCTGGTGTGCCTGCAGGTCGCGGAAGCTGCGGTTGATCGCCTGCTCGGCAGGCAGCTGGCCGGCCTTGCCGCCGCGCAGCAGGGCGTGCAGCGCCTCGCTGGCATCGCCGCTGTGCTTGAGCGGGTTGTTGCCGGCGCTTTGCACCGTGGTCAGGGCCAGGCGCATCTCGTTCTTCAGCTCGCTGCGGGTGCGCAGGCTCTGCTGCAGGCTGCCGACGCTCTGCTTGAGCAGCTTGGCGGCGTTCAGCGCCAGGGCTTCGCGGGCGTCTTCGTCGAGGTCGTCGAGGCGCACGCCGAGGGCCTCGCCGAACTTCTCCCAGAAGCTCGGCGGCAGGCGCTGCGGCTCGGGGGCGGGCTTGGGCTGCGGCGCCGGGGTGGGCATCACCAGCTCGGGCACCCGCAGGTTCTCCTCGTCGATCTGTGCGTAGTCGCGCTGCTGCGCCTGCACCGTGTGCGGGCGGATGATCGCGGTGAGGTCGTCGACCTCGGCGTACACCCGTTCCTGCTGCTCCAGGGCGGTGAGCGGGTCGAGGTCGAGGAAGGCATCGTCGGGAATGATGCTGCCGGCCGGCTGCGGGCGGCCGATATCGCCCTCGAACAACGCCGGGTCGCGGATCAGCCGCGCGCGAATCTCGAAGTCGCCCAGGCAGTACACGCTGCCGTGCTCGACGCGCTGCGGCTCGCCCTTGCGCAGGCTGGCGCCGCTGTCCTTGAGCTGCACGCCGTTGCTGCTGGTGTCGGTCAGGTAGAAGGCGCCGTCGCGGTAGCTCACCTCGGCATGACGGCCGGAGAGCACGCGCTTGCGATCGGGGATCACCCAGTCGCAGTCCTCCGCCCGGCCGATCACGCCGCCGGCCTGCTTGAAGGTTTTGGTGGTCATTAGACCTGGCACGAACTGCTGTGCACTGACCACATCGAAGACCAGTTCCATGGTGTATTGCTCCTGGCGGTCAGTTGCCGCGGGTTTCGGCTTGCGGGTCGCCCAGGGGGCGGTAGTCGTCGTCGCTGAATTTGTAGTTGCCGCTGCAGCCGGCCAGGCACAGGGCCAGGGCGAGCAGGGCGGCGGAGTAGTAACGGTGCAGCATCGAAGAGGCTCCTTGCGGTTCGAATGGGGTCGGGTCGGATGGCAGGCGCGGCATCAGCTGGCCTGCTCCGGCCGGTTGGGGAAGGTGCGCCGCGTGCCGGACTTTTCCGGGGTGTGCGGCAGTTGTTCGAGACCCAGCGGGTAGCGGAAGGCCGAGGTGTGGATATAGGGCGGATCGAGCGCCTCGATCGCCGCCAAGGCACCGGCATGCCCCGCCGGGTCGAAGGACAGCTCGGCATAGGGCTTGAGGTCGTCGGGGATGCGGTGCAGCTCGTCGTCCGGCAGCTCGAGAAGCGGTACCTGACGCGACAGCGCCTCCCGGTGCATGCGGTGCAGGCCCAGGTGAGCCAGCTGCGGGCGGGTGTGGCGCTCGTCGATCAGGTAGACGGTGTTGCCGCGCACCTCGCACGTCCAGCCATTGGCCGCCGCCTTGGTGCGGGCTTGGGCGATGAGGGCATTCTTCTGCGCCCGCTCCTTAGCTTCGAAGACGCTGAGGCTGTAGCGCTCGCGAACCACGCGCTCGATATTCGCCGGGTCCCGGGCGGGGTCGGCGTAACCGCCGCCGATATCCGAATGCACGCCGACGCCCTTCAGCTCGACGAAGTGCGCGGGTGCCGAAGGGCCGCTCTTCACCGAGGTCAGCGGAAACTTCTCGCGCACCTCCTGGCCGGCGACCAAGTGATAGACGTACTGGGCGGATTCGGCCTTCAGGTTGAGGTTGAAGTTGCCCTCATCGTCGTTGCCGGGCCAGTAGAAGGAGCCGACGCTGTCGTACAGGCCGACGAAGCGCACCCGGGTTTTGATCGTGCTGCGCGGATACAAATCCACCATGCGGCGTGGTGGGCCTTTGCCGCCGCCCTGGTGTTGGCTATATGGCTTACGGGCCATCAATAGATTGGGGTTGAGCTGGACGTCCCGCAGCGAAACGGTTTCTTTCTCGCCGTTAAAGTCAGGCAGGCCGTGATTGATCATGTTGACGAAATGTCGAGCTAGAGCGGCGCCTCGACTAAAGCCAAAGACATCGAAAACGATTTCGCCAACAGTGCTTGGTAATTTGCTGAAGATTTGTTCGTGCAAGAGACTGCGGGCGTGATGGAGTCGTGCTTCGCCACCGGTCTGACCCAAGGCAAAAGCAAGTCCTAATGTGCTGTCGTCACCATTATTAAGAGTGCCTATCCCTTCGATGTAGAACATATAGTGATGAGTTTCAGCTTGCTGCTCGTAACGTTCAGAGAGTTTGGCTATGTTTGTCATTGCCCTTGTTGTGCTGTCTCTGTCGTTCTCTTTGTTGTTGCCGGTGCCGTCGAAAAAAATACCAATCACTATCTGTGGAGTTTCGCAGCATAGGGAGCCATCATCTGCACCGGATGAAATTTTCCTGCTGATCTCCTTGGCGCGATTCGTCGCGAAATTATCCATAAATTACTCCTCAGCGCCGGGAATTGGCTTGAGCCTTCCTTGTTTGATAAGTTGTTTGGTGATTGGTAGGTAGACTTTTGTGTCGCCCGGTATCTCGCTGCCTTTTCCGGATGCGATGGTTACTTTTTTCTCGCTTTTTCCACATTCATATTGGTATGAGCATGAGGTGGAGAGAACGGATTTTATCTCGCCGTTTTGTCCAAAACCAAAGATGATGGTTGGCCTGTAGGTGTTTGTGCCAAATGCTGTTTTGTACTCGTTTAAGAGCTCTGGTAGGTTGGGTATAAATTGTATACTCGCTTCATAGAATTTCTGGTTGCGGTAGGAGAACCACACTGCCCGAGCGCTAGTAGGAACTATGTTGTCTCCGATTAGAATGTGAAATTTACCTCCGTCCGGTATGCTGTTTGGGTCGTCAGGGTTCCAGAATCCTCCACCAAGAAAGCCGCCCCCAGAGCTCCTCAGTTCCTCATGTCCATTGCTCAAAACAAGCTCTTTTGTATCTACAGGAGCATTTGAGCTAAAGCCTAGGCCATAGTCCGCACGTACTGAAGAGTTGCTGTTCGCATGGGTTGTGCAGCCAGCAATTGCCAAGATAAAAACTAGGCTCGATAGAAGGCTTATGGATTTCATGGTGTTATTCCTCGATCCCTGGTATTGGTTGGATTCTTCCTTCTCTTATTCTTTTTATAGTGCCCTTGAGGTATACCTTGGGATCGCCGGCTGTTTCCTCCCCAGTTCCATATCCAATAACGGTGACCTTTTTATTTCTCCCGCAAACGTATCTGTAGGAGCAGGACGACTTTAGAGCCGATTTAATTTCACCCCTAGGGCCGAGAACGAATATTAATGCAGGTTCGGTAGTGTTCTCTCCAAAGGCTTTTGCGTGGGCCTTGATAAGGTCGGGCAGGTCAGGTGATAGCGCAATTTGCGCTGTGTAGTACTTCTGTGTCTGATACGAAAACCAATTCGCTTGTGCTGTCCTTGGAACTATGTTTTTGCCAGACAGTGCGATGCGCGTTCCGGCAAAGGTTTCCTCCAATGTTCCTGGGTTTTCCCAGCCGCCGGACAGGGCACCACCGCCAACTGGGCTGTGAAATACCTGGGCTCCGTTTCGTAGCGTAAGAGCCTGTCCATGGACCGGCGCGCTAGAACCTATCTGAATATTGTATTCAGCCTGGTCCACGTCACTTGCTGGGCTCTTGCTGGCGCATCCGGTATTTGAGACAAGCGAAAAGAGTGCAAGTGGCACGCTCGTCAATTTGAAGTTGATTCTCAATATGCTCATCTAGATTTGCTCTTAAGGCCTGTTCGCACTGTCGGGGGTCACGCCAGCAGTAGTTCGCTCAACGCGATATCTGGGGTTGATTGCTTACGCTCCAGTGCCGCATGTACCTGTGGCTTCTGCCAAAGTTGCTCACCCTGTTCGAGCGCCAGCACCGCGAGAAACAGCCGGTCCTGACGGTCGCTGATGCCGTGTTGCTGCAGGCGTCGATCCAGTTGCGCTGCCCACTGGTATTGATCCTGAGCGGTCCACTGCGCCAGGGGTTCGGGGCAGTGCTGGTGCAGTTGGCCGAGCAGGCGCGGAATCGCACTGGCGCGGGCAAGGGTCTGTTGCATGTCTGCGTCGATGACGATTTCAGCCTGCGCCGAGGGCAGCGGCGCGGCGTCGCCAGCGGGGCCTGGCAAGTGGCAGTCTCGGGCCTCCAGCGGCAGCCAGGCTGCCCAGGCCTCCCCGGCGCGGATGGCATGGGCGTGCCAGTAGGCGCAGGCCGGGTCTTGCAGGCCGACCATCACCTGCGGGTCGTAGTAGCGCATCAACGCCAGCCCGCCATCGGCCAGGCGAGCGTCGAGCAGGTGGCGCAGGTGCTGGGCCAGCTCTGCCAGCGGAGCCGGGCTGGCGATCAGGATGCCCAGCGGTCGCTGCTCCAACTGGGCCAGCAACTCCTGCCACAGCGCCGGTTCGTCATCCAGGTGCAGCAGCCAAGGGCCCTGTTCGCTCAGCTCGGCACGCGGAGTGTGCAGGAACAGGCTCTGCGCCTGCGGGTCGGGGTGCGCGGTCCAGATGTGTTGCAGCAGCTTGCTGTCCTGGGCGCCGTCGAGCAGGGCATAGATCGCCTGCTGTTCGTCCGCCGCGCGTTGCTGCCAGTCGCTCAACCAGTCCTGAAACGCCTTCATGACGCATCACCCGCCAGGGCCTGGACGCGCTTTTCCGCACACTCCTTGCAGAAGGGCACGGCCTGCTCGGCGGCGGTGAGCAGACGTAACGGGGTCAGGCTGGTGCGCTTCGGCGCGGGCGGCACACTGTTGAGCAGCGCCTGCTGAGTCAGCTCGCCGGCCTCGTCCTTATCCGCCGCATTGGGCAGGACCGGCGGCTTGATCTGGATGCCCGAGCCTGTGCCCGGGCCGCCGCCGGAGTTCAGCTTGATGGTCGCGCCGCTCAGGGTGATGCCGCCGGGGTCGAGTTTGAGGAAGCTGCCGCCGCCGGCGGCGGTGAGTTCCATGCCGGCGTCGATCACCACCTTGCTGCCGGCGTAGTAGTGGATCTCGTTGCCGGCCTCGACGTATTGGCCGCTGCCGACCTTCACATGTTGCGTTTGGCCGACGCTCAGGTGGTCGTCGCTGCGGGCCTCGACCTTGCGATCGAGGTGGGTGGTGCGGTGTTCCTCGGCCTTGAACTCGCTGTGGCTGTTGGCCTCGACGCTGTCGTGGCGCTGGTTGCCGACGCGGATCTTCTGGTCGTGTTCGATGTTTTCGTCCCAGTCCTTCTGGGCGTGCAGGTAGATCTGTTCCTGGCCCTTGCGGTCCTCGATGCGCAGTTCGTTGTAGCCGCCACCGCCGGGGGAGCTGAGGGTCTTGAACAGGCTGCGGGTCTTGTTCGCCGGCAGGTCGTAGGGCACCAGGTGCTCGGCGTGGTACAGGCAGCCGGTGACCAGCGGTTGGTCGGGGTCGCCTTCGAGGAAGGTCACCAGCACTTCCATGCCGATGCGCGGGATGGCGATGGCGCCGTAGCGGTCGCCCGCCCAGCTGCTGGACACGCGCAGCCAGCAGCTGGTCTTGTCGTCGGCCTGGCCGTGGCGGTCCCAAAAGAACTGCACCTTGACCCGGCCGTATTGGTCGCAGTGGATTTCCTCGCCGGCCGGGCCGGTGACCACGGCGGTCTGGCTGCCCAGCACCTGGGGTTTGCGGTGGCGCAGGGCCGGGCGGAAGGTCACGTCCCAGGGGGTGGCGCTGAAGCGGTTGCGGTAGCCCTGGGTAAAGCCGTCACGGGCTTCGACGTCGCTGGTCACCGACTCTTCCAGCACCTGGGGTTGCTTGCCCTCGTGGTGGATCTCGGTGAGCAGCCACAGCTGGTTCCAGTCCTGGCGCGGATGGTCGCTGAGCTCGAGGAAGTGGCCGCTGACCAGCAGCGGCTGATCGCCCTCGCCCTGGGCCAGCTCGTAGTCGTGGCGGTGACGCTCCAGCGCGCGCTGGCTGAGGTGCCTGCCGCGCTCGCGCTCGACGAAGCGGCCCGGGTAGTCGTAGTCCTCCAGATCCGGGCTGAATTCGCTGGTGAAGGCGGCCTCCATCAGCAGGCGCGGCTTCTCGAAGTCGTAGTCGCGGCGGCTCACCCGGCTGGTGCGGGTTTCCAGGCGCAGGCCGAAGCGCTTGATCACCGGGTCGTCGGCCACCAGGCCGCTGTCCTGCTGGTAGGCCGTGGGAACCAGCTTGGGGAACACCGTCTGGTCGTCGCCGAACACCAGCACATGGCCGTCTGCGCTGTGCTGGAAGTGGTAGTGGATGCCTTCTTCCTCGCACAGGCGCTGGACGAAGTGCAGGTCGCTCTCGTCGTACTGCACGCAATACTCGCGCTCGGGGTAGACCGAGCCGAGCTGGAAGCGGTAGGCGTCGCCTTGAATGCCGTGTTCTTCCAGGACCTGGCCGATGATCTGTGCCACCGTCAGGTGCTGGAAGATGCGCTGGTTGCTGCGGTGGGCCAGGTAGGCCAGTTGCGGACGCAGGGTGACGTGATAACGGGTCAGGCGCTTGCCGGATTCGCCCTGGGCCACGCGATAGACCAGGCCATGGATGCCGGCGCCGCTCGGGGTGAAGGCGAGGAAGGCTGGCTGGTGCAGCAGGGCCTCCAGGTCGAGGTCGGGGCGTTCGCTGACCAGCTCCACCTCGAAGGCGAAGGGCTGGCTGATGGCCTCACGGCCGCTGAACTCGAGCACCTGCAAATCCTGGGCGGCGCCGCTGACGTCCAGGCTGAAATGCGTCTGGTTGGCTGAATCGAACATGCTCGTCTCCTTAAGCCTTAAACGTCCGCAGGGCTGATGCTCAGCCGGTCCATGCGGTACAGCAGGGTGCGCCGGGGCAGGCCCAGCTCGCGGGCGGCCTGGCTCTGGTTGCCGCGGTTCTTGCGCAGGCAGTCGAGCAGCAGGTTGCGCTCGACCCGTTCCAGGCGCTCGCGCAGGTTCAGGGTGTTGTCGACGTTGTCGTCGTCCTGGCGCAGGTTGAAGTGCTCGGGCAGCAGTTCGCCGCCCTCGCACAGCAGCACCGCGCGCTCGACCAGGCCCTTGAGCTCGCGCACGTTGCCGGGGAAGGCGTAGCCGGCCAGCTGCTCCAGGGTGGCGTCGGCCCAGCGGCAGGTTTCGCGCTGGAGGAAGGCGCTGGCCTGGTCGGCGAAGTGTCGGGCCAGGCGCAGGATGTCCTGGTCGCGTTCGCGCAGCGGCGGCAGTTCGATGGGGAAGTGCGACAGGCGATAGAACAGGTCTTCGCGAAAGCGCCCCTCCTCGACCAGGGCACGCAGGTCGCGGTGGGTGGCGGCGACGATGCGCACGTCGACCTTGTGCGTGGCGGTCGAGCCCAGCGGGCGTACCTCGCCCTCCTGCAACACGCGCAGCAGCTTGGCCTGCAGGGCCAGGGGCATGTCGCCGATCTCGTCGAGGAACAGGGTGCCGCCGTCGGCCGCATCGAACAGGCCCTTGCGGTCGCGCTCGGCGCCGGTGAAGGCGCCCTTGCGGTAGCCGAACAGCTCGCTCTCCAGCAGGTTCTCCGGCAGCGAGGCGCAGTTCTGCACGACGAAGGCCTGGCTCCGGCGCAGGCCGCAGTCGTGGATGGCGCGGGCCACCAGCTCCTTGCCGGTGCCGGTCTCGCCGGTCAGCAGCACGCTGACCGGGTTGTGCAGCACCTTGCCGATCAACTGGTAGACGCCGCGCATGCGCGGGCTGTCGCCGATCAGGCCGTAGCCGCTGGCGCAGGGCGTGGGCGGGTTGGCCAGCGGCTTCTCGCCGCTGGGCGCGCGCAGGCGTTGCAGCAGGTGCAGCTGGGCGATGACGAAGGCGCCGAGTTGGCCGAGGGAGCCGGCGAAGCCCTGCAGGTCGCGCGACAGCTGGCTGGCGCAGAGCAGCAGGCCGCTGACCCGCCGGTGTTCATCCAGCAGCGGCAGGCACAGCAGGCTACGCCAGGGCTGGGCGGCATCCGGCAGGAAGCCGGTCTGGTGCAGGCTGCGGTCCAGCTCGTGCAGGCTGAGGACCTGGTTCTGGCACAGGCAGAACTGCAGCAGCTGCTCGCCGTCGTAGTCGCTCGGCAGGCTGTCGCGTTCGCGCGGCTGCAGCAGGCCGTCCTGCCACTCGGCGGACAGGGTCAGGCGGGTGTGGGTCGCGTCCAGCAGGTACAGCTGGCTCAGCTCGCAGCTGGCCAGTTGCGCGGCGGCCTCGACCAGGCCGCCGAGCAGGCGCTCGGCGTCCGCCGCGCGGGCCAGGCCGGCGAAACGCTGCAGCAGCGCCTCGGCATAGCGCAGCGGCTGCGGCACCTGGTCGAACAGCGGCGGGACCTTAAGCGAACTCACAGATCACCGCTCCTTCGCCATCCAGGGTGGCGTGTACGCGTTGCAGCTGTTCGCCACGGGCCATGGCATCGAGCAGGCGGTCGACCACCTGCGGTTGCAGATGCTGGTCGATCAGGTGGTCGATCAGCCGTGCGCCGCTGTCACCGTGGCTGCAGCGCTCGGCCAGGTTGTCGACCAGGGCGGCGCAGTGGCTGAACTGCAACTGCCGGCGAGCCAGGCGTTCGCCGAAACGGGCCAGCTTGAGCTCGACCAGCTCGCCGAGCACCTCGCCCGCCACCGGGTAGTAGGGCACCACGCGCATGCGCCCGAGCAGCGCCGGCTTGAAGTGCTGGCTGAGGGTCGGGCGGATGGCCTGCTCCAGGTCCTCGGCGGCCGGGCGCTGGCCGCCCTGGCAGAGGCCGGCGATGCGCTCGCTGGCCAGGTTGCTGGTCATCAGGATCAGGCAGTTGCGGAAGTTGATCTCGCGGCCCTCGCCGTCGTTGGCCACGCCCTTGTCGAAGATCTGGTAGAAGACGTTCATCACCTCGGGGTCGGCCTTCTCCACCTCGTCGAGCAGCACCACCGAGTAGGGCTTCTGGCGTACCGCCTCGGTGAGCATGCCGCCCTCGCCGTAGCCCACGTAGCCGGGCGGTGCGCCGATCAGCCGCGAGACCGTGTGCTTTTCCTGGAACTCGGACATGTTGATGGTGGTGAGGAAGCGCTCGCCGCCGTACAGCAGGTCGGCCAGGGCCAGGGCGGTCTCGGTCTTGCCGACGCCACTGGGGCCGACCAGCAGGAACACCCCGACCGGGGCGTCGGCGCGGTTGAGGCCGGCGGCGGTGGCGCGCATGGAGCGGTCCAGGGCGGCGACCGCCTGCTCCTGGCCCCGCAGGCGCCGACGCAGGTCGTCGGCGAAGCTCAGCACCTTGCTGTTGTGTTCGCGGGCCAGCTGGGACAGCGGCACGCCGGTCCAGTGGCTGATCACCTCGGCGACCAGGCGCGGGCAGACCTCGAAGCTGACCAGGCGCTCGCTGCTCTGGGCGGCGGCCAGTTCGAGCTGGACCTCGCGCAGCTGGGCTTCCAGCTGCTCCAGCGCCGGCGGCGCTTCGCCCGCCGCCGGGTCTTGCGGCACGCCGGTAGCGCAAGGCGCTTGGCGCGCGTGGGCGCACTGCTTGCGCAGGTCGAGCAGGCGTTCGGCCAGCTGGCGTTGCGCGGCCCAGCGGGTCTCGATCTGCTCCAGTTCGGCGCGGGCCTCGCCCAGGCGACTCTCCAGCTGGTCGAGGCTGTCGCCGTCGATCGGCAGGCCGGCGTCCAGGTCGCGGCGCAGGGCCTCGCCCTGGCGCTCGCCCTCGGCGATCTCGCCGCGCAGGCGCTCCAGCGCCTCAGGTGCGGCGGCCAGGCTGATGCGCACCCGGGCGCAGGCGGTATCCAGCACGTCCACGGCCTTGTCCGGCAGCTGGCGGCCGGCCAGGTAGCGAGCGGAGAGTTCGGCGGCGGCCACCACGGCGTCGTCGCGCAGGTAGATGCCGTGGCTCTTCTCGTACACCGGGGCCAGGCCGCGGAGGATGGTCACCGCCTCCTCGACGCTCGGCTCGTGCAGCTGCACCGGCTGGAAGCGCCGGGTCAGGGCCGGGTCCTTCTCGAAGTACTTCTTGTACTCGCTCCAGGTGGTGGCGGCGATGGTGCGCAGCTCACCCCGGGCCAGGGCCGGCTTGAGCAGGTTGGCGGCATCGCCGCTGCCGGCCTGGCCGCCGGCGCCGATCAAGGTGTGCGCCTCGTCGATGAACAGGATGATCGGCTTGGGCGACGCCTTGACCTCGTCGATCACCCCCTGCAGGCGCCGCTCGAACTCGCCTTTGACGCTGGCGCCGGCCTGCAGCAGGCCGAGGTCGAGGCACAGCAGCTCGACGCCCTTGAGCGCCTCGGGCACCTCGCCGGCGGCGATGCGCAGGGCCAGGCCTTCGACTATGGCGGTCTTGCCGACGCCGGCCTCGCCGACCACGATCGGATTGCTCTTACGCCGACGGGCGAGGATGTCGATCATCTGGCGGATCGCCCCGTCGCGGCACAGCACCGGGTCGAGCTTGCCGTCGCGGGCCTGCTGAGTGAAGTTGTGGGTGAAGCGCGCCAGATTCGACTCGCCGCCTGCCGCCGTCTTGCCCGGGGTCGCCTCGGGCTGCTGGGCCAGGGCGAACTCGCGCAGGCGCTCGGCATTAAGCTTGCTCAGCAAGGCTTGATAGTGGCTGCCGGCATAGCGCATCGGGTTGCGCAGCAGGGCGAGGATCAGCGCGGCCTGCTCGACCTGGCTCTGGCCCAATTCGAGGTTGGCCACCAGCAGGGCATCTTGCAGCCATTGCACCAGTTCGGCGGAGAACACCGGGTTGCGCGATTCGCTGTGCTCGCCGCGCGGCTGCAGGGCGCTGGCCAGCTCAAAGGCGTCCACCTCGGCATCCTGCAGGGCACGGCCGAGCAGGCCGTCGGGGCGCTCGAGCAGGCCGAGCAGCAGGTCCTCGACCAGGATCTTGCTGCCGCCGCGCACCACGCAGCGCTCGGCGGCGGTTTCCAGGTCGCGCTTGGTCGCGGCGTCCAGGGCCTGTACCAGTTGTTGCAAGTCGACGTTGATCATTTCTCATCTTCCTTAATGGGTGCGGCTGCCGAGGGTGACCAGACCGTCGGCGCGTTCGCGGCCGAGCCAGCTGGTCCAGCCGAGGCGGCAGGGGTTGCCTTCGCCGATGCGCAGATCGCGGATTTCGTCCTGGCGCAGTTGCAGGCGGATGTCGTAGTCCAGCGGATCGCGCAGGGTGAAGCGCACCAGCGCGCAGAGCGGCTGGTAGCCCGTGCCGATCGGCAGGAATTCGTGGAAACGCTGCCAGCCGAGCTGGCGGATGTGGATGCGGAACTTGCCGCCGCGGTCGCGGACCCATTCGCCCAGTACCAGGTCCTCGCCCAGGCGGCTGTTGCCCAGGCCGAGGCGGTTGCGCTGCTCGCCGAGGATCTCCACCTGACGCTCCAGGCACTGCTCGATATGCAGCTCGGCGTGCTTGAAGTAGTAACGCAGCACCGACTCGATCAGCGCCGCCGAGTGGGCGCGCAGGCTGAGCAGGCCGAGGTAGGGCAGCAGGCGCTTCCAGTTCAGCTCCGAGGCGGCGCGGATCTGCGCGCCGCCCAGGCCGATCAGGGCGAACAGCTGCTCGGAGAAGGGATCCAGGGCGCCACTCTGGAAGCGCGCGTGGTAGCGGTACTTCTGCCAGATCGGCAGCAGCAGGCGCTGCAGGCGGTTGTTGAACAGGTCGAGGAAGTCCCGGGTCGGGTTGCCGTCCTCGCTGTCGCCCAGGGCCTGCTCGCCATAGAAGGCCGGCAGCGGCGAGCCGGCGCCGAACAGGCTGACCAGGTTGATGCGCAGGCGCGCGCGCAGCTCGCCGTGCTCCTCGAAGAACTGCACGCGATCGATGTCGCTGCCGGGGAAGCCCAGGCTCGGGTTGGCCTGCAGTTCCAGGCGCTGCTGCAGGGCCTCCTCATCCAGGTGCGGATGGGCCTCGCGCAGGCGTTCGAGCACCAGCTGCACACCCTGGAACAGGCTGTACTCGCGGATGCCCCGGCTCAAGCGGCTTAGAGCAGGGGCTGTTGCCCCATGCGCGGCGTCCATTGGTACACCTCTCCCTGTGTGCTCTGCACGCGCAGCTCGTGGTACGAGTTGAGGCTGGCGTACAGGGCGAAAAATTCATTGAGCACCGAGGCGAAGAGGAACAGGTCGCCCTCGCCCAGGTAGCCTTCGGGGTCGATCGTCAGCTCGGTGCGCACCCCGCGTACCGGCAGGCCGCGGTGCAGGCGGTCGACGTGACGGTGGCCGATGCTCTTGAGGCCGTCGAGCAGGCGCTTGCTGACCTTCTCCGCATGCTGGTCGTAGTAGCGCGGCAGGTCGTAGGTCTCGAGAATCACCTTGAGGGCCTCGACGTTGGCCAGCGACAGGTAGTTCAGCGACATGTTGGAAATCAGCTTCCACAAGAAATCGCGGTGCAGCGGCGGCGCGTAGCTCGGCGTCACCGCGCTGATGTTGCGGAAGGTCAGGAACTCCGGGGTGTCCTCGCTGGGCAGGCAGATGTCGCCCAGGCCGAGCTGGCGCGGCAGATTCTGGTTGGTGCAGGTCAGCTCGATCGACAGGGTCTCGTGCTGGTCGAGGTTGCGCAGGCCGAAGCTCAGGTAGGTCTCCAGGCCGTCGCCGAGCAGCGAGGGTTGCTGACGCACGCTGTAGTGCGGGCGCGCCAGGGGCACGTCGAAGCTCGGGTCGTGCTCGAAGGACTCGAACGGCACGTACTCCTCGTAGCCCTGGCCGCCGGGTTTCCAGCCGGTGACCCGGTCCACCGAGAACACCCCGCAATGCTGGGCGTCGAACTCGGCCGGCAGCAGCAGGTACTGGTCCTGCTTGCCGTCCAGGCGGATCGGAATGGCGTCGTGGGCGAACAGGTTGACCACCGGCGTGCAGTACAGGCGCACGTTCTCCAGGGTCGGGCGGATGCGCTGCACCCCGGCCTTGCGAATGTCGAAGCGCAGTTCCATACCGCGGGCCCGTTCGAGCAATTCCGGCGGCAGGCGCTTGAGGCCGTCCAGGCCCTTGAGGTCGACGAACAGGAACTTCTCCTGGAAGGCGAAGTATTCCTGCAGGTAGCGGTAGCCGCGGAAGGTGTTCAGCGGGTAGGGGATCAGCGCCTCGTCCTCGGCGAAGCCCACCGGCTGCAGCTGCTCGGCATCCAGGTTCAGGTTGGCCACGGCCTGGCCGGCCGTGTCCTTGACCAGGGCCTGGCCGTCCTCGCCGAGCAGCACCAGCTGGATGCCGCCGAGATGGCGCAACAGGCCGAGGTAGAGCAGCTGGCTGATATAGCGCTCGCCGGCCAGGTGCAGGCGCAGTCGCTTCAGTTCGAGCTCGCCGAGGTGGCCGTCGGCGCTCATTGCCAGGCGCAGGCTGAGCAGCGCGCCGTCGCCCTTCACCGAATAGTCCAGGCCCTTCAGCGCCAGGGGCAGTACCTCGGTGGCGAAGGCGGTGCGAAAGCGACAGGTCACGCCCTGGATCGGCTTGGACTCCACCGGTGTATGGCGCGGTACCGGCAGGGCCGGGCCGGGACGCTTGAGCGGGTCGAACTGCAGCATGCTGAAGGCCGGCAGCGGGCGCATGTAGTTCGGCCACAGCAGGTGCATCAGCGAATGAGTCAGCTCCGGCAGCTCGTCGTCGAGCTTCTGCCGCAGGCGCCCGGTGAGAAAGGCGAAACCCTCCAGCAGCCGCTCGACATCCGGGTCGCGCCCGCTCTGCCCGAGATAAGGCGCCAACGCCGGGCTGCGCTCGGCAAAGCGCTTGCCCAGTTGGCGCAGAGCGGTGAGTTCGCTCTGGTAGTAGTGGTTAAAAGACATTCGAAGCGCTCTTCCTTGGGCGTAGGGTCATGGACACAGGTTGGTGTCACGAATCTTCCAGGCGTGTATGGAGTTGCCTTTGCGTTCGTGATGCGAGCGTCCGAGCTGCGCAAGAAACCCTGGCTTATCGAGCGAAAGCGAATTGCCATTCGCGGTGATGTCTAGGCGATAAGTATCAGGAACGCTATTTTCCAGTTCATCATCGAAGGATATGTAGGACAGCACCTCGGTGACTTCGCCAACCGCGACGCGCTTGTTCAGTACGAACGGCTCTTTGGCGTTGGAATACTCATAGGCAGTGATGTCGACCGGGTAGCTGCAACGATTTTCCAGGTCGGCGATAAACACCGTTTTCGACTGCGCTGTGCAACCTCCGAGCGCGAACAGGGAAAGCAGGACGAGGTGCTTAGTCATCGAACTGCACCCGTGATAGCCAAAGCAGGCCTTTGACATCTTGTTCCGAGGCGACTGCGCGGTTCCAGTAATCCTGATAGCCCCGTGGGCCCCTCGGGGAGTCTGAGTGATAGTGCATCACATCCACTTCACCACTGCCCGGAACAGGGTGGTTAGCTACCGGGGATTGGGTTAGGACGGTAGAGGTCTCTTTGTGACTCCAGGAGTACTCAGGAACCAGTCCGCCATCGCCGTACTCGTTGAGAATCAAGTGACCGACTTCGTGAGCGGCAGTATGTTCAAAATCGCCATCTGCGAAATCTGCAGGATAATTAGCGGCGCTCCAGAACCCTTGGTTGTGATAGATCTTCTTGAACATGGCAAAACTGGTTGAGCGACCAAAATCGGCGCTCAGTGAGGAAATCAGCGGAAAGTTCTTGGTGCTTGGCTTGGTGTTCACATCCGCCACCACCTTAACCTTGTAAACACCCTTCGCCGTCTGGATTGGCGCGCCTACGCCTTGTGCGCGGCTACCGTCGCGCGACCAGTAACGTTCGATACCTGCCTTGGCCATGGCCTGTAGCTCGGTGAAGGTTTTTGCCGTCAAGTTGGTGTTCGTTCCCGATACGCCTCCATCGGAAAAGCTTGGACGCACGGTAATTTCAACCAACTGAGCCGAGCGATCGATTCGGGCATCTACCCACTCAATCTCTTCGGCCTCGTTGCTGAGCGAGAGCTCCACGATATGCTGCTCGCCACCCTTTGTCGCAGTCAGGCGCACCTTGAGATCGGGGCTCTTCAGAACCTTGGTATCGAGTACGCCGGCTTGGCTATAACCATCCCATTGCCAGAGATGTTCGCCAGTCGGGAGCAGTTTGCTGGTGTCGGGTTCTGCGTATAACAGGGTGCTGCCATCGAGCACTTCAAGCGTCAGGCTATCCGCAGGTTGCTTGCGATTGGACACGAGAAAGTCGATGGTTTCGCTGTTCTCCGTTGAACCATTTGTCAATTCCTTGAAATCCGGTATTTGCAGAGGTGTCAGGATGCGATTGCCGCTGCGCTTCAGGCTGAGTTGGTAGTCCAGTTCTTCGCTTGAAGCCTCAGCCGCTTGCGCTGCTGGAATCAAGGCGTCGATCAAGGCCGTTGCCACTGCCGTTGCTGCTGCCGTAATCGAAGTTTCAGCCGAAGTCGAAGCTATGGGAGTCGCCGCTGCAGTCGCGGGCATGGCAGAAGGCGCGCTAAACGCTGCCCCGCCCCCACTCGTGCCAATCAACACAGTCCCCGACCCACCCACCACCACATTGCCATGGCTGCCCACGGTACCGATGGTGGTCGCCGGCTTGCCGTTGATCAGCACGGTCGGGATGACCGCGCTGGCCAGGGCGCCGCCGCAGGCGGAGGGGTCGCCCATGCGGGCGGCGGGCAGGCTGTCGAACAGCACGTCGGGCGAGCCGGCGGCGATCGGGTTGCTGCCGTGGCCGGGGATCGGGCAGGCGGTGGGATCGTTCAAGCGGGCGGCGGGTTTGCCGGACATGGGGCTCTCCTTACTGGACCTTGACCTGTCCGCTGCCATCCAGGCTCGCGGAGAAACTCACGTGGCGTTTGATGCCCTCGACCTGCAGCAGGCCCTCGATGGAAAAGGACAGGCTCAGCGGGTCGTGGCTGCGCGGCAGGGAGATCACCCGCACCTGACGCAAACGCGGTTCGTACGCCTCGATAAAGCGTTCGATGGCGATACGCGCCTGCTGCAGCGAGTCGTGCAGCGACAGGCGCATATCGTTGAGATCGGGCAACCCGTAGTCGGGCAGCGTTTGCACGCTGCCCGCCCGGGTGCTGAGCATCTTGGCCAGGTGGGCAGCCACCGATGCCATGGCGGCGACCTCGCGGTCCCAGCCGGCGCGTTGGCCGGCCTCGCCACCGAGGCGTTCGAACAGGCTGCCGTACCCGGTCATGGCGGCTTACTCCTTGTCCAGCTTGCCAACCAGGGACAGGGTGAAATCGGCCCCCATGTACTTGAAGTGCGGGCGCACGTTGAGGCTGACGCGGTACCAGCCCGGCTCGCCTTCGACATCGCTGACGATCACCTGGGCGGCGCGCAGCGGACGGCGGCTGCGCACTTCGGAGCTGGGGTTCTCCTGGTCGGCGACGAACTGGCGGATCCACTTGTTGAGCTCCAGTTCCAGGTCGGTGCGCTCCTTCCAGGCACCGATCTGCTCGCGCTGCAGCACCTTCAGGTAGTGGGCCAGGCGGTTGATGATGAACATGTAGGGCAGCTGGGTGCCGAGCTTGTAGTTCAGCTCGGCGGTCTTGCCTTCCTCGCTGATGCCGAAGAACTTCGGCTTCTGCGCCGAGTTGGCGGAGAAGAACGCGGCGTTGTCGCTGCCCTTGCGCATGGTCAGGGCGATGAAGCCTTCTTCGGCCAGTTCGTATTCACGACGGTCGGAGACCAGCACCTCGGTGGGGATCTTGGTCTCGATCTCGCCCATGCTCTCGAAGTGGTGCAGCGGCAGGTCTTCCACCGCGCCGCCGCTCTGCGGGCCGATGATGTTCGGGCACCAGCGGAACTTGGCGAAGCTGTCGGTCAGGCGGCTGGCGAAGGTGTAGGCGGTGTTGCCCCACAGGTAGTGCTCGTGGCTGCCGGCGACGTTTTCCTTGTAGACGAAGGTCTTCACCGGGTTGTCTTCCGGGTCGTAGGGGTTGCGCAGCAGGAAGCGCGGCACGGTGAGGCCGACGTAGCGGGCGTCTTCCTGCTCGCGGAAGCTCTGCCACTTGGTGAACTGCGGGCCTTCGAAGTGGTCCTTCAGGTCTTTCAGGTCCGGCAGGCCGGTGAAGCTTTCCAGGCCGAAGAACTTCGGACCGGCCGCGGCGATGAAGGGCGCGTGGGACATGCTGGCGACGCTGGCGACGTACTGCAGGGTCTTGACGTCCGGGGCGCTGGGGTCGAAGAAGTAGTTGGCGATCAGCGCGCCGACCGGCTGGCCGCCGAACTGGCCGTACTCGGCGGTGTAGATGTGCTTGTACAGGCCGGACTGGACGATCTCCGGGCTGTCCTCGAAGTCATCGAGCAGGTCCTGCTTGGAGGCGTTGAGGATCTCCAGCTTGATGTTCTCGCGGAAGTTGGTGCGGTCCACCAGCAACTTGAGGCCGCGCCAGGAGGATTCCAGGGCCTGGAACTCGGCGTTGTGCAGGATCTCGTCCATCTGCCGGCTGAGCTTGGCGTCGATCTCCGCGATCATGCGGTCGACCATGGCCTTCTTCACCGGCTCGTTTTCGTTCTGCGGTTTCAGCAATTCTTCGATGAAGGCCGACACGCCGCGCTTGGCGATGTCGTAGGCCTCGTCGTCCGGGGTCAGCTTGGTCTCGGCGATGATGCGGTCGAGAATGCCGAGTTCGGCGGCGCTGTGGCCGCTCTCTACTGCTGCGCTAGTGCTCATTGATCAGCGTCCTTGTCAGTGGGAATCAGGAGTCCAGGGTGTCTTGGGCGGCCAGGCCGAGTTCGCCGAGCACGCGGTCGCGGGAATCGTCGTCGCTGAGTACGCTTTCGATCGCCTTGCGGAAGGCCGGGGCGTTGCCCAGTGGGCCCTTCAGGGCGACCAGGGCGTCGCGCAGCTCCATCAGCTTCTTCAGCTCCGGGACCTGTTCGACCAGGTTGGCCGGGTTGAAGTCCTTCATCGAGTTGATCTTCAGCTGCACGGCCAGTTCGTCGCCTTCCTGCTCGTCCTGCAGACGGTTCGGCACGGCGAAGGTCAGGTTGAGTTCCTGCTTGGCCAGCACCTCGTCGAAGCTGTTCTTGTCGATGCTGATCGGCTTGCGGTCTTCGATCTTGCGCTCGTCGGCGCGCTGGGTGAAATCGCCCAGCACCATCAGCTTCAATGGCAGTTCGATTTCTTCCTGGGCGCCGCCGGTGGCGGGTTTGAAGGTGACGTTGATGCGTTCCTTGGGGGCTACCGAGCCTTCTTTGGCCATGGTCATTCTCCGTTGCGGTTATGGCCCGAGGGCCTAGTCCAGTACCACTTCGAGGTCGAGGTGGCACAACCTGCGGTAGATCTCTTCCTTGTATTCGCGTACGGCGTGGTTCTGCGGCAGCAGCTCGCAGCAGCTGTGCAGCAGGCGCAGTACCTCGAGGGCGAGATCGGGTTCCCAGTCGCCCAGGCCCGAGGCCTGCAGCAGTTGGTCGAGCGAGTCGAGCTGGGTCTTGGCCAGTTCGTATTTCTTGGCGGCGAAGCACAGGCGCGCCAGGGTCAATTGCCAGTAGAAGCGTTCGCGGCCGCCCCGGGCCTTGGCCAGGCCCTGCTTGAGTTGTTGCACGGCGCTTTTCAGGCCGTCCTTGCGCAGTTTCGGCAGGGTCTCCTGCAGGGCCTGTTCCCAGGCCGGCTGGCTGCCGCTTTCGTCCACCTGCGGCGCGCTCTGGGTCACCGGCGCCTGCAGGTGCGGCATGACGTGGGAGCTGAGCCAGGCGCGGGTCTGGGCGTCGGCGAAGGCGCTGCCGTCGTGGAAGCGCAGCTCCTCCAGGCCATGCATGCGCTGCAGGAAAAGCGCCAGCTGGATCTCCACCTCGCGCATCGCCTGTTCGGCGTCCAGGCCTTGCAGGCACTGCCAGACCAGGTGCTGACCGTCGAGCCAGAAGGGCGCGCGGGCGATGCTGGCCTCCAGATCGACCAGCAGGTCGGCGTACTGCCCCTGCTGGTAGCGTTCCTGATAGCTGGCCAGCTTGTCCGCCGGCAGGCCGCGCAGGGCGGTGACCTGCTCGGCGTTGCGCTCCGGCAGGCTGTCGATCGGCAACCACAGCAGGGTGCGCGCCAGGCGCAGGGCGCGCAGGTCGCTGGCCTTCTGCTTGAGCCAGTAGGCGCACAGGGGGCGGGCCTGGTCCTGCAGGCTGCGCAGGCTCTTGTGGGCTTCTTTTTCGTTCTCCACCGGCGCACCGGGGGTGAGCAGCTGGGTGGCGACCTGCTTGACCTGGGCAATGGCCGCCCCGACGCTGCCCGGCTCCGGTTGGCCCTGGCTGGCGCGGCTGACCAGTTCGTCCAGGCGTCGGCACAACGGCAGCAGCAGCGGCGCGTCCGCGCCCAGGTGCCCGGACAGGCAGGTCTCGAGGGCGCGCAGCTGTTCGGCGAGGCTGCGGAACAGTGCCAGCTGTTCGCCGATCGGCACATGTTCGGCCAGGGCCTGCTCCAGACGCGGCAGCAGCCAGCCGATGGCGGCGGCGCGGGTGCGTGGCTTGCGCGGATGCAGTTCGGCCCAGTGATTCAGGCACAGGTAGTGCAGCAGGCCCAGGCCGGCCTGCAGGCCGGCGAAGGATTCGCGCTGATAGAGGCCCCAGATCAGCCAGGCGGCGACCCGCAGATCCTTGGAGTGGGCGCTGAGCAAGGCCTCGCTGTTCTCGCGGACCTTCTGCCAGTCGATGGCGGCGGTTTCATGCAGCGAGCTGGCCTTGCTCAGCTCGTTTTCCAGCACTTCGTACTCGCTGGAATAACGCATATCCGCACCGGCGAAGTCCCCTGGATTAATGGGGAGTTTGGCCAGCTCCAAATAACGAGTGGTGAGCGTGTTCGAATAGGTCATTCCATGACTCGACTATATATCCAGGCAACTCGGGAAGGCCCTTCCTATTGCGGGGCGAACTTATAAAGTTCCCGAGTTGTGCAACTTTTTGCGCACATCAATGTGCAACAAGTTGCGCAGAGCCCTAGTGGGGTGGGCATCCTAGCGGCATGGGGGTGGGGCGGGCAACTATTTAAAGTGTGAAGCCCGTAGCAATGGAAGCGATTAGCCGATTATTAATTAGTACGATAGTTCCCAATATTTTTGCGACTTGCCGCACAAGTATTAAGGCTGGCAGAGGGTGTAGGAAATAGAAGTTTGCATTTGTAAGAGATCGCTTACTGGCAAATTAGTGGCGCATCACAAAAGTGCGCGCGAGGGCTTCTCGGTTTGTGATCGTCGCCTAGGTTTATTTGGGCAAGTTGTGAGATGGCTAATCGCCATCTCGTGCGGTTTGTCGAGGCGGCCCGTTCCGGGGCGCCCTGTCAGTCGGGCAAGGCTTCGCTCCACAGGCTCACGCTGAGGCGGTGGCGTGCGTCGGGCGCGAGCACTAGGAAATCCTCCAGGACATTGGCGTGTTCGATGCACAGCATGCCTTGCCAGGCGTCGCCGGCGAACTGCGAGAGGCGCTGGGCCTTGTCGGTCCAGGGGTTCCACAGCACCGCCGAGCGCGAGCCGCTGCAGCGCAACTGGATGCGCCGCTGCCAGACCGGATCGAGGATGCTCAGGCGGCTCGGGGAGTCCAGGTAGATGCGGTCGGTCTCGCCGGTAAAGCGCAGGGCGTCGAGCTGCTGGCGTTCGTTCCAGTCGTCCAGGGTGTCGATATAGCGGCAGCCCTGCAGGCCTTCGACCTGGGCCTGGCGAATGTCGCCGACGGCGAAGTAGCTGTGCAGCGCCTGGCTCAGTGCCAGGGGCTGGTCGCCGAGGTTGCGGCTGTCGAGGTGCAGGTGCAGGTGCTGATCGAGGCGGATGCGCAGCTGCAGTTCGGCCGCCTGGGGCCAGCCCGGCAGCGGCTGCTCGGCGCTGTTGTAGGCGAACTCGAGGTTGACCCCGTCGCCTTGCCGGTCGATGCCCAGCAGGTTCCACTCCAGGTCGCGCACCAGGCCGTGGGACGGCACCAGGTTGCCGCCCTGGTACATGGCCTGCACCGCTTGCGGGTTGCGCCGCAGGTCGCCGAACCAGGGCCAGCACACCGGCACGCCGCCGCGCACGCTGCGCCCGCTTTCATAGACCGCCTGCTCGCTCAGCCAGATCAGCGGTCGCTCGCCGTCGCGCTGGTAGCTCAGCAACTGGGCGCCCTGCTGGGCCACCAGCAGTTCGGCGTCGGCGTGGCGGATGCGCCAGCAGGTCAAGGCGCCGAGTTCGACCCGTTCAACATTGGAAGTAGCCATCTGCATGCCCTGTCACCGGTGGGGATAGCCCTATTGGAACGCAGCTTGGCCGGCAGTCCAAGGGGCAGAAAGCAAAACGCCCGTCGCGGTGACGGGCGTTGCCTTGCGGTGCGCCGTGGCTACTTGCCGTAGACCTGCTCCGGCAGCCAGGTGATCAGCCCGGGGAACTGGTAGGCGATGATCAGCAGGATCAGCTGGATCAGGATGAAGGGGATGACGCCGCGGTAGATGGTACCGGTCGCCACCGACGGCGGCGTGACGCCGCGCAGGTAGAACAGGGCGAAACCGAACGGCGGGGTGAGGAAGGAGGTCTGCAGGTTCAGGGCGATCATCACCCCCAGCCAGATCGGGTCCAGGCCCATGGCCAGCAGCACCGGGCCGACGATCGGCACCACCACGAAGGTGATCTCGATGAAATCGAGGATGAAGCCGAGCAGGAAGATCACCAGCATCACCACGAAGAAGGCGCCGAGCACGCCGCCCGGCAGCTGGGCGAACACGTCCTCGATCAGCACCTCGCCGCCGAAGCCGCGGAACACCAGGGAGAACAGCGAGGCGCCGATCAGGATCATGAACACCATGGCGCTGATCTCGGTGGTGCCGTAGGCCACCTCGCGCAGCTGGTTGAAGTTCAGCTTGCCCTTGCCGAAGGCCAGGATCATGGCGCCGAACGCGCCGAGGGCGGCGGCCTCGGTGGGGGTGGCGTAGCCGGCGAGGATCGAGCCGAGCACCGCGGCGATCAACGCCAGCGGCGGCAGCAGGGCGCCGATGAGCTTGCCCCATTCGATCGGGCCGAGCTCGTCCTTGGGCAGCGCCGGCAGCTTCTTCGGCTGGAAGATCGCCGTGCCGACGATGTAGAGGATGTACAGGCCCACCAGCAGCATGCCGGGGATGAAGGCGCCGACGAACAGGTCGCCGACCGACACCGTCTTGGGCGAGAAGATGCCCATCTTCAGCTGGGCCTGCTGATAGGCGCTGGACATCACGTCGCCCAGCAGCACCAGCACGATCGACGGCGGGATGATCTGCCCGAGGGTGCCGGTGGCGGCCAGGGTGCCGGTGGCAATGGCCGGGTCGTAGCCGCGGCGCAGCATGGTCGGCAGCGCCATCAGGCCCATGGTCACCACGGTGGCGCCGACGATGCCGGTGCTGGCGGCGAGCAGCGCGCCGACCACGCACACCGAGATGGCCAGGCCGCCGCGCAGGGTGCCGAACAGCCGCGACATGGACTCCAGCAGGTCTTCGGCGACTCGCGACTTCTCCAGCATCACGCCCATGAACACGAACAGCGGCACCGCCAGCATGGTCTGGTTATTCATGATGCCGAACAGGCGGTTGGGCAGGGCGCTCAGGTAGCCGGAGTCGAAGGTGCCGGTGAGGGCGCCGATGCCGGCGAACAGCAGGGACACGCCGCCGAGGGTGAAGGCCACCGGGAAACCGGCCATCAGGGCCAGGCAGATGGTGACGAACAGCAGGATCGCCATCAATTCAATCATGTTTCACCTCGGACTCGGGCAGGCGGCCGGCCAGCAGATAGGCGGCCTTGATCAGGTCGGCGAGGCCCTGCAGGGCCAGGCTGACGACCAGCACCAGGATGATGCTCTTCTGCAGGTAGACGAACTTCAGGCCGCCCGACTCGCTGGAGGCTTCCAGGGTGGACCAGGAGTTGGCGACGTAGTCCCAGCTGGCCCAGCCGAGGTACAGGCACAGCGGCAGCAACAACAGCAGGTTGCCGCAGACCTCCACCAGGGCTTGGCGGCGGCCGCTGAATTTCTGGTAGAAGATGTCCACGCGCACGTGGGCGCCGCGGATCAGGGTCCAGGCGGCGGCACCCATGAACACCAGGGCGTGGGCATAGAGCACGGCCTCCTGCAGGGCGATGGCGCCGATGCCGAAACCGTAACGCAGCACCACGACTATGGCGGTGCCGATGACCAGGAACAGGGTCAGCCAGGCACAACCCTGGCCGAAGCGGGTATTGAGCGTGTCGATCAGGTTCGCGAGGCGTAAAAGCGGGGGCGTGTCGGACATTGGTAGTCCTTATCGTTATGGGTGAGGGAGCGGGCAGCCGGGAATTCTAGGCTGGCCCAGGTTGGCACAGCAATGCCACTACAACTTTAGTCGTATCTACTAGGCTTGAGGATCACCAACCCCTATGGTATCGAGGCATAGTCCGGCAGCGGCGATCCCGTGGTCAGACCAATACAACAAGAAGGAGCATTGAATGAAACGTCGTCAGATTCTCGCGGCAGCGGGCGTAGGCCTGGCCGCCGGCGCATTGGCTGGCTGCAACAAGGAGGCCGAGACCGCCGCCAAGCCCCAAGAGGGTGGGGGCGGGGAGACCTTCAACTGGAAGATGGTCACCTCCTGGCCGAAGAACTTCCCCGGTGTGGGCGTGGGTGCTGAGCGCTTCGCCACCCTGGTCGAGGAAATGAGCAATGGCCGCCTGAAGGTCAAGGTCTATGCCGCCGGCGAGCTGGTGCCGGCGCTCGAGGTGTTCGATGCGGTCTCCCGCGGCACCGCCGAGATGGGCCATGGCGCGCCCTACTACTGGAAGGGCAAGGTGCCGGCGGCGCAGTTCTTCTGCGCCCTGCCGTTCGGCCCCAATGCCCAGGAGATGAACGCCTGGCTGCACAAGGGCGGCGGCATCGAGCTGTGGGAAGAGGTGTACAAGCCGTTCGGCGTGCTGCCCATGGCCTGCGGCGCCACCGGCGTGCAGACCGCCGGCTGGTTCAACAAGGAAATCAACTCGGTCGAGGATTTCAAGGGCCTGAAGATGCGCACCCCGGGTCTGGGCGGCGAGGTGCTGACCAAGATGGGCGGCACCGTGGTCAACATGCCGGCCGGTGAGATCTTCACCGCCCTGCAGACCGGCGCCATCGATGCCACCGAGTGGATCGGCCCGTACAACGACCAGGCCCTGGGCCTGCACAAGGCGGCCAAGTACTACTACACCCCGGGCTGGCAGGAGCCGAACGTCACCTTCGAGCTGGACATCAACCTCAAGGCCTGGGAAACCCTGCCGGCCGACCTCAAGGCCATAGTGCGGGCCGCAGCCCGCGACGTGAATGGCGACATGCTCGACGCCTACAATGCGCGCAACATGGAGGCCATGGAGCAACTCAAGGCCGAGGGTGTGGACGTGCGCAGCCTGCCGGAGGAGGTGCTGGCCAAGCTCAAGGAAGTGGCGGCCGAAGTGGTCGAAGCCAGTGCCGCAGCCGACCCGGCCGCTGCCAAGGTGTGGGCGCAGCAGAAGGCCTACCTGCAGCGCCTGGCCGAGTACGCGGAGTTCAACGAGAAACTCATCTACAACATCCGCGGCTGATCCGTACCGCCCAAATAACAACGCCGGCCCTAGAGCCGGCGTTGTTATTTGGGGCGAACGCGTCGTTTAGCGGCGCGGTGGCACCGGGCGGGTGCGGCCGCTGCCGTCGATGGCGACGAAGACGAACACCGCCTCGGTGACCTTGCGCCATTCGCTGGAGAGCGGGTCGTCGCTCCATACCTCGACCAGCATCTGGATCGAGCTGCGGCCGACTTCCAGGGTCTGGGTGTAGAACGACAGCTGGGCGCCGACGGCCACCGGCACCAGGAAGGCCATGCGGTCGATGGCCACCGTGGCGACGCGGCCACCGGCGACCTTGCTGGCCATGGCGGTACCGGCCAGGTCCATCTGCGCCACCAGCCAGCCGCCGAAGATATCGCCGAAACCGTTGGTCTCGCGTGGCAGCGCGGTGATCTGCAGGGCCAGGTCGCCTTGCGGAATCGGATCATCCTGTTCGAATTCGTTCATCTCGGGTATGGCTCGCGGCGCGGTTGTTGTTGTGGGCGCGGAGCCCGCAGCATTGCGGGTTCCGCGAGTATACCGACTGAACGGTCGCCGGGCGACCATGCTGCCCGACACGCGCAGGGCGCCCCTGTATTTTCAGACGTCGTGCGCAAAATCGGCGGCGGTCATTTAACTGTCACATTGGTTTCATAGATTAATCGCACGGCCTGCAGATACTTGGCCTCGATCCACACCCCTTCCAATTAGGAGCAAGGCATGAAACTTACGCGTTTGATGGCGGCCATGACGTTCGTTGCCGCTGGTGCTGCCACCGCCACCGCGGTTGCTGCTGTCGATCCGGCACTGCCGACTTATGAGAAGACCTCGGGCGTATCCGGCAACCTGTCGAGCGTAGGTTCCGACACCCTGGCCAACCTGATGACCCTGTGGGCCGAGGACTACAAGAAGCTCTACCCGAACGTGAACATCCAGATCCAGGCGGCCGGCTCCTCCACGGCGCCACCCGCGCTGACCGAGGGCACCTCCAACCTCGGCCCGATGAGCCGCAAGATGAAGGATGCCGAGCTGCAGGCCTTCGAAGAGAAGTACGGCTACAAGCCGACCGCCATCCCGGTCGCCATCGATGCCCTGGCGGTGTTCGTGCACAAGGACAATCCGATCAAGAGCCTGGACATGGCCCAGGTCGATGCCATCTTCTCCAGCACCCGCTTGTGCGGTGGGGCGCAGAACGCCAAGACCTGGGGCGACCTCGGCCTGACCGGCGACTGGGCAGCCAAGCCGATCCAGCTGTTCGGCCGTAACTCGGTATCCGGCACCTACGGCTACTTCAAGGAAGAGGCCCTGTGCAAGGGTGACTTCAAGCCCAACGTCAACGAGCAGCCGGGCTCGGCTTCCGTGGTGCAGTCGATCTCCAGCACCCTGAACGCCATCGGTTACTCGGGCATCGGCTACAAGACCTCCAGCGTCCGCGCCGTGCCGCTGTCGAAGAAGGGCGGCGAAGCCTTCGACGCCACCGAAGAGAACGCCCTGGCCGGCAAGTTCCCGCTGTCGCGCTTCCTCTACGTCTACGTGAACAAGGCGCCGAACAAGGCCCTGAGCCCGTTGGAAGCCGAGTTCGTCAAACTGGTGCTGTCCAAGCAGGGACAGGAAGTGGTGGTCAAGGATGGCTACATCCCGCTGCCGTCCAAGGTCGCCGAGAAGACCATGAAGGAACTCGGTCTCTAAGCGGCCGTCGACCACGCCGCGGCCCTGCGCCGCGGCACGCGCTAGACACGCCCGCCGCTCCTCCCGGAGCGGCGGGCGTCGTCGCGTCACCACGCTGTAATCTTTCTGTCACACAAGGCGGTTAGATTGACGGTCCGCTCAACCGGCGGCGCGTGTGCGCAACTGCCCAGAGATTTTCGTATGACCGATTTGGCCACCGATACCATGACCGCACCTCTGAACAGCAGCCAACGGCTGGACTTCAACACCCCGGCCCTGCAGCGCAAGCGCCGCATCCGGGCCATCAAGGACCGTCTGGCACACTGGTACGTGTCCATCGGCGGTCTGGTCGTGCTGGCAGCGATCACCCTGATCTTCTTCTACCTGGCCCATGTGGTGCTGCCGATCTTCTCCGGCGCCGAGCTGGAGGCGCGCGAGGCACAGCAGCCTGCCTGGCTGGCCGAGCAGGGCGAGGCCCTGCTGCTGGCGGTGGAAGAGCAGAACAAGGTGGCCATGCGCCTCAATCGCGCCGGTCGGGTGCAGTTCTTCGCCACCAAGGACGGTGCGGCGCTGAGCAGCGTCCAGCTGCCGTTGCCGGCCGGCGCCAGCATCGTGTCCTTCAGCGAGGACCAGCCGGGCAGCCGTCGTGTGGCCCTGGGCCTGTCCAACGGCCAGGTGCTGGTGTTCAAGCAGAACTACCGGGTGACCTACCCGGACAACGTCAAGACCATCACCCCGACCCTGGAGTACCCCTTCGGCGAGACGCCGCTCGATCTCGATCCCCAGGGGCGGCCGCTGGAGCACGTGGCGATCAGCCAGAACGGCGACACCCTGCTGCTCAGCGCCTCCACCGGCGCCGAGCTGCACGTGCTGGCGATGAGTCGTGAAGAAAACGACTTCACCGGCGAGGTGACCCAGGAGGAGCGCCGCATCGTTCTGCCGCAGATCGCCGAGCCGATCAGCGCCCTGCTGATCGATCCGCGTCATCAGTGGCTCTACGTGTTCAACGGCCGTGCCACTGCCGATGTCTTCGACCTGCGCAGCAACAGCCTCAATGGCCGCTACAAGCTGCTCGAGGGCGAGGCGCGGGTGAGTACCGTGAGCCCGCTGCTCGGCGGCATCTCGCTGCTGGTCGGTGACAGCAAGGGCGGCATCCGCCAGTGGTTCATGGTGCGTGACGAGGACGGCCAGTCGGCACTGACCCGCATCCGCGAGTTCAAGCTCGGCGACAGCGCCATCACCCAGTTCCTCCCGGAGGAGCGGCGCAAGGGTTTCCTGGCCCTGGATGCCGACGGCAAGCTGGGCATCTTCCACAGCACCGCGCACCGCACCCTGCTGGTCGAACAGGTCGCCGAGGGCACGGCCGTCGCCACCCTGTCGCCGCGGGCCAGTCGCGTGCTGGTGGAGTCCAAGGGGCAGATCCAGCCCTTCGTGGTCGACAACCCGCACCCGGAGGTGTCCTGGAGTTCGCTGTGGGGCAAGGTCTGGTACGAGAGCTATGACGAGCCCAAGTACGTCTGGCAGTCGACCTCGGCCAACAGCGATTTCGAGCCCAAGCTGAGCCTCTCGCCGCTGACCTTCGGCACCCTCAAGGCGGCCTTCTATGCCATGCTGCTGGCCGCTCCGCTGGCCATCTGCGCGGCGATCTACACCGCCTACTTCATGGCCCCGGCCCTGCGCGGCAAGGTCAAGCCGGTGATCGAGCTGATGGAGGCGCTGCCGACGGTGATCCTCGGCTTCTTCGCCGGCCTGTTCCTCGCCCCCTATGTGGAGGGACACCTGCCGGGCATCTTCAGCCTGCTGCTGCTCACCCCGCTCGGCATCCTGCTGGCCGCCTACGGCTGGAGCCGCCTGCCCGAGCGCATCCGCCTGCTGGTGCCGGACGGTTGGGAAGCCGCCCTGCTGATTCCGGTGATCCTGCTGGTCGGCGCCTTCTCCCTGGGCATGAGCGGGCATCTGGAGAACTGGCTGTTCGATGGCGACATGCGCCTGTGGCTGAGCAACGACCTGGGCATTCCCTTCGACCAGCGCAACGCCCTGGTGGTGGGCCTGGCCATGGGCTTCGCGGTGATCCCGAACATCTACTCGATCGCCGAGGACGCCGTGTTCAGCGTGCCCAAGAGCCTGACCTTCGGCTCCCTGGCCCTGGGTGCGACGCCCTGGCAGACCCTGACCCGGGTGGTGATCCTCACCGCCAGCCCGGGCATCTTCTCGGCGCTGATGATCGGCATGGGCCGCGCCGTGGGCGAGACCATGATCGTGCTGATGGCCACCGGCAACACGCCGATCATGGAGATGAACATCTTCGAGGGCCTGCGCACTTTGGCCGCCAACGTGGCGGTGGAGATGCCGGAGTCGGAAGTCGGCAGCACCCACTACCGTGTGCTGTTCCTCGCCGCGCTGGTGCTGCTGTCCTTCACCTTCGTGATGAACACCCTGGCCGAGCTGATTCGTACCCGCCTGCGCAAGAAATATGCGTCGCTCTGAGAATTGGGAAGGTAGATGTCCGTGAAAACCAAAGAGCAAAACCTCAAGTCCTGGTTCAAGAGCGGGGCCCCCTGGGTGTGGATGACCGGCGGCGGCGTCGCCATCGCGGTGATCATGACCCTCGGCCTGCTGGCGGTGATCGCCACCCGTGGCCTGGCGCACTTCTGGCCGGCCGACGTGATCGAATCGACCTACCAGGTGCCGGGCGAGAGCCCGCGCGTGCTGGCCGGCGAGCTGGTGCAGTCCGAAGAGGTGCCCCGCGCCCGTCTGAAGGCTGCAGGGCTGCCGGTGGACACCGAGGGCGGCGAGTTCATGACCCGTCAGCTGCTCAAGGTGGGCAACCGCGAGGTGTTCGGCGCCGACTTCAGCTGGGTGGTCGCCGAATGGTTGAGTGGGTCCCATACGCCGGCCAACCTGTTGGTGATGGAGCGCCGCGAGTGGGGCAACTTCTATGGCTACCTGGTCAACGTCAAGCAGGGCGGCCAGCTGGTCGCCGAGGGCGACGGCGCCTGGGCCGAGCTGCAGCAGCGTCTCGCCCGCATCGACGAGCTGCATGGGCAGATCACCCGGCTGGAGAAGAAGGACATCGGCCGCATCAACCACGGTCTGGAGGCACTGCGCCTGAAGACCCGCCGCCTGGAGCTGGAGGACCGTCTCGACGCCGCCGCCCAGGCCGACCTGGATGCCGAGCGGGCCCAGTGGGACGCCGAATATAAGGTCCTGGAGGCGCAGCTGATCGAGCTCAACACCGCCTTCAACCGCGACAGCGTCACGGTCAAGACGGTCGACGGCCGCGAACTGGAGATCAGCCTGGGCAAGGTGGTGCGGGCCTATCAGCCCAACGCCATGGGAACCCTGGACAAGCTCGGCTTCTATTTCGCCAAGGTGTGGGAGTTCGTCAGCGATGACCCGCGCGAGGCCAACACCGAGGGCGGCATCTTCCCGGCCATCTTCGGCACCGTGATGATGACCCTGATCATGGCGGTGATCGTCACCCCGGTCGGCGTGCTGGCGGCCATCTACCTGCGCGAGTATGCCAAGCAGGGGGCGCTGACCCGGATCATCCGCATCGCGGTGAACAACCTGGCCGGCGTACCCTCGATCGTCTACGGCGTGTTCGGCCTGGGTTTCTTCGTCTACGTGCTGGGCGGCTCGATCGACAGCCTGTTCTTCGCCGAGGCTGCGCCGGCGCCGACCTTCGGTACCCCGGGGCTGATGTGGGCCTCGCTGACCCTGGCGATCCTCGCCGTGCCGGTGGTCATAGTCGCCACCGAGGAGGGCTTGGCGCGCGTGCCGCGGGCCCTGCGCGAGGGCTCCCTGGCCCTCGGCGCGACCAAGGCCGAGACCCTGTGGAAGGTGGTGCTGCCGATGGCCAGCCCGGCGATGATGACCGGCCTGATCCTCGCCGTGGCCCGTGCCGCCGGCGAGGTGGCGCCGCTGATGCTGGTGGGCGTGGTCAAGCTGGCCCCGGCCCTGCCGCTGGACGGCAACTACCCCTACCTGCACCTGGACCAGAAGATCATGCACCTGGGCTTCCACATCTACGACGTGGGCTTCCAGAGCCCCAACGTCGAGGCCGCGCGTCCGCTGGTGTACGCCACGGCGTTGCTGCTGGTGCTGGTGATCGCCCTGCTCAACCTCAGTGCGGTGTATATCCGCAACCACCTGCGCGAGAAGTACAAGGCGCTGGATCACTAAACCCGATTATCGCCGCCGCCCGCCCCGACGCGGGCGCGGCCCACGAATTGTTAGCGTAGGGAGCCTCCCATGCAGCACCAAGCACACGGTATCGATATCTCCGCCCTGGGCCGCGACAAGCAGAGCCTCGACCTGAACCAGGAGAGCGTGGCCATCGAAGTGCCCGGCCTCAACCTGTTCTACGGCGACAAGCAGGCCCTGTTCGATGTGCAACTGAACATCCCGAAACAACGGGTTACCGCCTTTATCGGCCCGTCCGGTTGCGGCAAGTCGACCCTGCTGCGCACCTTCAACCGCATGAACGACCTGGTCGACGGTTGCCGCGTGGACGGCGAGATCAACCTCGACGGGCGCAACATCTACCGCAAGGGCGAGGACGTGGCCGAGTTGCGCCGCCGGGTCGGCATGGTGTTCCAGAAGCCCAACCCCTTTCCCAAGAGCATCTACGAGAACGTGGTCTACGGCCTGCGCATCCAGGGCGTGAACCAGAAGCGCGTGCTCGACGAGACCGTGGAGTGGGCGCTGAAGAGCGCGGCGCTGTGGGACGAGGTCAAGGACCGCCTGCACGACTCGGCCCTGGGCCTGTCCGGCGGCCAGCAGCAGCGCCTGGTGATCGCCCGCACCGTGGCGGTGCAGCCGGAAGTGCTGCTGCTCGACGAGCCCTGCTCGGCGCTGGACCCGATCTCCACCCTGAAGGTCGAAGAGCTGATCTACGAACTGAAATCCAAGTACACCATCGTCATCGTCACCCACAACATGCAGCAGGCCGCGCGGGTGTCGGACTACACGGCGTTCATGTACATGGGCAAGCTGATCGAGTACGGCGACACCGATACCCTGTTCACCAACCCGGCGAAGAAGCAGACGGAAGACTACATCACCGGCCGCTACGGCTGATGGCCATGTCAGAGTGCGCTGGACTGCGTCGGCGGAACTTGCCGTACTACCTGTACTGCCTGCGTTCCGCCTCCTTGCCCAGCACCCTCTGCCAAAGCCCATTTCACCTGTAAACGCATCCGGTTAAATCAAGGGGTCGCACATGATCAACAAAGACAGCCTTACCCATCACATCTCCCAGCAGTTCAACGCCGAGCTGGAGGAGGTGCGCAGCCACTTCCTGGCCATGGGCGGCCTGGTCGAGAAGCAGGTCAACGACGCGGTCACCGCGCTGATCGAGGCCGACTCCGGCCTGGCCGAGCAGGTGCGCGAGGTCGACGACCAGATCAACCAGATGGAGCGCAACATCGACGAGGAGTGCGTGCGCATCCTCGCCCGTCGCCAGCCGGCGGCCTCCGACCTGCGGCTGATCATCAGCGTGTCCAAGTCGGTGATCGACCTGGAGCGCATCGGCGACGAGTCGACCAAGATCGCCAAGCGCGCCATCCTCCTGTGCGAGGAAGGCGAGTCGCCGCGCGGCTACGTGGAGATCCGCCATATCGGCGACCAGGTGCGCAAGATGGTGCAGCAGGCGCTGGACGCCTTCGCCCGCTTCGACGCCGAGCTGGCGTTGTCGGTGGCGCAGTTCGACAAGACCGTCGACCGCGAGTACAAGACCGCCCTGCGCGAGCTGGTCACCTACATGATGGAAGATCCGCGCTCGATCTCCCGGGTGCTCAACGTGATCTGGGCGCTGCGCTCGCTGGAGCGCATCGGCGACCACGCGCGCAACATCGCCGAACTGGTGATCTACCTGGTGCGCGGCACCGACGTGAAGCACATCGGCCTGACCCGCATGCAGGAAGAAGTGCAGGGCGGCGGCAAGGGCGATTGAGGCCGCCGCTGGCGGACCTGGGTCGCCGTTCGCCGCTTTAGGGTTGGCCAGCGGCGAGCCGCCGCGACTATGCTAGGGGCCATTCGAATTGGGAGTGGCCGATGAGTAAAGTCAACGTGCTGGTGGTGGACGATGCGACCTTTATCCGCGACTTGGTGAAGAAGGGGTTGCGCGATCACTTTCCGGGCGTGCAGATCCATGAAGCCGTCAACGGGCGCAAGGCCCAGCAACTGTTGGGCCGGGTCGCCATCGACCTGATCCTCTGCGACTGGGAAATGCCCGAGATGTCCGGGCTCGAGCTGCTCGGCTGGTGCCGCGAAGAGGAGGCCCTGAAGGCCATCCCCTTCATCATGGTCACCAGCCGCGGCGACAAGGACAACGTGGTCCAGGCGATCCAGACCGGGGTCTCGGATTTCATCGGCAAGCCCTTCTCCAACGAGCAGCTGGTGACCAAGGTGAAGAAGGCCCTGAGTCGCGCCGGCAAGCTGCAGGCCCTCCAGGCCGGGGCGCCAAGGGCCCTGAGCAGCGGCTTCGGCAATGACTCGCTGGCCGCCCTGACCGGGGGCAAGGCCGAGGTGATCAAGCCTGCCGAGAGCAACGAGTCCCGGCCCGCGGCCAGTGCCCAGCCGGCGCCAGCGAAGCCGACGGCGAGGGCGGCGACCGCCGGCCGTGGCCAGGGCCAGTTGCGCTTGCCGGGGGGCGGTATGGCCTGCGTGATCAAGGCGCTCAGCCTCAAGGAGGCGCAGCTGCTGGTCAAGCGCGGCGAGCTGCTGCCCCAGGTGCTGGAAAGCGCGGTGCTCGACCTGGAGCAGGGCGAGGGCGGCGAGGTGGCGCGCCTGAACGGCTATCTGCACGCCGTGGCCGCCTTCGAGCCGAAGGCCGACAGCGAATGGTTGCAACTGACCCTGCGCTTCGTCGACCGCGACCCGCAGAAGCTCGACTACCTGTCGCGGCTGATCGCCCGCGGCACCGTGCAGAAGCATTTCACCCCCGGCGCCTGAGCCGCGGGGCGTGGCGCCTTCGGCGCCGCGCGAGCTGGCTCACAACCTGGGCCGCGCCGTCTCGCGCAGCGTCCGCGGGGCTGCTAGTCTCCCTAGTCCGGATATCCAATAGCCATAAGATCCGAGTCGATATGCTAGGGCGTCTGATTCTTCTCTGCAGCCTGTGGGCCGCAGCCAGCCAGGCTGTGGCCCTGACCATCTACAAGTACACCGATGCCAATGGTGTGGTCACCTATTCCGACCAGGCCGCGCCCGGCGCCCAGGTGTTCGTGTTCCGCGACCGCATGGTCGAGCGCCTGGACAACCAGGTGAAGCTGGAAACCAAGAAGCATGCGGCCGGCGAGACCCTGCTGGTACGCAACGATCTCTATGCCCCGGTGCAGGTCGAGCTGAAGCTGGTGGAGGTCGACAACGCCGTCGGCGCCCCGGACGAGCCGATCAACTGGGTGCTGCCGCCGCGCAGCAGCATGCGCCTGGCCACCCTGGCGCCGCGCGATGCCGGCCGGCCGCTGCGCTACACGCCCAAGCTGCGCTATGCCTTGGGCGATCCGCGTCTGCTGCCGACCCGGCAGCGTTATCCCTTGCCCTGGCGCGGCGGGCCGTTTCGCCTGACCCAGGGCGCCAACGGCAAGTACAGCCACTTCACCCCCAAGGGCCGCTACGCCATGGACATCGCCATGCCCGAAGGCACGCCCATAGTCGCGGCCCGCGGCGGCGTGGTGGTGAAGACCGAAAATCAGCAGAGCGGGCGCGGCACCAACCCGTCCGGCAACTACGTGCGCATCCTCCACGACGACGGCACCATGGGCGTCTACCTGCACCTGATGAAGGGCTCGGTGCAGGTCCGCGAAGGCCGCCGGGTGGAGGCCGGCCAGCAGATCGCCCGCTCCGGCAACACCGGCAACAGCACCGGCCCGCACCTGCATTTCGTGGTGCAGCGCAACGTCGGCCTGGCCCTGGAGTCCATCCCCTTCAGCTTCTCCCAGCCGGTCGACAGCCTGCCCAATTTCGCCATTGGCGGCGAATGAGGGCAAACCGGGCCCGCGACCTGGGGCCTGGAATTGCGGCTCGACCTATGCCCGGCCAGGGCGGCCGGGCGGATGCCGGCGATCATCTGCTGGATGATGAACGCCGGGCCCATGGAGAAGAAGAACAGGAAGCCGGCGGCGGCCAGCAGTGTGGTCATCATCGGGAAGCTGGCCAGCAGCAGAGCCAGCATGCTGAGCAGCGGGGCGGTGGCCATATCCATAGCGGCAGCACTCAGGGTTGCGGCGGAAGAGGAGTGTCGACGTGGCGCGGCGGGGCCTCGCGCCGGCCGAGCAGGACCAGCAGCTGGGTGAACGCATCGCGCAGGAACTGCAGGCCGGTCATGCCCAGGTTCAGGGGGATCACCAGGTAGATGCAGTGCAGCGGCAGCTGCAGCGCCGAGGAGGCGCGGCCGACGCGGGCGGCCAGAGGATGAGCAGGTTGATCAGCAACAGGCTGGCGGCGGCCGGCTTGCCGGTCAGCTGTTCGATGAAGGCGCTCATGCTGATGTGTCGGCTATGGCGGGCGGCATAGCTGCAGCCGACGAAGGTGACGAAGATGACGAGGAACTGGTTGAGCTCCTCGGAGAAGTCGAGGCTCTGGTTGAGCAGGTAGGGCCGAACACGCTACCGAACGAGTTCAACGCCATCAGCAGGATGGCGCTGGCGAGGATGAAGGCCTCGAGCTTCTCCAGCAGTCAATCCAACTTGCGCAACCAAGACCATCAAACAGGTCGAGCCGCCGCTGGAGCTGGACTCCGGCGACGCTGACTAGGGGCGGCAAGGCGGGCCGGATAGCGGCCCGCTGCGCTTAGCGACTGGCGTCGATGCTCTTCAGGGCCGGGCGGTGGCGCGCCATGAGCAGCACCAGGGTCGCCGCGTAGAGGCCGATCACCACCAGGCCCACCCACTGGATCTCGAACGGGGTGAACTTGAACAGCAGTACCAGGGCCGTCAGCAGGACGACGTTCAGGGCGATGAAGCGCCCATGGCCGAGTTTCGCCACGGTGATGCCGAGGTTGTCGGTGTACAGGCGCACCAGGGAGTCGACCGAGTTGATCACGAAGATCACCCCGACGCCGAGCATGGCCAGCTTCCAGAACTGACTGACCTCGAGGCCCAGGTCGAAGTAGCCATAGAGCACGGCAAACCAGATCGCCAGGGGAATCGACGGAATCACCAGCAACGCCAGCAGCAGCTGCCAGGTGCGCAGGCCGCCGACGAAGCGCGAAACGAACTGGCCGATCATCACGCTCCAGGCGAACCACCAGAACAGGTAGAAGGCGTGGTAATCACCCAGCGGCAGGATGAAGCCGTGCAACTCGGCGAAGTAGCCGCTGCCGATCTTCCCGGCCGCCTCGGCGAAATAGCCGAGGCCCAGATCGCCCGCCCACCACATGCCGAGGATCAGGGCGAAGAACAGCCAGGTCGAGCCGACGCTGAGGATCTTCAGGTAGCGGATGTCGGTGCTGGAATAGACCGCCGCCAGAATGATGCCCACCACCACCAGATAGGCCAGGCCGTCGCCCAGCTCAGGTGCGTACCAGGCGATGTTGACCAGGAACAGGTAGGCGGTGAAGGCGCAGGTAGAGATGATCACCAGGTTGTTGATCAGCTTCACCGGGCGCAGTTCGAACAGCTTGACCCGCGGTTCGACCACGCAGAAGTAGAAGGTGGTGATGAAATAGAAGGCCCAGATCAGGAAGCCCCAGAAGCCGAACTCCACCGCCAGGGGGTTGGAGAACTGGTACTGGGCTTCCTCGGCGTAGGTCGGGAACTCGGTCAGCGGGAAGATGATCAGGCCCATGTCCAGGCCGGAGGTGAAGAGGATCGCCAGGAAGGTGAACAGGCCCACTGGCTCCGGGCCGCTGCAGCGCAGGTTGCCCCAGCGCAGCAGGACCAGCAGGGTGGTGGCGAGCAGGGCGATGATCGCCCCCGATAGAATCAGGTTCATAGAGTCCCCGTCCGTCCTGAGCGAGCGCTGCGTGCGGCCTGCACCCGGCTCGACGGTAATGTTCTTGTTGGAGTGATGAGGCGCAGGCGGCCCTGTCGGCGGGGCCGCTGCCGGCACCATCCTGGCCGGTCGAAACGGCTGTTGCATGCCCGAGGGCGTCGCCGGGCGTCTCGATCCCGGCCGACTCTGGGCGGCCAGGCCGCGTGTCGGCCATTTCGCCCGCCGAATCGGCCAGCGCCGCAGCCGCGCGGCGTCGCCGAAAAAAACCGTGCAGAAGGCCGCGCAAAGAAAAAAACCGGGCGCGCGGCCCCGGCTAAGAGCAAAAACCGCGCGCCCATCCCCCCTAGAGTGGAAGCCGTAAACAGGCACCACGCCCGGCGCCACGCCCGGGCCCGTAGAGGGGACGCCGTCCATGCACACACTCAAAGATCCGCGCCTGGTTCGCCAGCTGGCCTATGTCAACGGCAAATGGGTCGCCGGCAGCTAGGGCCGCGACGAGGCGGTCATCGATCCGGCCAGCGAAGAAACCATCGGCCGCTGCACCCTGCTTGACCAGGACCAGGTCGCCGCCGCCATTGACGCCGCCGATGCGGCCTTCCCGGCCAGGCGCGCCCGCTCGGTGGACGAGCGCGGCGCCATTCTCGGCAAGCGGCACGACCTGTTGCTCGAGCACAAGGAAGACCTGGCCCGGCTGATGACCCTGGAGCAGGGCAAGCCGCTGATTGAGGCCCGGGGCGAGATCGACTACGCCGCCTCCTTTATCCGCTGGTTCGCCGAGGAGGCGCGCCGCGCCTACGGCGAAACCATTCCCAGCCACATCCGCAACGCCCAGCTGGACAGCGTGCGCGAGCCGATCGGTGTCGCCGCGCTGGTCACCCCGTGGAACTTTCCCTGCGCGATGATCACCCACAAGGCCGCCGCGGCCCTGGCCCTGGCCGAGCTGGCCGAGCGCGCCGGCTTCCCCGCCGGGGTGTTCAGCGTCATCACCGGCGAGCCGGAAATGGTTTCCCAGGCGCTCTGCGTCAGCGACAAGGTCAAGGCGCTGTCCTTCACCGGCTCGGCCCGGGTCGGCCGCCTGCTGCTGCAGGCCGCGGCCACGGTGAAGAAGTGCTCGATGGAGCTGGGCGGCAACGGACCCTTCATCGTGCTGCCGGACATGGAGCAGGACGCCCAGGCGGCGATCGACGCCAAGTTCCAGACCACCGGCCAGGACTGCCAGGCGGCCAACCGCATCTTCGCCCATCGCTCGCTGTATGAGCCCTTCCTGGTGGCCTTCGCCCGGCGCATGGTCTACGGCTACGACATGCGCCCGGTGTGGCGCCTGCTGCGCGGCTTGGAGTTCGGCATGGTCAGCGTCAACTCGGTGAAGATGACCGGGCCGCCCGTGCCCTTCGGCGGCGTCAAGCAATCGGGCCTCGGCCGCGAGGGCTCGCGCTGCCGGCCAGCACCTCGGCATTCCGGTCAAGCTGTGCATCTCGCGCCTGGTGCTGGAGAACAAGGTCGAGGCCCTGCGCCGCAGTGGCGCCGAGCTGCTGATCCACGGCCAGGCCCAGGACGAGGCCGGTTTCGCCGCCCTCGGCCGCGACGAGGTGGCGATGCCGCCGATCCTCAGCATGAACATTGCCGAGAGCAGCGGCGAGGTCGACGTGAAGACCGCGCACACCCAGGGCTGGCCGCGTGTCGCGGTGAAGATCAGCCCCGGCTTCTTCGACAACCCCAGGCTCGGCTTGCCTGGCATGCCCTGCAACTGGCCGGCTGCGTGCACCGGCCCCAGGGTTTCGGTACCTTGCTGACCGACAGCTACGCGTTGGCTTGAAGGGCGTATGCACGCGCCCGGTCTGCGTGCTGCAGCGGGGAGTCTGAGGTGCAGGACAGACAGAAGGGCTTGCTGTTGACCGCGTTCGGCGTGCTGGTGCTGTCGCCGGACGCCCTGGTGCTGCGCTGGCTGGCCGCCGAGGCCATGTCGGTGCTGGCCTGGCGCGGCCTGCTGATGGCCATCGGCCTGGGCCTGCTGCTGGCCTGGCGCTACCGCGCCGGGCTGCCGGCCGCCGCCCGCCGCTGCGGCCGGACCGGCCTGGGCTGCGCCCTGTGCTACTGCGGCAGCACCATCGGCTTCGTCCAGGCCATCAGCCTGGCCGGGGCGGCCAATACCCTGCTGATCCTCAGCGTCGCCCCGCTGATCGCGGCGGCCCTGGCCTGGCTGTTTCTCGGCGAGCGCCTGGCCCTGCGCACCCTGCTGGCCATCCTGATCTGCGTCGGCGGGGTGGGGCTGATAGTCGCCGACGAGGCGCCGGGCAACAGCCTGGCGGGCAACGCCTGGGCCCTGGCGGCCGCCACCCTGCTGGCCGGCAACTTCACCCTGGCGCGCAGCAAGCCGGCGGTGGACATGAGCCCGGCGCTGATTCCCGGCGCCCTGCTGGTGTCGCTGCTGGGGTTCCTGTTCGGCGGAACGCCGGCGCTAAGCCCGACGCAGTGGGCCGGCCTGGCCTTCATGGCCGGGGTGTTGCTGCCCCTGGCCTTCATGCTGATCCAGCTCGGGCCGCGCTGGATCAGCGGCACCGAGGTGGGGCTGTTGTTGCTGCTGGAGGTGGTGCTGGGGCCGTTGTGGGTCTGGTGGCTGCTCGGCGAGGCGCCCAGCAGTCAGGTGCTGCTGGGCGGCGCGCTGATCTTCGTCACCCTGTGCGTGCACGGCCTGCTGGGCTGGCGCCGCGTGGCGCCGGTCGGCTGAGCCGCTCAGCCCAGGCGCAGCACCTTGGCCAGGATGACCTTGGGGCCTTTCATCTTCTTGACGATGATGCGCAGGCCGCCGACCTCCAGTGACTCTTCCTCTTCCGGCATGCGCTTGAGGGTCTCGTAGATCAGCCCGGCCAGGGTTTCCGCCTCGATGGGGTCGAGCGCGACGCCGAGCAGGCGTTCGACCTTGAACAGCGGCGTGTCGCCGCGCACCAGCAGCTTGCCCGGCTGGTAGGCAAGGATGCCGCGGTCGGCTTTGCGGTGTTCGTCCTGGATGTCGCCGACCAGGGCCTCGAGCACGTCCTCCATGGTCAGGTAGCCGATCACCTTGCCGTCGGCCTCCTCGACCAGGGCGAAGTGCGCGGTGCCCTGGCGGAACTGCTCGAGCAGGCTGGACAGCGGCATGTGCCGGGTCACCCGCTCGATCGGGTGCATCAGCTCGGCGATCTTCAGCGCCGAGGGCAGCATCTCCAGCAGCGACAGGTGCAGCAGCAGGTCCTTGATGTGCAGCACGCCGACGAAGTCCTCGGCCTCGGCGTCGTACACCGGGTAGCGGCTGTACTTGTGCCGGCGGAACACGCTGAACACCTCGTCCAGGGGCGCGTTCAGCTCCAGGTAGACCAGGTCCTCGCGGGAGTTGGCCCAGTCCACCACCTCCAGCTCGCCCAGCTCCACCGCCGAGGCCAGCACGCGCATGCCCTGGTCGCCGGGGTCGCGGGCGCGGCTGGAGTGGAGGATCAGCTTGAGCTCGTCGCGGCTGTAGTGGTGCTCGTGGTGCGGCCCCGGCTCGCCCTGGCCGGCGATGCGCAGGATGGCGTTGGCGCTGGCGTTGAGCAGGAAGATCGCCGGGTACATCAGCCAGTAGAACAGGTACAGCGGCGCCGCGGTCCACAGCGACAGCAGCTCGGGCTGGCGGATCGCCCAGCTCTTGGGCGCCAGCTCGCCGACCACTATGTGCAGGTAGGAGATGATGGCGAAGGCGGTGAAGAAGGCGATGGCGCTGACCAGCTTCGGCGAGTCGATGCCGAGCACCCCGAGCAGCGGTTCGAGCAGGTGGGCGAAGGCCGGCTCGCCGACCCAGCCCAGGCCCAGGGAGGCCAGGGTGATGCCCAGCTGGCAGGCCGACAGGTAGGCGTCCATTTGCGCGTGCACGGTACGCAGGATGTGCCCACGCCAGCCGTGTTGCTCGGCCAGGGCCTCGACCTTGGTGGCACGCAGGCGGACGATGGCGAACTCGGCGGCGACGAAGAAACCGTTGAGCAGAACCAGGAAGAGGGCGAAGAGAACCAGGCCGAAATCGGCGAAATAGGTGGCGGCGGAATAACTAGAGGAGGGGTCCATGGAGGGTTCGGTTGACCAATGACCGCTAAAGGGTGGGGGCTGGCGCCGGGCTTTGCAAGCGCGCGTTACTTGGCCCGGCGCACCGCCTGGGTGCTGGGGAAGTGGCAGGTGAAGGTGCTGCCCTGGCCCAGGGTGCTGGCGATATCCAGACGCGCGCGATGGCGCAGCAGCACGTGCTTGACGATGGCCAGGCCCAGGCCGGTGCCGCCGGTGGCGCTGGCGCGACTGGAGTCGACCCGGTAGAAGCGCTCGGTCAGGCGCGGCAGGTGCTTGGCCTCGATCCCCGGACCGTTGTCCTGCACCGTCAGGTGGGCACCCTGTTCGTCGCCCCACCAGCGGATGTCGATGCGGCCCTCGTCGGGGCTGTACTTCACCGCATTGAACACCAGGTTGGAGAAGGCGCTGCGCAGCTCCGCCTCGCTGCCCTTGAGCCTGAGGTGCGGGTCGGCTTCCAGGCTGATGCGGTGCTGGCGTGGCCCGGACAGCGCCTGGGCGTCGTTCTTGATCGACAGCAGCAGCAGGTCGACCGCCACCGGCGTCCGGTCCGCGGGGTAGTCGGTGGCTTCCAGCCGGGCCAGCAACAGCAGGTCGTTGAGCAGGTTCTGCATGCGCGCGCCCTGCTGCTGCATCTGCTGCAGCGGGCGCAGCCAGCGCGGATTGACCTCTTCGACGTTGTCCAGCAGGGTCTCCAGGTAACCGGCGATCACCGTCAGCGGCGTACGCAGTTCGTGGGACACGTTGGCGACGAAGTCCTTACGCATCTGCTCCAGCTGGTGCAGCCGGGTGACGTCGCGCACCAGCATCAGGTGCTCGCTGTTGCCGTACTGGGTGACGTGGATCTGCAGTTGGACGCGGCTATTGACCGGCGAGGGCAGGTCCAGCGGCTCGAGGTAGTTCTCGCGTTCGAAGTAGTCCTTGAAGCGCGGGTCGCGCACCAGGTTGCTGATCGACTGGCCGCTGTCCTGCGGGGTCTGCAGGCCCAGCAGGGTTTCGGCGGCACGGTTCCACCACTCCAGGTTACCGTCGCGGTCGAGCATGATCACCGCGTCCTTCAGGGCCGCGGTGGATTCCTGCACCCGGTCGATCACCGCCTGCAGGCGGCCGCGGGCGCGCTCGTTGCGGCGCTCCAGGTGGTAGATGCTGTCGAACACCTCGCCCCACAGGCCGTAGCCGTCCGGCGGCGCCTCGCCGGGCTGGTGCTCCTGCAGCCAGCGGTGCAGGCGCAGCAGCTGCTTGAGGGTCCAGCCGAGGTAAGTGCCCAGGCCTATGACCAGGGCCCAGGCATACTCGCCGCTGATCAGGCCCAGCAGCAGGCAGCCGCCGACCAGCAGCAGCAGGCGGCGCACCAGGGCACCACGCCAGTCTTGCTTCACTTGCTATTCATCCGCCAGTCGATCCTTACAGCCGGCTCATGCGTCCGGCCGGTCATCCTAACCCAGTGAGTGGCTGTTAGCTCTTGGTGGAGAAACGATAGCCGGTGCCGCGCACGGTCTGCACCAGGTTCTCGTAGGCCGCGCCGAGGGCCTTGCGCAGGCGGCGGATGTGCACGTCGACGGTGCGTTCCTCGACATAGACGTTGCCGCCCCAGACCTGGTCGAGCAGCTGGCCGCGGGTATAGGCCCTTTCTTGATGGGTCATGAAGAACTGCAGCAGGCGGTATTCGGTGGGTCCCATCTCGGCCGGCTTGCCGTCGATGGTCACGCGGTGGCTGAGCGGGTCGAGCAGCAGGCCGCCGACCTCGATCGGCCCCTCGCTGTCGCTGGGACCGGCGCGGCGCAGCACGGCCTTGAGGCGGGCGACCAGCTCGCGCGGCGAGAAGGGCTTGGTGATGTAGTCGTCGGCGCCGACCTCCAGGCCCTGGATCTTGTTGTCCTCTTCGCCCTTGGCGGTGAGCATGATGATCGGGATGTCACCGGTCAGCTCGTCGCGCTTGAGGCGCCGGGCCAGTTCGATGCCGCTGGTGCCGGGGAGCATCCAATCGAGGAGGATCAGGTCGGGCTTGCGGTCGACGATCATGGCGTGGGCCTGCTGGGTGTTCTCCGCTTCCAGGCACTCGTAGCCGGCCATTTCCAGGGCCACCGCAATCATCTCGCGGATCGGTGCTTCGTCATCGACGATCAGGATGTTCTTGCCAACCATGGGTCCTGCCTCGGTTCGTTCAACTGTCTAGCGCCGCATTAGATAACGGAATTATTGCAGCGATATGACAGCCTGACGGCATCAGCCTACACCCCCCGGGGCGGTTCAGCGCAGGGCATAGTCCAGCACCAGGCCGAGGAAGATCGCCAGGCCGGCCCAATGGTTGTGCAGGAAGGCGTTGAAGCAGGCCATCGGCTTGCGGTTGCGCGTGGCGCGGTATTCCCAGGCGAAGCAGGCGGCGGCGGCCAGCAGGCCGAGGTGGAAGTACAGGCCCAGCTCGAAGCGCGCGGCGGCCAGCAGCAGGCACAGCAGGGCCAGGCCCTGCAGGCTGGCGATGATCAGGCGGTCGGCCTCGCCGAACAGGATGGCGGTGGACTTGACCCCGATCTTCAGGTCGTCGTCGCGGTCGGCCATGGCGTAGTAGGTGTCGTAGGCCACCGTCCACAGCAGGTTGGCGATGTACAGCAGCCAGGCCTCCGGCGGCAGGCTGCCGGTCTCGGCGGTGAAGGCCATCGGCATGCCCCAGGAGAACGCCGCGCCCAGCACCACCTGGGGGTAGAAGGTGTAGCGCTTCATGAAGGGGTAGCAGGCGGCCAGGGCCAGGCCGCCGAAGGACAGCCAGACCGTCGCGGCGTTGGTCAGCAGCACCAGGACGAAGGCCGCCGCCACCAGCACGGCGAACAGCAGCAGCGCCTCGCGCGGCTGAATCCGCCCGCTGGCCAGGGGGCGCGCCCGGGTGCGGGCGACGTGGCCGTCGAAGTCGCGGTCGGCGTAGTCGTTGATCACGCAGCCGGCGGCGCGCATGAGGATCACGCCGAACACGAAGATCAGCAGGTTCTTCAGGCTGGGCACGCCGTCGGCCGCCACCCACAGAGCCCACAGCGTCGGCCACAGCAGCAGGTAGATGCCGATCGGCTTGTCCAGGCGCATCAGCTGGACGAAGTCCCAGGCGCGGGGGTGCAGACGATTGAGCGACTTCAGCAGGTGGGTGTACATCGGGCGCGTCTCCGTGCGGGTTGCGCGGATTATACGGATGATGGCGGCGTAGGGTGGATCACGCTCTAGCGATCCACCCGGGTGGGCGATGGGGCGGTGGAAAACGCTGCGCGGTTTTCCGCCCTAGGCCTCTATCCCCGCCGCCGGCCAGAACGCCGGCAGGAACACCTCGGCCACCAGCACGCCGAGGGCGCCGCGGCTGAAACGCGAGCGGCGCGCCCACAGGCGCTCGGCGCGCACCTCGGTCGGCAGCCAGGGCGCCGGGTAGTGGCAGGCTTGCAGTTCGCCGCGGGCGAAGGCGCGGTCGCTGAACAGCAGTTCCCCCAGGGAGCGGCTGCCGAGCTGGTCGAGGGCCAGGCCGGAGCCTTCCAGGGCGCAGCGGGCCGCCACGCTGCGGGCGAACACCCAGGGCTGGCCGTGGCCGCGCAGGTACACCTCGCGCACCCAGCCCAGGCTGCCGCCGGGCACGCCGAGGGCGCTGCACTCGTCGCAGCGCAGGCGTTGCCAGCCTTCGCTCAGCGGGGTGACGTCGAAGCGCTCGGACGACAGTGCGATCAGCCGCTGGGTCAGCGAGTCCCGATTGACGAACAACCAGTCGTATACGCCGGCCGCGGGGCTCGGGTAGAGCTGGCTGGCGCTCAGCCAGCGCGGCGGATGGGCGAGGGAGGCATGGGACACGGCGACGCTTCATCCAGAACGGGAAGCGCGCGAGTGTAACAAAGGGTCGGGTTCACGCCAGCGGCAAAGCGTCGCCCCGTGCCCGAGTGCGGGGTGCAGGTAGTGCGGGCGGCCATGGCATTCGTCCCCGGCGGCTTGGCGCATCCGCGCATTTGCGGTAGCGTGCCCCGCGCAACACAGTGTGACTCGCCAGAGGTAGTTATGAAGAAATGGCAATGCGTGGTCTGCGGGCTGATCTACGACGAGAGCCAGGGCTGGCCCGATGAAGGCATCGCCGCCGGGACGCCCTGGCAGGACGTGCCGGAAGACTGGCTGTGCCCGGACTGCGGCGTCGGCAAGATGGATTTCGAGATGATCGAGATCGCCTGAGTCGACCCGTTGCCTGCGGCGGCCGAGGCCGCCGTTTTCGTTGCGTCCCGCGCCCCTTGGCGGCCGCCAGGCAATTGCAGTAGGGTCTGCAGAGGTTCCCGCAAGGCGAGATCTGCATGAGCAAGTGGCAATGCATCGTGTGCGGCTTCATCTACGACGAAGCCCTGGGCCTGCCGGATGAGGACATCCCCCCCGGCACCCGCTGGGAAGACATTCCCGCCGATTGGGTCTGCCCGGATTGTGGCGCGGACAAAACCGATTTCGAGATGATCGAGATTTCTTGAGCGGCCCGGACCACGCCCCGGGCCGTCCGGCGGCGCGCGGCTGCGCCGCAACAGATTAAGGATGGATGATGAGCGCACCCCTGGTGATCGTCGGCACCGGCCTGGCCGGTTACAACCTGGCCCGCGAGTTCCGCAAGCTGGACAGCACCACGCCGCTGTTGCTGATCAGCGCCGACGATGGTCGTTCCTACTCCAAACCGATGCTCTCCACCGGTTTCGGCAAGCACAAGGACGCCGACGGCCTGAGCATGGCCGAGCCCGGCGCCATGGCCGAACAGCTGGGCGCGGAGATCCGCACCCATACCCGCATCACCGCCATCGACCCGGCGCACAAGCGCCTGTGGATCGGCGAGGAAGCCGTGCCCTACCGCGACCTGGTGCTGGCCTGGGGCGCAGAGGTGATCCGTGTGCCGGTGGCCGGCGACGCCGAGGATGCGATCTTCCCGATCAACGACCTGGAGGACTATGCGCGCTTTCGCGTCGCGGCGGCGGGGAAGCGGCGGGTGTTGCTGCTCGGCGCCGGGCTGATCGGTTGCGAATTCGCCAACGACCTCAGCCTCGGCGGCTACCAGGTCGAACTGGTCGCGCCCTGCGAGCAGGTGATGCCCGGCTTGCTGCACCCGGCCGCGGCGGCGGCGGTGCAGGCCGGGCTGGAGAGCCTCGGCGCGCGCTTCCACCTCGGGCCGACGCTGGCCAGCCTCGAGCACCAGGGCGACGGCCTGCAGGCGCGGCTGTCCGACGGCAGCCAGATCGCCTGCGACCTGGTGATCTCCGCCGTCGGTCTGCGTCCGCGCACCGAGCTGGCCGCATCCGCCGGCCTGGTGGTCAGGCGCGGGGTGGTAGTCGATCGCCAGCTGCGCACTTCTCATGCCCATGTCTACGCCCTGGGCGATTGCGCCGAGGTCGAGGGCCTCAACCTGCTCTACGTGATGCCGTTGATGAGCTGCGCCCGCGCCCTGGCCAAGACCCTGGCCGGCACGCCGACCCGGGTGAGCTACGGTCCCATGCCGGTCACCGTGAAGACCCCGGTGTGCCCACTGGTGGTATCGCCGCCACCACCGGGCCTGCAGGGCGAGTGGACGGTGGCTGGGGGCGGCGGTGACATCAAGGCCCTGTGCCACGACGCCGCCGGCAACCTGCTCGGCTATGCCCTGACCGGCGCGGCGGTGCAGGAGAAGCTGGCATTGAACAAGCAGCTGCCGCCGCTGCTGGCATGAATGCCGGCCTTTCTGGCGTAAATACCCTGCTACGCTCCGCGCAAACCGCCGAGTGAGACTGGCGCGGGGCTTAATCACATGCCATTCTCCCAGGGTCTGCCGCAGCGCAGAGCCGTTGCGGCGCCTTGGGCGCTGACCTGGAAGGACAGCACGGACACAACAACAATAACCGTCTAAGAGGCATCTATGCGTAAACCGGAACTCGCCGCCGCCATCGCCGAAAAGGCCGATCTCACCAAGGATCAGGCCAGTCGTGTACTCAACGCCGTGCTCGAAGAAATCACCGGCGCACTGAACCGCAAGGACAGTGTGACCCTGGTCGGTTTCGGCACCTTCGTGCAACGCCACCGGGGTGCTCGAACCGGCAAGAACCCGCAGACCGGTCAGCCGGTCAAGATCAAGGCCAGCAACACCGTCGCCTTCAAACCGGGCAAGTCCCTGAAAGACGCGGTCAACTGAGCCGTGCCAGCCCGGGGCCGTAGGGCTCCGGGCTTCCCTCGCCACCTCCCGAGCCGGTGGCCATTGCCAGGCTTTGGTTTGGCTGTAGTCCCTCGCACAACCCGCTACAATGCGCCGCCATTTCCGTTACCCGTCGAGATCGTGCGCATGAAATTCCGCTTGCTTCTGTGGTTGCTGGGCCGCCTGATGGCCAAGGCCAGCCGCAATAACCCCGCTTTCCAGCAACAGCTGGCCGGTCGCGATATGCAGTTCCAGCTGCATACCCTGGACGGCAAGATCGCCCGCCATTTCATCGTCAAGGACCAGCGCATCAGCAGCAAGCGCGGTCCGGCCCGCGAGCCGGCCTTCGCCCTGGGCTTCAAGGACGGCGCCTACGGTTTCGCCACCATGAACGCGAAGAACAAGCAGCTGGCCTTCATGCAGGGCATCCAGAGCAAGGACATCCAGATCCATGGCAACCCGGCGTTGGTGCTGTGGTTCCAGGGGCTGACCAAGCATCTGGCGCCGAAGAAGCGCGACAGCGAGAAGAAGGCCGCCTGACCCCTGCAGGGGCGGCGGCGCTGGCCGCCGCCCGAGGCATTCGCTAGGCTGGCTGGAGTCCCTGATGGAGGCCTGCCCATGCCTGTGCTCATCGCTGTCCTGCTGCTGGCCGTCGGTATGGCGCAGGCCGCGCCGGCCAAGGCCGAGGCCTTCGCGCCGCTGTTCGAACTGGCGGGAATTCGCCTGCTCTGCGAGCAGAGCGAACCCTTCTGCGCCGTGGCCTGAGCGCCCAGCAGCAGGCGCAGTTGGGCCAGGTCTTCGCCGCCGAGGGGCTGTGTCGGGACTTGGCCGAGCAACTGGCCGGCCGTTTCGAGCCACGGCAACTCAGGCAGGCCCGGCGGTTGCTCGAGAGCCCCCTGGCCCGGCGCTTCACTGCGGCCGAGCGGTCGGTCGGCGAGGACGGCGGCACGGCCCTGGCGGACTACCGTCGACAACTCGCCGCCCGTGCGCCGCTGCCGAGCCGGCTGGCCCTGGTCCGGCGCCTGGATGCCGCCGCACGCACCACCGCCCTGTCCGCCCTGCTGCGCTACGAGGTGGGCAAGACCCAGGCGTTGCTGGCGCTCAGGGCGCGCGGCGAGACCCTCGGTGAGCAGGCCCTGAGCCGTCAGACCAGCGTCCAGGCCGAGGCCCTGCGCCAGTCCAGCGCGGCGGCGGTGGAGCCCTTCATGCTCTATGCCTACCGGCAGATTCCCAGCGAGCAGCTCGCCGAGTATGCCGCGCTGTACGAGCAGCCCGTCCTCAGTCGATTGCTGGAAGAAAGCGTGCAGGCCCTGCCGCGGCTGTTCGCCGCGCGCCGCGCCGCGCTTCGATAGCTGGCGGACGACGCAGGGGTCCCACGGGCCCCTCTGTCCTGGTCCGGCAGGCCGCGCTCAGTGCGGCGAATGGAACTGGGCGGCCAGTTCGCGCAGTGCCACCTCGGCGGCCAGCACCTTATCGACCGCCTCTTCGGCCTTCTCCCGGCTCAGGCCCAGGGCGTCGTACAGCTCCGGGTCGATTGCGCGTCGCGGTCCGTTGCCGATGCCGCGGTTGCGCAGCAGGCCGACGGCCAGGCACACCAGGTTCGGGTAGGCGGCATGGGGGCCGGCATACTCGGCGTCGTGCTGGAAGCGCAGGGCGCTGGCCAGTTCTTCCGGCATGTCCCAGAAACGCATCAGCCAGGCGCCGATCTGCTCGCGGCTGATGCCCAGCAGGTGCTGCTCGATGTAGCTGGGCGACAGGTGCGGGTTCACTTCCAGGTGCCGACAGATCAGCGAGAAGTGCGGTGGGAAGACGTGGGCCAGCACCAGGTAGCCGAAGTTGTGCAGCAGCCCGGCGAGGTAGGTCAACCCGGCCTCCGGGCGCTGCGCCCGCGGCATGGCGCGGGTCAGGCCCTCGATCACCGCGGCCGTGTAGATCGCCTGCTGCCAGTAGGGTGTGGTTCGTTGCGGCTGGTCCTTGGGCAGGCTCAGGGTCTTGCCCAGGGCCAGGCCCAGGGCCAGGTTGATCACCAGATCGAAGCCCAGCACGCGGACGATGGCGTCCTCCACCGAGCGGATCTTGCCGGGGGCGGCGTAGTAGGGCGAGGCGGCCCAGCTGACCACCTGGGCGGCCAGCGCCGGGTCGGTCTCGACCACCCCGGTGATGTCGTCCACCGTGGCGTCCGGGTCGACCCGCAGCTTGATGATGCGCTGCGCGGTCTGGGGCAGCGGCGGAATCTCGATGGTTTCTTCCAGGCGCTGCTGGATGCGCCGGGCGGTGAAGGCCTGCACCGCCTGGCTGATCTCGGCGCGGTCGTCGTCCGGGCGGTCGAGGTTCGGCCGGATATTGCTCAGCGGCTCGCCGAAGCGCGCGGCGCTGGCCTTGCCCAGCAGTCCGCGGAAGGCTGCGCTGGCGATCTCCAGCAGCACCCCGGGCTGGCCCGAGGCGACATACAGGCTGGGCTCCTGCAGCAGGCGCTCGTCGTACAGGCAGGGCGAGCTGGTCAGCGGCGGCAGGCCGGGCAGTTCGCCGAGGGCATGCTTGCCGAGCATGCGCTCCAGACGCTCCGGCTTGACCGCGGCGAGCTGGCGCCCGGTCAGTTCGGCCAGGCGGCCCAGGTCGAGCAGTTGGCTCTGCGGGTACAGCACCAGCAGGGCGCCGACGGCATCCTCCAGCAGCACCGCCTGCAGGCGCTGGGCGGCGGGCAGGTCGGCGCGCTCGTGGCAGGCGCGATAACTCAGGCCGAGCTTGTCGAGCAGCTGCTGGATCACGGCCGGCGGACGCGGGGTGGAGTCGGGGGCGAGGGCTGCTTCAGTCATGAGGGAGTCCGGCGTAGGGAGGGCGAATGCCTCGAAGTATAAACAGCGGGTCGATGGCTGCACGGCAATATGACGGATGCCCTGCCCGCACGCTCACACCTGCCCATAGTGTTGGCCATGGCGCAGCCAGCGCTGCAACAGCGGGCTGACATGCTGCGGCCAGTGCGCCAGCAGGGCCTGGGCGGCGTCGCGCACGGCCGGCAGCAGGTCGGCGTCGCGCATCAGGTCGGCGACCTTGAACTGCAGCAGGCCGGTCTGGCGGGTGCCGAGCATCTCGCCGGGACCGCGCAGCTCCAGGTCCTTCTCGGCGATGACGAAGCCGTCGCAGGTCTCGCGCATGATCCCCAGGCGTTCGCGGCCCAGCTGCGACAGCGGCGGGTGGTAGAGCAGCACGCAGTGGCTGGCCGCGCTGCCACGGCCGACCCGGCCGCGCAGCTGGTGCAACTGGGCCAGGCCCAGGCGTTCGGGGTTCTCGATGATCATCAGGCTGGCGTTGGGCACGTCGACGCCGACCTCGATCACCGTGGTGGCGACCAGCAGCTGCAGCCGGCCCTGCTTGAACTCCTCCATCACCGCGGCCTTCTCTGCGGCCTTCATGCGCCCGTGGATCAGCCCGACGTGCAGGCCGCCGAGGGCCGCGGCGAGGTCCTCGTAGGTGGTCTCGGCGGCCTGGCAGGTGAGCTCCTCCGACTCCTCGATCAGGGTGCACACCCAGTAGGCCTGGCGCCCCTCGTTGCAGGCCGAGCGCACCCGTTCGATGACCTCCAGGCGGCGGCTGTCGGCGATCACCAGGGTGTTGACCGGGGTGCGCCCCGGCGGCAGTTCGTCGAGGATCGAGGTGTCCAGGTCGGCGTAGGCGCTCATGGCCAGGGTGCGCGGGATGGGGGTGGCGGTCATGATCAGCTGGTGCGGGCACAGCCGCCCGCCGACGCCCTTCTGCCGCAGCGCCAGGCGCTGCTGCACACCGAAGCGGTGCTGCTCGTCGATGATCACCAGCGCCAGGCTGCGAAACTGCACCTCGTCCTGGAACAGCGCATGGGTGCCGACCACCATGGGGGTGCCCGTGGCGATCTGCGCAAGCGCGCTGGCGCGAGCCTTGCCCTTGAGCTTGCCGGCCAGCCAGGCCACTTCGATGCCCAGTGGCTGCAGCCACTTGCTGAAGTTGAGGAAGTGCTGCTCGGCGAGGATCTCGGTGGGTGCCATCAGCGCCACCTGATAGCCGGCCTCCAGGGCCTGCAGGGCGGCGAGGGCGGCGACCACGGTCTTACCGGCGCCGACATCGCCCTGCACCAGGCGCAGCATGGGCTCGCCCTGGCTCAGATCGTAGGCGATCTCGGCGCCTACCCGCCGCTGCGCGCCGGTGGGCGGGAAGCCGAGGTTCTGCAGATACAGCGGCGGCAGACGCCTGGCCGGCGGCAGCGGCGGCGCTTGCTGGGCGCGCACTTGCTCGCGCAGGCGCTGCAGGGACAGCTGGTGCGTCAGCAGTTCCTCGAAGGCCAGGCGGTGCTGGGCCCAGTGGCGGCCCTCGGCCAGCTCCTCCAGGTCGGCGTCCGGCGGTGGTCGGTGCAGGTAGCGCAGCGCCTGGTCCAGGGGGGCGAGGCGGTAGTCGCGGGCCAACTCCTGGGGCAGCCAGTCGGGCAGGCTGTGGGGGCCGAGGCGCGCCAGGGCCTGCTCGCTTAAGGCTCGCAGGCGCTGCTGGGTCAGGCCTTCGGTGGTCGGGTAGATGGGCGTCAGGCATTGCTCCACCGCGGCCTGCTCGCCGCCGCTCAGCGCGCGGTATTCCGGGTGGTAGATCTCCAGGCCGGAGGAGCCGGGGCGCACCTCGCCGTAGCAGCGCAGTTGGGTGCCGCGCTTGAGGCCCTCCTTCTGCGCCTGGCTGAAATGGTAGAAGCGCAGGGACAGGGTGCCGCTGCCGTCCTGCAGCCGTACCAGCAGGCTGCGGCGGCGGCCCATGACCACGTCGGCGCCGGCCACCACGCCCTCGACCACCGCGTCCTGGCCCGGGCGCAGGGCGCCGATCGGCACGATGCGGGTGCGATCCTGGTAACGCAGCGGCAGGTGGAACAGCACGTCCTGCAGGGTCTCCAGGCCGACCTTGGCGAGCTTCTCGGCCAGGGCGGCACCGACGCCCTTGAGGGCGGTGACGGAAACCGCTGACAGTTCGCTCATGGGGCGGTCCTAGGCGGTCTTGGCTTGCGGCTGGGCCACCGAGCACAGGCGGATCGAGTCGGCCAGCACCTCGATGGCGTTCGGCCGCGGGAAGCTGGCGCGCCAGGCGATGGCCACGGTGCGGAACGGCGCCGGGGCGCTCAGCGGGCGCACCTCGATCACCCCGGGGGCGTAGTGATGGCTGTCCACCGCGGAGAACGGCAGGATCGACACGCCGAGGCCGGAGGCGACCATGTGGCGGATGGTCTCCAGCGAACTGGACTCCACCGTGGTGTGCTTGGCGTGTTCCTCGCCGCCCTTGCGCAGGGTCGGGCAGGCTTCCAGCACCTGATCGCGGAAGCAGTGGCCCTCGCCGAGCAGCAGCAGGCTCTTGTCGTTGAGCAGCTTGCTGTCGATGCTCTTCATCTCGGCCCAGGGGTGGCCGGCCGGCATCAGCGCGTAGAAGGGCTCGTCGTACAGCGCCTTGGTCAGCACGTCGGCTTCCTGGAACGGCAGGGCGATGATGATGGCGTCCAGCTCGCCGGTGCGCAGCTTGTCGCGCAGCACGTGGGTGAAGTTCTCCTCGATATACAGCGGCATCTGCGGGGCGACCCGGTGCAGCTGGGGGATCAGGTGGGGGAACAGGTAGGGGCCGACCGTGTAGATGGCGCCGATCTTCAACGGCGCGGCCAGCTGGTTCTTGCCGGCCTGGGCCAGCTCGCGAATGCTCTGGGCCTGCTCCAGCACCTTCTGCGCCTGGGTGACGATGCCCTCGCCGACCGGGGTCAGGCGCACCGCACTCTTGCTGCGCTCGAAGATCAGCACGCCGAGCTCGTCCTCGAGCTTCTTCACCCCCACCGACAGGGTCGGCTGGCTGACATGGCAGCGTTCGGCGGCGCGGCCGAAATGCTGTTCCTGGGCGAGGGTGACGATATAGCGCAGTTCGGTGAGTGTCATAGTGAATATCCATTGAATTGCGCCTAAGCATAGCCTTTGCATTGCGGCGAACCAACCGCGCTACACTGCCCTATCGGGAAATTGTGGAGGGGCGCATGGGGCATTCGGCGAGGGTGTTGATAGCGGGCTGTGGCGATGTCGGCAGCCGTCTGGGCCTGCGTCTGGCCGAAGCCGGTTGGCAGGTGTATGGCCTGCGCCGCTCGGCGCAGCAGTTACCCGCCCCGATCATCCCGGTGGCCGGTGACCTGCAGGCCGAGGGCTGTCCGCCGGCCTGGCCCGACGGCGAGCTGGACTACCTGGTGTATTGCGCGGCGGCCGAGCAGCGCGACGAGGCCGGTTACCGGGCCCTCTATGTCGAGGGGCTGCGCCGGGTGCTGGGCTGGCTGGCGCAACATGGGCAGCGGCCCAGACGGCTGTTGTTCGTCTCCAGTAGCGGGGTCTATGGTCAGCAGGACGGCGAATGGGTCGATGAAGAGTCGCCGGCCGAGGCCGCAGGGTTTTCCGGGCGGGTGCTGCGCGAGGCCGAACAACTGGCCCTGCACAGCGGCCTGTCGACCAGCCTGGTGCGCCTGGCCGGGCTCTACGGGCCGGGGCGGCGCTGGCTGCTGGAGCAGGTGCGCCAGGGCTACCGGGTGGCCAGCGAGCCGCCGCTGTACGCCAACCGCATCCACGTCGAGGATGCCGCGGGTCTGCTGGCATGCCTGCTGCTGGCCGATGCCCGCGGGGTGGCATTGGACGACTGCTATCTGGGGGTCGACGACGCGCCGGCGCCGCTGCATGAGGTGGTGGCCTGGCTGCGCGAGCAGCTGGGGGTCAGTCACTGGTCGGCGCAGGAGACGCTGCGCCGTGCCGGTAGCAAGCGCTGCAGCAACGCCCGCGCCCGTGCCCTGGGCTGGGTGCCGCGGTATCCGAGCTATCGCGAAGGCTACGGGGCGATCCTGGCGGGGGCGCCGTTCGGGGCCTAGGGCGGCAAGCGGCGCGGTCGTTGCCGCCGGATTCTAGTCGCGCTGCAGCAGCCAGCGTCGCGGCCCCTTGTGGTAGTCGGGCATCTCGTTGGCCTGGGCGCGGTTGAGTGCGGCGAAGATGCCCAGGCGCTCGCCGTCGCGCTCGAACAGCCAGGCCTGGCCCTGCTCGCCGAGCTGCAGCCACAGGCTGTCGGACTCGCCGCTCATGGCCGCGCAGTCGCCGGCCAGGCACAGCGCATAGCGCTCCGCGCCGGGCAGGCCCTCGACCCGGCCGTCGCTGTGGAACAGCACCAGGCCGCCTGCGCCGAGGCCCTCGGCGATGCGCCAGGTACCGCCCAGGTAGGCCTGGTAGAGGGCCCGCTCGAAGTGGCCGCCGGGCGGCACATGGGCAGCACCGGCGGCCGGCGCGCGGACGAAGCGCTGTTCCGGCCAGGTGCCGCTGGCCGCCTGCACCAGCTCGTCGCCGTCGAACGCGAGGAATTCCTGGTAATCGCCGTAGAAGTCGACCCGCAGGCGTGCCTCGGTTTCGGCCAGCAACTGGCCTTCGTCCTGTTCGTAACCGTTGCTGTAGCTGGCACGCCGGCGCTGCGAATCGAGCCGCCATTCCAGGTTGGGGCCGTAGGCCAGCAGGGCGTCGCGTAGCGGGCCGCCGCGGCTCGCGGCATCGATCGCCGCCTGGTTGATCCAGGTGCCGTCGGGGTCTTGGGGTTGACTGGCGCAGCCGGCGAGTAGGCACAAGCCGAGCAGGGCGAAGGAGGCGGGACGCATGGGAGGGTCCTTGCACGGGGAGGGGGCGGGGCGTCATGCCCCGCCGCTGGACTTACTCGAGTACCAGGATAGCGTCCATTTCCACCTGGGCGCCGCGCGGCAGGGCGGCCACGCCGATGGCGGCGCGGGCCGGGTAGGGCTGCTGGAAGTAGCGGCCCATGACCTCGTTGACGGTGGCGAAGTGGGCCAGGTCGGTGAGGAAGATGTTCAGCTTGACGATGTCCTTGAACGAGCCGCCGGCGGCCTCGGCCACGGCCTTGAGGTTCTCGAACACCTGCACAGTCTGGGCCTCGAAGCCCTCGACCAGTTCCATGGTCTTGGGGTCCAGGGGGATCTGCCCGGAGACGTAGACGGTGTTGCCGGCCTTGATCGCCTGGGAGTAGGTACCGATGGCAGCCGGGGCCTTGTCGCTGTTGATGACGCTCTTGCTCATGGGAACTCCTTGAAAGACTGTTCTGGGAGGGGCTTGCGCGGCGCATTGCCTGCGCCACGCAGATTCGGCCGCCTAGGGTCGGCCAAAGGCGGGGGCGCTGTCAAAGCACAGCTGTGGGGAAAGTGACTGGCCGGTCGGCGGAGTGGGGGTCAGGCGCGCACGCGGGTGATGCGGATCACCCCGGCGAGGGCGCGCAGTTTCTTGATCACCCGCGCCAGGTGCACCCGGTCATGCACGCTGACCACCAGCTGGACCACGCTGATGCGGCCGTCGCGTTCGTCCATGCTGATCTTCTCGATATTGCCGTCGGCGGCGTTGACGCTGCCGGCCAGCAGGGCGATCAGGCCGCGCTGGTGCTCCAGCTCGACGCGCAGCTCGACGTTGAACTCGCCGGCGACGTCCTTGGCCCAGGACAGCTGGATGCATTTCTCCGGGTTGTGGCGGATTTCGCCGATATTGCGGCAGCTCTCCAGGTGCACCACCATGCCCTTGCCGGCCGACAGGTAGCCGACGATGGGGTCGCCGGGAATCGGCGTGCAGCACTTGGCATAGCTGAGCACCAGGCCCTCGGTGCCGCGGATCGCCAGCGGACCCTCGGCGCTCGGCGGCTCCTCGCCGCCCTCGGTGAGCAGGCGGCGGGCCACCACGTAGGCCATGCGGTTGCCCAGGCCGATGTCCTCGAGCAGGTCCTCGATCAGCTCCAGGCGGTATTCGCCGAGCACCGCCTGCACGCGTTCGGCCGGCAGCTTGTCGAGGTGGCTGTCGAAGCCGGCCAGCACCTTGTTCAGCAGGCGCTCGCCGAGGCTGATCGACTCGGAGCGGCGTTGCAGCTTGAGGGCATGGCGGATGTGGGTGCGCGCCTTGCCGGTGACCACGAAGTTGAGCCAGGCCGGGTTCGGTCGGGCGCCGGGGGCGCTGACGATCTCCACGGTCGAGCCGCTCTGCAGCGGCTCGGACAGCGGCGCCAGGCGGCGGTTGATGCGGCAGGCGATGCAGGTGTTGCCGACGTCGGTGTGCACCGCATAGGCGAAGTCCACCGCGGTGGAGCCCTTGGGCAGCTCCATGATGCGGCCCTTGGGCGTGAACACGTAGACCTCATCCGGGAACAGGTCGATCTTCACGCTCTCGATGAATTCCAGCGAATTGCCCGCGCGCTGCTGCATCTCCAGCACGCCCTTGACCCACTGGCGGGCGCGGGCATGGGTGCCCTTGGGCTGGTCGTCGTCGCTGGACTTGTACAGCCAGTGGGCGGCGATGCCGTTGTTGGCCATTTCCTCCATCTCGCGGGTGCGGATCTGGATCTCGATGGGCACCCCGTGCATGCCGAACAATGTGGTGTGCAGCGACTGGTAGCCGTTGGCCTTGGGAATCGCGATGTAGTCCTTGAAGCGCCCGGGCAGCGGCTTGTACAGGTTGTGCACGGCGCCGAGCACGCGGTAGCAGGTGTCGACCTTGTCGACCACGATGCGGAAGGCGTAGACGTCCATGATCTCGTTGAACGCCCGGCGCTTGCCGCGCATCTTCTGGTAGATGCCGTAGAGGTGCTTCTCGCGGCCGACCACCTCGCCTTCCAGGCCCTCGCGGGCCAGGCAGTGGACCAGCGACTCCTCGATCTTGTTGACGATCTCCTTGCGGTTGCCGCGGGCGCGGCGCACCGCGGCGCGGATGCGCTCGGAACGCATCGGGTGCATGGCCTTGAAGCCCAGGTCCTCGAACTCCACGCGCAGGCTGTGCATGCCCAGGCGGTTGGCGATGGGGGCGTAGATTTCCAGGGTTTCCTTGGCGATGCGCCGGCGTTTCTCGCCGGACAGCACCTCCAGGGTGCGCATGTTGTGCAGGCGGTCGGCCAGCTTGACCAGGATCACGCGGATGTCGCGGGCCATGGCCATGGCCATCTTCTGGAAGTTCTCGGCCTGGGCCTCGGCCTTGGTCTCGAAGTTCATCTGGGTCAGCTTGCTGACCCCGTCGACCAGGTCGGCCACGGTCTCGCCGAACTGCGCGTTGAGCGCTTCCTTGGCGATGCCGGTGTCTTCGATCACGTCGTGGAGCATGGCCGCCATCAGGCTCTGATGGTCCATGTGCATGTCGGCGAGGATGCCGGCCACGGCCAGGGGGTGGGTGACGTAGGCCTCGCCGCTACGCCGGCGTTGGCCGTCGTGGGCCTGTTCGGCGTAGAAGTAGGCGCGACGGACCAGGTTGACCTGGTCGTCGTCGAGATAGGTCGAGAGTCGATCGGCGAGGGCGTCTATGCTCGGCATGGGTGTTCCCCCTGCCGACCCGCATCACGCCGCGCCGTGCCGCTTCGACCAGGCATGGCTTACAGAGGCTCGTTGGCCTCTTCCTCGAAGGCGGCGAACAACGGCTCTTCTTCGACGATCTCGTCCTGGGCGATGACCTCGTCATCCACCAGGCCGGCGGCGATTTCGCGCAGGGCGACCACGGTCGGCTTGTCGTTCTCCCAGGCCACTTTCGGCTCTTTGCCGCCGGTGGCGAGCTGGCGCGAACGCTTGGTGGCGAGCATGACCAGCTCGAAGCGGTTATCAACGTTGTCCAGGCAGTCTTCGACGGTTACGCGGGCCATGGTGTTCCTCGTAGCAAATGCAGATATAGAGCTGGGCCCGGATGGGCGAGCGGACTGAATAGTCTAAAAAATCACCAGCATTAAGGGAAGTACTGTTTTAGGCGGGGCGCGCCGGTTCAGGCCAGCAGTTCGCCGAGCAGGCCGCTGTGGCGTTGTTGCTGAACCTCCTGGACCAGCTGGTTGGCGCGGAAGATGGCCTTGAGATCGCTGAGGGCGTGGGCGAAGTCGTCATTGATCACCAGGTAGTCGTACTCGACGTAGTGGCTCATCTCGCTGACCGCCTCGCGCATGCGCTGCTCGATGATCTCGCCGCTGTCCTGGCCGCGGTTGGTCAGGCGGTGGCGCAGGGCCTCCTGGGTCGGCGGCAGGATGAAGATGGACTTGGCCTGCGGCATCAGCCGGCGTACCTGCTGGGCGCCCTGCCAGTCGATTTCCAGGATCAGGTCGTAGCCTTCGGCGAGGGTCTGTTCGACCCAGCGCTGGGAGGTGCCGTAGAGGTTGCCGAAGACCTCGGCGTGCTCGAGAAAGGCGCTCTGGTCGAGCATGGCATGGAACTGCTGGTGGTCGACGAAGTGGTAGTTCACCCCGTCCGTTTCCCCGGGGCGCATGGCACGGGTGGTGTGGGAGACCGAGACGCGAATCAGTGGTTCGCTGTCGATCAGCGCCTTGACCAGGCTGGTCTTGCCGGCGCCGGAGGGCGCGGAAACGATGTAGAGGGTGCCGGTGGTGAGGCTCATGAAGGAATCCTGGAAAGCGTTGATCCTAGAGTAGCAGCGCGCATTGGCGCGGTTACTCGATGTTCTGTACCTGCTCGCGCATCTGCTCGATCAGTACCTTGAGGTTGACCGCCGCCTGGGTGCTGCGTGGGTCGAAGGCCTTGGAGCCCAGGGTGTTGGCCTCGCGGTTGAGCTCCTGCATGAGGAAGTCCAGGCGTCGGCCAGCCTGGCCGCCGGCCTTGAGCACGCGGCGCACCTCGCCGACATGGGTGCCGAGGCGATCGAGCTCTTCGGCCACGTCGCTCTTCTGCGCCAGGATCACCAGCTCCTGCTCCAGGCGCTGGGGATCGAGCTCGACCTGCATCTCGGCGCTGCGCTCGAGAATCTTCTGCCGCTGCGCCTCGAGCATCTGCGGTACCAGCTCGCGCAGGGCGGCGACCTCCGCGAGGATGGCGTCCAGGCGCTCGTTCAGCAGCCTGGCCAGCTCCGCGCCTTCGCGGGCGCGCCCGCTCTTCAGCTCGTCCAGACCCCGCTTGAACAGGGCTAGGGCCGCCTGGTTGAGGGCCTGGGGATCGGCGGCATCGGCCACCAGCACGCCGGGCCAGTTCAGCACCTCCAGCGGGTTGAGCGGGGCTGGCTGCTTGATCAGGCTGGCGACGCTCTCCGCGGCGGCGACCAGCTGGGAGGCGCGCTCGCGATCGACCTGCAGCGGCTTGCCGGCGCTGTCCTCGGCGAAGCGCAGGGTGCATTCCACCTTGCCCCGCGACAGGCCCTGGCGCAGTGCTTCGCGCACCGCGCCCTCGAGGTCGCGGAAGGCTTCCGGCAGGCGCAGGTGCGGTTCCAGGTAGCGATGGTTGACCGAGCGCAGCTCCCAGCTCAGGGTGCCATTTGGCCCGGCCTGTTCGGCGCGGGCGAAGGCCGTCATGCTGTGGATCATGGGGGGGCGGACCTCGCGGAAAGTCGGGACGAAAGGCGCGGGATTGTAGCGCAGAGCGCCGCCCGCTCCCAATTGGTCATGTCGCCGGCGGGCCATGGCCCTTATAATGCTGGGCAGATTTCACTCCAGAGCAGGTATCCCTCGATGAAACGTCCCAGTGGCCGCGCGGCCGATCAGTTGCGCTCGATCCGCATCACCCGCAACTACACCAAGCATGCCGAGGGTTCGGTGCTGGTGGAGTTCGGTGATACCAAGGTGATCTGCACGGTCAGCGTCGAGTCGGGCGTGCCGCGTTTCCTCAAGGGCCAGGGTCAGGGCTGGCTGACCGCGGAGTACGGCATGCTGCCGCGCGCCACCGGCGAGCGTAACCAGCGCGAAGCCAGTCGCGGCAAGCAGGGCGGGCGCACCCTGGAGATCCAGCGGCTGATCGGGCGTTCGCTGCGCGCCGCGCTGGATATGTCCAAGCTGGGCGAGTTCACCCTGTATGTGGACTGCGACGTGATCCAGGCCGACGGCGGTACCCGCACCGCCTCGATCACCGGCGCCATGGTGGCGCTGGTCGATGCGCTGAAGGTGGTAAAGAAGCGCGGTGGCCTGAAGGGCGGCGACCCGCTCAAGCAGATGATCGCCGCGGTGTCGGTGGGCATGTACCAGGGCGAGCCGGTGCTGGACCTGGACTACCTGGAAGACTCGGCGGCCGAGACCGATCTCAACGTGGTGATGACCAGCGCCGGCGGCTTCATCGAGGTGCAGGGCACCGCCGAGGGGGCGCCGTTCCAGCCCGAGGAACTGAATGCCATGCTGGCCCTGGCGCAAAAGGGCATGGGCGAGCTGTTCGAGCTGCAGCGGGCGGCGCTGGCCGACTGAGGCCACTGCGGCTAGCGAGGGAGACAGGCGATGGAGCAGCAAGAACTCGTGCCGACGCCCGGCCCGGAAGCGCGGCAATGGGCGATGTTTTGCCACTATGCGGCTTTCTTCTGGTTCCTGGTGCCGATGATCGGCAATGTCATCGGGCCTCTGGTCGTCTGGCAGTTGAAGAAGGACAGTGCGCCCTTCGTCGATGACCAGGGCAAGGAGGCGCTGAACTTCCAGATCACCTTCAGTCTGGCGATGATGATCTGCGGCGTGCTGGCCTGGATCATCATCGGCTTTCCCCTGATGCTGCTGGTCAGCCTGACCGCCCTGGTGCTGACGATCATCGCCGGCATCAAGGCCAATGCCGGCGAGGCTTATCGTTATCCGATCTGCTGGCGTCTGGTGAAGTAGGCCTATGCGACAAACGAAAAAGCCGGCTGATCGCCGGCTTTTTCGTTATTGCTGAGCTTACAGGCTGAGAATCCAGTCGTAGTCGACGATCAGCGGCGCATGCTGCGAGAAGCGCGGCTGACGCGGCAGGCGCGCGGTGCGCACGCTACGGCGCATGCCCGGGGTGAGCAGCTGGTAGTCGAAGCGATAGCCCAGGTTGAGCAGCTCCGCCTGTTCGCTGTCCGGCCACCAACTGAACTGGTCGCCCTCGCGGCTGACCTCGCGCAGGGCATCGACATAGCCCATGCTGCCGATCACCTCGTCCAGCCAGGCGCGCTCGGGTGCCAGGAAGCCCGGCGACTGCTGGCAGTCGCGCCAGTTCTTCACGTCCAGCTTCTGATGCGCCACGTACAGCGAGCCGCAATAGATGTACTCGCGGCGCTTGCGCCGTTGCTTGTCCAGATAATGGGTGAAGTCGTCCATGAACTTGAACTTCTGGTTCAAGCTCTCGTCGCCGCCCTGCCCGGATGGCAGCAGCAGGGTGGCGATACTCACCTTGTCGAAATCGGCCTGCAGGTAGCGCCCGTAGCGATCGGCCATTTCGAAGCCGAGTCCACTGATTACCGCCTTGGGTTGCAACCGCGAATAGAGGGCCACGCCACCTTGGCTCGGCACTTCAGCATCGCAGGCATAGAGGAAATAGCCATCCAGTTGGAAGGCTTGGTCGTCCAGCTCAAAGGCGGAGGCGCGGGTGTCCTGCAGGCAGATGACGTCGGCATTCTGTGCTTGCAGCCAGCTGAGCAAACCGCGCTCGACTGCAGCATGAATACCATTCACGTTCACACTGATGATCCGCATAAATGGCCCCCAAAAACACGTGCGTGTATGATACCCGAGCTCGTGTTCAATTAGCCAAATTCCTAGCCAAATCCGTGCCGTCCGGGATTTTCCATGCAAGCGTACCAGCGCGACTTCATTCGTTTTGCCATCGAGCGCGGGGTGCTGCGCTTCGGTGAGTTCACCCTCAAGTCCGGGCGCACCAGCCCCTATTTCTTCAACGCCGGGCTGTTCGACAGCGGTCTGGCCCTGGCCCGGCTCGGGCGGTTCTATGCGGCGGCCGTGGTCGACAGCGGCATTCCCTTCGACGTGCTGTTCGGCCCGGCCTACAAGGGCATTCCACTGGCGGCGACCACCGCGGTGGCCCTGGCCGAGCACCATCAGCGCGATCTGCCCTGGTGCTTCAACCGCAAGGAGGCCAAGGACCATGGCGAAGGCGGCACCCTGGTCGGTGCGCCGCTGGCCGGCAAGGTGCTGATCATCGATGACGTGATCACCGCCGGCACGGCCATTCGCGAGGTGATGCAGATCATCCAGGGGCAGGGCGCCCAGGCCGCCGGTGTGCTGATCGCCCTCAACCGCCAGGAGCGCGGCCAGGGCCAGCTGTCGGCGATCCAGGAGGTCGAGCGCGACTTCGGCATGCCGGTAGTGAGCATCGTGTCACTGGAGCAGGTGCTGGAATACCTGGCAGACGATGCGCAACTGCGCCAGTATCTACCGGCGGTCGAAGCCTACCGCGCCGAATATGGAATCTAACGTCCCCGAATAACATGGTGCTCCGATGCGCAGACCGGCCCTGACCCCTTGTTCGCTGCTGTTCGGCATGCTGCTGCCGGTTGCGGTGGGCGCGGCCGAGTTGTACCGCTATGTCGACGATCAGGGCGTCACGGTGCTCAGTCGCCAGGGGGTACCGCCGGAGTTCATCGCCAAGGGCTATCAGGTGCTCAACGAGCAGGGGCGGGTGATCCAGGTCATCCCCCCGGCACCGAGTGCCGAGGAGCGTCGGCAGATATTGGCCGACAAGGCCCGTGCCGGCAGCGATGCGCAGCTGCTGCGGCTCTATACAACGCCAGAGGATGTCGACCGGGCGCTCGAGCGCAAGCTGGCCGAGCTGGATGCCCTGATCGGCGTGGCCCGCGGCAACCTGCAGTCGGCCCGTACCCAGCAGGCTAACCTGCAGAGCCAGGCGGCCGAGCACGAGCGTGCCGGACGAGAAGTTCCCGAGCACCTGCTGGCGCAGATCGACAATCAAATTGCCGAGCAGCAGCGTCTGCAGAAGGATATCGGCCGCTACCAGGAGGCGCGCAAGCAGGCCCAGGCCGGTTTCGCCGCCGATCGGGCGCGGCTCGGCGAATTGCTGGGTACACGCCCCTAGCCCTGATTTCTGGCCTGGCCGCAGTCCCTCGGCAGACCGGCCGATGCAGCGGCCGGTGCTCTTGCGGTCTTACTGGCGCTTGCGGTTGCAGATCAGGGTGCCGACGCCGCTGTCGGTGAAGATCTCCAGCAGCACCGCGTTGGGTACCCGGCCGTCGATGATGTGAGCGCTGGTCACCCCGCCCTGCACCGCCTCCAGGGCACAGCGGATCTTCGGCAGCATGCCGCCGTAGATGGTGCCGTCGGCGATCAGGCCGTCGACCTGCTCGGTGCTCAGGCCGGTGAGCACTTCGCCTTGCTTGTCCATCAGCCCGGCGATGTTGGTCAGCAGCATCAGCTTCTCGGCCTTCAGGGCCTCGGCGACCTTGCCGGCCACCAGGTCGGCGTTGATGTTGTAGGACTCGCCGTCCGGGCCCACGCCGATCGGCGCGATCACCGGGATGAAGTCGCCATGGACCAGCATGTTCAGCAGGTCGGTGTTGATTCCGCTGACCTCGCCGACATGGCCGATGTCGATGATCTCCGGCTGGGTCATCTCCGGGGTCTGGCGGGTCACCTTGAGCTTCTTGGCGCGGATCAGCCCGGCGTCCTTGCCGGTCAGGCCGATGGCACTGCCGCCATGCTGGTTGATCAGGTTGACGATGCTCTTGTTGACCTGGCCGCCGAGGACCATCTCCACCACGTCCATGGTGGCGGTGTCGGTGACGCGCATGCCGTCGATGAAGTGGCTCTCGATCGACAGGCGCTTGAGCAGGTCGCCGATCTGCGGGCCGCCGCCGTGCACCACCACCGGGTTGATGCCCACCGCCTTCATCAGCACGATGTCGCGGGCGAAGCCTTCCTTGAGCTCTTCGCTCTCCATGGCGTTGCCGCCGTATTTGATCACCAGGGTCTTGCCGACGAAGCGGCGGATATAGGGCAGGGCTTCGGATAGCACCTTGGCCACCTGGGCGGCGGCATCACGCTCGAGGGTCATGCGGGACTCCAAATGCTGAATCGCTCTTTCAGAACGGTAGATGAATATCGCTGGCGACGCGCTGCAGCTGGCTGCGGAACACGTCCTTGATGCGTTCGAGTTCCTGCTCGCTGTCGGCCTCGAAACGCAGCACCAGCACCGGCGTGGTGTTGGAGGCGCGCACCAGGCCCCACCCCTTGGGATAGTCGACGCGCACACCGTCCAGGCTGGTGATGTTGCCTTCGCCCCATTGGCCGTCGCGCTGCAAGCTGTCGATCAGGCCGAACTTGCTCTGTTCGGTGACCGGGATGTTGATCTCCGGGGTGGAGATGTCGCTGGGGAAGGCGGCGAACACCTGCTCGGCGTCGCGCTTGTCCTGGCTGAGGATCTCCAGCAGGCGGGCGGCGGCGTAGATGCCGTCGTCGAAGCCGAACCAGCGCTCCTTGAAGAAGATGTGCCCACTCATCTCGCCGGCCAGCAGGGCGCCGGTTTCCTTCATCTTCTTCTTGATCAGCGAGTGGCCGGTCTTCCACATCACCGGGCGGCCGCCGTAGCCGCTGATCAGCGGGGTCAGGCGGCGGGTGCACTTGACGTCGAAGATGATGTCGGCACCGGGGTTGCGCGACACCACGTCCTTGGCGAACAGCATCAGCAGGCGATCCGGGTAGACGATGCTGCCCTTGTTGGTGACCACGCCGACGCGGTCGCCGTCGCCGTCGAAGGCCAGGCCCAGGTCGGCCTGCTCGGCCTCGACCTTGGCGATCAGGTCGGCCAGGTTCTCCGGCTTGCCCGGGTCCGGGTGGTGGTTGGGGAAGGTGCCGTCCACCTCGCAGTACAGCGGGATCACGTTGCAGCCCAGGGCCTCGATCAGTTGTGGGGCGATCACCCCGGCGGCGCCGTTGCCGCAGTCGACCACCACGCGCAGGGGCTTGGCCAGGGCGATGTCGTCACGAATCTGCTTGAAGTAGCGCTGCAGCACCTCGACCTGCTCGACGCTGCCGACGCCGCTGACCAGGTCGTTGGCGTCGATGCGTGCCTTGAGGGCCTGGATCTGCTCGCCGGCCAGGGTGTCGCCGGCGATGACGATCTTGAACCCGTTGTAATCCGGCGGGTTGTGGCTGCCGGTGAGCATCACCGCGGACTTGCCGGCGAGGATGTTGGCCGCGTAATAGACCACCGGGGTCGGCACCATGCCGACGTCGCTCACCGTGCAGCCGCAGTCGAGCAGGCCCTGGATCAGCTGCTGCATCAGTTCCGGGCCGGACAGGCGCCCGTCACGGCCCACGGCGACGTTCGCCTCGCCCTGCGCCAGGCTCTGCGAGCCGACCGCGCGGCCGATCCAGTAGGCGGTTTCGGCGGTCAGACTGCTGCCCACCACGCCACGGATGTCGTAGGCGCGGAAGATGTCGGCGGGGAGGGTCGGGGCGGTTTGCGGGGTACTCATTGCGGGTGTCTGCTCCAGTCCCAGGAGATCCTGGTCGTCGTCGAGGATGTCGATATCGAGGATATCGGTGTCTTGGAACAGCGGATCGACCAGACCCGCTGGTTCCTGCGGCGCCACTGTGGCGGCCGGGGGGATGGCGCCCTGCGGGCGCTCTTGCTCCGCAGCCTGCGAGGCGCCCTCGTGGGCGCGGCGAGGCATGCGGGCCAGGGTCTGGGCCAGGCTGTCGAGAGCCGGCAGGCTCAGGCTGAAGGCTTTGACGGCTTTGCCGGCCGAGAGTTCTCTGACCAGTTGGCCGAGCTGCTGCACATCGTTGTGCAGGCGCCGTTGCAGGCTGCCATGCACCAGTAGCAAGCCGAGCACGGCACCGGCCAGCGCCAACAAGGCGGCGAGGCCGAGCAGGGGGATCGAGACGCTCGAGTCGGCGAGGGCCGGGCCGGGGGTGAAGCTGAGCGTCCAGTTGGGGTTGCCGCTGTCGAAGCGCTGTTCCTCGCCTTCGGCCTGGCCGCGCTGGGTCAGCAGCTGCTGGGGACCGCCGGGGAACTGCTGGAACAGCTGCAGCCGACCGATGCCCGCCGGCAGGGGCGGCAGGCTGGCCAGCAGGTGCTGGAGGTCGAAGGCCAGCAGCAGGGTGCCCTGCAGCGGCTGATCATCGCTCAGGCGCACCGGCGCGGCGCTGTACACCAGCCAGCGTTCGCCGATCTTGTAGGCCTCGGCTGCGGGGATCTGGCCGTTCTCCACGCGGCGCAGCAGGTCCAGGGCGGCGAAGTTCATCGGGGCCTCACGGTCCATGTCTTGCCTGGCCTGGCCGCGGGGGTTGAGGTGGGCATCGACCACCCCGGCCCAGTGGCTGAGGCTGCGCTCGGCGGTGCGAATAAGCTCGCGGTCCTGGCTCTGCAGGACCTCCAGCAGCTGGGGATTGCGCGCGGCGCTCCGGCTGTCGCTGGCCAGCTGTTTCAGCGCCAGTTGCAGGGTCGCGGCCTGGCCGCCGCCCCAGGCCTGGGTCAGCTGCTGGTGCTGCTGGTGCTGGGCGCTGGCCAGTACGCCGAACCACAGCAGGCCGGCGGCCAGGAACAGGCCCGTGACGCTGGCCAGCAGGCCTGGTAGCAGCGCCGCCAGGGGCCGCTCGCCGGCGCCATTGCCGCCGCGGGGTGTGGCGCTGGGCTGGGCATCCTTGGCGGTGCGCTTGAAGAGTTTCATCGAAGGGCTCCTCGGCGATTCATCCTGGAAGGTGTCGGGGTCAATGGCTACCCGAGTGGCCGAAACCACCGGCGCCACGCTGGCTCTGGTCGAACTGCTCGACCAGCTCGAAATGGGCCTGCACCACCGGTACCAGGACCAGCTGGGCGATGCGCTCGCCGACGGCGATGTTGAACGGGGTCTGGCCGCGATTCCAGCAGGAGACCATCAGTTCGCCCTGGTAGTCCGAGTCGATCAGGCCGACCAGGTTGCCGAGCACGATGCCGTGCTTATGGCCGAGTCCCGAGCGGGGCAGGATCATCGCCGCCAGGCCGGGGTCGCCGATATAGATCGACAGGCCGGTGGGGATGAGCAGGGTCTGGCCGGGCTCGAGAATGCTGTCCTGCTGCAGCATGGCGCGCAGGTCGAGGCCGGCGGAGCCCGGGGTGGCGTACTGCGGCAGGGGGAAGTCGCGGCCGAAGCGCGGGTCGAGAATCTTGGCTTGCAATGCGTGCATGGTCAGTTCTTGTTCAGTCGGTCGGTGATAAAGGCCACCAGCTGGCGGGCGATCTTGCTCTTGCTGGTCTGGGCGAAGGCACTCTGGCCCAGCTCGCGGTCGATGACGGTGATGGCGTTTTCCTCGCTGTTGAAGCCGATGCTCGGGTTGGCCACGTCGTTGGCGACGATCAGGTCGAGGTTCTTGTCCTTGAGCTTGCGCGCGGCGTATTCGAGCAGGTTCTCCGTCTCGGCGGCGAAGCCGACGCTGAAGGGACGGTCGCTGCGCCGGGCCAGGGTGGCGAGGATATCCGGGTTGCGCACCATCTGCAGGAGCAGGCCGTCGCCGTTGCTCGGGTCTTTCTTCAATTTGTGCGCGGCCACCACTTCCGGGCGGTAATCGGCGACGGCGGCGGCGGCGATCAGCAGGTCGCAGGGCATCGCCGCCTCGCAGGCGGCGAGCATGTCGCGGGCGCTGACCACGTCGATGCGGGTGACCCGGTCGGGGGTCGGCAGGTGCACCGGGCCGCTGACCAGGGTGACCCGGGCACCGGCTTCGGCGGCGGCCTCGGCCAGGGCGAAGCCCATCTTGCCGGAGCTGTGGTTGGTGATATAGCGCACCGGGTCGATGTTTTCCTGGGTCGGGCCGGCGGTGATCAGCACGTGTCGGCCGGTCAGCGACTGGAACTCGAAGCAGTCGGCGGCGCATTGGGCCAGCTGCTCGGCCTCGAGCATGCGCCCGGGGCCGACGTCGCCGCAGGCCTGTTCGCCGGCGGCCGGGCCGAACAGGCGCAGGCCGCGCTCGGCCAGCAGGCGGGCGTTGGCCTGGGTCGCCGGGTCGCGCCACATCGCCTGGTTCATCGCCGGCGCCAGGGCGACCGTGGCGTCGGTGGCCAGCACCAGGGTGCTCAGCAGGTCGTCGGCCACGCCTTGGGCCAGGCGTGCCATGAGGTCGGCGGTGGCCGGGGCGATCAGCACCAGATCGGCCCAGCGGGCCAGCTCGATATGGCCCATGGCGGCTTCGGCAGCGGGGTCGAGCAGGTCCAGGTGCACCGGGTGGCCGGACAGCGCCTGCAGGGTCAGCGGGGTGATGAACTCGCGACCGCCCCGGGTCATCACCACCCGGACTTCGGCACCCTGGTCCTTGAGCCGGCGAACCAGCTCGGCACTCTTGTAGGCGGCAATGCCACCCCCCACGCCGACGATGATGCGTTTGCGATAAAGCCGCTGCATAGGCCTGCCTTTTATATAGGGTGGATGTGCGCCGCGGCGATGACGCCTCCCCAGGCCAATCACCGCGCAAAAAGATGGGCTACGATAGCACAGCGACCGCAGTGGAGCAGCGGCGCCCGGCTCGACACGGAGGTGCAATGAGCATTCGCGACTGGCCCGCGGCGGAGCGCCCGCGGGAGAAACTTCTGGCCCAGGGGGCCGCGACCCTGAGCGACGCCGAACTGCTGGCGATCTTCCTGCGCACCGGCGTGGCCGGGCAGAGCGCGGTGGACCTGGCGCGCCACCTGCTCGGCGACTTCGGCGGCCTGCGCGCCCTGCTGCAGGCCGATCTGCCGGCCTTCAGCCGGCGTCTGGGGCTGGGTCCGGCGAAGTTCGCCCAGCTGCAGGCGGTGCTGGAGATGGCCCGCCGCCACCTGGCCGAGCAACTGCGCCGCGACTCGGCCCTGGAGAGTCCGCAGGCAGTGCGCGACTACCTCAAGGCGCTGCTGCGCCATGAGCCCCACGAGGTGTTCGGCTGCCTGTTCCTCGACGCCAAGCACCGGGTGCTGGCGTTCGAGGCGCTGTTCCATGGTTCCATCGACAGCGCCAGCGTCTACCCGCGCCAGGTGGTCAAGCGGGCCCTGGCGCACAACGCGGCGGCGCTGATCCTCACCCACAATCACCCCTCCGGGGTGGCCGAGCCGAGCCAGGCGGATCGGCTGCTGACCCGGCGCCTCAAGGAGGCGCTGGAGTTGGTGGATGTGCGGGTGCTCGACCATTTCATCGTCGGCGACGGCGAGCCCCTGTCCCTGGCCGAATACGGCTGGTTATAGGGGGGGCGGCACGGCTCAGGGGGCGATGTGCACCCGGGCGAAGTCCTGGCGACCGAAGGGGCTGACGCGGTAGCCCTCGACTTCCTTGCGCGTCAGGGCGAAGGCGGTGGGGTGGGCCAGAGGCAGCCACAGTGCCTGGCGCTGGATGATCGCCTGGGCCTGGCGGTACAGCGCGCTGCGTATCGCCTGCTCGCTGGTGGTCTTGCCCCCGCTGATCAGGCGGTCCAGCTGCGGGTCGCAGTAGCGGGCGAAGTTCAGGCCGGACTCGAGCGCGGCGCAGGAGAACTGCGGGGTCAGGAAGTTGTCCGGGTCGCCGTTGTCGCCGGCCCAGCCCATGAACAGCAGGTCGTGCTCGCCGGCCTTGGCCCGGCGAATCAGCTCACCCCACTCGATCACGCGGATCTCTGCCCGGATGCCGATCTTGGCCAGGTCGGCCTGCAGCAGCTGCGCGCCGAGGGCCGGATTGGGGTTGAGCAGGCTGCCCGAGGGCCGGGTCCAGATGGTCGTCTCGAACCCCTCGCTCAGGCCCGCCTCGGCCAGCAGGGTGCGGGCCCTGGACGGGTCGTGGGGGTAGCCCGGCAGCTCGCTGGCGAAGCTCCAGGTATTGGGCGGATAGGGCCCGCTGGCCGCCTCGGCGCTGCCTTCGAATACCGCCTTCAGGTAGCTGGCCTTGTCGAAGGCCAGGTTGATCGCCTGGCGCACGGCTGGCCGGTCCAGTGGCGGGTGCTGGCTGTTGATGCCGACGAAGGCGGTCATGAAGGCCGCGGTATGCACGCTCTTGAGCCGCTCGTCGGCGGCGCTGCTGTGCACGTCCTGGGGTTTGGGGGACAGGGCGATGTGGCACTCGCCGCGGCGCAGCTTCTGCAGGCGCACGTTGGCGTCGGGGGTGATGGCGAACACCAGCTCGTCCACGGCCGGCTTGCCGGCGAAATACTCGGGGTTGGCGCTGTAGCGCACCAGGGCGTCCTTCTGGAAACGCTTGAAGACGAAGGGGCCGGTGCCGATCGGCTGGCTGTTGAGGCGCTCCGGGGTGCCGGCGGCGAGCAGTTGCGCGGCGTATTCGGCCGAATAGATGGAGGCGAAGCCCATGCTCAGGGTGGCGAGGAAGGTGGCGTCGGGGCGGTTGAGGGTGAAGCGCAGGCGGTGTTCGCCGAGCTTGTCGAGGCGCGCCACCAGGCCGGGCAACTGCATCGACTGGGCGTGGGGGTAACCGCTCGGCGCGACCTGGTGCCAGGTGTGTTCGGGGTCGAGCATGCGCTGGAAGCTGAACAGCACGTCGTCGGCGTTCAGGGCTCGGCTGGGGCTGAAGTAATCGGTGCTGTGGAACTGCACCCCGGGGCGCAGCTCGAAGCTGTAGCTCAGGCCGTCTTCGCTGATCTCCCAGTCCTGGGCCAGGCTCGGCTGCAGGGTGCCGCTGACTGCATCGAACTCCACCAGGCGGTTCATCAGCACATCGGCGGAGGCGTTGGTGGTGGTCAGCGAGTTGTACTGCACCACGTCGAAACCCTCCGGGCTGGCTTCGGTGCAGACGCTGAGGGTGGTGGCCTGGGCGAGCAGGGGGCTCAGCAGCGGGGCGAACAGCAGGGGTAGGACGGCAAGGCGCATGGTGGACTCCAGATGACGTGGCGCGCTTCCTGAGGCGGGCCGGCAGGCCCTACCCTAGACCATAAGGGCGCGGCGGAACAATGAATCGCGGCGACGAATGGTCGGGGCGCCCCGCGCCCCGCGCGCGCCGCCTGGCAGGGCCCTCTGCCGCGCTTGCGTCGCGACAGGCGAGTGCATTCGACCTTGTTGCTCCTGGGGCTTTCTGGTATAAAGCAGCGCTCTTTTCTAGGGGCCCGGTTCTTGCGCTTTCAGCTGTAGCCGGTAAGACCCTCGAGAAACGTGGCGCAGAGCGCCAATGACATTGAGTTTAAGCGGCCAACCCATGCCGGGTTGGGCATGTGGTTTAGAGGGCTGAGGCATGTCGAGAGTCTGTCAAGTTACCGGTAAGGGTCCGGTAACCGGGAACAACATTTCCCACGCGAACAACAAAACCCGTCGTCGTTTCCTGCCGAACCTGCAGCACCATCGCTTCTGGGTCGAGTCCGAGAAGCGCTTCGTGCGTCTGCGCGTTTCCGCCAAGGGCATGCGCGTCATCGACAAGCGTGGCATCGACGTAGTGCTGTCCGAGCTGCGCGCTCGCGGCGAAAAGGTTTAAGGAGCTAATCATGCGTGAACTGATCCGTTTGGTGTCCAGCGCCGGTACCGGCCACTTCTACACCACCGACAAGAACAAGCGCACCACCCCCGACAAGATCGAAATCAAGAAATTCGATCCGGTCGTACGCAAGCACGTGATGTACAAGGAAGCCAAGATCAAGTAATTGATCCGCGCCTTGCCGAAAAGCCCGCCTTCATGGCGGGCTTTTTCGTTTCTGCGTCCCGGCGCGCAAAAAAAAGCCCGCATGACGCGGGCTAAAGGGTGACGCAGGAAAAGCGCGGGTTCAGGCCGGCGCCTGCTCGAAGATCACATAGACCTTGCGGCAGGGCTCGAGGACTTCCCAGGTGCCCTCGAAACCGGCGGGGATGACGAAGCGGTCGCCGGCGCGCACGGTTCTGGCATTGCCGGCGGCGTCACGGATCACCGAGACGCCCTGGAGGATCTCGCAGTACTCGTGCTCGCTGTAGCTGACGCGCCACTGGCCGACCGCGCCCTCCCAGATGCCGCTGTTGAACTGGCCGCAGGGGCTGGCGTAGTGGTTGCGCACGCTCTGCTCGGGGTCGCCCCGGAGGACCTTCTCCGGGGCCGGGCGGTAGTGCTCGGCGGCGCTGCCGGCCTGGGCGAAGTCGACGATCTGTTCGATATTCATCTTGTGGCTCCGTGGTTGTCGGTTAGTGGGCCTGGCGAATCGCGTCGGCGAGCTTCTCGACCAGGGTGTCGATCTGCGCCTTCTCCACGATCAGCGGCGGCGACATGGCCAGGGTGTCGCCGGTCACCCGCACCATCAGGTCGTTGTGGAAGCACTGCTCGAACACCTGGTAGCCGCGCTTGCCGGCGCCCTGGTCGCTGGGGGCCAGTTGCACGCCGCCGACCAGGCCGACGGCGCGGATGTCGATCACGTTGGGCAGGCCCTGCAGGCTGTGCAGGGCATCCTGCCAGTAGCCTTCCAGCTCGATGGCCTGGTCGAACAGCCGTTCGCCCTGGTAGATGTCCAGGGTCGCCAGGGCCGCGGCGCAGGCTACCGGGTGGCCGGAGTAGGTATAGCCGTGGAACAGCTCGATGCCGTCCGGGCCCTGCATGAAGGCGTCGTGGATCTTCTCGTCGACGAACACCGCACCCATGGGGATGGCGCCGTTGGTCAGGCCCTTGGCGCAGGTGATGATGTCCGGGGTGACGCCCCAGCGCTGGGCGGCGAAGGCCTGGCCGACGCGGCCGAAGCCGGTGATCACCTCGTCGAAGATCAGCAGGATGCCGTGCTTCTGGGTGATCTCGCGCAGGCGCTGCAGGTAGCCCACTGGCGGCAGCACCACCCCGGCCGAGCCGGACATCGGCTCGACTATCACCGCGGCGATGTTCTCGGCGCCGTGCAGGGTGACCAGGCGCTCCAGCTCGTCGGCTTTCTCGACGCCGAACGGTGGCAGGCCGCGGCTGAAGGCGTTGCGGGCGATGTCCAGGCAGTGCGGCAGGTGGTCGACCCCTGGCAGCTGCACCGGGAAGGCCTTGCGGTTGTTGACCATGCCGCCCACCGAGATGCCGCCGAAGCCGACGCCGTGGTAGCCCAGCTCGCGGCCGATCAGGCGGGTGCGGGTGCCCTGGCCGATGGCGCGCTGGTAGGCTAGGGCGATCTTCAGCGCGGTGTCGGCCGACTCCGAACCGGAGTTGGTGAAGAACAGCTTGTTCAGGCCGGGCGGGGCGATCTCGGCCAGGCGGCTGGCCAGCTCGAACGGCAGCGGGTGGCCCATCTGGAAGGTTGGGGCGAAGTCCAGCTTGGCGATCTGCCGGCTCACCGCCTCGGTGATTTCCCGACGACCGTGGCCGGCGTTGCAGCACCAAAGCCCGGCGGTGCCGTCCAATACCTTGCGCCCGTCGGTGCTGGTGAAATACAGGCCTTCGGCGCTTTCCAGCAGGCGCGGACGGGCCTTGAACTGGCGGTTGGCGGTGAAGGGCATCCAGAAGTCGGCGAGGTCGTTGTTTATTTCGTTCGCTTGCGAAGGGGTTTCGAGTGTCATGCTGGCCATCCAAACGCGCTAAAAATGGGAGCTGTGGAGCGATTCCGCGCAGTCTATGTTTAATAAAATGAACATGACAAGGGGGTTTTATCCGGCTTTGTCAAAAATATTGAAAATGTAGGGCGCAGTGGTTTAGTGTTGCCAGCAGGAAAACGGCCTGCCTTGGCCTTGCAGAATTATTGACAGTGCTCGCGGTCGAACCCGAAGCGCTCATTACCGATAGAGGATGCCCGCATGACTAGCCTGACCCGCGCCGACTGGGAACAGCGCGCCAAGACCCTGAAAGTAGAAGGCCGTGCCTTTATTCACGGCGAATATTGCGCGGCGCAGTCCGGCGCCACCTTCGAGTGCATCAGCCCGGTGGATGGGCGCCTGCTGGCGCAGGTGGTCAGCTGCGATGCGCCGGACGCCGAGATCGCCGTGCGTGACGCCCGCGCCACCTTCGACTCCGGCGTCTGGTCACGTCTGGCGCCGGTCAAGCGCAAGGCCGTGATGATCCGCTTCGCCGACCTGATCGAGCAGCACGGCGAAGAGCTGGCCCTGCTGGAAACCCTGGACATGGGCAAGCCGATCGGCGATTCGCTGCACATCGACGTGACCAGCGCCGCCCGTGCCATTCGCTGGAGCGGCGAGGCGATCGACAAGATCTACGACGAGGTGGCCGCCACCCCGCACGACGAGCTGGGTCTGGTGACCCGCGAGCCGATCGGCGTGGTCGCCGCCATCGTGCCGTGGAACTTCCCGCTGCTGATGAGCTGCTGGAAGCTCGGCCCGGCGCTGGCCACCGGCAACTCGGTGATTCTCAAACCGTCCGAGAAGTCGCCGCTGACCGCCATTCGCATCGCCCAGCTGGCCATCGAGGCCGGCATCCCGGCCGGCGTGTTCAACGTGCTGCCGGGCTACGGTCACACCGTGGGCAAGGCCCTGGCCCTGCACATGGACGTCGACACCCTGGTGTTCACCGGCTCGACCAAGATCGCCAAGCAGCTGATGGTCTATGCCGGCGAGTCGAACATGAAGCGGGTATGGCTGGAGGCTGGTGGCAAGAGCCCGAACATCGTCTTCGCCGACGCCCCGGACCTCAAGGCCGCCGCCGCGGCCGCGGCCGGCGCCATCGCCTTCAACCAGGGCGAGGTGTGCACCGCCGGCTCGCGCCTGCTGGTGGAGAACTCGATCAAGGAGCAGTTCGTGCCCCTGGTGGTCGAGGCGATCAAGAGCTGGAAGCCGGGTAACCCGCTGGACCCGGCGACCAATGTCGGTGCCCTGGTCGACACCACGCAGATGAACAACGTGCTGGGCTACATCCAGGCCGGCCACGACGACGGTGCCAAGCTGGTGGCTGGCGGCAAGCGGGTGCTGGAGGAAACCGGCGGTACCTATGTCGAGCCGACCATCTTCGACGGGGTGGACAACGCCATGCGCATCGCCAAGGAGGAGATCTTCGGCCCGGTGCTGTCGGTGATCGGCTTCGACACGGTGGAAGAGGCCGTGGCCATCGCCAACGACACCGTCTACGGCCTGGCCGCGGCGGTGTGGACCAGCAACCTGTCCAAGGCCCACCTGACCGCCAAGGCGCTGCGCGCCGGCAGCGTCTGGGTCAACCAGTACGATGGCGGCGACATGACCGCGCCGTTCGGCGGCTTCAAGCAGTCCGGCAACGGCCGTGACAAGTCGCTGCACGCCTTCGACAAGTACACCGAGCTGAAGGCGACCTGGATCAAGCTCTGAAGCCAGCGCGGGCCAGGTGCCCGCATTTCGAGGTCGGCTCTGACGAGCCACGCCTGCGGCCGGGCTTCCTGAAAGGGGGTCCGGCCGTTTACGTTGGGCCTCCACGGAAAGGAGAGAGAAGATGCGTTGGGGTACCTATTTCGCCGTGTGTTCGGCGGTGATCAGCATCGGCCTGGCCCTCGGGGTGACCATGCCGCTGGTATCGCTGCGCCTGGAGAGTTGGGGGCATGACGCCTTCGCCATCGGTGTGATGGCGGCCACGCCGGCGGTCGGCGTGCTGCTCGGCGCCTCCCTGGCCGGCCGCCTGGCCGCACGGGTGGGGACCACCCGCCTGATGCAGCTGAGCCTGCTGTGCAGCGCGCTGTCGGTGGCGCTGCTGGCCTTCATGCAGAACTATGCCCTGTGGCTGCTGCTGCGGCTGCTGATCGGTGTGGCCCTGACCCTGGTGTTCATTCTCGGCGAGAGCTGGATCAACCAGCTGGCGGTGGAGAAGTGGCGCGGCCGGCTGGTGGCGCTGTACGGCACCGGCTATGCGCTGAGCCAGCTCTGTGGACCCCTGCTGCTCACCGCCCTGGGCACCGCCAGCGATCTGGGCTTCTGGGCCGGCACCGGTCTGCTGATCGGCGGCTCGCTGTTGCTGGTCGGACGCAGCGGGGCGCCCCGGGTCGATGCCCGGAGCGCCTCGGGGCGCGGTCTGCCGGCGTTCTGTCGCCGGCTGCCGGCGATCGCCTGGGCGGTGATGCTGTTCGCCGCCTTCGAGGCGATGATGCTCACCCTGCTGCCGATCTACGGGCTGCGTCAGGGCTTCAGCCAGGAGGTGGCCTTGCTGATGGTCAGCGTGGTGGTGATCGGCGACGCGGCGCTGCAGCTGCCGATCGGTCTGCTCGCCGACAGCATCTCGCGGCGCGGCCTGTTCCGCGGCTGTGGCGTGGTGCTGCTGGGTTCCAGTCTGGCGATTCCGCTGCTGCTGCACTCGCCCCTGATCTGGCCGTTGCTGGTGCTGTTCGGTGCCAGCGCCGGCGGGCTGTTCACCCTGGCGCTGATTCTCATCGGCGAGCGCTACCGTGACGATGAACTGGTCCGCGCCAATGCCCATGTCTCCCAGCTGTGGGGCCTGGGTTGCCTGATCGGTCCCCTGGCCACGGGAGCGGCCAGTCAGTGGCTGACCGGCCATGCGCTGCCGCTGCTGATGGCCCTCGGCGCCGCGGTGTTCGTGGTGCTGGCCAGGCGCGACAGCGGCTTCGAGCCGGCGCCCGGCCTGGCGGCGAGCGCTGGAGAGGAGGCCCTCAGGCGCTAGCTGCGGGCCTCAGAGCACTTCCTTGAGGCGGTGCCAGAGCATGCCCAGGGCCAGCAGCGGCGAGCGCAGGTAGCGGCCGCCGGGGAAGGTCATGTGCGGCACCCGGGCGAACAGCTCGAAGCCGCCGCCGGCCTGGCCGGCGATCGCCTCGGCGAGCAGCTTGCCGGCCAGGTGGGTGGCATTGACCCCGTGGCCGGAGTAGGCCTGGGCGTAGAACACGTTGGGCTGGTCCTTGAGCCGGCCGATCTGCGGCAGGCGGTTGGCGCCGATGCCGATCATGCCGCCCCATTGATAGGCGATCCTGACGTCCTTGAGGTGGGGGAAGACCTTCAGCATCTTCGGCCGCATATAGCCGGCGATGTCCGCCGGATCGCGCCCCGAGTAGTGGCAGGCGCCGCCGAACAGCAGGCGGCGGTCGGCGGACAGGCGGTAGTAGTCGAGGGCCACGCGCTGGTCGCACAGGGCCATGTTCTGCGGGATCAGTGCCTTGGCCTGGGCCTCGGCAAGCGGCTCGGTGGCGATGATATAGCTGCCGGCCGGCAGCACCTTGCCGCCGAGGCTGGGCTGCAGTTGACCGAGGTAGGCGTTGCAGCCCAGCACCAGATGGGTGGCGCGCACCTGGCCGCGGGCGGTATGCACCCGCACCTCGGGGCCGTAGTCGATGCGAGTCACCGGCGAGTTCTCGAACAGTTGCACGCCGAGACTCTGGGCGGCGGCGGCCTCGCCCAGGGCCAGGTTGAGCGGATGCAGGTGGCCGGAGCCCATGTCGATCAGGCCGCCGACATAGCGCGTGGAGCCGACCACCTCGCCCATCTGTTCGGCTTGCAGCAGGCGCAGTTCATGGCGGTAACCGAGGCTGCGCAGCTCCTCGGCGTCCTCGGCGAAGCCGGCCAGGTGGCTGGGTTTGTTGGCCAGGTCGCAGTAGCCCCAGGTCAGGTCGCAGTCGATAGAGAACTGCTCGACCCGGCGGCGGACGATCTCCACCGCCTCCAGGCCCATCAGCTTGAGCTGGCGCACGCCGTCGTTGCCGATCACCGGCTCGAACTGCTCGACGCCGTGGCCGACCCCGCGGATCAGCTGGCCGCCGTTGCGCCCGCTGGCGCCCCAGCCGACCTTGCGGGCCTCCAGCAGCACCACCGACAGGCCCTTCTGCGCCAGCTCGATGGCCGCGTTCAGCCCGGAGAAGCCGCCGCCGACCACGCAGACATCGGCACGCAACTCGCCGCCCAGGGGCGGGAAGTCCAGTTGACGATTGACGCTGGCGGCATAGTAGGAGGCGGCGTGCTGGGCGCTGTGGACCGGTTGGCGAACGCGGGCGTTCATGTGTGAAATCCTGATTATTGTGTTTGTAAAATTTTACGCAGCATAAGCGCGCTGTCCGCCTTTCGCCAAGGGGGGCGGGCAAAAAACTGGAATTTCGTCGGCATCGGCGTCGATCCAGCCGGTGCCGGTGCCGGTGCCGGCAGGGACGTCAGCGAGCGCCGGGCTGTGGCCGGGCGCTACTCCGGCACCGGCAGGGCCAGAGACTCCTTGACCTCCTCCATGACGATGTAGCTCTTCGACTCGCGCACGTGGGGCAGCTTGAGCAGGATGTCGCCGAGCAGCTTGCGGTAGCTGGCCATCTCGTTGATCCGCGCCTTCACCAGGTAATCGAAGTCGCCGGACACCAGGTGGCACTCCAGCACGTGGGGCAGCTTGAGCACGGCGCGGCGGAACTCCTCGAAGGTGTCGCCGGACTTGTAGTCCAGGCTGATCTCGACGAACACCAGCAGGCTGGCCTTGAGGTGCTGCGGATTGAGGCGGGCGTGGTAGCCCATGATGATGCCTTCGCGCTCCAGGCGGCGGACCCGCTCGGTGCAGGGCGTGGTGGACAGGCCGACCCGCTCGCCCAGCTCGGTGAAGGAAATGCGCCCGTCCTCCTGAAGGATGCGCAGGATATTGCGATCGATCTTGTCCAGTTCGCGACGGCTCTGGTGCTGGGTGCGCATGGGGGATGCCCCTCCGTGAAACGGGTTTTTGCCGAGAATTCTCGCCAAATATAGCGCTATATATAGTGAGAAGCACTGGCTGATGCTCAATATACTGCGCACATCAACTTCCCAGGCAACAAGTGTCAGCGCATAGTCGCGGCGAGGAGTGAAGAATGCGGGTTCTGGTGCTCGGCAGCGGTGTAATAGGTACGGTCAGCGCTTACTACCTGGCCCGTCAGGGCTTCGAGGTGGTGGTGGTCGACCGTCAGGCCGCTCCGGCCATGGAGACCAGCTTCGCCAACGCCGGTCAGGTGTCGCCCGGCTATGCCTCGCCCTGGGCCGCGCCGGGCGTGCCGCTGAAGGCCATCAAGTGGCTGCTGCAGAAGCATGCGCCGCTGGCGATCAAGGCCACCGCCGACATCGACCAGTACCTGTGGATGGCGCAGATGCTGCGTAACTGCACCGCCAGTCGCTACGCGGTGAACAAGGAGCGCATGGTGCGCCTGTCCGAGTACAGCCGCGACTGCCTCGACGAGCTGCGCGCCGAAACCGGCATCGCCTACGAAGGCCGCCGCCTGGGCACCACCCAGCTGTTCCGCACCCAGGCCCAGGTGGATAACGCCGCCAAGGACATCGCCGTGCTGCAGCAGTCCGGCGTGCCCTTCGAGCTGCTCGACCGAGACGGTATCGCCCGCGTCGAGCCGGCCTTGGCCAAGGTCAAGGACAAGCTGGCCGGTGCCCTGCGCCTGCCCAACGACCAGACCGGCGACTGCCAGCTGTTCACCACCAAGCTGGCCGAGATGGCCAAGCAGATGGGCGTCGAATTCCGTTTCGGCCAGGACATCCAGCGCCTGGATTTCGCCGGCGACCGGATCAACGGCGTGTGGATCGACGGTAAGCTGGAGACCGCCGACCGCTACGTGCTGGCCGTGGGCAGCTACAGCCCGCAGCTGCTCAAGCCGCTGGGCGTCCGGGCCCCGGTGTATCCGCTCAAGGGTTACTCGTTGACCCTGCCGATCGTCGATGCCGACATGGCGCCGGCCTCGACCATCCTCGACGAGACCTACAAGGTCGCCATCACCCGTTTCGACGATCGCATCCGCGTCGGCGGCATGGCCGAGATCGCCGGTTTCGACCTGAGCCTCAACCCGCGCCGGCGCGCGACCCTGGAGATGATCGTCGGTGACCTCTATCCCCAGGGCGGCGACCTCAGTCAGGTGGAGTTCTGGACCGGCCTGCGCCCGGCGACCCCGGACGGCACGCCGATCGTCGGCGCCACCAGCTTCCGCAACCTGTTCCTCAACACCGGTCACGGCACTCTGGGCTGGACCATGGCCTGCGGCTCCGGCCGTTTCCTCGCCGATCTGATGGCCAACAAGCGCCCGCAGATCAGCGCCGAAGGCCTGGATATCTTCCGTTACGGCAAGGCCCAGGAAGCCCCCAAGCATGTCAGCCCGGTGCCTGCGCACTGAGTCCCGCTAGCGAGTAGCCGTTGTCATCCTCCGGCCACGCATGCGACCTTGAATCCTGCTTGGCCCGGCTCTGCCGGGCCTTTTTATTCACCGTTCCCCGTCAAGAAGTGTGAGAACCATGCGTCCAGCCCGCGCCCTGATCGATCTGCAAGCCCTGCGTCACAACTACCAGTTGGCCCGCGATGTGGCAGGCGCCAAGGCGCTGGCGGTGATCAAGGCCGACGCCTACGGCCATGGCGCGGTGCGCTGTGCCCAGGCGCTGGAGGAGCAGGCCGACGGTTTCGCCGTGGCCTGCATCGAGGAGGCGTTGCAGCTGCGCGAGGCGGGCATTCGCGCGCCCATCCTGTTGCTCGAGGGCTTCTTCGAGGCCGAGGAGCTGGCGCTGATCGAGCAACATGACCTCTGGTGCGTGGTGCATGCCCAGTGGCAGATCGAGGCCATCGAGCGCACCGCCGTGGGCAAGCCGCTGACCCTCTGGCTGAAGATGGATTCGGGGATGCACCGGGTGGGCCTGGAGCCGGCCGAGTACCAGGCGGCCTACCGGCGCCTGCTGGCCAGCGGCAAGGTCGGCAAGATCGTGCTGATGAGCCACTTCGCCCGTGCCGACGAGCTGGACTGTCCGCGCAGCGAGGAGCAGCTGGCGGTGTTCGAGCAGGCCCGCCAGGGCCTGGCGGCGGAGATCAGCCTGCGCAACTCGCCGGCCGTGCTCGGCTGGCCCAGCATCCCCAGCGACTGGGTGCGCCCCGGCATCATGCTCTACGGCGCCACCCCCTTCGAGCAGGAGCAGGCCCTAGCCGCGCGCCTGCAGCCGGTGATGACCCTGGAATCGAAGATCATCAGCGTGCGCGAGCTGCCGGCCGGGGAACCGGTGGGCTACGGCGCGCGCTTCGTCACCGAGCGGCCGACCCGGGTCGGCGTGGTCGCCATGGGCTATGCCGACGGTTACCCGCGGCATGCGCCGACCGGCACGCCGGTGAGCATCGACGGCCGGCCCAGCCGGCTGATCGGCCGGGTGTCGATGGACATGCTCACCGTCGACCTCAGCGACCTGCCCCAGGCCGGCCTCGGCAGCCGGGTCGAGCTGTGGGGCAGGCAGGTGCTGGCCAGCGACGTGGCGATCCGCGCCGGCAGCATTCCCTATCAGCTGTTCTGCAACCTGCGCCGGGTGCCGCTGCTCTATTCCGGGGGCTGAAGCCATCGCCGGGCAGGATTTGCGATCGGGCTGTTGTAAATACTGAACGCTGTTGCCATGATACGGGCTCATTTTCCGCATCTTCCCCAGGGGGACTCCAGCATTGGACGTCGGTGTACGACTGCAATCCATTCGCAAACTCAAGGGCCTTTCCCAGCGTGAACTCGCCAAGCGCGCGGGCGTCACCAACAGCACCATCTCGATGATCGAGAAGAACAGCGTGAGCCCCTCGATCAGCTCGCTGAAGAAGGTGTTGGCAGGCATTCCCATGTCCCTGGTGGAGTTCTTCTCCCTGGAGATGGAGCAGGACAACCACACCCAGGTGGTCTACCGGGCCGGGGAGCTGATCGACATCTCCGACGGCGCGGTGACCATGAAGCTGGTCGGCAAGGCCCACCCGAGTCGGGCCATTTCCTTTCTCGACGAGACCTACCCGGTCGGCGCCGACACCGGCGACGAGATGTACGCCCATGACGGAGAGGAAGCCGGGATGCTGGTCGAGGGCCGCCTGGAGCTGACCGTGGGCAGCGAGGTGTTCATCCTCGAGCCGGGCGACAGCTACTACTTCGAGAGCAGCAAGCCCCACCGGTTCCGCAATCCCTTCGACGCGCCGGCGCGCCTGATCAGCGCCACCACCCCCGCGAATTTCTGAGGCCCGGGCCAATAACCCTGCGACAATCTGGGTTGTTTCGGCCCGGCGGGCTTCCCGTTATACTGTCGCCCGCTCGCGAAACCGTGGCCGCGGGCGTGACTAGCCACGATGAGGGTGTATCCGTGAACCTAATTAGCAAGATGCTGGTGGCCCCGGCCGCCGTATTGGCCCTGTGGGCAGTGACTGCGCAGGCCGCGACCAACGACGAGATCGCCGCGCGCCTCAAGCCGGTCGGCGAAGTCTGCGTGATGGGCGAGGAATGCAAGGGCGTCGAGGCGGTCGCAGCTAGCGCCGGCGGCGGCGCGCGCACCGCCGACGACATCGTCGCCAAGCACTGCGGCGCCTGTCACAGCGCCGGCGTACTGGGCGCGCCGAAGATCGGCGACACCGCCGCCTGGCAGGCGCGCGCCACCAATGGCATCGATGGCCTGCTGGCCCATGCCATCTCCGGCCTCAACGCCATGCCGCCGAAAGGCACCTGTGGCGACTGCTCGGACGACGAGCTGCGCGGCGCCATCGAGAAGATGTCCGGCCTGTAAGGCGACGCTGCCGTGCCGAAAAGCCGCCCTCGGGCGGCTTTTTGCATTCTCCCGCCCGGCGTTGCAGCAAAACCGCCCGGCGCGCAGTCAAACCTGACATTGCCAGGGAGGTCGTCGGGAGGTGCCAGATGCCGGAGCCGTGTTCCATCGAGCAGGCCGTCGATCGCGTGCTGGGTAGCATCGAGGGTCCCATCCGCCTGGGGCTGCCCTTGGGCCTGGGCAAGCCGAACCGCTGGGTCAATGCCCTGTACGCGCGCATCAAGCAGCTGCCGGAGCGCCAGCTGACCATCTACACCGCGCTGTGCCTGGGCCGCCCACGGGCCAGCCAGGAGTTGCAGCGACGCTTTCTCGAGCCCTTCGTCGCGCGGGTCTACGGCGACTATCCCGAGCTGGACTTCCTCGCCGACCTGCATGACGACCTGGTGCCGGCCAACGTGCGCATCGAGCAGTTCTTCCTCGAGCCGGGCAGCCTGCTGGACAGCCCGGCGGCGCAGTACGACTACAACAGCTGCAACTACAGCCAGGTCGCCCGCGACCTCGATGCCAAGGGGGTCAACCTGATCGCCCAGCTGGTCGCCCGGGACCCGCAACGCCCGCGGCACTTCAGCCTGAGCTGCAACCCGGACATCAGCCTCGACCTGCTGCCCCTGCTGGCCAAGCGTCGCGCGGCCGGCGACAGCATCCTGTGCCTGGCCCAGGTGCACGATGAGCTGCCGTACATGACCGGGCCGGCGGAAGTCTCCCGCGACTGTTTCGACCTGGTGCTGCGGGAGTCTGAGTGCGGCCCGCTGTTTTCCATGCCGAACCTGCCGGTGACCCTGCAGGATCAGTGCATCGGTCTGCATGCCAGCAGCCTGGTGCGTGACGGCGGCACCCTGCAGATCGGCATCGGCGCCCTGGGCGATGCGCTGACCGCCGCGCTGCTGGCGCGCCACACCGACAATGCGGCCTACCGCGCCGGACTGGAGGCGTTGCAGGGAGGCCTGTGGGGCGCGCAGATCGCCGCCATCGGTGGCCAGGGCCCCTTCGCCGAGGGCCTGTACGGCTGCAGCGAGATGTTCGTCAACGGCCTGCTGGCCCTGGCCGAGGCCGGGGTGTTGCGCCGCCGCGTCTACCCGGAGCTGCGTCTGCAGCAACTGGCCGCCGCCGGCGGGTTGGACGAGGAGGGGCGCCCCCGCAGCGTGCAGGCGCTGCTCGATGCCGGCCTGCCGGCGCGCCTGGACGCCGCCGCTCTGGCCTGGCTGCAGGCCAGCGGCCTGCTGGACGCCACGCCGCAGCTGCGCGGCGAGCGCCTGCAGCTGAGCGATGGCCGCGAGCTGGCGGCCGACCTGGCCGACCCCTACACCCAGGCCGCCCTGCGCCCGCACCTGGGCCCGGCGCAGGGCGGGGTGCTGCTGCACGGCGGCTTCTTCCTCGGTCCCGCGGATTTCTACCAGCGCCTGCGCGACCTGGATGCCGAGCGGCGCGGGCGCTTCGCCATGACCGGCATCGGTTTCGTCAACCAGCTGTATGGCGAGGAGGCGCTCAAGCGCCTGCAGCGCCGCGATGCGCGCTTCGTCAACAGCGTCTTCGCCATGACCCTGCTCGGCGCCGGGGTGGCCGACCAGCTGGAGGACGGGCGGGTGCTCAGCGGGGTCGGCGGCCAGCACGACTTCGTCGTCCAGGCCCAGGCCCTGGAGGGCGCGCGCTCGATCCTGCTGCTGCGCAGTTGGCGCGAGTCGGCCGGGCGCCTGAGTTCCAACATCCTCTGGAGCTATGGCCACGTCACCATCCCACGCCACCTGCGCGACATCGTGGTGAGCGAGTACGGCATCGCCGACCTGCGCTGCAAGACCGACGCCGAGGTGATCGAGGCGCTGCTCGCCATCAGCGACTCGCGCTTCCAGCCCGAACTGATCGAGCAGGCGCAGCGGGTCGGCAAACTGCCGCGGGATTTTCGCCTCGATCCGCGTTTCGCCCACAACACGCCGGCGCGCCTGCAGGCCGTGCAGACAGGCTATCCGGAGTTGTTCGTCGAGTATCCGCTGGGCAGCGACTTCTGCCGCGAGGAGCGCGATCTGCTAAGGGCGCTGAACTGGCTGAAGGGCAAGTTCAAGCTCAGCGAGGCGCTGGAACTGGGCAAGGCCGCCCTGGAGGCGCCGCCGGCGGACGATTTCGCCCGTCACCTGGCGCGCATGGGCCTGGCCGAACCGGACGGCTGGCGCGAGGAGCTGTATCAGCGCCTGCTGCTGGCCGGCCTGCACGCGACTATTCCAGAAAGCTGACCGTGCCGCCGGCCAGGGAGCCGATGCGCGCCAGGGACTCGACCCGGTAGCCGCGGGCGTCGAGGTCGACGCGGCCGCTCTGGAAGGACTTCTCGATCACCACGCCGACCCCGGCGATGCTCGCCCCGGCCTGGCCGATCAGGTCGATCAGCGCCCGGGCCGCATGGCCGTTGGCGAGGAAGTCGTCGATCAGCAGCACATGGTCGGCGGCGCCCAGGTGCTTGGCCGAGATGGCGATGGTGCTCTCGGTCTGCTTGGTGAAGGAGAACACCTTGGAGGTCAGCAGGTCGTCCTTGAGCGTCAGGGACTGGTACTTGCGGGCGAAGATCACCGGCACGCCCAGCTCCAGGCCGGCCATCACCGCCGGGGCGATGCCGGAGGCCTCGATGGTGACGATCTTGCTGATGCCCTGACCGGCGAAGCGCCGGGCGAACTCATGGCCGATCTGCTGCATCAGCCGCGGGTCGATCTGGTGGTTGAGGAAGGCATCGACCTTGAGTACCTGGTCCGACAGCACGATGCCCTCTTCACGAATCTTCTGCTTCAGTGCTTCCACGCGGTGTCCCTCTCGGTTCTTCGTCTGGTCTCCGGTCTGTGCCGGAGTGCTCGATTGTGCCGCCGCTTCAGGCCTTTTTCAGCAGGGCGCGCATGTTGGCCAGCGCCGAGTTGCCGGTGGCGGCCTTGACCTCGGCGGGGGCGTCTTCCTGGCCTTCCCAGACCAGGTCTTCCGGCGGCAGTTCGTCGAGGAAGCGGCTCGGCGAGCACTCGACGATCTCGCCGTACTGTTTGCGTTTGGCGGCGAAGGTCAGGGTCAGGTTGCGCTTGGCCCGGGTGATGCCGACATAGGCCAGGCGCCGCTCTTCCTCGACGGTGTCGGCCTCGATGCTGGAGCGGTGCGGGAGGATGTCCTCCTCTACGCCGAGGATGTACACCGAGGGGTATTCCAGGCCCTTGGAGGCATGCAGGGTCATCATCTGCACGCCCTCGGCGCCTTCCTCCTCCTCCTGCTGGCGCTCGAGCATGTCGCGCAGTACCAGCTTGCCGATGGCGTCCTCGATGGTCATGTCGCCGTCCTCGTCGCGCTCCAGGGTGTTCTTCAACGCGTCGACGAGGAACCAGACGTTGCCCATGCGCGCGTCGGCGACCTTGTCGCTGGAGGCGTTCTGGCGCAGCCAGTTCTCGTAGTCGATGTCCATCACCATGCTGCGGATCGCGGCGATCGGATCGTTCTGCGCACACTGCTGGCGTACCCCGTCCATCCAGCGGGTGAAGCGCGCCAGGCGCTCGGTAAAGCGACTGTCGAGGTGCTCGCCGAGGCCGATTTCGCCGGCGGCGGCGTACATGCTGATCTTGCGCTCGGTGGCGTAGTTGCCGAGCTTCTCCAGGGTGGTGGAGCCGATCTCCCGGCGCGGCACGTTGATCACCCGCAAAAAGGCGTTGTCGTCGTCCGGGTTGACCAGCAGGCGGAAGTAGCTCATCAGGTCCTTCACCTCCTGGCGGGCGAAGAAGCTGGTGCCGCCGCTCAGGCGATAGGGGATCTGGTGGTGCTGCAATTTGAGCTCCATCAGCTTGGCCTGATAGTTGCCGCGGTAGAGGATGGCGAAGTCGCTGTAGGGCCGCTGGGTGCGCAGGTGCTCGGTGAGGATCTCCAGGGCCACCCGCTCGCACTCGGCGTCCTCGTTGCGGCAGCGGATCACGCGGATCTCGTCGCCCATGCCCATCTCGCTCCACAGCTGCTTCTCGAAGGCGTGGGGGTTGTTGGCGATCAGCACGTTGGCGCACTTGAGGATGCGGCTGGTGGAGCGGTAGTTCTGCTCCAGCATCACCACCTTCAGCGAGGGGTAGTCCTCCTTCAGCAGCATCAGGTTTTCCGGGCGGGCGCCGCGCCAGGCGTAGATCGACTGGTCGTCGTCGCCGACCACGGTGAACTGGTTGCGCATGCCCACCAGCAGCTTCACCAGCAGGTACTGGCTGGCGTTGGTGTCCTGGTATTCGTCGACCAGCAGGTAGCGGATGCGGTTCTGCCATTTTTCCAGGATGTCGGCGTGCTCCTGGAACAGCTTCACCGGCAGCAGGATCAGGTCGTCGAAGTCCACCGCGTTGTAGGCCTTGAGGGTGCGCTGGTAGTGCAGGTAGACGATGGCCGCGGTCTGCTCCTTGGGCCCGCGTGCCTCGGCCAGGGCCTGGTCGGGGAGGACCAGGTCGTTCTTCCAGCTGCCGATGTAGTTCTTGATCTCGTCGATGCCGTCGTCGCCGGCGTACTCCTTCTGCATGATGTCCGACAGCAGGGCCTTGATGTCGCCCTCGTCGAAGATCGAGAAGCCCGGCTTGTAGCCCAGCCGGGCGTATTCCTTGCGGATGATGTTCATGCCTAGGTTGTGGAAGGTCGACACCGTCAGGCCGCGGGCCTCGGCGCCCTTGAGCAGGGTGCCGACGCGCTCCTTCATCTCGCGGGCGGCCTTGTTGGTGAAGGTCATGGCGACGATGTGCTGGGCGCGGATGCCGCAGTTCTGCACCAGGTGGGCGATCTTGCGCGTGATCACGCTGGTCTTGCCGGAGCCGGCGCCGGCGAGCACCAGAAGCGGGCCGCCGACGTAGTTCACGGCTTCCTGTTGCCGGGGGTTCAGTCGGGACATGGGAGCGAGTCGGGGTCGGGGAAAAAGGCCGCAAATTCTATCAGCAATGCGCCCGCGGGCGCAGGCGCGCGGCAGGCAGCTGGTCGCCTGGGCGAATAATCGAGTAGATTTTGATGCTTTATTAGACGGGTGCAGCTATAAGTTAAAGTAACTTCTTAGGTTGTGTGCAGGGGAGGTTCCGTGTCCGGCCAAAGCGATTTCTGTCGACTGCTGGTCCTGGCGACGGAGCGCCATTGGGTGAAGATGCTCGATGCCTTGCTGGCCGAGCAGGAGGAGCCCGTCTGGCTGTGGGTCGCCAGCAGCTGGCAGGACGCCCGGCAACGCTACCCGAATTGCTCGCCCGACTTCGTCTTCAGCACTCCGCAGTGTCGGCCGGGGGGCGATCAATGTCCACTGTTGCCGATCCTGCTGCTCGAACACGCGCCACTGGAGGCGCCGCCCGGTGTCCAGGACTGGCTGGCCCGTGACAGTCTCAACGCCGAGGTGCTGCGCCGCTGCCTGGAGTACAGCCGACAGCGGCAGTCCTGGCAAGCTTTGATCGAGCGCGATTCGCTCACCGGGGTGGTCAATCGCCAGGCCTTCCAGAGCCAGCTGCACAGGCGCCTGCAGCACAACCGCGGCCGCGGGTTGTTGCTCGGCTATCTGGATCTGGATAACTTCAAGCACGCCAACGACAGCCTCGGCCAGCGCGCCGGGGATCAGCTGATCCAGCAGGTGGTCCAACGCCTTGAAGGCGTGCTCACTCCCCAGGACTGTCTGGCCCGCCTGGGCGGTGATGAATTCGCCCTGCTGCTGGATGTCAGCCAGTCCAGTGCTCGGGTCGAGCCTACGGCCCAGGCCTTGATGCAGGCCCTGGCCGAACCCTACTGGGTCCAGGGCGAGAGCCTGACCCTGGGCTGCAGCCTGGGGCTGGCCTACGGCCGCGCCGGCGAGGATGCCGATCGTCTGCTGCTGCATGCCCATACGGCCATGCAGCAGGCCAAGCATCAGGACGGATGCAGTTATCAGCTGTACGACGAGCGTATCTCCAGCCAGGCGCGGCGCCTAGCCGACGTCGAGTCGGAGCTGCGCCGGGCGCTGCGCCGCGACGAGCTGGAGCTGCATTACCAGCCGCGCCAGGATCTGGTCGGTGGCGCGATAGTGGGGGTGGAGGCGCTGATCCGCTGGCGTCACCCTCAGCGCGGCCTGCTCTATCCTCAGGACTTCATCCCGCTGGCCGAGCAAAGCGGGCTGATCGTGCCGCTCGGCTACTGGGTGGTGGATCGCGCCCTGCGCGACCTGCGCTGGCTGGCCGAGCGCGACCTGCTGCTGAACCTGGCGATCAACCTGTCCTTCAGCCAGTTTCAGGACAGCCAGCTGCTGCCCACGGTCCGCCGGCTGATCGAGAACTGCGGGGTGGAAGGGCGCTGGCTGGAGTTCGAACTGACGGAAACGGCGATGATGCGCCGCAGCGACTACGTGCTCGACACCATGAGCAGCCTCGGCGAGCTGGGCGTGCGCTTTTCCCTGGACGACTTCGGCACCGGCTTCTCGTCCTTCGTGCACCTGGCCAGCCTGCCGATTTCCCTGCTGAAGCTGGACCGCAGCTTCGTCTCGGGCATGGCGGTGCGTCCGGATCAGTCCAGGCTGGTCGGGGCGATGATCGGCCTGGCGCGCAACCTGGGCCTGGAGGTGGTCGCCGAAGGGGTGGAGAGCGAAGCCGAGCTGACGCTGCTGCAGCAATTCGGCTGCGACCAGGGCCAGGGCTACCTGATCAGCAAGGCATTGCCGCTGCCCGAGTTGCAGCGTTTCCTGCAGGGCCAGCCGCAGCGCCAGGAGCCCCTGCTGAGCCTGTCCCTGGGGTGAGTGCTGGCGGCGTTCGGCCCCCGGCCGAAGGTCGAGTCCTGTCCCGGACATGATCTCGCTCACAGCTTCCCCTCATGCCGCTGGTCGGAAATCTCGGCGTTGATTAGTGTGTCGCGCGTTCCAAATCCCCCGCGCGCGCTTGCGCCCGGGCGGCACGGATGGAACGGCGTGCCCAGCCGGCGCGCCCGCGGGCGGCAGCGCCGCCGGTCTTCATGTCCAGCCAAGGAAGTCGAGTGGCCGCCTCAGCCGAACCCCTGCGTTTATTCCTGCTGACCGAGTCGGTGCAATGGGGCGAGCGGCTGCGCGCGCAGCTGCACGTCCTCGGCGGCGCTCAGAACCTGATCACCGTCCCCTCCTGGGCGGCGGCCAGCACGCTGTTCGAGGAGGCTTCCCCGGCTCTGTTGCTGTGCACCCCGGAGCAGCTGTCGGCAGAGGCCGGCTGCAGCCTGCCGGTGGTGCTGTTGCTCGAGCAGGAGCCCGAGCCCGGGCAGTTGCCCGCCGGCATCAGCGACTGGCTGGTCGCCGATGCCTTCAGCGCGGACGCCTTGCGCCGCTGCCTGCGCTATGCCGGCGAGCGCCGGGGCTGGCAGGCTGCCCTGCAACGCCTGGCCGAGCAGGATGCGCTGACCGGGGTGGCCAACCGCCAGGGCTTTCAGACCCTGCTGGCGGCGCGCCTGGACGAGGCAGGGGGCACAGGCCTGACCCTGGGGCACCTGGATCTGGACAACTTCCGCAGCGTCAACGAGGCCCTCGGCCATCGGGCCGGGGACCGTCTGATCCTGCAGGCGGTGGCGCGCTTGAGGGCACAGCTGCAGGCCGGCGATCAGCTGGCGCGGCTGGGCAGCGACGAGTTCGCCCTGTTGCTGGACAGCCGCGGCGGTATGCAGCGCATCGAACGCCTGGCCGAGCGTCTCAGCGAAACCCTGGCCGAGCCCTACTGGGTCGAGGGCGAGAGCCTGCTGCTCGGCTGCAGCCTGGGACTGGCCCAGGGCCACGCCGGCAGTAGCGCCGATGAGCTGATGTGGCACGCGCATATCGCCATGCAGCAGGCCAAGAGCCAGCAGGGCTGCACCTACCACCTCTATGACGAGCGCAGCCACTGTGGCGCGCGCAGCCAGGCCGAGCGCGAGGGCGAGCTGCGCCGGGCCCTGCGCCGCGACGAACTGGAGCTGCATTACCAGCCGCGGCTGTGTCTGCGCAGTGGGCGCATCGTCGGCCTGGAGGCCCTGGTGCGCTGGCGCCATGCCGAGCGGGGCCTGCTGGCGCCCGGCGAGTTCGTGCCCCTGGCCGAGGAGAGCGGGCTGATCGTGCCGCTCGGCTACTGGGTGATCGCCCGTGCCCTGCGCGACATGCAGTGGTTGCGTGGGCGCGGCCTGCCGGCCCTGCACATGGCGGTCAACCTGTCGTTCCGCCAGTTCCAGGATGGCCAGCTGCTGGCCACCCTGCAGCGGCTGATCGAGGAGCGCGGCGTCGAGGCCCAGTGGCTGGAGTTCGAGCTGACCGAGACCGCGGTGATGCGCCGCAGCGATTACGTGCTCGACACCATGAGCCGCCTCGGCGAGCTGGGCGTGCGCTTCTCCCTGGACGACTTCGGCACCGGCTTCTCCTCCTTCGTCCACCTCAACAACCTGCCGATCACCCTGCTGAAGATCGACCGCAGTTTCGTCGCCGGCATGACCGGGCGTGCGGAGAATCGCCAGCTGGTGCGGGCGATGATCAACCTGGCGCACAACCTCGACCTGGAAGTGGTGGCCGAAGGCGTGGAGACCCCGGAGCAGCAGGCGCTGCTGCGCCAATTCGGCTGCGACCAGGTGCAGGGTTACCTGATCAGCAAGGCGCTGCCGCTGAACGAGCTGGTGCGTTTCCTGGTGTTCGGCCAGCGTCAGGTGCTGCTCGGCAAGCCAATTGCCTAGGCGCCTGCTAGCTCGGCAGCGCCCGTTGCGGCACCGGCCGCAGCAGGCGCGCGGTCTTCCATTCGAAGCCCAGGCTCAGGCCGACGGCGGCGCAGGCCAGGCCGCCGGCCAGTCCCCACCACACCCCTGCCGCGCCCCAGCCCAGGACGAAGGCCAGGGTCCAGGCCAGGGGCGCGCCGACCGCCCAGTAGCAAGCCAGGCCGACCAGGAAGGTGGTCTTGGCGTCCTTGAGGCCGCGGATGGCGCCCATGGCGATGGTCTGGATGCCGTCGAACAGCTCGAACCAGGCGGCGATCGCCAGCAGGGCGACCGCCAGGCTGACCACCTCGCGGTAGCCCGGGGCCTGGGTGTCGAGGAACAGCCCGACCACCCAGTGCGGCGCCAGCCAGAACAACGCGGCGAAGGCGAACATGCAGGTCGCGCCCAGGGCGATGCCCAGGCGCCCGGCGCGGCGCGCCTCGAGCAGGCGGCCGCCGCCGTAGTGCAGGCCGATGCGGAAGGTGATGGCGTAGGAGATGCCCACCGGCACCATGAAGGCCACGTACACCGACTGGATGGCGATCTGGTGCGCAGCCAGTTGCTTGCTACCCAGCGCGCCCATGCACAGGGCGGCGAAGGCGAACAGTCCGGACTCCACCGCGTAGGTGCCGCCGATCGGCAGGCCCAGGCGCAGCAGCTCCTGCAGCTCGCGCCACTGCGGGCGCAGCAGGCCGCGCAACAGCGGATAGGCCGCCGCGCCCGGCCCGCGCAGCAGTTGCCAGGCCAGCAGCAGCGCCATGGCGTTCATCACCAGGGCGGTGACCAGGCCGATGCCGGCCAGGCCCAAGGGCGGCAGGCCGAGCCAGCCCTCGATCAGCGCATAGTTGAGGACGAAGTTGGCCAGGGCGCCGCCGATGCTGATGGCCATCACCGGGCCGGGGTTGCCGATGGCGCTGGTGAAGCCGCGCAGGGCCATGAAGCTCAGGTAGCCGGGCAGGGCGAACACCAGGGTAGACAGGAACTGCATGGCGCCGGTCACGCTCTGCGGTGCCTGGCCGAAATACAGCAGCAGCGGTCCCAGGTTCCACAGCAGTAGGCCGGCGCCCAGGGCCAAGGCCCAACCCAGCCACAGGCCGTTCTGGGTCAGGTGGATGACCCCGGCCCTGTCATCGGCGCCATGACGGATGGCCACCAGGTTGCCGACCGCGGCGATCACGCCGACGCAGAAGATCGACACGAAGGAATAACTGGCCGCGCCCAGGCCGCCGCCGGCCAGGGCCGCAGGGCCGAGCAGGCCCATCATCACCGTGTCGGTGAAGACCATCAGCACATGGGCCAGCTGGGCGGCGATCAGCGGGCCGGCCAGGCGCAGGATGGCCAGGAGTTCGCTGCGAAGGGCTTGCTTCATCATGAGTCAGGCTCAGTGTTAGGCTTGCCGGGGATTCCCGGCATGGGATGGATGCCAGCCATTCTGCTGGGCCGGGCCGATACGGCACAAAGGGATAAATACGATGCCTTGGATGACTAATACTCATGGTTTGGGACGATGAATAGGCGTCTGCCAGCGCTCTATGCGCTGCGCGCCTTCGAGGCCGCGGCCCGGCATAGCTCCTTCACCCGCGCCGCCGAGGAGCTGGCCATCACCCAGAGCGCGGTCAGCCGGCATATCCGCACCCTGGAGGAGCACTTCGCCTGCCGCCTGTTCGAGCGGCGCGGGCGCAGCCTGCAGCTGACCGAGTCGGCGCGCCTGCTGCTGCCGGGGCTGCGCGACGGCTTCGATGCCCTGGAGCGGGCCTGCACCACGCTGCGGGTGGACGACGCCATCCTGCGCCTGAAGGCCCCCTCGACCCTGACCATGCGCTGGCTGCTGGCGCGCTTGTCGCGTTTCCGCCTGCAGCACAGCGACATCGAGGTGCAGCTGACCAGCGCCTGGATGGACGTGGACCGGGTGGACTTCCTGCACGAACCCTTCGACTGCGCCGTGCTGCTCGGCAGCGGCGGTTTTCCCGAGGAGTGGGACAGCGCCCTGCTGTTCGCCGAGTGGTTGATCCCGGTGTGCGCGCCCGAGCTGGCTCGCGCCGGGGCCTGGGACCTGGCGCGCCTGCAGGACGCGGAGCTGCTGCACCCGACCCCGGACCGCCGCGACTGGCGCCAGTGGCTGCAGGCCATGGGCCTGGGCGAGCAGGTGCCGCTCAAGGGCGGTCAGGTGTTCGACACCCTGGAGCTGGGCATGGTCGCCGCGGCGCGCGGCTATGGCGTGTCGATCGGCGACCTGGTGATGGTCGCCGAGGACGTCGAGCAGGGCCGTCTCGGTCTGCCCTGGCCCTGCGCCGTGCCCAGCGGCTGCAGCTACTACCTGGTCTGGCCCAGGGCCCGACGCGGCCAGGAGCGCTTCCGCCTGCTGCGCGACTTCCTCCTCGCCGAGGTGGCGGCGATGCGCCTGCCGGACGTGGAGCGGCGTGGTTGAGGGCAGGTCTGGCGCGGGTCGGCGATCAGCCCTGCGGCTCGCCGCGGTACTGCAGCGCCTCGGCCAGATGGCCGCGGGCGATGGTCTCGGCCTGCTCCAGGTCGGCCAGGGTGCGCGCCACCTTGAGTATCCGGTGGGCCGCGCGCAGGGACAGGCCGAGGCGTTCGCAGGCGTTCTCTAGCCAGCGCTGATCCTCGGCCTGCAGGGCGCAGTGCCGGCGCAGCCCGGGCAGGTCGAGGAAGGCATTGGCCACGCCCTGGCGGCCCAGCTGCAGCTGGCGGGCCCGGGCCACCCGGGCGGCGGCGCTCGCCGTGTCGCCGTCCGGCGCGCTGGCCGGCGGGTGCAGCACGGTGCTCTCGCGGGCCACGCTCAGGTGCAGGTCGATGCGGTCGAGCAGCGGGCCGGAGAGCTTGCCGCGGTAGCGGGCGATCTGCTCCGGGGTGCAGCGGCAGCGGCCGCTGGGGTCGCCGAGGTAGCCACAGGGACAGGGGTTCATCGCCGCCACCAGCTGGAAGCGCGCCGGGAAGCGCACCTTGTCGCGGGCCCGGGCGATGACGATCTGCCCGCTCTCCAAGGGTTCGCGCAGCACTTCCAGCACCTTGCGGTCGAACTCGGGCAGCTCGTCCAAGAATAAGACGCCCTGATGCGCCAGGGTGATTTCCCCGGGTTGCGGGCGGCTGCCGCCGCCGACCAGGGCCGGCCCCGAGGCGCTGTGATGAGGCGTGCGGAACGGCCGCTGGGGCCAGGCGTCCAGCGGCGCGTGGCTGGCCACCGAATGGATCGCGGCGACCTCCAGGGCTTCCTGTTCGTCCAGCGGCGGCAGCAGGCCGGGCAGGCGGCTGGCCAGCAGGGTCTTGCCGGTGCCCGGTGGGCCGCTGAACAGCAGGTTGTGGCAACCGGCCGCGGCCACCAGCAGCGCGCGCTTGGCCGCGAGCTGGCCCTGTACCTCGGCCAGGTCCGGGTAGGGCTGCACCCGCCGCAGCAGGCCCTGGGCCTGGTAGGGGGCGAGTGGCGCCTGGCCGTTGAGGTGGGCCGCCAGCTCCAGCAGGTGCTCGACGGCGATCACCTCGAGTCCCGAGGCCAGGCTGGCTTCCTCGGCATTGGCCATGGGCACCACCAGGCTGCGGCCGGCGGCACGGGCCGCCAGGGCGGCCGGCAACACGCCCTGCACCGGGCGCACCGCGCCGGAAAGGGCCAGCTCGCCGAGGCATTCGAGCCGCTCCAGCGCGCTGGCGGGGACCTGGCCGCTGGCGGCGAGAATCCCCAGGGCGATGGCCAGGTCGAAGCGCCCGCCGTCCTTGGGCAGATCGGCCGGGGCCAGGTTGAGGGTGATGCGCCGGGGCGGGAACTCGAAGGCCGAGTTGAGGATGGCGCTGCGCACCCGATCCTTGCTCTCCTTCACCGCCGTCTCCGGCAGGCCGACCAGGGCCAGGGACGGCAAGCCGTTGGCCAGGTGCGCCTCGACCGTGACGGCGGGGGCCTCGACGCCGACTTGGGCGCGGCTGTGGACTAGGGCCAGGGACATCGATCGCTCCTTGATCGTGCCGTGCCGGCCGCCCCGTTACTCGGCGGGCGGCGCGGGCTCTGTGGCGAGGCGGGCTTCCAGCTCGGCGACCTTGGCCTCCAGGGCCTCCAGGCGCGCGCGGGTGCGGGCGAGCACGGTCATCTGGCTGTCGAATTCTTCCCGGCTGACCAGGTCGAGCTTGCTGAAGCCGCTCTGCAGCAGGGCCTTGAACTGGGCTTCGAACTCGCTACGGGGCAGCGGGGTGTCGCCGTTGAACAGGCGCGAGGCATGGGCGCCGAGGGCGTCGAGAAAGGCTTTGGGAGGCAGCATGGTGTGGTTCCACTGACAGACGGCGGCAGTGTAGCACGTGCCCTGGGCGCGGACGTCGGCCTGGCCAATGGCCGGCATGGCGCACGATTTTCGCGCATCGCTCGGCGGGCGGGCGCACCGTTATCGTGCAATTGCCTCGCGGCGACATCCGGGAAAACCGTGCCTTCATCCATTAACTGCCTGAAAAAAAGCGGTTTTCCATGAGCTGGCAAGATTTCTGCTTAATCCCTCTCGACCCATGCACCAAAGCGGTTTCGGTGCGTCGGACGACGCGGGGGAGTGCTTGGCCAGGCGCGGCCGGGGAGTCGGAGCCGCCCACGCATTACAAAAGCCAGACACTGCGCTTAGACTTGAGCCGGGTTCGCAATTCCTGGGGCAAGTCCACCTACACGGGAGAGAGTTACATGAAGCTAGTCACTGCCATCATCAAGCCGTTCAAGCTGGACGACGTCCGCGAGTCACTGTCGGAGATCGGCGTGCAGGGCATTACCGTCACCGAGGTCAAGGGCTTCGGTCGGCAGAAGGGTCATACCGAGCTGTACCGCGGCGCCGAGTACGTGGTCGACTTCCTGCCCAAGGTGAAGATCGACGTGGCCATCGCCGACGACCAGCTGGACCGGGTGATCGAGGCCATCACCAAGGCGGCCAACACCGGCAAGATCGGTGACGGCAAGATCTTCGTGGTCAACCTGGAGCAGGCCATCCGCATCCGTACCGGCGAAACCGATACCGACGCGATCTAAGCGCCCTTCGAACCCCCACGCCCCAGGAGTTAAACCATGACTCTGCGAAGATTCGCAGGGCTCGGAGCCCTTTTGCCTCTCGTTCCTGGCATCGCCATGGCCGAGGAGGCGAGCCTCAACGGCGGCGACACGGCCTGGATGCTGGTCGCGACCGTCCTCGTGCTGTTCATGACCATTCCCGGCCTGGCGCTGTTCTATGCCGGCATGGTGCGCTCCAAGAACGTGCTGTCGGTGCTGATGCAGTGCTTCGCCATCTGCGCCCTGATCAGTGTGCTCTGGGTGGTGTACGGCTACAGTCTGGCCTTCGACACCAGCGGCATGGTGCAGGGGGAGGTCAACTTCAACTCCTTCGTCGGCGGCCTGTCCAAGGCCTTTCTCGCCGGCCTGACCCTCGACAGCCTGGTCGCCAGCGTACCGGAAAGCGTGTTCATCACCTTCCAGATGACCTTCGCCATCATCACTCCGGCGCTGATGGTCGGCGCCTTCGCCGAACGCATGAAGTTCTCCGCCATGCTGCTGTTCATGGCGGTGTGGTTCACCCTGGTCTACGTGCCGATCGCGCATATGGTCTGGGGCGGCGACGGCGCGCTGATGTGGGACTGGGGCGTGCTCGACTTCGCCGGTGGCACGGTGGTGCACATCAACGCCGGTATCGCCGGCCTGGTGGCCTGCCTGGTGCTGGGCAAGCGCAAGGGCTTCCCGACCACGGCCATGGCGCCGCACAACCTGGGCTACACCCTGATCGGTGCGAGCATGCTGTGGGTCGGCTGGTTCGGCTTCAACGCCGGCTCGGCGGTGGCGGCCAACGGCACTGCCGGCATGGCCATGCTGGTCACCCAGGTGGCCACGGCCACCGCGGCCCTGGGCTGGATGTTCGCCGAGTGGATCACCCACCGCAAACCCAGCGTGCTGGGCATCGCTTCCGGCGCGGTGGCCGGCCTGGTGGCCATCACTCCGGCCTCCGGCACCGCCGGCCCCATGGGCGCCCTGGCCATCGGCCTGGCGGCCGGGGTGATCTGCTTCTTCTGTGCCACCAGCCTGAAACGCAAACTGGGTTATGACGACTCCCTGGACGTGTTCGGCGTGCACGCCGTCGGCGGCATCGTCGGCGCCGTGCTCACCGGTGCGTTCGCCGCGCCGGCCCTGGGCGGCTTCGGCGCGGTGGAAGACATCCCGGCGCAGCTGTGGGTGCAAGTCGAGGGGGTCCTGTTCACGGTGGTCTACACCGCCGTGCTGACCTACCTGATCCTGAAAGTGATCGATCTAGTAATGGGCCTGCGGGTCAGCGACGAGGAAGAGACGGTCGGTCTCGATCTCGCCCTGCACAACGAGCGCGGCTACAACCTGTAAGCACACGGAGTGCGCCCGGTGCCAACCCGGGCGCCTTAACCGAACAGCGCAACGATAAGCGCCGGCAAGAGGTGAACCATGGACAACACAGCATTGACTGCATTGCAGTACGGTTTCGATACCTTCTACTTCCTGATCTGCGGGGCCCTGGTGATGTGGATGGCGGCGGGTTTCGCCATGCTCGAGGCGGGCCTGGTGCGCGCCAAGAACACCACCGAGATCCTCACCAAGAACATCGCCCTGTACGCGGTGGCCAGCGTCATGTACCTGGTGATCGGCTACCACATCATGTACTCGAGCCCCGAGGGCGGCATCCTGCCGAGCCTGGGCTTCCTGCTCGGCGACGAGAACAGCGTGGACGCGGTGCTGGGCGGCGGTGACGATGCCCCTTACTACGCGGCCCGCTCCGACTTCTTCTTCCAGGTGGTGTTCGCCGCGACCTGCATGTCGATCGTCTCCGGCGCGGTGGCCGAGCGCATGAAGCTGTGGGCCTTCCTCGCCTTCGCGGTGGTCATGACTGGCTTCATCTACCCGGTGCAGGGTTTCTGGAAGTGGGGCTCGGGCTTCCTCAACGAGGCCGGTTTCCTCGACTTCGCCGGCTCCGGCGTGGTGCACATGGCCGGCGCCTCCGCCGCCCTGGCCGGGGTGCTGCTGCTCGGTGCGCGCAAGGGCAAGTACGGCGCTAACGGTCAGGTCAACGCGATCCCCGGCTGCAACCTGCCGATCGCCACCCTGGGTGCCTTCATCCTGTGGATGGGCTGGTTCGGCTTCAACGGCGGCTCGCAGCTGAAGATGAGCACCATAGAGGACGCCAACGCGGTCGCCCAGGTGTTCGTCAACACCAACATGGCTGCCGCCGGCGGCCTGATCGCGGCGATGATCGTGGCGCGCATCCTGTTCGGCAAGTCCGACCTGACCATGGCCCTCAACGGTGCCCTGGCCGGCCTGGTGGCCATCACCGCCGAACCGCTGACCCCCGGCGCGATGCAGGCGACCCTGATCGGCGGTGTCGGTGGCGTGCTGGTGGTGTTCTCCATCCTGGCCCTGGACAAGCTCAAGCTCGACGACCCGGTCGGTGCCATCTCGGTGCACGGCGTGGTCGGCATCTGGGGCCTGCTGGCGGTGTGCCTGACCAATCCCGACGCCAGCCTGGGCGCCCAGCTGCTGGGCATCGCCTGCATATTCGCCTGGGTGTTCGCCTGCAGCCTGATCGTCTGGTCGATCATCAAGGCGGTGATCGGCCTGCGGGTCAGCGAGGAAGAGGAGTACGAGGGTGTGGACCTGGCCGAGTGCGGCATGGAGGCCTACCCGGAGTTCACCAAATCCTGATTGGACGGGTTTGGCATGAGGGCGCCCTAGGGCGCCCTTTGTTTTTTCTGGCAGCGCGCTAGAATGCCCGCCGTTGAGCCCGCTTGCGTCTGCGTAGCGGCCTGCCCGAGCCGATGCAGTGCGCGCGACGCCGTCGCGTAGGGGCATTTGAATTTTTTCCGGCGGTGTACGATAGAGTACGCAGCTGGGCTATAACTAATCTGCTTTTCGCAAGTCATGAGGTTGAACATGAGCGACGAAGATCTGGAACAAGACGAGCTGGACGGAGCCGATGAGGACGACGGCGAGGAGCTGGCCGCAGCCGACAGTGGCGACAACGACGGCGACGATGAGGGCGATGGCGAGGTCGTAGCCAAAGGCAAGAGCAAGGCCAAGACCAAGGCCGCCGATGCCGAGGAGCTGCCGAGCGTCGAAGCCAAGCAGAAGGAGCGCGATGCCCTGGCGCGCGCCATGGAAGAATTTCTCGCGCGCGGCGGCAAGGTGCAGGAGGTCGAGCCCAATGTGGTCTCCGACCCGCCCAAGAAGCCGGACAGCAAATATGGCAGCCGCCCCATCTGAGGTGCGCTTGCCCCAACAAAAAGCCCGCCATTAGGCGGGCTTTTTGTTGGCGGCGATTCGCCGGGCGCTAGGCCCAGCGCTCCAGCAGCGCCGGCAACTCGGCCAGGCTGCGGATCTCGGCATCGGCGACTTTGCCGCCGTCCCAGGCCTTGCCCTGGGGGTTGAACCAGATCGCCCGCAGGCCGGCGGCCTGGGCGCCGGCGATGTCGTCGCTGGGGTGGTCGCCGATGTGCACGGCGCGCTCGGCGGCCACCCCGGCCCGGGCCAGGGCCTCGAGGAAGGGCTTGGGGTCCGGCTTGCCGACGCCCAGCTCCTCGGCGCACAGGGCGAACTGGAAGTAGTCGGCCAGGCCCAGGCGGCGCACGTCGGCGTTGCCGTTGGTGATCACCCCGAGCTGGAAGCGCTCGGCCAGGGTCTCCAGGGTCGGGTGCACCTCGGCGAACAGCTCGACCTGGTGGCGTGCGGCGAGAAACACCTGAAAGCCGCACTCGGCCAGGGCCTGGGCCTCGTCCCGGGGATAGCCGGCGCCTTCCAGGGCATTGAGCAGGATGCGCCGGCGCAGTTCGCTCAGGCGGTGCTTGAGCATGGGCTCGGCCTGCAGCAGGCCGGCGCGAATGGTCCACAGGTGGTCCACCGGCATGGCGCCCAGGCGCGGGGCGTGCAGACTCAGCCAGTTGCGCAGTGCGGCCTCGGCGTCCTGCATCACCGGGGTGACGTCCCACAGGGTGTCGTCGAGGTCGAAGGTGATCAGTTCGATGGTCATTCCGTAGTGCCTTTGCGTTTGGCCCGGGGGTGGGCGCGGTCATACACCGTGGCCAGGTGTTGGAAGTCCAGGTGGGTGTAGACCTGGGTGGTGGCGATGTCGGCGTGGCCGAGCAGCTCCTGCACCGCGCGCAGGTCCTGGGAGGACTCCAGCAGGTGGCTGGCGAAGCTGTGGCGCAGCATGTGCGGGTGCAGGTGCTGGCCCAGTTCGCGCACGCCGGCCTGGCGCACGCGCAGCTGCACCGCCCGTGGACCGAGGCGGCGGCCCTGCTGGCCGACGAACACCGCGCCGTCGGCCGGGCGGGCCAGGGCGCGCAGCGGCAGCCAGGCCTCCAGCGCCTGGCGGGCCAGGCGCCCAACCGGCAGCTCGCGGGTCTTGTTGCCCTTGCCGCGCACCCGCACCAGGCCGGCTGGCAGGTCGAGGCCGTCGAGGTCCAGGCCCACCAGTTCCGCCAGGCGCAGGCCCGAGGAGTAGAACAGCTCGAGCATGGCCTGGTCGCGGCGGGCAAGGAAGTCGTCCTCCACCGCGCCGTCGAGCAGTTGTGCCGCGCGGTCGGCGTCCAGGGCCCTGGGCAGGCGGCGCTCGCCCTTCGGCGGGCTGAGGCCGCTGGCCGGGTCGTGCCGGGCCAGGCCCTCGCGGATCAGGTAGCGATACAGGCCGCGCACCGCCGAGAGCAGGCGTGCCAGGCTGCGGCCGGACTGGCCCTGCTGGTGCAACTGGGCCACCAGGCGGCGCAGCGGGCGGCTTTGCAGGGCATTCCAGTCCGGCACGCCCTCGGCCTCGCAGAAGGCCAGCAGTTTGGCCAGGTCGCGGCGATAGCCGTCCAGGGTATGGGCGGAGAGCTGGCGCTCGCTGCGCAGGTGCTCGAGGTAGGCGTCGAGGTGGCTCTGCATGGTGGCTCCCGACAGGGCGGCTCAGCCGCCGACCGAGCTGGTGAATATCAGTCGATTGCCGAAGGGGTCGCAGATCGGCATGTCGCAGCTGCCCCAGGGCATCTGTTCGATGCCCGGGCGGGCAAAGCCATAGTCCTTGGCCAGCAGCTCCTGTTGCAGCGCCTGCACGTCGTCGGTTTCGATGCGCAGCGCCGCGCCGGGACAGCAATCGCCGTGATGCTCGGAGAGGTGCAGCACGCAGCCGCTCCGGGAAATCTGCAGGTACAGGGGCAGGCCCGGCTCGAAGCGGTGCTGCCAGTCGACCCGGAAGCCGAGGAAGTCGAGGTAGAAGGCGCGGGCCTTGGCCTCGTCGAATATCCGCAGGATGGGCGTGGTGCTGCTGAGCTTCATGCTGGGTTCTCGTGGGGCTGGACCTGGGTGGCAGCGACCCCGCACCGGGCGCGGGCTAGCTAGCGCACCGAGCGCAGCGGCGTGGCGAAGCGCGGCAGCACGCGGGCCAGGACCTCGGCGACATAGCCGAGGAACAGGGTGCCGAGGGAACTCTTGTAGTGCTGCGGGTCGGCGCTGCCGATCGCCAGCACGCCGTGCAGGCCCTGGTGCGACAGGGCCACCACGGCGGCCGAGCCGACCTGCTCGGCGTCTTTGGCGCCGAACAGGAAGGTCAGTTCGTGCTTGCGCAGCACGCCGCTGATGGTCTTGCCGCCGGCCAGCAGGCCGCCGATGGCCTGGTGCGCCTCGGCGCTGCTGACCGAGCGACCGACCGGCAGCGGCGTTTCGCTGAACAGGATCAGGCTGACGAAGGGCACCTGGAACTCGCGGCGCAGGCTGTCCTCCACGGCGCCGACCACCTCTTCCAGGCTGGCCGCGTCGAGCAGGTCGAGCACCAGGCGGCGGGTCTTGTCGAACAGCCGGTCGTTCTCCCGGGCCACGTCCATCAGCTGCGACAGGCGGTGACGCATCTCGATGTTGCGTTCGCGCAGCAGCTTGACCTGGCGCTCGACCAGCGACACGGTATCGCCGCGTTGATGCGGGATGCGCAGGTCGGGGATCAGTTCGTCGTGGTCGATGAAGAATTCCGGATGCAGGCGCAGATAGGCGGCGACCGTCTCCGAATCGAGGGGCTTGGGCGAATCCTGCTGGTCGGTCATAGGCGAACCTGTCCTTCGAACACGCGCACGGCGGGTCCGGTCATCATAACGGGCCGATCCGCACCTGCCCACTCGATGGTCAGGCGCCCGCCGGGCAGCTCCAGCTGCACCGGCGAATCCATCCAGCCCTGGCGAATCGCCGCCACCGCCGCGGCGCAGGCGCCGGTACCGCAGGCCTGGGTCTCGCCGGCGCCGCGTTCCCAGACGCGCAGTCTGGCACGTTGGCGGTCGATGACCTGGAGGAAGCCGACGTTGACCCGCTGCGGGAAGCGCGGGTGATGCTCCAGCTTCGGCCCCAGCTCATGCACCGGCGCGTGGTCGACGCTGTCCACCCGCAGCACCGCATGCGGGTTGCCCATGGACAGGGCGGCCAGCTCGACGCTCTGCCCGTCCACCTGCACCGGGTAGCTCAGCGCCTCGTAGTCGGCCTGGAAGGGAATCTGCTGCGGCGCCAGGCGTGGCGCGCCCATGTTGACCCGCACCTGGCCGTCGCTGCGCACATCCAGTTCGATGATGCCGCCCTTGGTCTCGACACGGATCTGCTTCTTCACCGTCAGGCGCTTGTCCAGCACGAAGCGGGCGAAGCAGCGCGCTCCGTTGCCGCACTGCTCCACCTCGGAGCCGTCGGCATTGAAGATGCGGTAGCGGAAGTCCACGTCCGGGTTGCTCGGCGGCTCGACGATCAGCAGCTGGTCGAAGCCGATGCCGGTGTGGCGATCGCCCCACTGCTTGGCGTTCTTCGGCTGGATGTGGGCGTGCTGGCTGACCAGGTCGAGGACCATGAAGTCGTTGCCCAGGCCGTGCATCTTGGTAAAGCGCAATAGCATCGAGGTCACTCCGGCAGGCGGCTTTCGCCCGCGAAGAGTTCGTCGAGGGTCTCGCGCCGGCGCACCTCGAAGGCCTGTTCGCCGTCGACCATCACCTCGGCGGCGCGGCCGCGGGTGTTGTAGTTGGAGCTCATGACGAAGCCGTAGGCGCCGGCCGAGCGCACCGCCAGCAGGTCGCCCTCGGCCAGGGCCAGCTCGCGTTCCTTGGCCAGGAAGTCGCCGGTCTCGCAGATCGGCCCGACTATGTCGTAGGCGCGCGCCGCGCCGTCGCGCGGCTGCACCGCCACCACGTCCATCCAGGCCTGGTACAGGGCCGGGCGGATCAGGTCGTTCATCGCCGCATCGACTATGGCGAAGTCCTTGTGTTCGGTGTGCTTGAGGTACTCCACGCGGGTCAGCAGCACGCCGGCGTTGGCGACGATGGAACGGCCCGGCTCGAACACCAGGGCCAGCTCACGGCCGGCGATGCGCTCGCGCACGGCGGCGATGTAGTCGCCGGCCAGCGGTGGCTGCTCGTCGCGGTACTGCACGCCGAGGCCGCCGCCCAGGTCCAGGTGGCGGATGCGGATGCCGCGCTCGGCCAGGCGGTCGATCAGCCCCAGCAGGCGCTCGAGGGCGTCGAGGAAGGGCGGCAGGCTGGTCAGCTGCGAGCCGATATGGCAGTCGACGCCGACCACCTCCAGGTTCGTCAGCGCGGCGGCGCGGGCGTACACCGCCTCGGCATCGGCGATGGCGATGCCGAACTTGTTTTCCTTCAGGCCGGTGGAGATGTAGGGGTGGGTGCCGGCATCGACGTCCGGGTTGACCCGCAAGGACACCGGCGCCTTGACGCCCAGCTCGGCGGCCACCTGCTGCAGGCGCTCCAGCTCGTCGGTGGACTCGACGTTGAAGCAGTGCACGCCCACTTGCAGGGCGCGGCGCATGTCGTCGCGGGTCTTGCCGACCCCGGAGAAGACGATCTTGGCAGGCGCGCCGCCGGCGGCCAGGACCCGCTCCAGCTCGCCGCGCGAGACGATGTCGAAGCCCGCGCCGAGGCGTGCCAGGGTATTGAGCACGCCCAGGTTGGAGTTGGCCTTGACCGCGAAGCAGACCAGATGGGGCATGCCGGTCAGGGCGTCGGCGTAGGCGTGGTACTGGGCTTCGATGTGGGCGCGCGAGTAGACGTAGGTGGGCGTGCCGAAGCGTTGGGCGATGGCGGACAAGGCCACGCCCTCCGCGAACAGCTCGCCGTCGCGGTAGTTGAAGGCGTTCATGGACCGTCCTTATTCGCTTTGTTCGGCAGCGGAGGGGCTGTCTTCCGGCAGGTACAGCGGGCCTTTCTGGCCGCAGCCGGTCAGCAGGGCGGAGACGGCGACGAGCGCGATGCAGGCAGTAAGCAGCCGCTTCATGGGGAAATCCTTGTAAAAAAGCACGATTGCGCCGGAGTATACCGGCCCCCCGACGCCTTGCCTATGTGCCGGGAATCCCGTCCGGCGGGGCTTTGCCGCTATCCAGCGGGGCCTGTGGCCCGGTCGGCGGGTGCGCAACGGATCGTCGTCCATTGGCTGTCGAGCAGCCGATAACAGGGCCCGCCGAGCCTCCCGCGAGCGTCGCGGTGGCGTGCCGGACTGCGGCGTTGGCCTGGGGGCGGTTATCCTTATGACCGGCAGATGGACAAGACACCCGGCAGCGGGTGCTGCATTATCTGCGCCCCCGGCGAGTCGCCCGCACCCTGGTCTCAACCTCAGCGCCCCGGTGCGCGTTGCCGGGCCACTATTCCGATGGGCCTGAATCTTTCGAGGACACCCGCAATGAGTTTGACCGAAGCCCGCTTTCACGACCTGGTCGATGCCGCACAGCAAGCGGTGGAAGACATCTTCGATGACAGCGATCTGGACCTGGACCTGGAGAACTCCGGCGGGGTGCTGACCGTGCGCTTCGAGAACGGCAGCCAGCTGATCCTCAGCCGCCAGGAGCCGATCCGCCAGCTGTGGGTTGCGGCGCGCTCCGGCGGCTTCCACTTCGACTACGACGCGAGCAGCGAGCGCTGGATCTGCGACAGCAGCGACGAGCTGCTCGGCGAGATGCTGGCGCGCATCACCCTCGATCAGGCGGGCGTGGACCTTGAGTTCGACGAGCTCTGAGGGGCGGGCCCCCGGGGGCGTCGTCTCGCCGTGCCGGCGTCAGTGCTGTCTCGACGAACAGGACATGTGCCTGGGCTGCGGCCGCCTGCTGGCGGAGATCCGCGAGTGGGGCGCGGCCGACGATGCGCGCCGCCGACTGATCTGTCATGAGGCCCGGGCACGTTTGCAGCAGAGGCGCTGACCGCCCGGTCTTGTTTATTTGCGCGGCTGTGTTACGGTCGGCTGAAATCACTCGAAAAACCCCGCCGCACTGGTGGGGTTTTGCTTTTTTTGCCTCCCGTTAAGGAATCTCGCCTGGCCATGAACAGCGCACCGCCGATCACCATCACTCGCCTCGACCTGCAGCGCCTGGAGCGCCTGCTCGACAGCCTGGAGGACTTCGGCGCGGGCGCTGTCGCCCTGCAGGCCGAGCTGGACCGCGCCGAGGTGGTCGGCCATGACGAGGTGCCGGCGGGGGTGGTGACCATGAACTCGCGGGTGCACTGCCGCGAGGAAGGCAGCGGCAAGGATTACCACCTGACCCTGGTCTACCCGCAGGACGCCACCGGCGAGGGCCGGGTGTCGATCCTCGCTCCGGTCGGCAGCGCCTTGCTCGGCCTGTCGGTCGGTCAGCACATCGACTGGACGGGGCCCGGTGGCAAGCCGTTGAAGCTGGCCTTGCTGGCGGTGGAGTACCAGCCCGAAGCGGCCGGGGAGTACAGCCGCGCGTAGTGGGCTCGGGCAGGCCTAGTCGCCCCCGCAGCCACTGCTACAGCCGTCGCTGCCGGCCCCGGCACAGCCACCGCCACAGCCGATGTGGCTGGCGCAGTAGGCCCCGGCGGCGCCGCTACTCCCCGGCGTGGCCCCGCAGTCCAGGCGATAGATGAAGCCGTCGGCGATACCCAGTTCGGCGTCCAGGGCGAACAGCAGGGGCAGGCGACTGGGCCGGCGCGGGGCAATGCCCTCGCGCGCGCAGGCCAGCTGCCAGGCGCGGCGGATGCCGGCATTGGCCGCCTGGGCATGAGGCATGGCGTCGTTCGGCGTATGGTGGAGGAAGCGTCCCAGGGCGCCGTCGCAGAAGTCCCGATACTGGCGGGTGTAGAGGATGAACTCGTGCCAGGCCACGTCCACCGCCTGGGAGGGCATGGCGACCAGGCGCCGGCCGGCCATGCGGCACAGCTGGAAATAGTCGCGCAGTCCGTCCAGCACCTGTTGGACCTGTTGTGCGTTGAGGTGCGGGTAGCGTTCGACGAGCTTGAGGCGTACCCGCTCGGGGAAGCGGTACTGGCCGATGAAGGCTTCGCGCCGTTGTCGACGGCGCATTCGCCAGGCATAGCAGATCGGTACCAACAGGGCTGCGATAAACAACCAGGTGATGGGGTGCATAGGCGATTGTCCCGGACTCAGGCCCGCTCCAGGGCGCTGTTCAGTGCCGCTTCCAGCTCGGCCTTGTAGCGCAGATAGTGAATAGTCCGGGCCTGGTCGTCGCCGAGCACGGCGGACAGGTCGAGGTCGGTGATGTAGCAGGGGTAGCGCTCGCCGGTGCGGCGCTGCGCGAGGATGTGGCGGGCCACGGCGCTGTACAGGCCGCCACGGTATTCCAGCTCGGAAAATTCCCGATGATTGCAGTACAGGGTGACGCTGTTGCGCTGGCCTGTGGTCGGCTCGACGATGGCCTGGACGTCGTAGAACGGGTGGCTGAGGGGGGCGCTCGGCGCCGGCCGTCGCTCCAGCTGCTGGGGGCGCAGCGGCGGCGCCGGCAACACCTGGTAGTAGAGGATTTCCGGCGGCGCCTCGGGTAGCGGGCTGTCCAGGGGCAGCAGGGCGTTGTGCCGGTAGAGACAGGCATGCAGGAAACGCTGCAAGGGTGTCAGCAGGCTCTGTTCGTCATGGTACGGCAGGGTCTGGCGCCACAGGGCGTTGTGCTCGTCGAGCACGGTGAGTTCCGCGGTCCCGTCCTGCTCGTGCAGGCGGTAGAACACCTGGATGCAGGCCGGTCTGCCCTGGGGCAGGATCAGCGCCAGATCCTCGCCCTCCAGGGCGTTGCGGTCCAGATGCAGCGGGCTGTAGTCCGCTTGCGCCGTACCCAGGTGGGCCAGCAGGGCCGGCAGGTCGGGCAGGGCGGTGTGCCGGGTCTGCCCGGGAACCAGTTCGAGTACATGGTAGTGCTGCTGGATCTGCAGCAGGTAGCGGTTGCGCGGGGTGCTGGCGAGGTGCTCGAAGATGTCGCGCAGCAGCCCCTCGACCCGCTCGGCAATGGCCGCGGCGCGATTGCGGCAGAAACAGCGGACTTGCAGCCTGGGCTTGTCGGCATCGGCCGGCAGGCTGTTGAGCAGACCGCGCAGGCAATCGAGCAGGGCGTGGGGGCCGGCATAACGCTGGACCGTCAGCTCGTTCCAGCTGTTCAGGCTGACCTGGTCGAGGGTCAGGATCAGGTTTTCGCGCATCCCGGAGTAGCCCAGCGCATCGATGCGTTCGCTGGTCATGTGCAGGTTCATCTGGCTGTGCTGCTTGAGCGGGTCGAGGCCGACATTGACCAGTAGCAGTACTTCGCGCGGCGTGCTGGGGCGCAGCAGGGCCTCTTCGCTGACCGGCGGCAGTGGCAGGGGCAGGGCCTGTTGCAGGCTGGTCAACAGGTTGGCCAGCTCGAACTCGCTGAGGTCGCTGCTGCCGGGGTGCAGCGACAGCCGGGTGCCGCTGTCGATCACCCCGTTGCGATGACACCAGGCGAGCAGCTCGATCAGCTCGCGGGCGCGCTTGAGCGGGGCGAAATCCGCCCATTCCTGGGCGCCGAGGCTGCCGTGGAACAAGGCCCACTGGTTCTGTCGGGGGGCTTCCGGGCTGGGGCAGTGCACCAGGGTCAGGGTGTCCTCGCCCAGGTCCGGGGCGATGCCCGGGTTGATGAACTCGACCTTGCCGGCCTTGCGCTCGAAGGCGGCATACAGGCGCCGGCCGAGCACGCCGAGGTCGCGGCGGTTGAGCGAGCTGCCGGCATGCTCGCGGCGGGCGAATTGCGAGAGGAAGCGATAGCTATAAGTCAGCTCGTTGACCAGCATGCGCCGTTCGGCGCTGACTTGGCGCACCTTCCACTGGCTGCGGCTATCGAGCATCGCCAGCTGGCGTTGGCTCCACTGCCAGTCCTCGGTCAGGCGTTGCAGCAGCAGGCGCTGCCAGCTCCTGGGGGCGGCGCGCGGCGCGCGGCTGAGCTTCTTGTTGACCTTCAGGTACAGGCAGCGCCGCACCAGGGCCAGGCGCTCGGCTTCGCCGCGGCTCGTCAGGTATTCCTCCAGGCGCCGGTAGACCAGCACATAGGGGTCCAGCTCGTCGAGATCCAGGCGGTTGGCATAGACCGCCTGCTTGAAGCGCAGCGACAGGCACTCGACCTGGGGGTGTTCGCTGGCGTAGACCTCGGTGAGCAGCAGCTTGAGTACCGACTTGTAGGGCGACTCGATGCCCTTGTACAGCTGCCACATGCCGGCGCCGATGAACTCCTCCGGCGGGATGTGCGCCAGGTGGCCGAGGTCGAGCACCTCATCGGCGCGAATGAAGCGCTTGCTCAGCAGGGTGTGGCAGTACTCCTGGTAACGCGCCTCCTCGTATACTGGCACCAGCCACCACAGCGGGGTGCGCCCGGCCAGCCAGATGGCCGAGCGGTAGAACTCGTCGAGCAGCAGGTAGTGCTGGGTGGTGCCGCAGTCGTCGGAGGTCAGCTTGGCCTCGCGCTCGCCGCTGCTGAAGCGGGCCGGGTCGACCAGGAAGAAATGCGTCTCGGCGCCCTGGGTCGCGGCCCAGGCCTCCAGCAGCTCGCACTTTCTGGCCAGCTCGGCGAGCGCCTCGGCGCCGAGCTCCGGCGCGTGACACAGCCACAGGTCCATGTCGCTCTGCTCGGCCTGGGCCACGGTGCCCAGGCTGCCCATCAGGTACAGTCCGTGGATCGGCAGCACGGCCGGGCCGCGGCGCGCCTTGTAGGCGAAGGATCGGGTCAGGCGCTGGGCCTCGGCGAGCAGCGCGTCATCCGGCTCGAAGCCGGACACCCCGGCTGGGGTCAGGCCCGAGACATAGCCGGGCAGCAGCGGATGGTTGACGTGAAACAGCAGCGGCAGCAGCTTGAGCACCAGTTGCTGGCGTGTCGACAACGCCTGCATGGCGCGCTGCAGGCGACCCTCGTTGACCTTGAGGAAGCGCGCGCGCAGCTGTCCCAGCACCTTGCGGTCGATGCCGTCGTCGATGTCCGGGCGAATTTCCTGGCTGCGGTTCATGTCGGGGTTCTGCGAAGGCGATACGCCAGGGCCGTCAGTGACGCTGGCGCGCAGCGGCTTGCCGTCGCTCGGTCGAGAGCGGCGGCTCGGCACCTGTCGTGGATCAGGCTGTTTCGGCGACCTTGAGGATGGTCAGCAGGCCCTGCGCATGCTCGGCGGCATCCAGGCCGAGGCTGGTCAGGTAGCCGCCGTCTTCCTGGGTGACCAGGCCCTTGGCATGCAGGCGTTTGGCCGCGGCGATCGCCTCGGGCGCGGCGACATGGTGAACCTTGAGGCCCTCCTGGGTATTGCCCAGGTTGAACAGCGAGAGGAGTTCCAGTTCGGCAACCAACTCAGGGGTAAAGGACATAAGTGCTCCAGGTTCTTGTGATTATCTGTCGGGCCGTATGACTGGCCCGGTGGTGGCCCGCGTCGGTTGGATCGGACCGCGGCTTCTTGCAGTGTAGCGAGCCGGCAGTGCTCCGTGCGCGGCCTCGCGACTTCAGTCGGTCTCTGCCGGCAAGGCCGGCAGGGCACGCAGCGCCTGCTCGTAGGCCTCGCCGTCGAAGGCGCGGTCCTCGCGCAGCATGGCCTTGACCTCGTGGGCCAGGACCAGGGCCATCAGTTGGACGATCTCCTCGCGCTCGTAGCCGACCAGGGTCAGCTTGTTCAGGGTGGCGCGGGTCGCCGCCGGCTCGCCGGCTTCGATCTGGTTCTCGATGGCCTGGATCAGGGCGGTCTCGGCAAAGGCCTCGTCTTCGTGATCGTCGCTTTCGCTCATGGCGGACTCATCCGTGGGGTTTGGCTGCAGTGTGCCAGCCTGGGGCCGGGCGCGCCATTCACCGAACCGATGTGACTGGCTGCCGGCCTGCCCATCGGCTAAACCTAGGGCCCCAATCATCGGTGCCGAAGGTCGTTGCCATGCTCAAGTTATATGGATTCGCGGTCAGCAACTACTACAACATGGTCAAGCTGGTGCTGCTGGAGAAGGGGCTGGCGTTCGAGGAAGTCACCGTTTACGCCACTCAGAGCGAGGCGTTCCTCGGTATCAGCCCGCGCGGCAAAGTGCCGGTGCTGGGGACCGAGCAGGGCTGCCTCAGCGAGACCAGTGCGATTCTCGATTACCTGGAGGACTGCGGAGCCGGCAAGGCCCTGCTGCCCGAGGAGCCCTTCGCCCGCGCCCAGGTGCGGGCGCTGATGCGCGAGATCGAGCTGTATATCGAGCTGCCGGCGCGCCTCGGCTACCCGCAAGCCTTCTTTGCCACGCGCATTGGCGAAGAAACCAAGGCCAGGTGCAGGGCCGAGCTGCTGGCCGGGGTCGCCGCGCTCAAGCGTCACGGCCGTTTCGCCCCCTATGTCGCCGGCGACGGCTACAGCCTGGCCGATATCTATTTCCTCTACAGCGTCGACCTGGCCTGCGGGGTGGCGAAGAAGCTGTTCGAGCTGGACCTGTTGGCCGACTTCCCGGCGGCCGCCGAGCTGCTCGCCCGGCTCAAGCAGAACCCCCATGTGCAGCGCATTGCCGCCGATCGGGACGCGGCCATGCCGGCGTTCCTGGCGATGCTCCAGGCCAAGGCGAAGGGCTGAGGTCAGGCGGCTCTTCGAGGGCCGCCTGAGCATGATGGCTCAGCGGCTGGCGAGCAGCTCGCGGCCGCGCTTGACCGCCGCACGCACCTGGTTCGGCGCGGTGCCGCCGATATGGTCGCGGGCGTTCACCGAGCCTTCCAGGGTCAGCACGGCGAACACGTCCTGCTCGATCTGATCGCTGAACTGGCGCAGTTCCTCCAGGCTCATCTCGGCCAGGTCCTTGCCGTTGTCCACGCCGTATTTCACCGCGTGGCCGACGATCTCGTGGCAGTCGCGGAAGGGCAGGCCCTTGCGCACCAGGTAGTCGGCCAGGTCGGTGGCGGTGGAGAAGCCGCGCAGGGCCGCCTCGCGCATGATGGCGTGCCTGGGCTTGAGTGCCGGGATCATGTCGGCGAAGGCGCGCAGGCTGTCGCGCAGGGTGTCGGCGGCGTCGAACAGCGGCTCCTTGTCCTCCTGGTTGTCCTTGTTGTAGGCCAGCGGCTGGCCCTTCATCAGGGTCAGCAGGCCGGTGAGGGCGCCGAACACCCGGCCGCTCTTGCCGCGTACCAGCTCCGGCACGTCGGGATTCTTCTTCTGCGGCATGATCGAGGAGCCGGTGCAGAAGCGGTCGGGCAGGTCGATGAATTGGAACTGGGCGCTGGTCCACAGCACCAGCTCCTCGGAGAAGCGCGACAGGTGCATCATCGCCAGGGAGGCGGCGGCGCAGAATTCGATGGCGAAGTCGCGGTCCGACACGCCGTCCAGGGAGTTGCCGGAGACGGCCTCGAAGCCCAGCAACTGGCAGGTGATGCTGCGGTCGATGGGGTAGGTGGTGCCGGCCAGGGCCGCCGAGCCGAGCGGCATGCGGTTGGTGCGCTTGCGGCAATCCACCAGGCGCTCATGATCGCGCGAGAGCATCTCGAACCAGGCCAGCAGATGATGGCCGAAGGTCACCGGCTGGGCGGTCTGCAGGTGGGTGAAGCCGGGCATGATGGTTTCGGCCTCACGCTCGGCCTGCTCCAGCAGGCCCTGCTGCAGGCGGGTGATCTCGGCCAGGATCAGGTCGATCTCGTCGCGCAGCCACAGGCGGATGTCGGTGGCCACCTGGTCGTTGCGGCTGCGACCGGTGTGCAGCTTCTTGCCGGTGACGCCGATGCGTTCGGTGAGCTTGGCCTCGATGTTCATGTGCACGTCTTCCAGGTCGACGCGCCAGTCGAACTGGCCGGCCTCGATCTCGCCCTGGATCTGCTTGAGGCCGTCGACGATGCTGTCGCGCTCGGCGTCGCTGAGCACGCCGACCTGGGCCAGCATGCTGGCGTGGGCGATCGAGCCCATGATGTCGTGGCGGTACAGGCGCTTGTCGAACTCGACGGAGGCGGTGAAGCGGGCGACGAAGGTGTCGACGGGTTCGCTGAAGCGGCCGCCCCAGGATTGGTTGGTCTTCTCTGTGCTCATGGGATTCGCTCGGCTGGTGCGCTGATTCATGCAGGCCGCGGGTAGTGCCTGCGTGGCGGAAAAAGTCCGTCGATAATAACAGGGTCGCGGGCAAAGTCGCCGCGGCGCGTGCGTCGACGGTGCCCTGCCGCGAGTGCTCTGACCAGTGTTGGCCAGGTCACAGTTCCATGTGTCGGCAGGGTATTTCGGCGATTTATTCGGCCCGCTGAGAGCCGGCTGCCTTGCCGCCAGGGGGCGCTACACGGAAACTGCGCCGATGCCTATTCAATGGATTACCCCCAAGCACCTCGCGGCCCCGGCCGACGATTTCTTCGTTCCCGAACTCTGCGAGCCGGAAGCCCTGCTGAGCATGGTGCTGCTCGCCGAGTTGCTGGTGCTGGTGCTGGTGCTCGCCGAACCCATGCTGCCCGGCTTCAACTGGGTGCGCCTGGCGCTGACCTCGCTGTTCGTGCAGTGGATCGTGCTGCTGTCGGCGGCGCTGCTGTGCCGCCTGCGCCCTTGGCTGGCGCGCCTGCGGGCGGCGCTGGCCGGTGGGCTGTGCTGCCTGCTGGTGGTCGGCCTGACCCTGGCCTGCACCGCGGTGGCCGATTACTACGAGCTCGGCGGGCCGCTGCCGCACAACGGCGAGGTCAACCTGTACCTGCGTCATGCGCTGATCAGCCTGATCATGTCGGCACTGCTGCTACGCTACTTCTATCTGCAGAGCCAATGGCGGCGGCAGGAGCAGGCCGAGTTGCGCGCGCGCATCGAGTCCTTGCAGGCGCGGATCCGTCCGCACTTCCTGTTCAACAGCCTGAACAGCATCGCCAGTCTGGTGGCCGTCGACCCGTACAAGGCCGAGCAGGCGGTGCTGGATCTGTCCGATCTGTTTCGCGCCAGCCTGGCCAAGCCCGGCAGCCTGGTGCCCTGGAGCGAGGAGCTGGCACTGGCCAAACGATATTTGTCGATCGAGCACTACCGGCTCGGCGAGCGCTTACAGTTGCAGTGGGAGGTGGCCGAGGTGCCGAACGATTTGCCGATTCCCCAGCTGACCCTGCAGCCGCTGCTGGAGAACGCCCTGATCTATGGCATCCAGCCGCGTATCGAGGGCGGCTTGGTACGGGTCGAGGCGAGCTACGCGGAGGGGGTGTTCCAGCTGTGCGTCAGCAACCCCTATGAGCAACAGGGCGAACCGCAACCCTCGCGCGGCACCCATCAGGCGCTGAACAACATCGATGCGCGCCTCGCGGCGCTTTTCGGAGCCCGGGCCAGCCTCAGCGTGGAGCGTCGTGACGGTCGCCACTACACCTGTCTACGCTATCCTTGTGCGAGACTCACGCAGGAAGCCGGTGCATTATGAATGTCCTGATAGTCGATGATGAACCCCTGGCCCGCGAGCGTCTTAGCCGGATGGTCGCTGACCTCGAGGGCTATCGAGTCCTCGAGCCTGCCGCCAGCAATGGCGAAGAGGCGCTGACCCTGATCGACAGCCTGAGGCCGGATATCGTGTTGCTGGATATCCGCATGCCCGGCCTGGATGGCCTGCAGGTTGCGGCCAAGCTGTGCGAACGCGAGGCGCCGCCGGCGGTGATCTTCTGCACCGCCCACGACGAATTTGCCCTGGAGGCATTCAAGGTCAGCGCGGTGGGCTACCTGGTCAAGCCGGTGCGCCCGGAGAACCTTGGCGAGGCATTGAAGAAGGCCGAGCGGCCGAACCGCGTGCAACTCGCCGCCCTGACCCGCCCGGCGGCCGAGACCGGCGGCGGCCCGCGCAGCCATATCAGCGCCCGTACCCGCAAGGGCATCGAGCTGATTCCGCTGGACCAGGTGATCTACTTCATCGCCGACCACAAGTACGTGACGCTGCGCCACGAGGGCGGCGAGGTGCTGTTGGACGAGCCGTTGAAGGCGCTGGAGGACGAGTTCGGCGAGCGCTTCGTGCGCATCCACCGCAACGCCCTGGTGGCGCGCGAGCGCATCGAGCGCCTGCAGCGTACTCCCCTCGGTCACTTCCAGCTGTACCTCAAGGGGCTGGATGGCGATGCGCTGGTCGTCAGCCGCCGGCATGTGGCCGGGGTGCGTAAGCTGATGCACAGTCTCTAGGCGTGCAGAGGCGCCGCAGGGTGCCTTGCATCCGGCGCAGGCCCTTGGCGGGCCAGCCTGTTATCATCCCCGGCGGTTCGTATTCTGGAATTGCCCATGTCCCGCGAAATTCGCATCGCCACCCGAAAAAGCGCCCTGGCCCTGTGGCAGGCCGAACACGTCAAGGCCCGCCTGGAGCAGGCCCATCCGGGACTCAGGGTCAGCCTGGTGCCGATGGTCAGCCGCGGCGACAAGCTGCTCGACGCGCCGCTGGCGAAGATCGGCGGCAAGGGCCTGTTCGTCAAGGAACTGGAGACCGCGCTGCTCGAAGGCCAGGCCGACATCGCCGTGCACTCGATGAAGGACGTGCCGATGGACTTCCCCGAGGGCCTGGGCCTGTACTGCATCTGCGAGCGTGAAGACCCGCGCGATGCCTTCGTCTCCAACCGCTTCGCCAGTCTCGACGCGCTGCCGGCCGGCAGCGTGGTCGGCACCTCCAGCCTGCGCCGCCAGGCCCAGTTGCTGGCCCGCCGGCCCGACCTGAAGATCCAGTTCCTGCGCGGCAACGTCAATACCCGCCTGGCCAAGCTCGATGCCGGCGAGTACGACGCCATCATCCTCGCCGCCGCCGGCCTGATCCGCCTCGGCTTCGCCGATCGCATCCGCTCCTCGATCAGCGTCGAGGACAGCCTGCCGGCGGGCGGGCAGGGCGCGGTGGGCATCGAATGCCGCAGCGCCGACAGCGAGATCCATGCCCTGCTGGCGCCCCTGCACCACGTCGACACCGCCCTGCGGGTGACGGCCGAGCGTGCGTTGAACAAGCGCCTCAATGGCGGCTGCCAGGTGCCGATCGCCTGTTACGCGGTGCGCGAAGGCGGGCAGCTGTGGCTGCGCGGCCTGGTCGGCCAGCCGGACGGTGGCCTGCTGCTGCGCGCGGAAGGCCGAGCGCCGGAAACGGCGGCCGAGCAACTCGGCGTGCAGGTCGCCGAAGCCCTGCTGGCCCAGGGGGCGGCGGCGATCCTGCAGGCGATCTACGGCGAGGCCGACGCCGAGTGAATACCTGGCGCCTGCTGCTGACCCGGCCGGCCGAGGAATGCCCGGCGCTGGCGGCGACGCTGGCGACCCGGGGCATCCACAGCAGCAGCCTGCCGCTGCTGGCGATCGAGGCGCTGGCCGAGACCGCCGAGCAGCGCGCGACCATCCTCGATCTGGACCGCTACAGCGCGGTGATCGCGGTGAGCAAACCGGCCGCCCGGCTCGGCCTGGAATTGCTCGACCGCTACTGGCCGCAACCGCTGGCCGAGCAGCCCTGGTTCGGCGTCGGGGCGGCCACCGCCGAGATCCTCGCCGACTACGGTCTGCGGGTTTACCACCCGGATGGGGGCGACGACAGCGAGAGCCTGCTGGCGCTGCCCCAGCTGCAGCAGGCATTGACCCGGGCCTTAACCCCGCGGGTGTTGATCCTGCGGGGCGAGGACGGGCGCGAATGGCTCGCCGAGTGTCTGCGCGAGCAGGGCGTGCAGGTCGACTACCTGCCGCTGTATCGCCGCCGGCTGCCGGACTACCCCGAGGGCACCTTGATCGGGCGGGTCCGTGGCGAGCGTCTGAATGGCCTGGTGATCAGCAGCGGCCAGGGGTTCAGTCACTTGCGGCTACTGGCCGGCGAGCACTGGCCTGAACTGGCTCGGCTACCCTTGTTCGTACCCAGCCCGCGGGTCGCCGAACAGGCGCATGCCGCGGGCGCCGAGATTGTTGTGGATTGCCGTGGCGCGAGCGCCGCGGCGTTGCTGGCGGCGTTGCAGGCGCAACCTGCCGCGGACCTCTGATGCAAAGGATGGATACGTGAGCGAAGCGACTTCCCCGAAAGAGCAAGAGCAACCCGTGCCGGACGCGCCCGATGTGGCGCCGCCAGCCGCCGACAAGCCGAGCGGCTCCACCTGGGGCGCCTTGCCGGTAGCCGCCCTGGCCCTGTTGCTGGGTGGCGCCGGCGCCGCCGCCGGCGGCTGGAGCCTGTGGCAGTTGCGGGGCCTGGAGGCGCAGGCGCAACAGCGACTCGAACAGGTGCGGGAGGCGCGCGAGCAGACCGAGGCCGTGGCCCAGCAGGCCGAGGGGCTGAGCGCGCGGCTGCAACAGCTGCCGACGGTGGCCGAGCTGGAAGAGCGCCGGCGTCTGCTGGCTCGACTGCAGGGTGACCAGCAGCTGCTCAACCAGCGCCTGGAGACCGTGCTCGGCGCCAGCCGCCAGGACTGGCGCCTGGCCGAGGCCGAGCACCTGCTGCGCCTGGCCAGCCTGCGCCTGTCCGCCCTGCAGGACATCGACAGTGCCAAGGCCCTGGTGCAGGGCGCCGACGAGATCCTCCGCGAGCAGGACGATCCGGCGGCCTTCGCCGCCCGCGAGCAGCTGGCCAAGAGCCTGGAGGCCTTGCGCGCGACGCCCAACCCGGATCGTACCGGGTTGTTCCTCCAGCTCGGCGCCCTGCGCGACCAGGCGGGGCAGCTCAGCGCCCTCAACCCGGTGTTCGACAGCCAGGGCGGGGTGCTCGGCGAGCTCGCCGCCCAAGGCGATGGCACCAGCTGGTGGTCCCAGGGGCTGCAGACCCTGTCCCAGTATTTCCGCATCGACTTCAGTGCCGACCAGAACATCCGACCGCTGCTCGCCGGGCAGAGCCTGACCCAGGTGCGCCTGGCTCTCAGCCTGGCCCTGGAGCAGGCGCAGTGGGCCGCCTTGCATGGGCAGACCCCGGTGTATCGGCAGGCGCTGCTGCAGGCGGCCGAGGTGCTGGATGCGCACTTCAACCGCGACAACCCGGCCAGCCGTGCCCTGCGTGCGCGCATCGACGAGTTGATCGGCCAGTCCGTCGAGGTGGTCGCACCGGATCTGAGCGACTCGCTCACTGCCGTGCAGGCCTATCTGCTGCGCAAGGAGTCGGCGCGTAACGGGCTCGTCCCCGAAGCGCCGGCCGCCGATACCCCGAGTGACGAGGAGGCGCGGCCATGAAGCGGGTCCTCCTGTTGCTCGCCGTGCTGCTGGTGGTGGCGGGGCTGGCGCTGCTCGGCATGGCCATCGCCGAGCACAAGGGCTACGTGCTGTTCGCCTACCAGGGCTTTCGCTACGAATCCAGCCTGTGGGCCTTCCTCGGGTTGCTGCTGGCGGTCTGGCTGCTGTGGCGCCTGCTGCGTCTGGCGCTGCGTCTGCTGCTGACCTCGGGGCGGCTGATCAATCCCTGGTCGCGTCTGCACCGCAGCCGCCGCGTGCGCCTGGCCTCCGAGCAGGGCTTCGTCGACCTGGCCGAGGGGCGCTGGGTGCCGGCGCTGCGCTACCTGCGGCGGGCGGCGGAAAGCGACCCGCAACCCCTGATGTACTACCTCAGCGCGGCGCGGGCCGCGCACAAGCTGGGCCAGCACGAGGACAGCGACGCCCTGCTGGAGCGGGCGCTCAAGCGCCAGCCCGACGCCGAGCTGGCGATCGCCCTGACCCATGCCAAGCTGCAGCAGGCGCGCGGGCAGAGCGACTCGGCGCGCGAAACCCTGGAGATCATGCGCGAGCGTTACCCCCAGCACCGCCAGGTGCTGCGTCAGCTGCAGCGCCTGTACCAGCAGGCCGGCGACTGGTCGGCCCTGCTCGGCCTGTTGCCGGAGCTGCGCAAGCACAAGGTCCTCGGCGGCGCTGAGCTGGCGGAGCTCGAGCGTCAGGCCTGGCACGGGCGTCTGGCCGCCGCCGGGCAGAACGGCGAAGGCGACGCGTCGGCGGCCCTGGCGGCCCTGACTCAGGCCTGGGAGCAGTTGTCCTCGGCCCAGCGTCAGGAGCCCGAACTGCTCGCCGTGTATGCCGAGCAACTGCGCGTTCTAGGCGCCGAGAGCGAGGCGGAGGAACTGCTGCACCAGGCCCTCAAGCGCAACTACGACAGCCGCCTGGTGCGCCTCTATGGGCTGCTGCGCGGGCGCAACCCGGGGCGCCAGCTGCAGGCGGCCGAGGGCTGGTTGAAGCAGCATCCGCAGGACGCCGGCCTGTTGCTGACCGTCGGCCGGCTATGCCTGCTGAATCAGCTGTGGGGCAAGGCCAAGGAATACTTCGAGAGCAGCCTGGTGTTCCAGCGCGATCCGGAGACCTGTGCCGAGCTGGCCCGCCTGCTGGCGCGTCTGGGCGAGGTCGAGCGCAGCAACCAGTTGTTCCAGGAGGGCCTGGGCTTGCTCGACCGGCGCCTGGGCGGCTTGCCGCTGCCACAACCTGCCGTCCACGACTAGGGTTCTAGCCCGGCGCCCTGGCATCGGGCGCCGGCGAGCGGACGCATGGCGCTTTGGGGCGGATGGCTAACCGCTCTGCTCGCTGGCTTTGCCTTGATCGCTCCGGGCGCTTTCCTCTACCGTAGGCGGCCTCGTATCCCCCTCGGAGCCGCCATGCCCCTGGCCAGTCCTCGTTCCCTTTACTCACTCGCCTGTCTTGGCTGTCTGGTGCTGATGGCCGTCGCGCTCTATTTGGAGCACGTGGTTGGCCTCGAGCCTTGCCCCCTGTGCGTCGTCCAGCGCGTCTGCGTGATCGGTTTCGGCCTCGTTTGCCTGATCGCCGCGCTGCATGCGCCGGGACGCGCCGGCCGCCGTGGTTATGCCGGGCTGGCGCTGCTGTTCGCCGCGGCCGGTGGCGGCACGGCCGCTCGGCAGATCTGGCTGCAGGGGGTGCCGGCGGATCAGCTACCGGCGTGCCTGCCGAGCCTCGACTACATGATGGAGGCCCTGCCGTTCCAGGAAATCGTGCGCCTGGTGCTGCATGGTTCGGCCGATTGCGCCGAAGTCAGCTGGACCCTGTTCGGCATGAGCATTCCGGAATGGAGCCTGCTCGGTTTCGTCGCCATGCTGGGCTTGGCCCTGGTGCAGTTGTTGCGCCGCGACTGACCGCCAGGCCCCATCTCCTGCCATCTTGCGCGCCGCCACCGGGAGATCGAGCCCAGGCGTGGCGTGGGGCGCAGATCAAACGGCTGTATGAAACTTTCTCGACCCGGTGCCTTGCCGGCACTGGCCCACGGGCATAATCTGGCTCGCACGCACCGCCGGAAAGTTGCCATTACGCGGTTGCCTTCCCAAGACCATGCACCGATTGACAATAAACCGTCTCGGATCGGACGTATAACAGGAATACCGATAAGGGAAGTGAGGTCGTCATGCTCGAGAGTTGTCAGAACGCCCAGGAGCGTTGGGGCGGGGTTCACCTGCTGATAGACCGCTGGTTGCAGGAGCGCCAAGAGTTGGTCGCCGCCTTCGCGGCCCTTAGCGAGTCCCCGCGGGCCCCCAGCGCCAATGCGCAAACCTTGCAGAAATTCTGCGAAGTACTGGTCGACTACGTGTCGGCCGGGCATTTCGAGGTCTACGAACAGCTGACCAGCGAGGCCAAGGCCTTCGGCGATCAGCGCGGCCTCGACCTGGCCAAGCGAATCTATCCCCGTATCGAGGCGATCACCGAAGTGGCGTTGTCGTTCAATGATCGCTGCGACAACGGCGACTGTCGTGACGGTGTGTCGCTGGGGGAGGAGTTGAACCGCCTCGGCCAATTGCTGCACGAGCGCTTCGAGTTGGAAGACTGCCTGATCGAAGTGCTGCACAACGCCCACCAGCAGCAGGCGACACCGGCCCTCTGAGCGAGGCGCGCCAGTCCCATGCCCTAGGCGCCCACCTGGAGCAATAGGGCGACATCGGGCAGGCGGGAGAGTGTCGCCGGCCCCTGCCACGCCAGGTTGCTGCGGCGAAGCGGCGGCGACATCTGGCATTCATCGGTACGACCGATCGCCCTTCCTGGGCCACCGCTCCGTGGTCCGCCTTCACCCGGTCCCCAACGTGGCTGCTGGCGCGGCGCGAGCGCCTATGGGCCTATGCCCCGGCCTTTTCTCGGGCATGAGGCCACCTCCCGTTACGCTCGTGCGCGCGCTGCTGCCCAGGGCTGCAAGAGGCCAGGGTCGCCCCGACTCGGCTCGCAAGGCCTCCTGGCGATAGAGACGGACCGCTCGGGCCCTGGCCCGCACTAGCGACCGCTGCCCCTGGCGACTAGTATGGGCTGCATCCACCCCCACGCGGAGGCGCGCCATGTCGGCCAAGAAGAACGCTAAGAAGAATACCGTTGGTACCCCCTTGCACTTGCTTCACCAGCTTTCCGGCAGCTTGCTCGAGCATCTGGAAAAGGCTTGTTCGCAAGCGTTGGCCGACGCCGAAAAGCTTTTAGCCAAGCTGGAGAAGCAGCGTGGCAGCGCCCAGGAAAAACTGCACAAGGCTCGGGGCAAGCTGCAGGATGCGGCTGCGGCCGGCAAGGCCAAGGCGCAGACCAAGGCCAAGACCCTGGTGGCCGAACTGGAAGACCTGCTCGATACCCTCAAGGCGCGGCAGACCGAGACCCGCAGCTACATCCTGCAACTCAAGCGCGATGCCCAGGAGAGCCTGAAGCTCGCCCAGGGAGTGGGCAAGGTCAAGGAGGCCGCGAGCAAGGCACTGAGCAGTCGTGAAGCCAAGCCGGCCGCGGTGAAGGCCGCCGCTGCCAAGAGCCCAGCGGCCAAGGTTCCCGCCAAGCCGGCGGCGCGCAAGGCCTCGACAGTTGCCAAGCCCGTCGCCAAGCCGGCGGCGAGGAAGCCGGCCGCTGCAGCCGCGAAATCGGCCGCTACGGCGTCGGCGAAACCGGCCGCCAAGCCCGCCGCCCGGTCGGCCACCAAGGCGCCCGCCAAGCCGGCAGCGGCTACGACCGCCGGTAAGGCCCCGGCGCGGGCCGCGGCGAAACCGGCGGCCAAACCCGCAGCGGCAAAGGCAGCCGATGCGGCCGGAGCCCCTGCCGACAAACCGGCCGCGAGCAAGGCACCGAGAAAACCGGCGACCAAGTCCGCGGCTAAGCCAGCAGCCAAGCCGGCGGCGAAGAGGCCCGCGGCCCGCAAGCCCGCGCCGAGCCCGTCAACTGCCCAGGCTGCGACCCGCGCGCCGGGGGCTGCTTCAGACGACGGTGGCGGCACGCCGCCCGCGACGTCCTAAGCCGGCAGGGCCGCGCCGCGCAGCTGTTGCAGCGCGGCGTCGGTCGCCGCCGTACGGCTGGGTGCCAGGGCGCCCAGCCAGGCCTCCAGGTCTTTCGCGGACTCGGCCGGCCAATCCCGGCTGGTCGCAGCCAGGCGCTGCATCTGCACCCGCTCGGCGTCCAGCTCGAGGCGCTTGATCTGCTCGCGCAGCCCGGCCAGGGCGTTGTCGCCTCGGGCAGCGTCCCGCCAGTCCTGGCGAATCTGCCGTAAGCGCTCGACCACCTGGCGTTGCCAGGGCCGAGCGATGGCTTGCAGCTGCTCGATTCGCCGCGCCGTGCAGGCGACGCCACGGCGGCCGAGCCATACGGCGCAGATCAGCAGGCAGACATCGGCGCCCTGGTCCTGCAACTGCAGACAGGCCGTCTCGACGCCAGGGCGTTGGTAGTAGTCTTCGGCGAAACGCCACAGATCAGTGGGCATGGTGCTTTCCGGGTATGTGGCAGGCGACTCTGATAGACTTCGCCGCCATTATGATCCGACTCCAGAACCTCACTCTACAGCGTGGTCCGCAGCGCCTGCTAGAAGGCGCCGAGCTGACCCTGCACGCCGGCCAGAAAGCCGGCCTGATCGGCGCCAACGGCGCCGGCAAATCCAGCCTGTTCGCCCTGCTGCGCGGTGAGCTGGGCCCCGACGCCGGCGACTGCCTGCTGCCGGCGGACTGGCGCATCGCCCACATGCGCCAGGAGGTCGATAATCTCGAACGCCTGGCGGTGGACTACGTGCTCGACGGCGATGTTCACCTGCGCCGCCTGCAGGCCGAACTGGCGACTGCCGAGGCCGCCCAGGACGGCGCCGCCATCGCCCGCCTGCACACCGAACTGGACAGCGCCGACGGCTACACGGCAGCCGCCCGCGCGCGCAAGTTGCTGGCCGGCCTGGGCTTCGAGCACGCCCAGATGGACCGCCGCGTCGGCGACTTCTCCGGCGGCTGGCGCATGCGCCTGAACCTGGCCCAGGCGCTGATGTGCCCCTCCGACCTGTTGCTGCTGGACGAGCCGACCAACCACCTGGATCTGGACGCCATCCTCTGGCTGGAGGGCTGGCTGAAGAGCTATCCCGGCACCCTGCTGCTGATCTCCCACGACCGCGACTTCCTCGATGCCGTGGTCGACCACGTGGCCCACCTGGATCAGCAGAAGCTGACCCTGTACCGCGGCGGCTACTCGGCCTTCGAGCGCACCCGCGCCGAACGCCTGGCGCAGCAGCAGCAGGCCTACGAGAAGCAGCAGGCACAGCGCGCCCACATGGAAAAATACATCGCCCGCTTCAAGGCCCAGGCGACCAAGGCGCGCCAGGCGCAGAGCCGGATCAAGGCCCTGGAGCGCCTCGAGGAACTGGCCCCGGCCCATGTCGACTCGCCCTTCGATTTCAGCTTCCGCGAGGCCAGCAAGATCTCCAGCCCGCTGCTGGACCTGGCCGAGGGCCGCCTCGGCTATGGCGACAAGGCCGTGCTGGAACAGGTCAAGCTGAGCCTGGCGCCGGGCGCGCGCCTGGGCCTGCTGGGGCCGAACGGCGCCGGCAAGTCGACCCTGATCAAGAACCTGGCCGGCGAGCTGCAGCCGATCGGCGGGCGCCTGCAGCGCGGCGAGAACCTGGTGGTGGGTTACTTCGCCCAGCACCAGCTCGACGCCCTCGACGACCAGGCCAGCCCGCTGCTGCACCTGCAGCGCCTGGCGCCGAGCGAGCGCGAGCAGACCCTGCGCGACTTCCTCGGCGGCTTCGATTTCCGCGGCGCCCGCTGCGACGAGCCGGTGCTGAACTTCTCCGGCGGCGAGAAGGCGCGCCTGGCCCTGGCGCTGATCGCCTGGGGGCGGCCCAACCTGCTGCTGCTGGACGAGCCGACCAACCACCTGGACCTGGAGATGCGCCTGGCCCTGACCCTGGCCCTGCAGGAGTTTTCCGGGGCCGTGGTGGTGGTCTCCCACGACCGTCACCTGCTCAAGAGCACCACCGACGAGTTCCTCTTGGTCGCCGACGGCCGCGTGCAGGCGTTCGACGGCGACCTCGACGACTACGCCCGCTGGCTGCTGGACTTCCGCGCGCGGCAGGCCCCGGTACCGGCGAATGGCGGCGAGGCCGGCCTCGAGCGGACCGACAAGCGTGCCCAGCGCCAGGCCGCCGCGGCGCTGCGCCAGCAGCTGGCGCCGCACAAGCGCGAGGCCGACAGGCTGGAGCAGGAACTCGGCCAGCTGCACGAGCGACTCGCCGGGATCGAGGCGTGCCTGGGCGATAGCGCGCTGTACGACGCGGCGCGCAAGGACGAGCTGCGCGACCTGCTGGCCGAGCAGGCCAAACTGAAGGGCCGCGAGGCCGACCTGGAGGAGCGCTGGCTGCTCGCCCTGGAAACCCTCGAAGCCCTGCAGCGTGAGTTGGAGGCAGCCAGTTGAGCCGGAAAATAGCGGACAAGTTGCCCGGCGAATGCCACGCCGAGGCCGTTCGGCGAGGCCTCGCCACGAGGCCAAGCAGAGGTGACTCGCGCCCCTATCGATAGCGACTCGTTTATTCAGCTGTTCAGCAACACCCTGCGCCCGTGGCGTGGCGGTGCTCACTCAAACCCTGGCAATCACGAGACCGAACGCACTATGGAATGGCTCGCCAACCCGGAAATCTGGGTCGCATTTCTCACCCTGACCGCCCTGGAGATCGTCCTCGGCATCGACAACATCATCTTCATCTCGATCCTCGTCAGCCGCCTGCCCAAGGAGCAGCAGCCGAAGGCGCGCTTCTTCGGCCTGGCCCTGGCCATGGGCACGCGAATCGCCCTGCTGCTGTCGATCGCCTGGGTGATGCGCCTGACCGCCGACCTGTTCCAGGTCTTCGGCCAGGGCGTGTCCGGTCGCGACCTGATTCTGTTCTTCGGCGGCCTGTTCCTGCTGTTCAAGAGCACCATGGAGATCTACCACAGCCTGGAGGGCGCCGAGGAGGCGCAGCAGGCCGCCGGCAAGGCCTACGGCTTCATGGGCATCATCGTGCAGATCGCCATCATCGACATCGTCTTCTCCCTGGACTCGGTGATCACCGCCGTGGGCCTGGTCGACAATGTGTCGGTGATGGTGGCCGCCATCGTCATCTCGGTGATCGTCATGATGCTCTCGGCGGGCACCATCAGCGACTTCATCGACAAACACCCGAGCCTGAAGATGCTCGCCCTGTCGTTCCTCATCGTGGTCGGTACCGTGCTGGTGGCCGAGGCCTTCGAGGTGCACGTGCCCAAGGGCTACGTCTACTTCGCCATGGCCTTCTCCCTGGCGGTGGAAGCCGTCAACATCCGCCTGCGCGGCGCCATGGCGCGGCGCAAGGGGCAGGAGCCGGTGCACCTGCGCAAGGGCTCGCCGGACTGATAGGCGAGGCTGGTTGTGCCGCAGCGCAAAGGGTAGGCTGATAGGCCTGCCCTTTTTTCTGGGCGACCCGTCAACAACACATTTCGAGGTATCCGCCATGGCCCTGCAGACCTGGCTCGCGTTTTTCGTCGCCTGTTGGGTGATCAGTCTGTCGCCCGGTGCCGGGGCCATCGCCTCGATGTCTTCCGGCCTGCAGTACGGTTTCTGGCGCGGTTACTGGACCGCCCTGGGGCTGCAGATCGGCCTGGCGCTGCAGATCGTCATAGTTGCCGCCGGGGTGGGGGCGATCCTCGCCGCCTCGGCGCTGGCCTTCAGCCTGATCAAGTGGTTCGGCGTGCTCTACCTGGTCTACCTGGGTTACCGCCAGTGGCGTGCGCTGCCCGCCGACATGGCCGCCGCACCCGCCCAGCGCCCCCTGGGGCGGCCGCTGACCCTGGTGTTGCGCGGCTTTCTGGTGAACATCAGCAACCCCAAGGCGATCATCTTCATGCTCGCCGTGTTGCCGCAGTTTCTCGACCCCCATGCGCCGCTGCTGCCGCAGTACCTGCTGATGGGCGTGACCATGATCGGCGTCGACCTGCTGGTCATGGCCGGCTACACAGGGCTTGCCTCGCGGGTTCTGGGTCTGTTGCGCACGCCGCGCCAGCAGCGCCTGCTGAACCGCAGCTTCGGTGCCCTGTTCATCGGCGCCGCGGCACTGCTGGCCACGGTGCGCCGGGCGCCGGCCTGAGGCCGGTTGCCTGCGGTCAACCCGAGGAGATCGCTGGTCGATGCGTGTGTGGATCGATGCCGACGCCTGTCCGCGGGCGGCCCGGGACCAGGTGGTGAAGTTCGCCCTCAAGCGCGGCTTCGAGGTGGTGCTGGTGGCGGGGCAGGCGGTGGCCCGGCCGGGCTTCGCCTGCGTGAAGCTGATCGTGGTGCCGAGCGGTCCGGATGCGGCGGACGACTACCTGGTCGAACACGCCGTGCCTGGCGAGCTGGCGATCTGCAGCGACGTGCCCCTGGCCGACCGCCTGGTGAAGAAGGGCGTGGTTGCCCTCGACCCGCGGGGACGCGAGTTCGACGAGCGCAACATGGGCGACAAGCTGGCCACCCGTAACCTCTTCACCGAGCTACGCGAGCAGGGCCAGGTCGGCGGTGGCCAGGCCGCCTATTCGGACAAGGACCGCCAGGCCTTCGCCAATTCGCTGGACCGCATCCTGACGCGTTTGAGTCGGCTGGGTTGAGGTGCCGGCACCCATCCCCCGGCAGCGGTAGCGCTGCGCTCGACCCGTCCTAGCCGCACAGATAGGTGCCGGTGCCCACCGCCACCAGGATGCCCTCGTCGTTGTGCAGCTCGCTGCGCACCACCGCCACCTTGTTGCCCGAGCGCAGCAGCACCGCGCTGGCGGTGAAGCCGCGACCGCGGCCGGGGCGCAGGTAGTCGATGCGCAGGTCGATGGTGCCGAGCTTGGACAGCCGCGCCATGCGCTCGCCGGCGGGCAGATGCTGGTGGCGCTCGAAGGCGCCGATCAGCGCCATGGCGCCGCCGGTCACGTCGAGCAGCGAGGCGATCACTCCGCCGTGGAGGATGCCGTGCATGAAGTTGCCGATCAGCTCGTCCTTCATCGGCAGGGTCATGGTCACCCGTTCCGGGGACAACAGCTCGAGCTCGATGCCGAGCAGCTGGTTGAACGGGATGCGTTGGAAGAAGCCGCTCACCGCCTGTTGCAGTTCAGGGGTGAGTTCGAAGGGTTGGGTCATGGAGCCTGCGCCTGGATGGAATGCGCCCACGCTGCCGCAGTGCGTCGGGCTTGACCAGTGGCGCGGCGGGTGTGCCGCGCGCATTGGCGGGATTGGCGTAGCGCCGTCGCGTCGGATCAGCCGCCATGGACCAGCTCGAGGACCCGATCGACCAGCTTGTTGATCCCCGAGGCGGCCTGGCTGATCGACTGGGCGAGCATGTAGGCCGGGGTGCTGACCAGCTTGCGCGCGCTGTCTTCGATTATCTCGCTGACCTCGCATTCGCGGTGCACGGCGCCCATCTGGGTCAGGGCCGCGGCGGTGTCGTGGTCGTTGCCTATGGTGCATTCCACGCCGTTGCCGAAGATCCGCGCGGCCAGCACCGGCGAGATGCAGATCAGGCCGATCGGCTTGGCGGCGTCGGCGAAGGCCTTGGCCGCCGCCAGCACGTCGGGCTGCACGGTGCAGTTGGCGCCGCTCAGGGCGAAGTCGGAGAGGTTCTTCGCCGCGCCGAAGCCGCCGGGCAGGATCAGCGCGTCGAAGTCGTCGACATGCAGTTCGCGCACGTCCTTGATCTTGCCGCGGGCGATGCGCGCGGACTCGACCAGCACGTTGCGGCTCTCGTCCATCTCGTCGCCGCTGTAGTGGTCGACCACGTGCAGCTGCTCGATATTGGGGGCGAAGCACTGCACCTGGGCGCCGCGCTGGTCGAGGCGCAGCAGGGTGATCACGCTTTCGTGGATTTCCGCGCCGTCGTAGACGCCGCAACCGGACAGAATCACTGCCACTTTCTCTTTCATTCAATACTCCTGGTCATTGGGCTGGGCCGAGGTGGCTGCGCAGGAAGCCTCTGGCTAGCTGCTGGGCATCCTTGGCGAGTTGCGGTTGGTAAGTGGCCAGATCGCTGAGATGATCGAACACATGATCGGCCTGGGCATAGCGTTTCACCTGGATCGCGCCGGCAGGCAGATGTTGCAGGGCGTCCAGGCACTGGCGGTGGTCGGTGATGTGGTCCTCGCCGGCCAGCAGCATCAGCTGCGGCGGCTGCGGGTTCATCCGTCGACGCAGCTCGGCGGGAAAGCCGCAATAGGGGTAGTAGAGGATCGCCGCCTTGACCCGCTCCAGGCCCTGACGGCCCGGTGCGGCGAAGCCATGGCCGGCCTCGCCGGCGTAGGCCAGGGCATCGAGAATGCTCCAGCCGCCGTGGGAGAAGCCGAGCAGGGCCAGGCGCTGGCCGTCGACCGGCGGCAGTTGGGCGGCCAGCTCGATGGCGGCGTAGACGTCCAGGGCGCGCTGGTTGCCCCACAACCGCTTCCCGGCGCACACCGGCCGCCAATCGTCGATGCCGCGGGCCGCGTAGCTGTCGACGAACAGGGTGGCGTAGCCGGCCGGCAGCAGCCAGGCATTGACGCTGTCGAGCATCGCCTGGCGTTGTCCGCTGCAGCCGTGGAACACCAGCACGGTGGCGAACGGCCCCTTGCCTTCCGGGGTGAACAGACGCAGGTGCGGGGCCAGGCGGGTCTTGGCGTGGTTCAGGTCATCGGCTTTCGGCAGCAGCGCCGCGCGATAGGGGTAGAGGCCGGCCAGGGCGGCGATGCTCAGCAGGGTCAGGGCGGTCAGGAGCCGGCGAAGAGGTCTGCGCATACTGTCGTCATCTGTCACTCGATCACCTGGGCGCAAGGGGCTCCGCCCGGCGGGTTGTCATCCTTAGCAATCCTAGCCGCTGGCGGCGCACCGCGACATGCGGCGGGGCGAATTCTGCCGGGGCGCCGTCAGTCGCTCGGCCGGCGCAGGCGCCGCCGCAGCCACAGGACCGCGGCGAGCAGTAGCAGGGCGGCGAAGATGTACCGCTGATAGCGGTGCAGGTCGCCGAGCAGCACCTCCAGGGCCGCGCCCAGGTGATAGGCGGCCAGGCCCAGGCCGCCGGCCCACAGCGCCGTGCCCAGGGCGTCGAGCAGCAGGTAGCGGCGCCAGGAGTAGCCGGACAGGCCGATGGCCAGCGGCATCACCGTGCGCATGCCGTAGATGAAGCGAAAGCTCAGCACCCACAGGTCCGGGTAGCGGCGCAGGTGGCGCAATGCCTTCTCGCCCAAGGCATGCCAGTGGGGCCGGCGGTCGAGGATGGCGCGGCCGTGACGACGACCCAGGTGGTACCACAGCTGGTCGCTGGCATAGGTGCCGCAGAAGGCGCAGAGCACCACCCATTCGAGGCTCAGGTAGCCACGCAGGGCCAGGTAGGCCGCCAACAGCAGCGACATCTCGCCTTCGAGGAAGGTGCCCAGGACCAGGGCGGGGTAACCGAATTGTTGCAGCAGGTCTTCGAGCATGGAGCAAACCGCAGGCCGGGGCGTTCAGCCTACTCCCTCGGCGCGGCGGGGAAAACCGCGGCTGGCTCGACGCCGGCGCGTCGGCATGAGCACAATGGCGGCTCGGCCGCTGCGACGCGCAGTCGCAGACTCGATAGGGCTGTCATCTATTGGTCATAATGGCCGCTTATAACTGTCACACTCGCCCGTCCGTGCGGGCTCTGGAGTCTGCCGTGAGCTTTACCCCCGCCAACCGCCTGTTCCCCGCCACCCGCCTGCGCCGCAACCGCCGCGACGACTTCTCCCGGCGCCTGGTGCGCGAGCACCGCCTGAGCGTCGACGACCTGGTCCTGCCGGTGTTCGTGCTCGATGGCGAGGGCCGCCGCGAGGCGATTCCATCGATGCCCGGCGTCGAGCGCCTGTCCATCGACCTGCTGCTGGAGACCGCGGAAAAATGGGTGGCCCTGGGCATTCCGGCCCTGGCGCTGTTCCCGGTGACGCCGCTGGAGAAGAAGTCCCTGGATGGCAGCGAGGCCTGGAACCCGGAGGGCATCGCCCAGCGCGCGATCCGCGCCCTGCGCGCGCGCTTCCCGGAGCTGGGGGTGATCAGCGACGTGGCCCTGGACCCCTTCACCACCCACGGCCAGGACGGCATCCTCGACGACAGCGGCTACGTGCAGAACGACATCACCGTCGACGCCCTGGTCAAGCAGGCGCTGTCCCATGCCGAGGCCGGCGCCCAGGTGGTGGCGCCCTCGGACATGATGGACGGCCGCGTGCAGGCGATCCGCGAGGCGCTGGAGCTGGCCGATCACAGCAACGTGCGCATCATGGCCTATTCGGCCAAGTACGCCAGCGCCTACTACGGCCCGTTCCGCGACGCGGTCGGCTCGGCGGCCAACCTCGGCAAAAGCAACAAGAACAGCTACCAGATGGACCCGGCCAACAGCGACGAGGCGCTGCACGAGGTGGCCGCCGACCTGGCCGAAGGCGCCGACATGGTCATGGTCAAGCCAGGCATGCCCTACCTGGACATTCTCGCCCGGGTGAAAAGCGAATTCCGCGTGCCGACCTTTGTCTACCAGGTCAGTGGCGAGTACGCCATGCACATGGCGGCGATCCAGAACGGCTGGCTCTCCGAGGCGGTGATCCTCGAGTCGCTGACCGCCTTCAAGCGCGCCGGCGCCGATGGCATCCTCACCTATTTCGCCGTTCGCGCGGCAGAACTCTTGCAACAGGGGCGCTAGTCCCCCAGGACCAGACGATGAATACCGAAGGACTCACCCAGAGCGAACTGCTCGAGCCCCAGGCGCCGGCCGCCGAGTTGCCGGAACCGCCGGAGCCGGTGCCGGTCGAGGCGCCCACACCGGCGCCGCCGCTGGTGGTGCCGAGCCTGGACGACAGCAGCCTGTACATCCATCGCGAGCTGTCGCAGCTGCAGTTCAACATCCGCGTGCTGGAGCAGGCGCTGGACGAGTCCTATCCGCTGCTGGAGCGGCTGAAGTTCCTCTTGATCTTCTCCAGCAACCTCGACGAGTTCTTCGAGATCCGCGTCGCCGGGCTGAAGAAGCAGATCAACTTCGCCCGCGAGCAGGCCGGTGCCGACGGCCTGCAGCCGCACCAGGCGCTGGCGCGCATCAGCGAGCTGGTGCACGAGCAGGTCGGCCGCCAGTATGCGATCCTCAACGACGTGCTGTTTCCGGCCCTGGCCAAGCACAACATCAACTTCATCCGCCGCCGCCACTGGAACACCAAGGTCAAGGCCTGGGTGCGCCGCTACTTCCGCGACGAGATCGCGCCGATCATCACCCCGATCGGCCTCGATCCGACCCACCCCTTCCCGCTGCTGGTGAACAAGAGCCTGAACTTCATCGTCGAGCTGGAGGGGGTCGACGCCTTCGGCCGCGATTCGGGCCTGGCGATCATCCCGGCGCCGCGCCTGCTGCCGCGGGTGATCCGGGTGCCGGAAGACGTGGGCGGGCCCGGTGCCAACTACGTGTTCCTCTCCTCGATGATCCACGCCCATGCCGACGACCTGTTCCAGGGCATGAAGGTCAAGGGCTGCTACCAGTTCCGCCTGACCCGCAACGCCGACCTGTCGGTGGATACTGAGGACGTCGAGGACCTGGCCCGCGCCCTGCGTGGCGAGCTGTTCTCCCGGCGCTACGGCGATGCGGTGCGTCTGGAGGTGGTCGACAGCTGCCCGAAGAACCTGTCCGACTACCTGCTCAAGCAGTTCGGCCTGACCGAGGGCGAGCTGTACCAGGTCGGTGGCCCGGTCAACCTGACCCGGCTGTTCAGCATCACCGGTCTGGATAGCCATCCGGAACTGCAGTACACGCCGTTCACCCCGGTGATCCCCAAGCTGCTGCAGAACAGCGAGAACATCTTCAGCGTGGTCAGCAAGCAGGACATCCTCCTGCTGCACCCCTTCGAGTCCTTCACCCCGGTGGTCGACCTGCTGCGCCAGGCCGCCAAGGACCCCCACGTGCTGGCGATCAAGCAGACCCTGTACCGCAGCGGGGCCAACTCGGAGATAGTCGATGCCCTGGTGGAGGCGGCGCGCAACGGCAAGGAGGTCACCGCGGTGATCGAGCTGCGTGCGCGCTTCGACGAGGAGTCCAACCTCGCTCTGGCCAGCCGTCTGCAGGCCGCCGGCGCGGTGGTGATCTACGGCGTGGTGGGGTTCAAGACCCACGCCAAGATGATGCTGATCCTGCGCCGCGAGAACGGCGACATCGTCCGCTACGCCCACGTCGGCACCGGCAACTACCACGCCGGCAACGCCCGCCTGTACACCGACTACAGCCTGCTCACCGCCGACGTGGCCCTCGGCGAGGACGTGGCCAAGCTGTTCAGCCAGCTGATCGGCATGGGCAAGACCCTGCGCATGAAGAAGCTGCTGCACGCGCCCTTCACCCTGAAGAAGACCCTGCTCGACCTGATCGCCCGCGAGACGGCGCTGGCCGGCGAGGGCAAGCCGGCGCACATCATCGCCAAGTTCAATTCGCTGACCGACGCCAAGATCATCCGCGCGCTGTACAAGGCCAGTCAGGCCGGGGTGAAGATCGACCTGGTGGTGCGCGGCATGTGCTGCCTGCGCCCGGGCATTCCCGGGGTGTCGCACAACATCCAGGTGCGCTCGATCATCGGCCGCTTCCTCGAACACACCCGGGTGTTCTACTTCCTCAACGAGGGCGAGGAGAAGATCTACCTGTCCAGTGCCGACTGGATGGAGCGCAACCTGGACAAGCGCGTCGAGACCTGCTTCCCGGTCGAGGGCAAGAAGCTGATCACCCGGGTGAAGAAGGAGTTGGAAAGCTACCTGACCGACAACACCCAGGCCTGGGTGCTGCAGCCGGATGGCCGTTACCTGCGCTGCAGCCCGACCGGCAACCAGAACCCGCGCAGCGCCCAGGCCGGCCTGCTGGAGAAGCTCACCGCGCCGGTGGTCAGCGCACGCTGAGGTCGATGCCGACCCGCTTGAGCCACTCCGCTTCCTGGGTGAAGTCGGCCTGGGTCAGCGGGTTGGCCGCCAGCCAGTCGTCCGGGAAGCGAATCTCCAGGCTGCCCTGGTCTGCCCGCAGCTGTACCTGGGGCATTTCCTGGGTGCCGCGGATGTGGTGGAAGAGGATGGCGAAGCGTAGCAGCACGCACAGGCGCACCAGCTTGATGCCTTCTTCGCCGAAGTCGGCGAGCTTCTCCTTGGGAATGTTGCGCCGATGGCCGCGCACCAGCAGCGCCAGCATCTGCTGGTCGAGGCGCGAGAAGCCGGCCAGGTCGGAGTGCTCGACCAGGTAGGCGCCGTGCTTGTGGTACTGGTAGTGGGCGATGTCCAGGCCGATCTCGTGGACCCGTGCGGCCCACACCAACAGCTCGCGGTGCCAGTCATCGCTGAGTTGCCAGCTGTGCTTGACCTGCTCCAGGGCTTCCAGCGCCTTGCTTTCGACCCGTGCGGCCTGCTCCAGGTCGACGTGATAGCGTTCCATCAGTGCGCTCAGGGTGCGCTCGCGCACGTCCTCGTGCTGGTGGCGGCCGAGCAGGTCGTAGAGCACGCCCTCGCGCAGCGCCCCTTCGGAATGGACCATGCGCTGGATGTCGCAGGCATCGAAGATGGCCTCGAGAATCGCCAGGCCGGCGGGGAAGATGCCGCGCCGATCCGGCTTGATGCCCTCGAGGTCGAGCTTGTCCACCTCGCCGAGCTTGAACAGCTTGCGCTTGAGCCAGGCCAGGCCTTCGGCGTTGATCTCGCCGGTGCCCAGGCCGGCGGCCTGGATAGCCAGGCCGACGGCCTTGATGGTGCCGGAGGCGCCGACCGCGTCTTCCCACTTGTGCCGGCGCAGGGCGTGCTCGATGCCCATCACCTCCAGGCGCGCCGCGGTGTAAGCCTGGGCATAGCGGGCCGGGGTGATCTTGCCGTCGCGGAAGAAGCGCTGGGTATAGCTGACGCAGCCCATCTGCAGGCTCTCGCGCAGCAGGGGTTCGAAGCGCTGGCCGACGATGAACTCGGTGCTGCCGCCGCCGATGTCGGCGACCAGGCGCTTGCCCGGGGTGTCGGCGATGCTGTGGGACACGCCGAGGTAGATCAGGCGCGCCTCCTCGCGGCCGGAGATGACCTCCACCGGATGGCCGAGGATTGCCTCGGCGCGGCGGATGAACTCGGCGCGGTTGCGCGCCTCGCGCAGGGCGTTGGTGCCGACGATGCGTACCGCGCCCTCCGGCAGGCTGGCGGTCAGCTGGGCGAAGCGGCGCAGGCAGTCGAGTCCGCGGACCATGGCGTCCTCGCTGAGCAGGCGCTGCTCGTCGATGCCGGCGGCCAACTGGACCTTGTCGCCGAGGCGTTCGAGCACGCGGATCTCGCCGTGATCGGCCTTGGCCAGAACCATGTGGAAGCTGTTGGAACCCAGGTCAATGGCTGCAATCAAGGGAAAGGACTCGGCTGGGGTGTGCGGCATGGGGTCAGGGTCTCGACACGGGACAGGGCCATCCTGCCACGATAGGCCGGGTGAGCCAACGCATACTGTTGTCGCATGGCCGGCCTCGCAGCGTCGGCCATGACGGTCAGGCGTCGATAAGTTTGTCCTGCCCCATAGTTAAGCTCAATGGCGCCCGCCTTCCTGTGCCAGGCAAGCCGGGCTATGATATCGATCACTTTTTGCTTCCGAACACGGAGACTTTCCATGAGCGATTTCATCACCAACGTCAGCGATGCTAGCTTCGATGAAGAAGTTATCCAGGCTGAGGGTCCGGTACTGGTCGACTACTGGGCTGAGTGGTGCGGCCCGTGCAAGATGATTGCCCCGGTTCTTGACGAGATCGCCCAGACCTACCAGGGCAAGCTGAAGGTCTGCAAGCTGAACATCGACGAGAATCAGGACACCCCGCCGAAGTACGGCGTGCGCGGTATCCCGACCCTGATGCTGTTCAAGAACGGCAACGTCGAGGCGACCAAGGTCGGCGCCCTGTCCAAGTCGCAACTGGCGGCTTTCCTCGACAGCAACATCTAAAGTCGCTGTGCACGAAAAAGCCCCGTCACCTGCGGGGCTTTTTTCTGGCCGAAGGCTAGACGCCTTCGTCGGGCCGGTGTTACATTCGGCCTCGCTGCATTTCCTATGCAGCCCTCTGCAAGCCGTCGCCGACGCATTCCTACTCGAATATCTTCGCTACACCCGTAGGCGATCCTTTCGCCTCCCAGCGGCGCGGCTTCCCAAGCTACTAGCTTATTTTCCCTCCTTCATGATTACGTCATTCCTATGAATCTGACCGAACTCAAGCAAAAGCCGATCACCGAACTGCTGGAAATGGCCGAACAGATGGGCATCGAGAACATGGCCCGTTCGCGCAAGCAGGACGTGATTTTCTCGCTGCTGAAGAAACACTCGAAGAGCGGCGAGGAAATCTCCGGTGATGGCGTGCTGGAGATCCTCCAGGACGGTTTCGGCTTCCTTCGCAGCGCGGACGCCTCCTATCTGGCCGGCCCGGACGACATCTACGTCTCGCCCAGCCAGATCCGCCGCTTCAACCTGCGCACCGGCGACACCATCGTCGGCAAGATCCGCCCGCCGAAAGAAGGCGAACGTTACTTCGCGTTGCTCAAGGTCGATACCATCAACTACGACCGTCCGGAGAACGCCAAGAGCAAGATCCTGTTCGAGAACCTGACGCCGCTGTTCCCCAATCAGCGCCTGATGATGGAGGCCGGCAACGGCTCCACCGAGGACATCACCGGTCGGGTGATCGACCTCTGCGCACCGATCGGCAAGGGCCAGCGCGGCCTGATCGTCGCCCCGCCCAAGGCCGGCAAGACCATCATGCTGCAGAACATCGCGGCCAACATCACCCGCAACAACCCCGAGTGCCACCTGATCGTCCTGCTGATCGACGAGCGCCCGGAAGAAGTGACCGAGATGCAGCGTACCGTGCGCGGCGAAGTGGTCGCCTCGACCTTCGACGAGCCGCCGACCCGCCACGTGCAGGTCGCCGAGATGGTGATCGAGAAGGCCAAGCGCCTGGTCGAGCACAAGAAGGACGTGGTCATCCTGCTCGACTCCATCACCCGCCTGGCGCGCGCCTACAACACCGTGATCCCCAGCTCCGGCAAGGTGCTCACCGGTGGTGTCGATGCCCACGCCCTGGAGAAGCCCAAGCGTTTCTTCGGCGCCGCGCGCAACATCGAGGAGGGCGGCTCGCTGACCATCCTCGCCACCGCGCTGGTGGAGACCGGCTCGAAGATGGACGAGGTGATCTACGAGGAGTTCAAGGGCACCGGCAACATGGAGCTGCCGCTGGACCGCCGGATCGCCGAGAAGCGCGTGTTCCCGGCCATCAACATCAACAAGTCCGGCACCCGCCGCGAGGAGTTGCTGACCGCCGAGGACGAGCTGCAGCGCATGTGGATCCTGCGCAAGCTGCTGCACCCGATGGACGAGATCGCCGCCATCGAGTTCTTGATCGACAAGCTCAAGGCAACCAAGACCAACGACGAGTTCTTCCTGTCGATGCGTCGCAAGTAAGCCGCTGCGCTGTGACGAAGGCCGGGGAAACCCGGCTTTCGTGTATCTGCGTGCCCGCTATCCTTCTGAATAACCCAGTTCGGCGCTAAACTTTGCCCCCCCACTGGCTGGCCCGAGACGAGGCTCCTGCATGCAGTATCGCGACCTGCGCGACTTTATCCGTGGCCTGGAGGCGCGCGGCGAACTCAAGCGTATCCACACGCCGGTTTCCCCGGTGCTGGAAATGACCGAGATCTGCGACCGCACCCTGCGCCGCGGCGGCCCGGCACTCTTGTTCGAGCAGCCCACGGGCTTCGCCATGCCGGTGCTCGGCAACCTGTTCGGCACGCCCAAGCGGGTGGCCCTGGGCATGGGGGCCGAGGAGGTCGGCGAGCTGCGCGAGATCGGCAAGCTGCTGGCCTTCCTCAAGGAGCCGGAGCCGCCGAAGGGGCTCAAGGACGCCTGGTCCAAGCTGCCGATCTTCAAGAAGGTCCTGGCCATGGCGCCCAAGGTGCTCAAGGACGCGCCCTGCCAGGAGGTGATCGAGGAGGGCGAGGACGTCGACCTGGGCAAGCTGCCGGTGCAGACCTGCTGGCCCGGCGATGTCGGCCCGCTGATCACCTGGGGCCTGACCGTCACCAAGGGGCCGAACAAGGAGCGGCAGAACCTCGGCATCTACCGCCAGCAGGTGATCGGCCGCAACAAGCTGATCATGCGCTGGCTCAGCCACCGCGGCGGCGCCCTGGATTTCCGCGACTGGTGCGAGAAATACCCGGGCCGGCCCTATCCGGTGGCCGTGGCCCTCGGCGCCGATCCGGCGACCATCCTCGGCGCCGTCACCCCGGTGCCCGACAGCCTCTCCGAATACGCCTTCGCCGGCCTGCTGCGGGGCAACAAGACCGAGCTGGTCAAGTGCCGCGGCAGCGAGCTGCAGGTGCCGGCCAGCGCCGAGATCGTCCTGGAGGGGGTGATCCACCCCGGCGAGATGGCCGACGAGGGGCCCTACGGCGACCACACCGGCTACTACAACGAGGTCGACCGCTTCCCGGTGTTCACCGTCGAGCGCATCACCCGCCGCCGTGAGCCGATCTACCACAGCACCTACACCGGGCGGCCGCCGGACGAGCCGGCGATCCTCGGCGTGGCGCTCAACGAAGTCTTCGTGCCGATCCTGCAGAAGCAGTTCCCCGAGATCACCGACTTCTACCTGCCGCCGGAAGGCTGCTCCTACCGCATGGCGGTGGTGACCATGAAGAAGCAGTACCCGGGCCACGCCAAGCGGGTGATGCTCGGTGTCTGGTCGTTTTTGCGACAGTTCATGTACACCAAGTTCGTTATCGTCACCGATGACGACGTCGATGCGCGGGACTGGAACGACGTGATCTGGGCCATCACCACGCGCATGGACCCCAAGCGCGACACGGTGCTGATCGACAACACGCCGATCGACTACCTGGACTTCGCCTCGCCGGTCTCCGGCCTGGGCTCGAAGATGGGGCTGGACGCCACCCACAAGTGGCCGGGCGAAACCACGCGCGAATGGGGCCGCGCCATCGTCCAGGACGAGGCGGTCAAGCGACGGGTCGACGAACTATGGAACGAGTTGGGAATCGATTGATGCGTGTCACTCTGCAACCTTCAGGCGCGGTGCTCGAGGCTCGGCCCGGTGAGCGCATCCTCGACGCCGCCCGGCGCCTGGGCTACGACTGCCCGCAAAGCTGCCGCAACGGCAACTGCCATATCTGCGCGGCATTGCTGGTCGAGGGGCGGGTGCGTCAGGGCGATGCCGAACTGGATCATGGCGAGCTGCTCACCTGCCTGGCCGAGCCGCTGGGCGACTGCGTGCTGCACTGGGACGGGGTGATGGCGCCCGGCGAACTGGCGGTGCGCGAGCTGAGCTGCCAGCTGATCGCCTGCGAGGCGGTGGGCGGCGACGTGTTCCGCGTGCAGCTGCGTACGCCGGCGGGCAAGAACCCGCGCTATCACGCCGGCCAGTACCTGCTGCTGCAGCGCGAGGACGGCGAGTTCGCCGCCTTTTCCCTGGCCTCGGCGCCGCACCGCGGCCGCGAGCTGGAGCTGCATATCCTGGCCCGCGACGAGGCGACCCGCGGTCTGCTGGCCTTCCTCCGTGGCCAGGGCTTTGCCCGGGTGCAGTTGCCGTTCGGCGACACCCACCTGGCCGAGCTGCCGGAGGGCCCGCTGGTGCTGATCGCCGCCGGCACCGGCATGGCACAGATGCACAGTCTGATCGAGCATTGTCGCGCCGCCGGCTTCAAGCATCCGGTGCACCTGTACTGGGGTGCCCGGCGGCCCGAGGATTTCTACCAGCTGCCGTGCTGGAGCGATTGGCAGGGGCTGGACAATCTGTTCCTGCACCAGGTGGTCAGCGACCAGTGTGGCTGGGCGGGCCGCTGCGGCCTGCTGCACGAGGCGGTGCGCGAGGACTTCGCCGACCTCAAGCCGCTGCACGTCTACGCCAGCGGCTCGCCGGCGATGGTCTACGCGACCCTGGATGCGCTGGTCGAGGCCGGCATGGACGCGCACCAGATGCGTGCCGACGTGTTCGCCTATGCACCCAGGGGCTGAGCGCCGTTCATGAAAAAGGCCGCCAGTTTGGCGGCCTTTTTCGTTGGCGCGGTCTACCTGACCCGGACCACCAGCTTGCCCACCGCCTGGCGCCGCCCGAGGCAGTCGATCGCCGCGCCGGCCTGTTCCAGCGCGAAGGTCTGCGAGACCAGCGGCTTGAGTTTGCCCTCGGCATGCCAAGCGAACAGCTGCCGGAAGTTGGTGGCGTTGTCCTGGGGCTGGCGCTGGGCGAAGGCGCCCCAGAACACCCCGACCACCGCAGCGCCCTTGAGCAGGGCCAGGTTGACCGGCAGTTCGGGGATGCGCCCGCTGGCGAAGCCGACCACCAGCAGGCGGCCGTTCCAGGCGATGCTGCGGATGGCGGCGTCGAACAGGTCGCCGCCCACCGGGTCGTAGATCACGTCGGCGCCCTGACCGCCGGTCAGGCGCTTTACCTCGTCCTTCAGGCTCTGCTCGCTGTAGTCGATCAGTTCGTCGGCCCCCGCGGCCCTGGCCACCTCCAGTTTCTCCGCGTTGCTGGCCGCGGCGATCACCCTGGCGCCCATGGCCTTGCCGATCTCCACCGCGGCCAGGCCGACGCCGCCGGAGGCGCCGAGTACCAGCAGGGTCTCGCCGGGTTGCAGCTTGCCCCGCTGCTTGAGTGCGTGCATCGAGGTGCCGTAGGTCATGCCGAAGGCGGCGGCGCTGACGAAGTCCATGCTCGGCGGAACGGGCATGACGTTGTAGCCGGGCACCGCGACCTGTTCGGCGAAGCTGCCCCAACCGGTCAGGGCCATGACCCGGTCGCCGACCTTGAGGTGGCCGACCTTCTCGCCGACCGCCTTCACCACGCCGGCGGCTTCGCCGCCCGGGGAGAAGGGGAAGGGCGGCTTGAACTGGTACTTGCCTTCGATGATCAGGGTGTCGGGGAAGTTGACCCCGGCGGCGTGGATCTCGAGGAGCACTTCGTTCTTCTTCGGCTCGGGGTCGGGGGCATCTTCCAGGACCAGGGTTTCGGCGGGGCCGAAGGCTTTGCACAGCACGGCTTTCATCGGATTCGTCCTCTTGGGGTATGGCCCGCAGTGTAGGAAGGCGGTTCCGGCGGTCAACGAGCATGGCCCGGCCTGATGGCGCGGCATAAGCATCGGGCTTGGGCGCCGGCCCGGCAATGGCTATGCTAGGGCGCAACCTAGTGGAGATCTCGCTCGTGAAAGTCCTTATCGCTGCACTGTTCGCCCTGTCGCTGCCCCTGTCGGCCCTGGCCGAAGAGGAGGAGAAGGCCGCCGCACCGCAGGTGATCTACCACAACCTGTTCCCGGCCCTGGTCGGCAACTTCGGCAGTGGGCCGAAGCTGAAGTTCTACAAGGCCGATGTGGCGCTACGGGTCAGCGGGCCCGAGGCTCAGGCCAAGGTGACGCACCATGAGCCGCTGATCCGCAATCAGCTGGTGATGCTGTTCGCCCAGCAGACCGAGGAAGGCCTGAGTGCGCCGGATGCCAAGGAGGTCCTGCGTCAGGAGGCGTTGAAGCAGGTGCAACAGGTGCTCACCCAGGAAGAGGGGCTGCCGGTGGTCGAGGACCTGCTGTTCAACAACCTGATCCTGCAGCGCTGACGAGGGGCTGCGCGGCGCCCTGCACCTAGCGCAGGGCGAGGATGGCTGCCCACTGCTCGGCGTTGACCGGCATCACCGACAGACGGCTGCCGCGCTGCACCAGGGGCAGCTCGAGCAGGGCGCTTTGCTGCTTCAGTTCGGCCAGCGGGATGACCCGGGCGAAGGCCTCGACGAAGCGCACGTCGACCGCGCTCCAGGGGTTCTTCTCGGCGCTGGCCTTGGCGTCGAAGTAGTGGCTGTGCGGGTCGAGCGCGCTCGGATCGGTATAGGCCGTCCGGCTGATGGCAGCGATCCCGGCGATGCCGGGCTCGGGGCAGCTGGAGTGATAGAAGAAGAACTCGTCGCCGGCCTGCATACTGCGCAGGAAGTTGCGCGCCTGGTAGTTGCGCACCCCGTCCCAGCGGGTTTCGCCGAGGCGCTGCAGGTCGTGGATGGAGAGTTCGTCCGGTTCCGATTTCATCAGCCAGTAAGGCATGAACTTTGCTCCCTTTGCTCGGTCCATTTAGCGAACCTATGGTCGTAAGTGCAGTCGACAACCGTTTGGCGCCTGATATTGCGAGGTGCTCGAGGTTGGCCGACAATGCCGGCCCTCGCGCCAGGCAGCTCATTCGGCCGATAAGAAAAACGCCGCCGGTCCACCGTGCGCAGTGTGCCTTGAAGGGGGAGGCATTCGATGAAACGCAAGCCAGATCTACTGTGGGTATTGGTCATACTGTTCAGCCTGGGCATGGTTACTACGGGTTACACCCAGAGCCTGTGGGAGCGCCAGAGTCAGGCGCCCGCCGAGGTCACCCAGCAGCCCTGAGGCCGCAAGCCCTGGCATCCCGGCGCCGCGGTTGACGCGGTGCCGGGATGCCGCCTTCAGTACCAGCCCTTGTCCGTCACCGTCGCCTCGAGCGGCACGTCCCAGCTGGCCATGGTCAGCCGATCCACCTGCTGGCATTCGTGGGCCAGGCCCAACAGGGTCGGCTTGTGCCAATTTTTGCGCATGTCGCGATAGCCGAGGCTGCGGTCGTAGAAACCGCCGCCCATGCCCAGGCGGCCGCCATGGCGGTCGAAACCGACCAGCGGCAGCAGGATCAGATCCAGTGCCCAGATCTTGCGCTGCTGCGCCCGGCTGCGCTTGGGCTCGGGAATGCGGAAGCGGTTCGGGATCATTTTTTCGTGAGCGCGTACTCGCTGGAACACCATCTTGCTGCGCGGCCAATGGTTGAGCACCGGCAGGTAGGTGGCCTTGCCGCGCCGCTGGGCGGCGCGCAGCAGTGGCCTGGGGTCGATCTCGCCGTCGTTGGGCAGGTACAGGGCGATGTGCCGCGCGCGGCGAAAGCGTGGGTGATGGCTCAGTTGGCGATACAGGCCCTGCGCGGCGCGGCGCTGGGCCGGTGCGTCGAGGGCGCTGCGGGCCTTGCGCAGCAGGCGGCGCAGTTGCGCACGGGTCAGGTCGTTGGCTTCGAGCATATCAGGCAGGATACCGGTTGCCGGGGCAGGGCAGCAGGCAGAAAGAGGTGGCTCCCCGACGTGCCGCTGTCGGTTTAGCCCTTGAACCCGAGAGTTCAAGGTGGAGGTTGCAGGAGGCGTTAAGGCTTTCCGTCAGGCGGACATGCACACCTGCCTCAACATGCAACCCCCGGGTTTGTGCGTATCGGCTCAGGGACATCACCGACTGGCGCACACTCCAGGGAGCGGCGCCAGTATACCCGAAACCGTGGCGTTGCAATCAGGCACCTTGGCCATCGCCGTCATTGGCCAGAGCAAGGTCGACCCGCTCGAGCAGGCTGCGCACCTGGTTGCGGGTCGAACTCGAATGCTGCTCCAGGTCTTGCTGCTTGTGCAGCAGCTCATGGGAGATGTTCAGGGCGGCCATCACGGCGATGCGGTCGGCGCCGATGACCTTGCCGCTGGAGCGGATCTCGCGCATCTTGCCATCCAGGTAGCGCGCAGCACTTTCCAGGTTGGCGCGTTCGTCCGGCGGACAGGCGATGCAATATTCTTTGTCCAGGATGTGGACGGTGACGGTATTCGACTGGGTCATGAGTCCTGCTCCAGGGCTTTGAGGCGCGAAATCATCGATTCGACCTTGTGCCGGGCCATTTCGTTCTTTTCGATCAGATGGGCGCGTTCTTCGCGCCAGGCCTTTTCATTCGCCAGGAGGAGTCGGTTGTGGGCCTTAAGCTGCTCGACGCGCTGGATCAGCAGGTCCAGCTTGGTCGTAAGGGCGTGCAGATCGGCGTCTTCCATGGGCTCTCGCTAAGGCAAGGATTGACCGGACTATATAGGCGCGACGGGCGATGGGGTCAAACCCGCCGATGGTCTTGCCGCGCCTGCCGGTGCTAGGATACGAGGCCTCCATTCTAGTGATTGCGCCGTCTGGCGCCTAGTTATCTATGTCGACTTCCAGTTCCGCCTACGCCGCCTTTGCCGCGCTGCTCGCCAGCAGCACCAATCCCGTTTCCCCCGCCGAGTTGCACGGCCTGCTGCTGGGGCGCAGCTGCGCCGGCGCCGGCTTCGATGTCGACGGCTGGCTGGTGGACGCCGCCGAGTTGCTGGGCGAGGCCCCGCAGGACAACGTGCGCCAGGCGCTGATCGGCCTACAGGAGATGGTCAAGGGCGAGCTGGCCGGCGACGAGATCGCCGTGGTGCTGTTGCTGCCGCCGGACGAGGCGCCGCTGCAGGAGCGGGCCAAGGCCCTGGGCCAGTGGTGTCAGGGCTTTCTCGGCGGCTTCGGCCTGACCGCCGGCGACCAGGCCCTGAGCGCCGAGGCCATGGAGGTGCTGCAGGACCTGTCGGCCATCGCCCAGGTGCAGAATGCCCTGGAGGAGTCGGAGGACGGCGAGAACGACTATATGGAAGTGATGGAATACCTGCGCGTCGCCCCGCTGCTGCTGTTCAGCGAGTGCGCCAAGCCGGTGGCGGCCGCCAAGCCGTCGCTGCACTGACTCCTCCCCCCCCTCGCACTGGACCGTCCTGCCCATGACCAGCATCCCCAAGTCGGAATACGCCCGTCGGCGCAAGGCGCTGATGGCGCAGATGGAGCCCAACAGCATCGCCATCTTGCCGGCCGCGCCGGTGTACATCCGCAACCGTGACGTCGAGCACGTCTACCGCCAGGACAGCGACTTCCAGTACCTCTCCGGCTTTCCCGAGCCGGAGGCGGTGATCGCCCTGATTCCCGGCCGCGAACACGGCGAATACGTGTTGTTCTGTCGTGAGCGCGATCCCGAACGCGAGCTGTGGGACGGCCTGCGCGCCGGCCAGGACGGCGCCATCGCCCAGTACGGCGCCGACGATGCCTTCCCCATCGGCGACATCGACGACATCCTCCCGGGCCTGATCGAGGGCCGCGAGCGGGTCTACTACGCCATGGGCACCAACCAGGAGTTCGACCGCCACCTGATGGAGTGGATCAACCAGATTCGCTCCAAGGCGCGCCAGGGCGCCCAGCCGCCCAACGAATTCGTCGCCCTCGATCATCTGTTGCACGACATGCGCCTGTACAAGAGCGCCGCCGAGGTCAAGGTGATGCGCGAGGCCGCGCAGATATCCGCCCGTGCCCACATCCGCGCCATGCAGGCCAGCCGCCCGGGCCTGCACGAGTTCCATCTGGAGGCCGAGCTGGACTACGAGTTCCGCAAAGGCGGGGCGAAGATGCCGGCTTACGGCTCCATAGTCGCCGCCGGCCGGAACGCCTGCATCCTGCACTACCGCGAGAACGACGCGCCGCTCAAGGATGGCGACCTGGTGCTGATCGACGCCGGCTGCGAGATCGACTGCTACGCCAGCGACATCACCCGCTGCTTCCCGGTCAACGGGCGCTTCTCCGCGGAGCAGAAGGCCATCTACGAGCTGGTGCTGGCGGCCAACGAGGAGGCGTTCAAGTACATCGCCCCGGGCAGGCACTGGAACGAGGCCCACGAGGCGACCGTGCGGGTGATCACCGCCGGCCTGGTGGAGCTGGGCCTGCTCGAGGGCGAGGTCGAGGAGCTGATCGCCAGCGAGGCCTACAAGCCCTTCTACATGCACCGCGCCGGCCACTGGCTGGGCATGGACGTGCACGATGTCGGCGACTACAAGGTCGGCGGCGTCTGGCGCGAACTCGAAGTCGGCATGGCCATGACCGTCGAGCCGGGCATCTATATCGCGGCCGATAACCCGAACGTGGCGAAGAAGTGGCGCGGCATCGGCGTGCGTATCGAGGACGACGTGGTGGTGACCAAGGACGGCTGCGAGATCCTCACCACCGATGTGCCCAAGAGCGTCGCCGAGATCGAGGCGCTGATGGCCGCGACCCGCAGCGAGGTGGCCTGAGGCCATGTCGCGGGTCAACCTGGCGATCATCGGCGGCGGCCTGGTCGGCGCCAGCCTGGCCCTGGCCCTGCAGGCTGCGGCCAAGGCGCGCGGTTGGCAGATCTTCCTGATCGAGGCCTTCACCCCCGGCGAGGGTTACCAGCCCAGTTACGATGCGCGCGCCACCGCGCTGTCCTATGGTTCGCAGCAGATCTACCAGCGCCTGGGTATCTGGCAGCAGATTGCCCGGCGCGCCGAGCCGATCCAGCAGATCCATGTCTCCGACCGTGGCCGCTTCGCCGCGGCGCGTCTCAGCGCGCTGGAGGAGGGGGTGCCGGCGCTGGGCTACGTGGCGGAGAACGCCTGGCTCGGCCAGTGCCTGTGGCAGGCCCTCGACGCCGAAGTGGTCAGCTGGCGTAGCCCGGCCCAGGTGACCCGGCTGGAGGCGCTGGCGGACGGCTACCGACTGACCCTGGACGACGAGTCCTGCTTGGAGTGCGACCTGGCGGTGCTGGCCGACGGCGGCCGCTCGGGGTTGCGCGAGCAGCTCGGCATCGGCGTCAGCCATCGGCCCTATGGGCAGAGTGCGCTGATTGCCAATCTCACGCCGCAGGAAGCCCACCGCGGCCAGGCCTTCGAGCGCTTCACCGAGGACGGGCCCATGGCCCTGCTGCCGCTGCCGGAGAACCGCTGCGCCTTGGTCTGGACGCGGGCCGAGGCAGACGCCGAGCGTTTGCTGCGCCTGGGCGAGACGGCCTTTCGCGACGAGCTGCAGCAGGTCTTCGGCTATCGCCTCGGCGCCATTCGCCAGGTCGGTGCCCGCCACCTCTACCCCCTGGTGCTGACCGAGGCCCAGGAGCAGGTGCGCCCGCACCTGGTGGTGCTCGGCAATGCCGCCCACAGCCTGCACCCGATCGCCGGTCAGGGCTACAACCTGTCCCTGCGCGATACCCAGGCCCTGGCCGAGGCGCTGTTGGCCAGCCGTGCGCCGTTGGGCGATTTCGCCGTACTGCAGGGCTACCTGCGGCGGCAGCGGGGCGATCAGCAGCTGACCCTGGGCTTCTCCGACCGGGTCACCCGGCTGTTCAGCAATGGCGAGCCGCTGCTCGCCGCCGGGCGCAATATCGGCCTGCTCGGCCTGGATCTGCTGCCGCCGGCCAAGCGCTGGTTCGCCCGCCAGGCCATGGGCCTGGGCACCCGCGCGCAGCCTTGAGTCGGCGCATGGACACGGGCCGCTCGGCGCGCAAGGCGCGCTGGTTGCGCTGGGCGCTGAACCTCTACCCGCCCTACCTGGGCGCCGGCATCCGGGTGCGGCATATAGGCGCGGACTGGCGCCTGGTGCGGGTCAATCTGGGCCTGAGCTGGTACAACCGCAATTACGTCGGCACCCAGTTCGGCGGCAGCCTCTACGCGATGACCGATCCCTTCTTCATGCTCATGCTGCTGGAGAATCTCGGCGCCGATTACATTGTCTGGGACAAGGCCGCCAGCATCGACTTCGTCGCCCCGGGGCGTGGCCCGGTGTACGCCGAGTTCCGCCTCGACGACGCCCTGCTGGCGGAGGTTCGCGCCCGTACCGCCGGTGGCGATAAATACTTGCCCGAGTTGCAGGTCGAGGTGCGCGATGGCGCCGGCGAGCTGGTGGCGCGGGTGCACAAGACCCTCTACGTGCGGCTCAAGCCCCGTGCGCGACAGGCTGATTAAGGAATGGACATGGATGCGGATCTGATCATCGTCGGCGCCGGTATGGTCGGCAGCGCCCTGGCGTTGGCCCTGCAGGATGCCGGTCTGGAGATTCTGCTGGTGGACGGCGGGACGCTCAGCGTCGCCCCCTTCGAGCGCAGCGCGGCCTTCGAGCCGCGGGTCAGCGCGCTCTCGGCGGCCAGCCAGCGGGTGCTCGAGCGCCTCGGCGTGTGGCCGGGCATCGTCGCCCGGCGCGCCAGCGCCTATGCCGAGATGCGCGTGTGGGATGGCGCCGGCACCGGGCAGATCCACTTCAGCGCCGCCAGCGTGCACGCCGCAGTGCTCGGTCACATAGTCGAGAACCGCGTGGTGCAGGATGCCCTGCTCGAGCGCCTGCACGACAGCGACATCGGCCTGCTGGCTGGGGCGCGCCTGGAGCGCCTGCGCCGCTCCGGCGATGGCTGGCTGCTGAACCTGGCCGATGGCCGCGAATTGCGCACGCCGCTGCTGGTGGCCGCCGACGGCGCCCACTCGGCGGTGCGCCGTCTGGCCGGTTGCGCCACCCGCGAGTGGGATTACCTGCACCATGCCATCGTCACCAGCGTGCGCTGCACCGAGCCGCACCAGGCCACGGCCTGGCAGCGTTTCACCGACGACGGCCCGCTGGCCTTCCTGCCGCTCGACTCCGGCGACGACCAGCACTGGTGCTCGATCGTCTGGTCGGTGCTGCCGAGCGAGGCCGAGCGCCTGATGGCCCTGGACGACGGCGCCTTCTGTCGTGAGCTGGGCCGCGCCTTCGAGTTGCGCCTGGGCACGGTGCTGCACGCCGACAAGCGCCTGTGCATTCCGCTGCGCCAGCGCCACGCCAAGCGCTACGTGGAGGAGGGCTTGGCGCTGATCGGCGATGCCGCCCACAGCATTCATCCGTTGGCCGGGCAGGGGGTCAATCTCGGCTTCCTCGACGCCGCCGTGCTCGCCGAGGTGCTGGGGCATGCCCTGGGGCGCGGCGAGCGCCTGGCCGAGGAGCGGGTGCTGAGCCGCTACGAGCGCCGGCGCATGCCCCACAACCTGGCGATGATGGCGGCGATGGAGGGCTTCGAGCGATTGTTCCAGGCCGATCCGCTGCCGCTGCGCTGGCTGCGCAACGCCGGCCTCGACTGGGTCGATGGCCTGCCCGAGGCCAAGGCCCTGTTCGTTCGCCAGGCCCTCGGCCTGTCCGGCGACCTGCCCGAGCTGGCGCGCCCCTAGTGGCTTCGGCATGCCCCGGGGTGCCGTCTTCCGCTGGGCTGCCTGACGGCCGAGTGTCGGGCTCGGTGATGGCGACCCGCGGTCGGCAGTGACGAGACCGAGTTGAGAAACTAAATGGGATTCACTAGTATTCTTTGCCTCAATTCTCCTAAGCAGTAGAGGCAGGATCCATGCAAGCAAGCAAGCGTCTGTTCGCCGCTCTCACCCTCACCGCGCTGGCCGGTGCCGTGCAGGCCGCCGATGAAGTGGTGGTCTACTCCGCCCGTATCGACGAGCTGATTAAGCCGGTATTCGATGCCTATACCGCCAAGACCGGCGTGCCGGTGAAGTTCATCACCGACAAGGAGGCGCCGCTGCTGGCCCGCCTCAAGGCCGAGGGCGAGAACACCCCGGCCGACATGCTGATCACCGTGGACGCCGGCAACCTCTGGCAGGCCGAGCAGGAAGGCGTGCTCAAGCCGTTGCAGTCGGCGGTGATCGAGCAGAACATCCCGGCCCAGTACCGCTCCAGCACCGGCAGCTGGACCGGCCTGTCGCTGCGCGCGCGGACCGTCGTCTATTCCACCGAGCGGGTGCAGCCGAGCGAGCTGACCACCTACGAAGCCCTGGCCGACAAGAACTGGGAAGGCCGCCTGTGCCTGCGCACCAGCAAGAAGGTGTACAACCAGTCGCTGACCGCCACCCTGATCGAGACCCATGGCGCGGCCAAGACCGAGGAGATCGTCAAGGGCTGGGTGAACAACCTGGCCACCGATGTGTTTCCGGACGACACCGCGCTGATCCAGGCCATCGATGCCGGCCAGTGCGACGTGGGTATCGTCAATAGCTACTACTTCGCCCGCCTGCACAAGCAGAACCCGGATCTGAAGGCCAAGCTGTTCTGGCCCAACCAGAATGACCGCGGCGTGCACGTCAACCTGTCCGGCGCCGGCGTGACCAAGCACGCGCCCCACGCCGAGGCGGCCCAGCAGCTGCTGGAGTGGATGACCGGTGACGAGGCCCAGGGTCTGTTCGGCGCGCTGAACCAGGAGTTCCCGGCCAACCCGAAGGTCGCCCCGTCCGACGAGGTCGCCGCCTGGGGTAACTTCAAGGCCGACAGCATCCCGGTGGAAGTGGCCGGCAAGCGCCAGGCCGAAGCCACCATGCTGATGGATCGCGCCGGCTGGAACTGATGACGGCCGGGTAGGGGGGGGCGCTTTTTACATCCACCGCCCTCGGGTGGAAACGCTTCGCGGCTTTCCACCCTACGGCCAACCGGCTTTATACTCCCGACGCCCCGGCCTGACCGGGGCGTCGTTTTTTCCGCTCCGAGGAATCCGCGTGGCCCACCCTGCCCAGCGTCGCTGGTATCCCATCGCCTTCGCCGTCGCCCTGCTGGTGCTGTTGCCGCTGAGCGTGCTGCTGCTGAGCTGGCATGAGGTGGACCGGCAGATCTGGGCGCACCTGTGGCAGACCCAGATGCTGCGCCTGCTCGGCAACACCCTGGTGCTGGTGCTCGGTGTCGGCGTCGGGGTGACCCTGCTCGGGGTCAGCCTGGCCTGGCTCACCAGCCTCTGCGAGTTTCCCGGCCGGCGCTGGCTGGACTGGGCGCTGATGTTGCCGTTCGCCATCCCCGCCTATGTCCTGGCCTTCGTCTTCGTCGGTCTGCTGGACTTTGCCGGGCCGCTGCAGAGCCTGCTGCGCGACTGGTTCGGCAGCGGCCTGCGCCTGCCGCGGGTGCGCTCCACCGGCGGGGTGATCATCGTCCTGGTGCTGGTGTTCTATCCCTATGTCTACCTGCTTGCGCGGGGCGCCTTCCTGGCCCAGGGCAAGGGCCTGATGGAGGCCGCACGGGTGCTGGGCCTGAGCCCCTGGCGGGCGTTCTGGCGGGTGGCCCTGCCGGTGGCGCGGCCGGCCATCGGCGCGGGCCTGGCCCTGGCGATCATGGAGACCTTGGCCGACTTCGGCGCGGTCTCGGTGTTCAACTTCGACACCTTCACCACGGCGATCTACAAGACCTGGTACAGCTTCTACAGCCTGACCAGCGCCACCCAGCTGGCCAGCCTGCTGCTGCTGGGCGTGATGCTCGCGCTCTACGGCGAACGCCGGGCCCGCGGCGCGGTGCGGCCGAGCAACGAGCGGCCGCGGGGCAAGGCGCTGTACCACCTCAAGGGTGGCCAGGCGCTGGCCGCCAGTGCCTGGTGCGGGCTGGTGTTCGCCTGCGCCTTCGTCATCCCGGTGCTGCAGCTGCTGGTGTGGTTCTGGCAGCGCGGCCGCTTCGACCTGGACGAGCGCTACAGCGCGCTGATCCTGCACACCCTCTACCTCGGCGGGCTGGCCGCGCTGATCACCGTCGGCGTGGCCCTGCTGCTGGCATTTTCCCGGCGCCTGGCGCCGACCCGGCCGATGCGCTCGCTGGTCGGCCTGGCCAATCTCGGCTATGCGCTGCCCGGCTCGGTGCTGGCGGTGGCGATCATGCTGGCGTTCAGCTACCTGGACCGCCATCTGGTGATCCCCCTGTCCGCCTGGCTGGGCGGGCCGGCCCAGCCGCTGCTGCTGGGCAGCCTCTCGGCACTGCTGCTGGCCTACCTGATCCGCTTCATGGCGGTGGCCTATGGCCCAGTGGAGAACAGCCTGGCGCGGATCCGCCCGTCGCTGCCGGAGGCCTCGCGCAGCCTCGGGATCGGCGGTGTCGGGCTGTTCCTGCGGGTCTACCTGCCGTTGCTGGTGCCGGGGGTGTTGTCGGCGGCGCTGCTGGTGTTCGTCGATGTGCTCAAGGAGATGCCGGCGACCCTGCTGATGCGCCCCTTCGGCTGGGACACCCTGTCGGTGCGGGTGTTCGAGATGACCAGCGAAGGGGAGTGGGCGCGCGCCGCCCTGCCGGCCCTGACCCTGGTACTGGTCGGACTGCTGCCGGTGATTCTGCTGATTCGCCGCTCCGCCCGGCGTATCGGCTAGTCGGGACGGGACGCGGCGTGTCCGCGTAGTCCGCACGGCGAGGCATTCGCCGCGTCAGCCGCGCCATGAGGCCATCGGCCAAGATGACCCGCTCCGACCTTGCGGCTACAATGCGCGCCATTCGCCACGGGCCGTCATCCGGACCGGGTGCGCGACCCCCGTGCCAGTGCCCTGTTTCAGCAGGCTCAGCCGGGCTTCGGCACCTGCCCGCGGCTCTGCCAAGCCCGCAAGGAGACATCCATGGGACAGCGCACAGCTCTTTACGACCTGCACCTCGCCTTGGGGGCGAAGATGGTCGACTTCGGCGGCTGGGACATGCCGCTGCATTACGGCTCGCAAGTCGAGGAGCACCATCAGGTGCGCCGCGACTGCGGGGTCTTCGATGTCTCCCACATGTGCGTGGTGGACGTCGGCGGCGACCAGGCCCAGGCCTTCCTGCAGCACCTGCTGGCCAACGATGTGGCGCGCCTGCAAGCACCCGGCAAGGCCCTCTACACTGCCATGCTCAACGAGCAGGGCGGGGTGGTCGACGACCTGATCGTCTACCTGACCGGCACCGTCGACGCCCGGCCGAGCTACCGCCTGGTGGTCAACGCCGCCACCCGCGCCAAGGACCTGGCCTGGATGCGCCAGCAGAGCAGCGGCTTCGCCGTCGAGCTGCAGGAGCGCGGCGAACTGGCCGTGCTCGCCATCCAGGGCCCCCAGGCACGGGCCAAGACCGCCGAGCTGGTGACCCAGGCCCGTGCCGCGCTGATCCACGAACTGAAACCCTTCCAGGGCCTGGCCGAGGGCGACTGGTTCATCGCCCGCACCGGTTACACCGGCGAGGACGGGCTGGAGATCATGCTGCCGGCCGACCAGGCGATGGCCTTCTTCAACGACCTGGTCGGCGCCGGCATCTCGCCGATCGGCCTGGGCGCGCGCGACACCCTGCGCCTGGAGGCCGGGATGAACCTGTATGGCCAGGACATGGACGACAACGTCTCGCCGCTGGCCGCCAACATGGCCTGGACGGTGGCCTGGGAGCCGCAGGCGCGTCAGTTCGTCGGTCGCAGCGTGCTGCAGGCGCAGCGGGCGGCGGGCAACCAGCCCAAGCTGGTCGGCCTGGTACTGGAGGAGCGCGGCGTACTGCGTGCCCATCAGATGGTGCGGGTCGAGGGCCTGGGCGAGGGCGAGATCACCAGCGGCAGCTTCTCGCCGACCCTGAACAAGTCCATCGCCCTGGCGCGGGTGCCGGCGGCCACCGCCGAGCGTGCCGAGGTGGAGATTCGCGGCAAGTGGTACCCGGTGCGGGTGGTCCAGCCGAGTTTCGTGCGCCATGGCAAGGCGCTGATCTAGGCGCCCGGTTTTCCGACGCAAGGCCGACGCCCTGGCGAGTGCCTGCTAAATTTTCCAGACGGCGCGGTCGCCGTCATGTCTGATGAGGAACGAAACATGAGTACTATCCCCGCCGATCTGCGTTACGCCACCAGCCACGAGTGGGCTCGTCTGGAGGCGGACGGCAGCGTTACCGTCGGTATCTCCGACCACGCCCAGGAGGCCCTGGGCGATGTGGTGTTCATCGAACTGCCGGACGTCGGCAAGACCCTGACCGCCGGCCAGGAAGCCGGGGTGGTGGAATCGGTCAAGGCCGCCTCCGACATCTACTCGCCGATCGGCGGCGAGGTGATCGCCATCAACGAGGCCCTGGCCGACAGCCCCGAGAGCGTCAACGGCGACCCCTACGGCAGCTGGTTCTTCAAGCTCAAGCCGAGCGATGTCAGCGAGCTGGACAAGCTGCTCGACGCCGCCGGCTACCAGGCCAAGGCCGACGCGGACGCCTGATCCTCCGGGCAGAACTCTGAGTTTTTCCTAAGCTGATAGAGCCTCGCATCGTCGAGGCTTTGTCTTTTTAGCAGAGTGATGGCCATGTCCCAGACCCCCCGCCTTTCCCAGTTGCAGCAGCCCGACGCCTTCCTGCGTCGCCACCTAGGGCCGGACGAGGCCGAGCAACAGGCCATGCTGGCCGCCCTCGGGCTGCCCAGTCGCGCGGCGCTGATCGAGCAGACGGTGCCGCCGGCGATCCGCCTGAAGCGCCCGCTGGAGCTGCCGGCGGCCCTGGACGAGCAGGCCGCCCTGGCCAAGCTGCGGGGCTACGCCGAGCAGAACCAGGTCTGGACCAGCCTGATCGGCATGGGCTATCACGGCACCCTCACCCCCACGGTGATCCTGCGCAACGTGCTGGAAAACCCCGGTTGGTACACCGCCTACACGCCCTACCAGCCGGAGATCGCCCAGGGGCGCCTGGAGGCGCTGCTGAACTTCCAACAGCTGACCATCGACCTGACCGGCCTGGAGCTGGCCAGCGCCTCGCTGCTCGACGAGGCCACCGCCGCCGCCGAAGCCATGGCCCTGGCCAAGCGCGTGGCCAAGAGCAAGAGCAACCTGTTCTTCGTCGACCAGAACTGTCACCCGCAGAGCATCTCGGTGGTGCGCACCCGCGCCGAGGCCTTCGGTTTCGACCTGGTCGTCGATACGCCGGACAGGCTCGGCGAGCAGCCGGTGTTCGGCGCATTGCTGCAGTACCCCGATAGCCACGGCGAGATCCGCGACCTGCGCCCGCTGATCGAGCGGTTGCATGCCCAGGATGCCCTGGCCTGCGTGGCCTGCGACCCGCTCAGCCTGCTGCTGTTGACCCCGCCGGGCGAACTGGGCGCCGACGTGGCGTTCGGCTCGGCCCAGCGTTTCGGCGTGCCCATGGGCTACGGTGGCCCCCATGCGGCCTTCTTCGCCACCCGCGATGCCTTCAAGCGGGCCCTGCCGGGGCGGATCATCGGCGTGTCCAAGGACAGCCGCGGCAACCTGGCCCTGCGCATGGCGCTGCAGACCCGCGAGCAGCACATCCGCCGCGAGAAGGCCAACTCCAACATCTGCACCGCCCAGGTGCTGCTGGCCAATATCGCCAGCTGCTACGCGGTCTACCACGGTCCCGAGGGCCTCAAGCGCATCGCCCAGCGGGTGCACCGGCTGACCGCCGTGCTCGCCGCCGGCCTGGCGCAGCACGGCATCGCCCGCGACAACCGGCACTTCTTCGACACCCTGACCCTGGACGTCGGCGGCAGCCAGGCGGCGATCATCGAGTCGGCCCGGGCCGCGCGCATCAACCTGCGCATCCTCGGCCGCGGCAAGCTCGGCGTCAGCCTCGACGAGACCTGCGACGAGCAGACGGTCATGCAGCTGTTCGCCATCTTCCTCGGCGCCGACCACGGGCTGGAGGTGGACGTGCTGGATGCCGGAGAGATCGATGACGGCATCCCCGCCGCCCTGGCCCGTCGCAGCGGCTATCTGAGCCACCCGGTGTTCAATGCCCACCACAGCGAGACCGAGATGCTGCGCTACCTCAAGCAGCTGGAGAGCAAGGACCTGGCCCTGAACCAGGCGATGATCCCGCTCGGCTCCTGCACCATGAAGCTCAACGCCACCAGCGAGATGATCCCCATCACCTGGCCGCAGTTCGCCGATCTGCACCCCTTCGCGCCCCAGGACCAGGCCCAGGGCTACCGTTTGATGATCGACGAGCTGGAGTCCTGGTTGTGCGCCATCACCGGCTTCGACGCCATCAGCATGCAGCCCAACTCCGGCGCCCAGGGCGAGTACGCCGGGCTGCTGGCGATCAGGCGCTACCACGAGAGCCGCGGCGACAGTCAGCGCAACATCTGCCTGATCCCGGCCTCGGCCCACGGCACCAACCCGGCCTCGGCGCAGATGGCCAGCATGCGGGTGGTCATAGTCGAGTGCGACGACGCGGGCAACGTCGACCTCGACGATCTCAAGCGCAAGGCGGCCGAGGCCGGCGAGCAGCTGGCCTGCCTGATGGCCACCTACCCCTCGACCCACGGGGTCTACGAGGAGGGTATCCGCGAGATCTGCCAGGTGATCCACGCCCAGGGCGGCCAGGTGTACATGGACGGCGCCAACATGAACGCCCAGGTCGGCCTGACCCGCCCGGCCGATATCGGCGCCGACGTCTCGCACCTGAACCTGCACAAGACCTTCTGCATCCCCCACGGCGGCGGCGGTCCCGGCATGGGGCCGATCGGCGTGCGCGCGCACCTGGCCCCCTTCGTGCCCAACCATCCGGTGGTCGAGCTCGAGGGCCCGGACCCGCAGAACGGCGCGGTCAGCGCGGCGCCCTGGGGCAGCGCCAGCATCCTGCCGATCAGCTGGATGTACATCGCCATGATGGGCCCGCAGCTGGCGGACGCCACCGAGGTGGCGATCCTCAGCGCCAACTACCTGGCCAACCAGCTGGGCGGCGCCTTTCCGGTGCTCTACAGCGGGCGCAACGGCCGGGTGGCCCACGAGTGCATCCTCGATCTGCGCCCGCTCAAGGCGCAGACCGGGATCAGCGAGGAGGATGTGGCCAAGCGCCTGATGGACTACGGCTTCCACGCGCCGACCATGTCCTTCCCGGTGCCCGGCACCCTGATGGTCGAGCCGACCGAGAGCGAGAACAAGCATGAGCTGGACCGCTTCATCGAGGCCATGCTGAGCATCCGCGCGGAGATCGCCAAGGTGCAGAACGGCGAGTGGCCGGCCGAGGACAACCCGCTCAAGCAGGCGCCGCATACCCTGGCGGACCTGCTCGGTCCCTGGCGGCGGCCCTACGGCATCGAGGAGGCGGTGACGCCGACCGCGCACTGCCGGGCATACAAGTACTGGCCGACGGTCAACCGGGTGGACAACGTCTACGGCGACCGCAACCTGTTCTGTGCCTGCGTGCCGCTGGACGCCTATCGGGAGTGAGGATGCTCGAACGCATGCGGCCACCGCTGGGCGGCCGCATGCGCTGTGCCGCGACTAGTGCGGCTCGGCGGCGAGTATGGCGGCGGCCAGCTCCAGGTCGCTGGCCTGCAACTCGGGGTGGTCGCGGCGCAGCTGCTGCAGCGCCGCCTCCAGGTAGGGGCCGCGGATCTGCCCGGCGCTGGCGATGAAGCTGCTGGCGTCGTCCTGGGCGGGCACTATGAGCTTCTTGTCCTTGAAGGTCAGGTAGGTCGAGGCGGTCGTCGCCCCGGACGACAGCACGTCGCGCCAGAAACTGTCGGCGAAGGCCGGCGCGGCGGCGAGGGACAGAGCGGCGAGCAGGGGCAGGCTGAGACGGCGCATGGAGGTGACTCCCGAGCGGTGGTGATATTCCTCAGAGTCGCCGGCAGCCTGCGGGTTCCGGCGGGTCGACCGAAGGCTCCGTCGCCTCGGCTGTGCCGCGGCCCCTATGCCGCCGCCTCGACCCTGAGTAGCACGCCGTCCTGGCCGACCACCCGGACCCGGCTGCCCGTCGGCAGGTCCGGGCCGCTGACCAGCCACAGCGTGTCGCCGGCCTTGATCTTGCCGCGTCCGCCGCTGATCGCCTCATGCAGGGGGAACTCGCGGCCGAGCAGTTCGCTGCCACGGGCATTCAGCCCGGGCTGGTCGGAAGGCTTGGCTGCGGTGCGCTGACGGCGCCACCAGAGCACCGCGGTGAGCACCGAGAACAGGCCGAACAGGAGGAACTGCAGGGCCCAGGGCAGCTCTGGGAACAGGTAGGTCAGCACGCCGACGCCGGCGGCGGCCAGGCCGATCCATAGCAGGTAGCCGCCGGCGCCGAACACCTCGAGGATCAGCAGCAGGGTGCCGACGGCCAGCCAGTCCCAGAACGCCAGGTGTTGCAGGTAGTCCCACATGGCTCAGCCCTTCTGCTCGCCCGGGGCGCCGCCGGCATGGGTCGCCCCGGCGAAGGTGGCCCGGACTATCTCGCCGATGCCGCCCACCGCGCCTATCACCTGGCTGGCCTCCAGCGGCATCAGGATCACCTTGCTGTTGTGGGCGCTGGCCAGCTGGCCCAGGGCGTCGACGTACTTCTGTGCGACGAAGTAGTTCACCGCCTGCACGTTGCCGCTGGCGATGGCTTCGGACACCACCCGGGTCGCCTCGGCCTCGGCGGTGGCGGCGCGCTCGCGGGCCTCGGCCTCGAGGAAGGCGGCCTGGCGCTCGCCCTCGGCTTCGAGGATCTGCGCCTGCTTCTTGCCCTCGGCGGTGAGGATTTCGGCCTGGCGGCGACCCTCGGCCTCGAGGATCTGCGCGCGCTTGAGGCGCTCGGCCTTCATCTGGCTGGCCATGGCCTCGACCAGGTCGGTGGGCGGGGTGATGTCCTTGATCTCGATGCGGGTGATCTTGATGCCCCAGGGCGCGGTGGCCTCGTCCACGGTCTTGAGCAGGCGCTCGTTGATCGCGTCGCGCTGGCTGAGCATGGCGTCCAGTTCCAGGGAGCCGAGTACGGTGCGGATGTTGGTCATCACCAGGTTGCGGATGGCGTGTTCGAGGTTGTTCACCTCGTAGGCGGCCTGGGCCGCGTTGATCACCTGGAAGAAGCACACCGCATCGATCTGCACGATGGCGTTGTCGGCGCTGATGACTTCCTGCGGCGGGATGTCCAGCACGGTTTCCATGACGCTGAGCTTGCGGCCGATGCGGTCCATCACCGGCACTATGATGTTCAGTCCTGGCTTGAGCGTGTTGGTGTAGCGGCCGAAGCGCTCCACCGTCCACTGCGAGCCCTGGGGCACCACCTTGAAACCCATGAAAACCACGGCCACGGCGAGGCCGACGAAGAGAAAGATGACGCTGCCGATTTCCATGGAACCGAACTCCTTGTGCGTGCTGTGCGGACCGGGCGCGATTGTATGCCTATAGTCGCTGCCGTGCCGAAGTGCCACCTCAGCCTGTGAATCAGTGCCCAGCCTGGTTCAGCGCGGTGAGCAGGGCGGCGTCCCGGGCATAGAAATCGTTGCGCAGTATCAACGCGCCGTCGGCGGCCACCTGGGCGGTCCAGTAGGCCATGACGATCGGCAGGCGTCGGGTGATCGGATAGCTCTGGGTGCGCCGGCTGGCCAGGCGTCGGAGGATTTCCGCGCAGTCGTCGGCCGGCAGCAGGGTCTGCAGCAGCTCCAGGATGCCCTCGATGCGCACGCAGCCGGAGCTGAAGGCGCGCGGCGACTTGGCGAACAGGTGCCGGCTCGGTGTGTCGTGCAGGTAGACCGAGTAGGGGTTGGCGAAGCGGATGGCCAGTTGGCCGAGCGGATTAGTCGGCCCGGCATCCTGACGCAGGATGATCCTCCCCGGGTTCTCCCAGTCGATGCCGGCCGGGTCGACGGGGTTGCCGGCATAGTCGATCACCCGTAGCTGATGGCGTTCCAGGTAGCTCGGGTCGCGGAGAATCTCCGGCAGCTTGTCCTCGCGCAGGATGGTCGGCGGCACGCTCCAGGTCGGGTTGAGGGTCAGGCGGCTGACCAGCGACTTGAGCTGTGGAGTCTGCCGATCCGGGCGGCCGACCACGGTGCGGCCCTGCCAGAGCAGCCGGTGATCGCGGTAATAGCTCAGCAGGCCGCCGGCGATGTCCACCAGCAGGGTCTCCGCCTCGATGTCGCCGGCCAGCCAGCGCCAGCGTTCCAGATTGACCCGTAGCTGGTCGAGGCGCTCGGCGGCGCTGGTGTTCAGGGCGTGCAGGGTCGCGGGGCCGACCAGGCCGTCGGCCTGCAGACCATGATTCGCCTGAAAGCGCAGAACCGCGGCCAGCAGGGGTGGATCATAAAGGTCGTTGTCAGACGCCGGGCGTGACTCCAGATAACCTTCCGAGACCAGACGAGTCGCCAGCTGCGCCACCCGCGCATCGCGCATGCCGGGGCGCAGCAGGCGCCCGGGGGCGATGGGGGTCCATTCGGCCGGGGGCTGGCGGCGACGCTCGGCGTAGGCGCGCCGCAGCGCCTGGTATTGGGGAAGAGCGGGGCGGGCCCCGTTGAATGCCTGCGCCGGCTCATCCAGGCCGCGCCAGGCCAGCTCCAGCAGGTCGGGGCGGGGGATCGGAGAGAGGCTGTCCGGCGCGCGCCAGAACGGCTCGATCGACGCCTGTGGCAGGCGCCCGTAGGCCAGGTGCTGCAGTGCCTGCAGGTAGCTGCGGCTGGCCAGCAGGTCGGCGCAGGCGCGCTGCTGGGCGGACGGCCCGGGCGCTTCGGCGGGGGCGGCGAGTGGGTAATCGGCCGGGTCCAGGCCGTCGTCGCGCAGTTGCGTCAGCTCGTTCAGCAGGGCCGTCCGTCGGCCGGGTTGCTGCCAGAGGGGGGCGAAGCCGTGCCGGGCATAGAGGCGCTGGAGCAAACCGCGGGGCTGCAGCTCGCCAGCCGCGATCCCTGGGGCGCAGGCCTCCGGGCGTTGTGCGAAGGTCAGGCGAATGGCGTCGGCCGATCGCTCGTCGGCGCCCTGGGCGAGGGCTGCAGAGGCCAGCAGACAGCCGGTGATGAGCCCATGTGCGGATTTTTTGTACACTTGTCGACTCCAGCCCATGGTTCGCTAGCCCGTCTAGTCGAACAGGCTTTTAGCCAATCCGCAAACCATGGCCGCAGCCGATTGGAGCCCGATACCCTAGGGACCAGGAGCAAGGCTTCGATGGGGGGAGTGTGACCAGACTGCTTCGACGCCTGTGCCTGCAGGCTGTGCTTTCCTACCTGCTGGCAGCGCCTCTGCAGGCCGGTACGCCGACGGCGGATTTGGTCGACAGCCTGGCGCGGGTCGCCCCCGGGCTGGACCGCCAGGTGCTACGCCATGCCGTGGCGGCGATGCAGTGCGCGGTCAACCATGGCGCCGACCAGGCCCAGCGCCTGGCGGTGATCGACTATTCGCAGCCGTCCACGGTGCGGCGCCTGTGGATATTCGACCTGCAGCGCAAGCAGCTGGTGCTGCGCGACCTGGTCGCCCACGGGCGCCTGTCCGGGGAGAATCACGCCAACCGCTTCTCCAATGTGGTCGGCAGCTTCCAGTCGAGCCTGGGGCTGTTCCGTGCGGCCGAGAGCTATCGCGGCAAGCATGGCTACTCGTTGCGCCTGGACGGCCTGGAACCGGGGGTCAACGATCGCGCCCGCGAGCGGGCCATCGTCATCCACGGTGCCGAGTATGTCGATCCGCGCCTGGCCGACAGCCAGGGGCGCATCGGGCGCAGCCTCGGCTGTCCCGCGGTGCGCCCAGAGGTCGCGCGCCTGGTGGTGGACCAGCTCAAGGAAGGGCAGTTCGTCTTCGCCTGGTACCCCGATCGGCGCTGGCTGCAGAACTCCGCCTACCTCAACTGTCAGCCGCAGCAGGTGGCGGCCGTCCTCGGCCGTTGAGCCCGCCCTGAGGGCGGGCGCTATTTCTGCTCGCTCTGCGGCGTGACCCGCAGCACTTCCTCGATGGTGGTCTGGCCGGCGGCGACCTTCTGTGCCCCGGATAGCCGCAGGCTGCGCATGCCTTCCTTGAAGGCCTGGCGACGCAGGGCGATGAGGTCGGTGTCGGCGGTGATCAGCGGCTTGATCGAATCGCCCAGGAGCATGATTTCGTAGACCCCGGCGCGCCCGCGGTAGCCGGTGTCGCGGCACTCCAGGCAGCCCACGGCCTTGTGTGCGCCGCTCGGCAGTGGCGCGTTCCACGGCTTGGTCAGGCTGTGCCAATCGTTCTCGTCCAGGGTCTGCGGGGCCTTGCAGTGCGGGCACAGGGTGCGCACCAGGCGCTGGGCCATGACCCCGAGCAGGGTGGCCTTGAGCAGGTAGTGCGGCACACCCAGCTCCAGCAGACGGGTGATGGCGCTGGGGGCGTCGTTGGTGTGCAGGGTGGACAGCACCAGGTGGCCGGTGAGTGCCGCCTGGATAGCCATCTCGGCGGTCTCCAGGTCACGGATCTCGCCGACCATGATGATGTCCGGGTCCTGGCGCATCAGCGCGCGCACGCCGCTGGCGAAGGTCAGGTCGATGTTGTGCTGCACCTGCATCTGGTTGAAGGCGCCCTCGATCATCTCGATCGGGTCTTCGATGGTGCAGACGTTGACCTCGTCGGTGGCCAGCTGCTTGAGCGTGGTGTACAGGGTGGTGGTCTTGCCCGAGCCGGTCGGCCCGGTGACCAGGATGATGCCGTTGGGCTGGCTGGTCATGCTCTGCCAGCGCTTCAGGTCGTCGGCGGAGAAACCCAGCTGGTCGAAGCCCTTGAGCAGCACCTCGGGGTCGAAGATACGCATCACCATCTTCTCGCCGAAGGCGGTCGGCAGGGTCGACAGCCGCAGCTCCACCTCGCCGCCGTCCGGGGTCTTGGTCTTGACCCGGCCGTCCTGGGGCTTGCGCTTCTCGGCGACGTTCATCCGCCCCAGGCTCTTCAGGCGGCTGACCACCGCCATGGTCACCTGGGGCGGGAACTGGTAGACGTTGTGCAGCACGCCGTCGATGCGAAAACGCACCGTGCCCTGCTCGCGGCGCGGCTCGATGTGGATATCGCTGGCGCGCTGCTGGAAGGCGTACTGGAACAGCCAGTCGACGATATTGACGATGTGCGCGTCGTTGGCGTCCGGCTCCTGGTCCTGGGCGCCGAGGTTGAGCAGCTGTTCGAAGTTGCCGACGCCGCTGATCTTCTGGTCCGCCGCGGTGGCGCCGCTGACCGACTTGGCCAGGCGATAGAACTCCACGGTGAAGCGCTGGATGTCCGCCGGGTTGGCCACCACCCGCTTGATCGGACGCTTGAGCACATGGGTCAGGTTGGCTTCCCAGCTGTGCACCAGGGGCTGGGCGCTGGCGATGGTGACCTGTTCGCTGTCCACCGCCACGGCGAGGATCTTGTGGCGTTGGGCGAAGGCGTAGGACATCAGCGGGGTAACGGCGGCGACATCGATCTTCAGCGGATCGATGCGCAGGTAGGGTTGGCCGGCGAACTCCGCCAGCCAGGCGGTGAGGCCCTCCAGTTCGAGCTTCTTGCCCGGGCGCCCGAGGTCGTCCAGCTGCTGCGCGGCGAGGAATTCCAGGGGGTGCTGCTGGTTGTTCACCGCGCTGCGGCGGATTGCCAGGCACTGTTCGGCGCTGTCCTGATCGAGCCGCCCCTGGGCGACCAGCTCGCGCAACAGGTCGTTGAGTTCGAGCACCCGGTCTTGGGTGGTGGTGGCAAAGGCGGACATGCGGGCTCCTCGGTGGCGCGGCCTGGGGTCAAGCATAGCCAGGGGCGCGTGCGTCTTCCGTGGCTGGCGCTAGGATGCCCGAAAACCCGGGCTGGGGCGAAGCGCTGCGACGTGACCCATTACCCAGTGCGAGCCGCGCCGGGCGCCAGGCTGTGATCCAGGTGCCGCCAGTCGACCTGCCAGACGCAGACCAGGCCGCGCAGCTTGTGCGCCAGCACCCCGGCGCGGTGCAGCGACAGGCCCGGCAGCCGTAGCTGAACATGCAGGTCGCCGTCCTGCTGCTGTACCTGCAGATGCTGGGGCAGCAGCTGCAACTGGGCGAACAGGCCGAGCAGGCGGCACAGCACGTCGGCGTCGGCCTCGGTGCGCAGCCGGTATTCGATGCTGTGCGCGGGGCGCTCCTGCCAGGGATCGTGGCGGCTGCACGGGGGGAAGGGCGTGGCGTCGGGCATGGTGGTATCTCGGGGCGACTTTTTTCCAGTTTCGTCCTTTCAGGGGCAAAAGTTCTGCCTGGTTTGCTGTCATGCAGGTCGCTTTGTGGATAGTCTTGCCGGATATTACCGATATCGAGGATATTTTATGTCCGTTGCCCTGGATGCCTACGATCAGCGCATTCTCGCCCTGCTGCAGGAGGATGCCGGGCTCTCCACCGCCGAGATCGCCGAACGCGTCGGGCTGTCGCAATCGCCCTGCTGGCGGCGCATTCAACGGCTCAAGGAGGAAGGGGTGATCCGCCGCCAGGTGACCCTGCTCGAGCGCAAGAAGGTCGGCCTCAACGCCCAGGTGTTCGCCCAGGTCAAGCTCAACGCCCACGGCCGCTCCAACCTCACCGAGTTCGCCGCGGCCATGGGCGAGTTTCCCGAGGTGCTGGAGTGTCACGTGCTGATGGGGTCGATGGACTTCATGCTGCGCATCGTCACCCGCGATATCGAGGCCTACGAGCGCTTTTTCTTCGAGAAGCTGTCGCTGCTGCCGGGGATCCAGGAGGTCAACTCCATCGTCGCCCTGTCGGAGATCAAGTCCACCACCAGCCTGCCCCTGGGCTAGGGGCCAGGGGGGCGCCCTCCCCTTGCGCGAGGGCGCCGGCCGGCGTCTGGGGTCAGCCCGCGGGGCTACCTGACCAGCGTTTTCCAGGCCTTCAGGCTTTGCAGGATCTGCGCCTGGCTGGCGCGCAGCTGGCGCTGCTCCTCGTCCAGCGGCTGCTGGGCCAGCAGGTGGAGCTTGTTCAACTCGCCGTACAGGCGGTCGACCTCCGCCACCTCCAGTACGGCCCTGGCCGGACGCAGCCAGGCCAGCAGGCGCTCGATGCGCGGCAACTGTTCGCCGAGGTCCTCCGGCTGCTGTTGGTAGCGCTTGAGCTGCAGGGCGGCGCCCTCCTCGGCGACCAGGGTCGGCAGCCAGTTGCCCAGGGGCGCCGCGCCCTGGCGGTTGCCGCGGCTGTTGCGCTCGGTGGTCCAGCTGCGGGCCAACAGCCAGCGCGAGGCATGCAGGGAGAACTGGCCCCAGCGGGTGTCGTCGAGTTCGGCGGCAAACAGCGCCGGCGCGTTCTGCCGCACGGCCTCGTCCTGCTGGCCGGCCAGCAGGCGCGGGCGCCAGTCCTGCAGCAGGTCATCCAGGCGCTGGCGCAGGTCGCTGCTGCTGGTCCGTGGTGCGGCCTGGCCGAGGCTGCCGAGCAACGCACGCAGGTCGATCAGCTGCTCCAGCCAGTCGCCGAGCAGGCGCCAGTGGCCGTTGAAGCGGTACTGCTCGGCCAGGCGCTGGCTGTTGCCCAGCAGGTGCCAGGCCTGGGCGGCGAAGGCGTCGTCCAGTGACATTTCGGCGCCCAGTTGCGGCGCGGGCAGGTTGAGGGCATAGCTGCCGGCATCGAACAGCCGGTAGCCGCGTTCGGCCTTGCTGATGTCGCAGGGCATCAACGGCAGGTCGGCGGCCAGCTCGCTGGCCAGCTCCAGCAGGGCGGCGGGTTCGCCCTGACGCAGTTCCAGCTCCAGTTCGCAGATTTCCTCCTGCTGGTCGCCGGCGACGACCTGGCCGAGGTCCAGGGCGGCCTCGATCACCACCCTGGCCTTGCCGCGGCCCCAGGCGATCTCCGCGCGCTGGCGGACGAAGTCGGTGGTGAACAAAGGCTTGAGCTGCTTCTTGTCCAGCTCGGCCAGGCTCGCCGGCCAGCAGCTGTCGTCGAGCTTCTTCGCATCCAGCTTGGCCTTGCTCAGGTACCAGTCCCATTCGTTGCGTTCGGACAGGCCGGCGACGCTCTGGCCACGGGTCTTCAGGGTCTGGATGAACTGTTCGCCGTCGCGGCGCAGGCGCAGCGCGACCTTGGCCTGGGCCAGGTCGCGCTCGGGGGTGTCGAAATACTGGTTGAACAGCTCGCGCCGTTCCCAGCCGCTCTTGTTGCGCTTCTTCAGCAGCGGGTGATCGCGCAGGGCGGCCAGGGTGTCGCGGTTGGCCCGCAGTTTGATTTCGGTTTCTTTGACCATGGTGGAGAACTTAAGCGCCTACTATGAAAAAGTGACAGTGCGATGACCTGTGATGGCGAGCACAGAGAACGATCCGTATACTTGCCGCCTTCTAAAAACCGGGGCTCACCCTATGCCTATGAATCCCTTTGTCAGCCTGTTCGGCCGCTCACCCATCGGACCGATGCAGCAGCACATAGCCAAAGCCCACGAGTGCGCGGCGAATCTTGTGCCCTTTTTCGAGGCCGTGATGGCCGAAGACTGGACCAGGGTGGAGCAGGTGCAGCAGGACATGGCGCGCCTGGAACACGAAGCGGACAAGCTCAAGAAGAGTGTGCGCCTGCACCTGCCCAAGAGCCTGTTCCTGCCGGTGCCGCGCTCGGATCTGCTCGAGCTGCTCAGTGTACAGGACAAAGTCGCCAACCGTGCCAAGGACATCGCCGGACTGATGCTGGGCCGCGAGATGGCGATTCCCCAGGCGCTGCAACCGATCATGCGCCGCTACGTGCAGCGCACCGTGGACGCCAGCGCCCAGGCGCTCAAGGCCATGAACGAGCTGGACGAGCTGCTGGAAACCGGTTTCGCCGGCCGCGAGGCGGTGCTGGTGGAGACCCTGATCGAGGAACTCGGCGTCATCGAGCAGGACACCGACAGTCTGCAGATCGACGTGCGCCGCCAGCTGTTCAAACTGGAGAAGGAACTTCCGCCGGTCGATGTGATGTTTCTCTATCAGATCATCGACTGGATCGGCGACGTAGCCGACCGCGCCCAACGAGTGGGCAACCGACTGGAACAACTGCTGGCGCGCTAAGCGCCAGTGTCCTTTCTGGGATCAACGGAATCTAACTTATGTCTCTGATTGCGGACTACGGCCTCGTACTCCTGTTGCTGGCCTGCCTGTTCGGCTTCTTCATGGCCTGGGGCGTGGGCGCCAACGACGTGGCCAACGCCATGGGCACCTCGGTCGGCTCCCGTGCGCTGACCATCAAGCAGGCGATCCTGATCGCCATGGTCTTCGAGTTCTGCGGCGCCTACCTGGCCGGCGGCCAGGTCACCGAAACCATCAAGAGCGGCATAGTCGATGCCTCGGTGATCAGCCCCGAGCTGATGGTGCTGGGCATGATGTCGGCGTTGCTGGCGGCCGGCACCTGGCTGCTGGTGGCCTCGACCCGCGGCTGGCCGGTATCCACCACCCACTCCATCGTCGGCGCGGTGATCGGCTTCGCCGCCTTCGGCGTGTCCATGGACGCGGTGCACTGGAGCAAGGTCGGCCCCATCGTCGCCAGCTGGGTGGTCTCCCCGGTGCTGTCCGGGGTGGTGGCCTTCGGCGTGTTCGTCAGCGTGCAGAAGCTGATCATCGACACCGACAAGCCCTTCCTCAACGCCAAGCGCTATGTGCCGCTGTACATGTTCCTCACCGGCTTCATGGTTACCATCATGACCGTGACCAAGGGGCTCAAGCACGTCGGCCTGCACCTGTCCGGCGGCGAAGGCTTCTTGCTCGCCAGCGGCGTGGGTGTGCTGGTGATGCTGCTCGGCATCGCCCTGCTCAGCCGCATCAAGGTCGACGTCGAGGCCGACAAGGCCTTCCACTTCGCCAGCGTGGAGAAGGTCTTCGCCGTGCTGATGATCTTCACCGCCTGCGCCATGGCCTTCGCCCACGGCTCCAACGACGTGGCCAACGCCGTCGGCCCGTTGGCGGCCATCGTCGGGGTGATCCAGTCCGGCGGCGAGGCGATCGGCGCCAAGGCGGCGCTGCCCAGCTGGGTGCTGCTGCTCGGCGCCGTCGGCATCGTCGTCGGCCTGGCCACCTACGGCTACAAGGTGATCGCCACCATCGGCAAGGAAATCACCGAACTGACCCCGAGCCGTGGTTTTGCCGCCGAGCTGGCCACCGCCACCACGGTGGTCGGCGCCTCGGCCGTCGGCCTGCCGGTCTCCACCACCCACACCCTGGTCGGCGCGGTGCTGGGCGTGGGCATCGCCCGCGGCATCGGTGCGCTGAACCTGGGGGTGATCGGCAAGATCTTCATGTCCTGGATCATCACCCTGCCGGTCGGTGCGGTGCTGGCGATCCTGTTCTTCACCGTCCTGCGCGCCGTCTTCGGCGGCGTCTGAAGCGCTTCGGCGGTTTCATCCGGACAGGCGATGGTCCTATGATGGGGCCATCGCCCGTGGAGACCGCCGATGACCCTGCCTTCGTTCAAAGAGCAATTCGCCGCGCTGATCGCCGCGCCGTCGGTGAGCTGCACCCAGGCGCAGTGGGACCAGTCCAATCGCCCGGTGATCGAGTTGCTGTCGAGTTGGCTCGGTGACCTCGGCTTCGCCTGCGAAGTGCAGGAAATTGCCCCGGGCAAGTTCAACCTGCTGGCCAGCTACGGCAGCGGCCCCGGCGGCCTGGTGCTGGCCGGGCACAGCGACACCGTGCCCTTCGACACCGAGCTGTGGCAGAGCGACCCGCTCAAGTTGACCGAGGTCGACGGTCGTTGGGTCGGCCTCGGCAGCTGCGACATGAAAAGCTTCTTCGCCCTGGTCATCGAGGCCGTGCAGCCGCTGCTGGAGCAACGCTTCCGCCAGCCGCTGCTGATCCTCGCCACCTGCGACGAGGAAAGCTCGATGTCCGGTGCCCGCGCGCTGGCCGAGGCCGGGCGGCCGCTGGGGCGCGCCGCGGTGATCGGCGAGCCGACCGGCCTCAAGCCGATCCGCCTGCACAAGGGCATCATGATGGAGCGCATCGACATCCTCGGGCAGAGCGGCCACTCCTCCGACCCGAGCCTGGGCCACAGCGCCCTGGAGGCGATGCAGGCGGTGATGGGCGAGCTGCTGCAGCTGCGCCAGGAATGGCAACGCCAGTACCGCAACCCGCAGTTCAGCGTGCCGCAGCCGACCCTCAACCTCGGTTGCATCCATGGTGGCGACAACCCCAACCGCATCTGCGGCCAGTGTTCCCTGGAGTTCGATCTGCGCCCGCTGCCGGGCATGCAGCCGGAAGCCCTGCGTGCGGCTATCCGCCAGAAACTGCAGCCGCTGGCCGAGCAGCACCAGGTGAAGATCGACTTCGCCCCCTTGTTCCCCAGCGTGGCCCCCTTCGAGCAGGACGCCGACGCCGAGCTGGTGCGTCTGGCCGAGCGCTTGACCGGGCATCCGGCGACGGCGGTGGCATTCGCCACCGAAGCCCCCTATCTTCAGCAGCTCGGCTGCCAGACCCTGGTGCTCGGCCCCGGGGACATCGACTGCGCGCACCAGCCCAATGAATACTTGGAGATGTCACGCATCGAGCCCAGCGTGCGTCTGCTCCGTGAACTGATCCAGCACTACTGCCTGAACCCGGCCCCATGAGGCGGGAGCGGCCCTTGCCAGCGGAAGGAGAGAACGCGTGATGCTGCCCCCCCTGCGACGATAAAGCGGATGCCGCTGGCTGCCTCACCGGGCGCTGCCGCGCCCATTCATGCGTTCCCGAATAACGGCTTACAGGTTTGCTTTGCAATGCACGACTACGTCAACTGGCTCCGCCACGCTTCGCCCTATATCAACGCCCATCGCGACTGCACCTTCGTGGTGATGCTGCCGGGCGAGGGCGTCGCCCACCCGAACTTCGGCAATATCGTCCACGACCTGGTGCTGCTGCACAGCCTCGGCGTGCGCCTGGTGCTGGTGCACGGCTCGCGCCCGCAGATCGAGGCGCGCCTGAGTGCCCGCGGCCTGACCCCGCACTTCCACCGCGACCTGCGGGTGACCGACGGGCCGACCCTGGAGTGCGTGATCGACGCGGTGGGCCAGCTGCGCATCGCCATCGAGGCGCGCCTGTCCATGGACATGGCCGCCTCGCCGATGCACGGCGCCCGTCTGCGGGTGGCCAGTGGCAACTTCGTCACCGCCCGGCCCATCGGCGTGGTCGACGGCATCGACTACCACCACACCGGTGAGGTGCGCCGCATCGACCGCAAGGGCATCGGCCGCCTGCTCGACGAGCGCAGCATCGTGCTGCTGTCGTCGCTCGGCTACTCGCCCACCGGGGAGATCTTCAACCTGGCCTGCGAGGACGTGGCCACCCGCGCGGCCATCGACCTGGGCGCCGACAAGCTGCTGCTGTTCAGCCCCGAGCGCGGCCTGCTCGACGAACAGGGCAAGCTGGTGCGCGAACTGCGCCCGCAGCAGGTGCCGACCTACCTGGCGCGCCTGGGCAACAGCTACCAGGCCGAATTGCTCGATGCCGCCGCCCAGGCCTGCCGCGGCGGGGTCAAGCGCGCCCATATCGTCGGCTACGCCGACGACGGCTCGCTGCTCACCGAGCTGTTCACCCGCGACGGCGGCGGCACCCTGGTCGATCAGGAGCAGTTCGAGTCGTTGCGCGAGGCGACCATCGAGGACGTCGGCGGGCTGATCGAGCTGATCAGCCCGCTGGAGGAGCAGGGCATCCTGGTGCGCCGCTCGCGCGAGGTGCTGGAGCGCGAGATCGAGCAGTTCAGCATCGTCGAGCGCGACGGCCTGATCATCGCTTGCGCCGCCCTCTACCAGATCGCCGATTCGGACTTCGGCGAACTGGCCTGCCTGGCCGTCAACCCGGCCTACCGCCACGGCGGCCGCGGCGACGAACTGCTCGAGCGCATAGAGGAGCGGGCCCGCGCCCAGGGCATCAAGACCCTGTTCGTGCTCACCACCCGCACCGCCCACTGGTTCCGCGAACGCGGCTTCGTGCCCAGCAGCGTCGACCGCCTGCCGGCGGCGCGGGCCTCGCTGTACAACTTCCAGCGTAATTCGCAGGTGTTCGAGAAGGCGCTGTGATCTTCAGGTCTGGCATAGAGCAGCCATAGGGTTCTTCGGGGCATGTGCCGTGCCCCGTTTTTTGCGGCCGTGGAGCGCTCTTATTGAGCTCTGAGTTCCGCCTCGCGCCGAGCGATGGCCTGCTCCAGTTCGGCTGAGCGTTTGGTCCACTGGTCGAGGGGCAAGGGTTTTGACCATTCGACAGCTTCGGGGGATGTGAGGTCGGGGATATGGGCGAGTTTCCTGGTGAGCAGAACGGTGATCCAGGGCATTCCGAAAATGGTGAGTCCGGCAAGCGTGGAAAACGCGGCACCGTACTCTCTGGCTTTCAACTCATCGTATAGCTGAACAATCAGCATCCACCAAACACCCAGATATCCATGCTGAGCGACTTGCTCACTGCGACCTGTATGGCTGCTTTCAGGCACTGCGTCTGGCCCGACTTCCATAAAGCTGCGGATACATTCCCACTGGGCCATGGACGAGATGCCGCCGCCGGGATTGACCGCCAACACCCAGCCTTCTTTGCTCTCGCTATAGGGCTCGTTCTCCTGGCCCTCAAGCGGGAACCACAACACCAGGCTGCCGTGCTTGCTGGCGCCGTAGGTGCCCAGATTGGTGACACTGGGCGCGATGGCATGCACGCGCTCCCAGGGCACAAACCAATAACTGCCGTCCGGCCGGGTGATGCACACCTCTCGACGTTGGCGGTTGAAGCGGATGGGTGATGCCAGCGGTTTGCGCCATTGCTTGATATAGAAGTACCAGAGTGGGATCAGTATCCCCCCCCCCGCTGCCGGTATAACAAAATCGACCCACCATGGGGCATCAGCTACCGAGGTGGCTGACCAAGCAGTCCATATACTGGCGATTGCAAGTATAAATGTCAGACAGTGCAGGGTTAGCCAGCCGGCGCCCATCGGGAAGCTACCGATATCCAGATAAACCTCATTCTTGCGCCAGATCAGGTTCATCAGGTCGCTGGCGGGTTGCCCGGTCGGGATCGGCAGCGGCGCCAGGTGCTCCTGGCGCCATAAAATGCCCTGCTCTACGTCGCCGGCCTGTTCGGTCATATTGCATCCTTAGGTTGCAGTCGTTCTGGGCTCACGGCCATGGCGCTAAAGCGGTCGCTGATCAGCGCACCGGCGTCGCTGCCGTGCTCGACCACGTTGGTGCCCTTGATGATGTAGCGCAGGCCCTTGCTGCCACCGACCACCAGATTCTGCTTCTGCGGGTCGAGCGTGCCGGCCTGCATGGCCAGCGGGCTATGGTACAAGACCTGCAACTGCCAGTACGCGCAATCGGCACGGCGCGGCACCTTGCCGGTCAGGCGCAGGCCCATGCCTTGGCGAATCGGCAGCCATTCACTTTGCAGGCTGCCCAGCCACTGCGCCGTGCAGTCGGTCGGGGTATTGAGCTTATCGAAGGCCACCAGGCGCAGGTACAGCTGGGTGCGCTCGGGATTGGCCCCCGGCAGGAACAGCTGCAAGCTGTCGGTACGGCTTTCGACCAGTACATTGTTGCCGCTGTGGCCCACCTGGCGGCTGGTGAGGCGGCCCTCGGCCAAGAGCTGTGGCTTGAACAGCAGGTCGATCAGCGCTTGCAGCTCCTGGCTCTGGCTGTCCGGGCTATCGCCCCAGCGCCGTTCGCTGCCCCAACAGCACTGCTGGAGAAAGGCTTGCAGCTCGGTGTCCTTAAAATAGTTCCAGGCCAGGTACAGCCCCTCGATAATCAACAGCACCCAGTTCAGCGGCACCATGCGCAGGGTGAACCACTTGATCGCCTGCTGTGTGCTCCACTGCCCGCTCAGGGCCATATAGGTGGCATGACCGCCCAGCCCGGTTTGCGCGGCCATCAGGCCCAACACGGCACTATCATGGCCCAGGCGCGCCCAGTGATCGCCGGTCCAATAGGCATCGTCCTTATTCATTTCGGCTGACAGCTTGGCTAGGTCAGCAGCGCTGCCAAGAGCAGCTAGGAAACCGGTGATCGCACCAAACAGGGTGACGATAGGAGCCTTCAACGACAGGTTGAGCGGTTTGATATTGAGTCGTGCCTCAACCCTGCCCGTTGCTTCCCAGGCCGTGCCAATCACCGCAGACAGCGCCGCACCGACCTTGAAACTTTCGCCTAGGTGTTCAAAGAGTCGCACGGCATCATTCTCACGATGCTGATCACGCAGATTAAGCTCGTGCACATTGTTCAGGTGCAGCAACAGGGCGGCTAATGGCAGCACACCGCCGAAGGTATTGAGGCCCTTGATGGTGGTGACGGTAGGCGCCAGGCCCTTCTGCAAGCGCTGCCCCGTTTGCTGGCCCCAGTCCCAGAGGCGCTGCCCGGCGCTGCCGCTGAGGCTGAAGCCGGCTTGCCCGACCTTGATGGAGGCATCGGTGCACTGGCGCATGATCAGCAGCATGCCTTGCAGCGGCCGGGGGAAGCTCTGGATCAAATTAGCCGGCACGCCGCTGCTTGCAGACAGGTGTTCGGCCTGCAAGCCGGCAAAGGCAGCCGCCATTCGCGAGACGGCACGGCTCCAGTCATCCCCCGCCGGGCCGCCCAACTCGCTGAGCCAAGCGAGTTTGCCTTTGCTCACCAGGGCGCCCAGCAGTTGGCCGACTGCGGCCTGGTTGGCGCTGGTCAGGGCGCCCTGCACCTCGTTGGCGCGGTCGCCCAGGTCGGTTAACGAAGGGCTAAAGGCGCTGGCCAGCAGGCTGAAGGGCTGGACCGGCGTTGGCGAACGCAGCAGGTCGGTGGCCAACTGGGTGCCGGGGCCGGTGCTGCACAGCTCACTGAGGCTGCTGAAACTGAGTTCACTGAGGTGGTGGCAATGTTCGGCGTCGTCATAATCGACGTACCACAGCGCCTTGCCGTGGCGCGGTAAAAAGCTGCTGGTATCGCGCAGAATGACTTGGCGCCGCCCGGTCAACCAGGCGTGATGCGGCTCGGCCGTATCGGTTATCCAGGCTTGCATGCGGTCGAGCCGAACACGTTCCGCCACCTGGGCGCCGCTTTTGCTATCCGTCATGTTGCGCACCTTGTCGGCGCGGTAGGCCATGACCAAGCCTTGGGTCTGGCCAAACAGCTCGGCCGGTATAAAACTGCGCACCGGCAGCAGCAATTGCTCGATTTGCCCATGCACCTTGACCAACTCGGCATCGGCCTCGCGGTGGCTGTAGGCGCGCCCGCGCTCACGGTTGATGCGGGTTTCTTCGTCGAGCAGCGGCTTCAGGTCGTGCTGGGTTTGCAGCAACGTCTCACCCTGCTCAGGGGTGAGCTCGATGTCGTGCTCACGGTAGCGGTAAGTCAGCTGTTGACTCAGTTCGGCGCCGTCTTCACTGATCAGGCTATTGATAAAACCGGCGATCATGCCCTTGTGGGCGTTTTGCTGGTCCCAGGTTTCCTCGCGCTGGTTGACTTTGGATTGCTCAAAGTTCAGGTCGCGCAACACGCCCAGGTCATCATCCAAACTGGCAAAGACGCCGTGCAGCAGCCCGGCCTGGCTGCGTGCCTGGTTGAGCCAGGTGTCGGTGGCTGCCACGTCCCAGGGCTGTGCGCTCCACTCGCCTGGGGGATGTTCGCCCGCATTGGGGTGGCGGCCGTGGGCGTCTTCGCGCTTGCTCAGCCATTTACTGGCATTGACATAGGCCTTGACGGTTTCGGGGTGGGGATTCTCCATCATCTGCTGGCCGAGGGCGCGCGTGCCCTCGCGATAGGCCTCGCCGTTTTGCGCATAGTCGTGGGCCAGGGCCCGGTCGCGCACCTCGGGCATCAGTTCCGCCATGACCAGATCGGCACTGTCCAACGGCGGGCAGTGCTCGGCCTCCAGATTCCGAGCGACCTGGCTCAAGCTGATACGGCGCATGCGCGTCTTGCGCTCGCTCGCCTCACTGGCCAAGCGTTGATAGGCGGCTTTGGGCAGCGGGATCTCGCTGTACAGCAACCAGACATCGTGTTGCTTGTTGAGGGCGATACCGGCCAGGGCGCCGGTCGGCAGCTGGGCAGCGGCATCATCCAAGCCCTGCTCCACCAGCTGCCCATCACCTGCCACCGCAAAGCGGCGCAAGGGCCCCTGATCGTGCCACAGGTAGAGGTAACCGGGACGCAGCCGGCGTAGGGCCATGGGGTGGCTGTGGGTTTTCACCGCAGGTTTGCAGCGACTGTGCTGCGCCGCTGATTCGGCCAGCGCATAGCGTACCGGCACAATAAACACCTCGGCCTGTCGGGCTGGGCAGCTGGCAACCGGGCTGCCCAGGTCGTCTTTCTCGAAGTTCTGCTGCGCGGCTTGATCCGCTTGGGCCAGGCGCAGGGATTTGTCCTGAGGGGTGGCGCTCATGCGACGGACTCCTTGTCGGCGCGCAACAACTGGCGATGCAGTTCGGTGATGAGGTTATCCAGGCGCTGCGCCGGGAGCTGCCCTCGCTGCTCGAGCAACTGCCGGTAGGCCGCGTGCTCCGGCGCCTGCGGGAAGTCGTTGCCCAACTCCGCGCACAGGCTGGCCCAGCGGGTGACATCAGCCGCTGCGCTGTAGCCGTAGCGCGCTGCGCTCTGCCTGCATTGCGCGGCCCATTGCTGTTGCTGCGGCGCGTCCAGGCCGTCCAGGCACTCGGGGTAGTGCTGCCGCAGGTGGGCCAGCAGGCGCTGATCGAAACAGGTCTGCTTGGCTTGGTTCATGTGCTCCAGCTGCGCTTGCGTCAGGCGCAGCCAGGGTGTGGCGTGATAGTGACCTGAGCTGCCTGGTTGGCTTTCGCGGCGAAACTCGCGCTCGCCCCCGCTCTCGCTAGGTACACGAATGCGGCTTACCGGACCTAACACGGCATCGCGTTCATCCGTCTGCATTGGCCCCAGCCACAGGGGCGCTATGCGCGGATCGTAGTAGCGCAGCAACACCGTCACCGCTTCATCGACTCGGGCGTGCACCAGGCTGCGCAAGTGCTCGACCAGCGCCTCCGGCTCGTCATCGGACTCCAGCCAGATGCCGGCCGAAGTGCGCCACTCCCGATTGAAGACCTGGGCCAGCTCACTGTTAGGGTTCAGCGCGATCAGCATCGGGCCGACATCGGCCAAGGCTTCATAGGCTGTCTGCTGATAGAGCGGGTACACAACGGGGTTCTCTTCGAGGCTGTACAGCCGGGCAAGCAAGCCGTCGATCTGCGCGCCATCGAGCAACAGGTAGCTCATGCTGCGGGTCTGTGCGCTCATGCCTTGGCCTCCATCTGCTGACAAATCTCACAGACCGGCTGTGCAGTGCGGGCGGCATTCTGCAGGGCCTGCTTCTGCGCCTGGATCAACAACTCCCCCGCCTTGTCCGCATCCGCCGCCTTGACCTTGCCCGGCAGGATGGGCGCGGCCCCCGAACCACTGCCCGGCCCGCCGCCGGAGTTGATCTTGATCACCGGCCCGACCAGGGTGATGCCGCCGGCATCCAGCTTGACGAAGCTGCCGGCGGCCTTGAAGGTCAGTTCGCTGCCGGCTTCGAGCACCACTTTCTGGCCGCTGGACAGGTGGATTTCGCTGCCGGCGTTGATGAACTGGCCGGTGCCGATCTTGATGTGCTGGTTGTTGCCGACGCTGAGGTGGTCGTTGGCTTTGACTTCGCTCTTGCGGTCGGCGTGGGTGGTGCGGTGTTCTTCGGCCTTGAATTCGCTGTAGCTGTTGGCCTCGACCCTGTCGTGGCGTTCGTGGCCGATGCGGATCTTCTGGTCGTGCTCGATGTTCTCGTCCCAGTCGCGCTGGGCGTGGATGTAGATCTGTTCCTGGCCCTTGCGGTCCTCGATGCGCAGCTCGTTGTAGCCGCCTCCGCCGGGGCTGCTCAGGGTCTTGAACAGGCTGCGGGTCTTGTTGGCCGGCAGGTCGTAGGGCACCACGTGTTCCTTGTGGTACAGGCAGCCGGTCACCAGCGGCTGGTCGGGGTCGCCTTCGAGGAAGGTGATCAGCACCTCCATGCCGATGCGCGGGATGGCGATGCCGCCGTAGCGGTCGCCGGCCCAGCTGCTGGACACGCGCAGCCAGCAGCTGGTCTTGTCGTCGGCCTGGCCCTGTCTGTCCCAGTAGAACTGCACCTTGACCCGGCCGTACTCGTCGCAGTGGATCTCCTCGCCGGCGGGGCCGGTGACCACGGCGCTCTGGCTGCCGAGGATGCGCGGCTTGGGGTGTTGCACGCGCGGGCGGTAGGGCACCGTCCAGGGCGTGGCGCTGAAGCGGTTGCGGTAGCCCTGCTGGAAGCCGTCGGCTTTATCGGTGTGGCTGGTCACGGCCTCTTCCAGCACCTGGGGTTGCTTGCCCTGGTGCTGCACTTCGGTGAGCAGCCAGAGGTCGTTCCAGCTGGGCCGTGGGTGGTCGGTGAAGGCCAGGAAGTGGCCGCTGACCAGCAGGCTCTGATCGCTCTCGCCCTCGGCCAGTTCGAAGTCGTGGCGATGGCGCTCCAGGGCGCGCTGGCTCAGGTGCTTGCCGCGTTCACGCTCGACGAAGCGGCCGGGGTAGTCATAGTCCTCCAGGTCCGGGCTGAAGGGGCTCTTGGCGTCTGCTTCCAGCAGCAGCTTGGGTTTCTCGAAGTCGTAGTCGCGGCGGGTCACCCGACTGGTGCGGGTTTCCACGCGCACGCCGAAACGCTTGATCACCGGGTCGTCGGCGACCAGGCCGCTGTCCTGTTGGTAGGCGGTGGGAGCCAGTTTGGGGAAGGGCGTCTGGTCGTCGCCGAAGACCAGTACATGGCCCTGTGCGCTGTGCTGGAAGTGGTAGTGGATACCCTCTTCCTCGCACAGCCGCTGGACGAAGTGCAGATCGGATTCGTCGTACTGCACGCAGTACTCGCGCTCGGGGTACACCGAGCCGAGCTGGAAGCGGTAGGCGTCGGCCTGGATGCCGTGCTCCTCCAGGACCTGGCCGATGATCTGCGCCACCGTGAGGTGCTGGAAGATGCGTTGGTTGATGCGGTGCGCCAGGTAGGCCAGCTGCGGCCTCAGGCTCAGGTGGTAGCGGGTCAGGCGTTTGCCGGACTCGCCTTGGGCGAAGCGGTAGATGTGCCCGTGGATGCCGTTGCCGGCTGTCGACAGGGCGAGGAAGGCCGGCCGATGCAGCAGGGCTTCCAGGTCGAGGTCGGGGCGTTCGCTGACCAGCTCCAGCTCGAAGGCGAAGGGCTGGCTGATCGCCTCGCGGCCGCTGAATTCGAGGATCTGGAGATCGTGGCTGACGCCCTCGATGTCCAGGCTGAAATGGGTCTGGTTGGCCTGGGCGAACATCCGTTGTTCCTCTTCAATCGTTCCTTGAGTCGCACCAGTACGCGCGGCGGCGCCGTTGTAACCCAGGCGCGGCGTGGAGAACGTGCGTACTCGACTTTTTCGGGTATTTCCCGGCTGAAACACGACGGCCAGGACTCTGCCTGGCCGTCGTGAGCGTTACCGCGTGATCACCTTAAGCGGAGATCGGGGTACGCCAGTCGTCGGAGCCGGAAGTGCCGGAGACTTCGTGGGTCCAGACGATCTTGCGGTAGGTGAAGTAGACGTCTTCCAGGTGGGTGAAGTGGGACATGCCCGGGTCCTGGCAGTTCGGCATGCGCGACTGCACGTCGACGATCACCGCGTCTTCCAGTTCGATGGTGAAGTAGTGCTCCTGGGTACCGGTGGAGGAGGTGCGGTACCACTCCAGGCGGCACTTGCTCAGGCGTTCGCCGGAGGTCAGGGAGTTGAAGATCAGCGGCGAGGACTTGTCGAACACCTTGGTGATCATCAGCGGCTTGTGCACGCGCTGGCCGGTCGGCTGGCCGGACTGCGGGTCACGCGGGATGATGACCTGGTGGTTGAAGGCTTGAACCAGAATCTGGTCTTCATGACCTTCCTGGAAGATGTTGCCGACCGAGTCCTCGGTGAAGGTGCCTGCGGTGATCAGGCCTTGCTTGGTGCCTTCGAGGGACAGATACGCGGGTGTTGGCATGAGTGCTCTCCTTGCCTGGTTCGTGGATCGAGTGATCCGGGAGCCGGGTCTAGAGCGAATACCGTGCCATTTAATTAAAATCCTTTAAAAACAATGAGTTAGTTGATTAATGTGATGCCGCTGGCGAGGGCTGAGACGGCGCGCACAAAAAGCTGCGCAGAGAGTGGCGCAAGGTTGTGCAAGATGTTGCGCAATTGCTTGCGGTGTCAGGTCTGGCGTGGCCTGGGTGGAAGCATGCACAGCTTTATCCACAGCCCGGCGAGCAATGAGTTGCGCACTTCTGCTTGGCGGGGCTCAGGCGCTTTTCTGCTGGCGTAGCAGTTGCTCGTGACCGTCTTCCCAGCCGGCCTCCCAGGCCGCGGCGGGCACTTCGGCGGCATAGGGCTGCTGGCTGTTCGGCTGGCCGGTCAGGCCCGCCATGTAGCCCTGCTGATAGGCCTTGTTCAGGCTCTCCAGGCTCCACTGGCGCTTGTCATCGGGTTGGGCGTCGGACGCCATGGGCACGGCTCGGGTGGCTCTCGTCTGTGTCTATCTTAGCCATCCGGGGCTGCCGTGCCGGGACGCCGGTCCGGGCTTTTATACCGCTGACCATTTTTGTGATGGAGTCGACCAATGGGGCGGCGCTATTGCACCCGCCGGCACGTGCGAGGTGTTCGTCCCCTGTCATGCCTGTGTGTGCCGTTATTATTCTGGATGGCGAGGAGAAACAGTTGGCGTGGCCGGAAGTTAGAGGGCGTAGTGCGGGGGCTGAAGTTTGCGCTGTTTGTGTAATTAGATAAGTCACAGGAATGCGCTGTATTCGCATAAAGAATTTGCCCGCTCGAAGTTGCCTATGCAAGATGGCCGAAAGTGAGGTGCGTCAATGTCGATGATTATTCCGTTACTTATCAGTTTACTTGCGGGTATGGCCGTGCCGTTACAGGCCGGCACGAACTCGCAACTGGCCGCGGTGGCGGGGCATCCGTTCTGGGCGACCACGATTTCCCTGGTGGTCAGCATGCTGGCGATCGCCGTGGTCATGCTGGTCCTGAAGATGCCCCGGCCCAATATGGCCGACCTCCAGGCGGCCCCCTGGTGGGCCTGGCTCGGCGGGGTTGCCGGGGTGTTCTATATCACCGTGGCGTTGTTCATGGCGCCGCGCCTTGGCGCCGTGACCTTCATCATGTCGGTCATAGTCGGGCAGTTGTTGGTGTCGTTGATCATCGATTATTTCGGCCTGGTGGGGCTGCCCCGGCAGGAGATCAGCATGCAGAAGTTGGTGGGCGTATTGATCGTTATTGTGGGGTTCTCGGTGACGGTGAATACCTGAGTCGACGCGTTGTTTAATGCGTGCCGATTAATTATGGATGCGCGGGGTACTGTATGTTTACGTCCGTGCATGGACAGCCAAGGCACAATTATATCGGGAGGATATATGACAGTTGGCAATGCGATGTATGACGCTATTGGCTCGCGCTTCGAGGAGTTTACCGATAGTGCGTCCCAGCGTTCGGTGGAGACGGAAACCTTCTTCAGCATGGTGGGCGATGTGCGGGGCAAGTCGGTGCTGGATCTTGCCTGCGGCTATGGCTTCTTCGGCCGGGAACTCTACCGCCGGGGGGCCAAGGCCGTGGTCGGCGTGGATATCTCGCCGTCGATGATCCAGCTGGCGCGGGACGAGTCGGCGCGAAACGGCGAGAGCATCGAGTACCACGTGCGCAATGTTGCGGAGATGGAAATCCTCGGGCAGTTCGACCTGATCACCGCCGCCTGGCTGTTCAACTATGCGCAGTCCCCCGAGGAGCTGGAGAAGATGTTCGTGGTGGCCGCCAGGAACCTGCTGCCGGGCGGCCGGCTGGTGGCCTACACGGTCGAGCCCGACTACCGGCTGGCCCTGGGCAACTTCACCACCTATGGCGTTACGGTCAAGAACGAGCAGCCCCATCTGGGCGGTTACCGCTGCGACGCCGAGTTCGTCACCCATCCGCCGAGTGCCTTCACCTTCTATCGCTGGGGCCGCGGTGTCTACGAGCGGGCCATCCAGCGCGCAGGGTTCAGCGAGTGGCATTGGCAGAAGCCCATCATCTCCCAGCAGAGCCGCAGCCGGTACCCGGCGGACTACTGGGAGCAGTTCGAGCGCAACTGCCTGCAAACCGGCCTGGTCTGCACGCGCTGAGCCAGGCGGGCAGTCGCTGCCCCTGAGGCGCGCCGGCGGGCTGCGCCGCCCATTCCTGCAGGCTACGAGAGAGCGTTATGACAGCCGAAGAGTTTGCCCACTGGCCTCTGTTCGAAGAGCGCCTGAGTACCGACCTGAGCGATCGCCAGCTGATGGGATTGCCCGAGCACTTCCAGGCGACGCGGGCGGTGGCCCAGCCACTGCCGTTGTGGCGGGAGCTGGCCCTGAGGTCGAGCGAGGCCCTGTGCGCTTGCCTGGAAGACCCCGCCACGCCGCTGCCCAAGCGCCTCGTCGCGGGCAAGCTGCTGGCCGAGACCGGCGACCCGCGAATCAACGCGCTGGCGCCGCCGATGATCGAGGTGCCGGGCGGGGTCGTGCGCATCGGCCTGGCCGCGGAGGCGGTGGATGACGTCATGCAGGCGCTGGCCGGGCTGGGCCTGGATCGCGACTGGATCGTCAAGGAAACCCCGTGCCATGAGTCGAGCCTGCGGACCTACCGTATCGGCCGCTACCCGGTGACCAACCAGGAATACCGTGCGTTCCTCGAGGATTCGCGCCAGGCCAGGCTGCCGACCAGCTGGGCCTTCGGCCAGTTTCCGACGGAGCGGGCCAACCACCCGGTCTATGGCGTGCGCGCGGAGGACGCCGATGCCTATGTCGCCTGGCTGGCCGCACGCACCGGGCGTGCCTTCCGTCTGCCGAGCGAGGCGGAATGGGAGTATGCCGCAGCGGGGCCGGACCGCCTGGAGTTCCCCTGGGGCAACCGCTTCCTGAGCGACCACGCCAACACCGCCGAGACCGGCCTGTTCGCGACCACGGCGGTCGGCACCTTCCCCGCGGGCGCATCGCCCTTCGGTTGTCTGGACATGGCCGGCAATGTCGAGGAGTACGTCGCCGACGACTACCGACCCTATCCCGGGGGCCAGGCCATCGAGGACGACCTGGTCAGAGTGGTCGGCAGCCACCGAGTGGCCCGGGGCGGCAGCTTCACCCGCTTCCGCGACCTGGCGCGCAACAGTCGCCGCCACGGCAAATTCCCGCGCGACATCTACGTGATGGGTTTTCGCCTGGCCGAGGATCTGTGACGTGCCGCTGCCCAACAACGAGAACAAGAAGCCAGTCCAGCAGGGAGTGCCCATGACGCACATCAAGATCAGAAACCAGGTCGCAATTCCGCTGTCGTCGGGGAACTGCGTGGGAACCTTCATCAGCTTCAGCGGCCTGTCCTCGAACCACGAGCATATCGCCATACGCTTCGGCTCGGCGGAGTTGGACAACCCGCTGGTGCGGATTCACTCCGAATGCCTCACCGGCGACGTGTTCACCTCGCAGCGCTGCGACTGCGGCCCGCAACTGAACGAGGCGATCGCCCGGCTCAACGAGGAGGGCGGCCTGCTCATCTACCTGCGGCAGGAGGGGCGCGGCATCGGGCTGTACGCCAAGCTGGACGCCTACCGCCTGCAGGATGGCGGGCTCGACACCTTCGAGGCCAACACCCACTTGAACTTCCCGGAAGACAGCCGCGACTTCTCCCACGCCGCGCAAATGCTGCACGCCCTGAATGTCAGGCGCTGCCGGCTGATGACCAACAACCCGGACAAGGTCATTGCCCTGAAGAGCTGCGGCATCGAAGTGGACTACGCCATTCCCACCGGCGTCTTCGTGACCGAACACAACCGCCATTACCTGCAGGCCAAAGTCGCCAAGAAGAATCACCTGATCGACCTGTAGCCCGCCAACGCCGGTCCCTTCGAGCGCTCGCGCCGAGGGTCGAATCGTTTTAGACGTCCAACACAATGGAGAGTGGTTGATGAAGCACTTCGGACCCATCAGCGGTATTGCCAGTTTTCAAGACACCTATATCGCCACGGCCGGATACGACAACCAGGTGATTCTGTGGGATGCGCGAACCAAGACCCCGATTCACCGGGTCCTGCACGATCATCTGGCCAACCAGTGCGCGTTCAGCCCCGATGGCAAGCTGCTGGTCAGCTCCAGCAGTGACTACAGCGCGCGGCTGTGGGAAGTGCCGAGCATGCGCCTGAAGGCGGTGCTGATCGGCCACGAGGACGACATCGAGATGTCCGCCTTCGCGCCCGACGGCCAGACCATCGCGACCTGTTCCCGCGATCACAGCATCCGCCTGTTCGATCTGCACGGCCGACTGCTGCGGGTGCTGCGGGGGCATGGCGCCGACGTGATCTCGGTGTGCTGGTCGGCCGAGGGGGACATGCTGGTGTCCAGCAGCGACGACGGCACCATCCGTCGCTGGGACGCCAACAGCGGCCGCCAGCTCGCCCTCATCGACCTCGATGGCGTGGAGACCGACACCGTCTCGCTGGCCCGCGACGGCACCATCTTCGCCGGCGACGACGAAGGCCGGATCACGGTGATCGGGGCGTCCTCCCGCCATGCCCAGCAGGCCCATGCCGCCGGCATCAAGCGCATCGTCTGGGACGACGCCCAGGGTCTGCTGATCAGCCTCAGCTACGACCGCTCGGTGGTGCTCTGGCGGCTGGACGAGCAGGGGCAGTTGCACAAGACGGCGGAAAGCGCCTTGCCGAGCATCATCTGGCCCCGCAGCTGCGCGCTGCTCGGCGATGACCGCATCGCCTTCGTGACCTTCGGCTCCAGCTACGCCACCTGGAACTACCGCACCCAGGAATGGGACCTGAGCCAGATCGAGCCCGCGCTGAGCCTCAACGCGGTGGCGCTGGTGGGGCACGACACTTACAGCATCGGTGATGCCGGCATCGTCCAGGTCAATGGCCAGGCCTCGGTGAAGATCGGCAGCCTGTGCAATTTCCTCCTGCCGTGCGGCGACTACCTGCTCACCGGCGGGCAGATGGGCACCCTGTTCGATGCCATCAGCGGCCGTACGCTCTATCAGCATCGCTCGCCGCTGAACTGCGCCACCACCTTTCACAAGGATGGCCAGCTGCATGCGGCGATCGGCACCTACACCGGCGAGGCGATCATCTTGCGCCTCGACGCCGATGGTCCGCGTTACCTGACCCAGGTGCAGATGCACGATAACGCGATCAAGGGCATCAGCGCCGACGACAGCCTGCTGTTCAGCGTCTGCGCCACCGCGGCGGCGGCCTTCCACCGCATCGAGGACTTCGGCCTGCAGCGCTATGTGGTCAAGGCCCACGAGCGCATCTCCAATGGCTGTACGCGCATCGCCGGCGGCTTCGCCAGCATCGGTCGCGACCTCAAGCTGCGCCTGTGGCGCAACGGCGAGAGCGAGGTCTATGCCACGCCCCACGCGCACTCGGTGAAGTGCATCGCGGCCTCCGCGGACATGCGGCGGATCGCCACCGGCAGCTACGGCGGCACCGTGGCGGTGTTCGACCTGGAGCAGGGGCGCTGGGAGCGGGTCGAGAAGCCGACCGCCAGTGGCATTTCCTGCCTGACCAGCGACCCGGCGTCCAATGGCTTCCTGGCCAGTGCCTACGACGGCCAGCTCTACCCGATCGGCGCGCAGGCCGGCGCTTGAGCGGCGTCTGTGAACATCTCGGCGCGGGGCCAGGGGCGATGACGGGCTTCAGCGAGGTCGACCGCCGCCACATGGCGCGCGCCCTGGCGCTGGCGGCGCGTGGCCGTGGTTCGACCTGGCCCAACCCACGGGTCGGCTGCGTGATCGCCCAGGGCGAACGGGTGGTCGGCGAGGGCTGGCACAGGCGGGCGGGGGGGCCGCATGCCGAGGTCTTTGCCTTGGCGCAGGCCGGTGGCGCGGCGCGGGGGGCCACCGCCTACGTGACGCTGGAGCCCTGCAGCCATGTCGGGCGCACCCCGGCCTGTCATCTGGCGCTGATCGTCGCGGGCATCGCGCGGGTGGTGGTGGCCCACGAGGACCCGTTCGAGCGGGTCAACGGCCGCGGCATCGCCGGCCTGCAGGCGGCCGGTATCCGGGTCGAGCGGGGGCTGCTGGCGGAGGCCGCGGCGGAGCTGAACCTGGGCTTCCTGTCGAGCATGCGTCGCGCGCGGCCCTGGCTGCGGCTGTGCCTCAGCCTGGACGCCGACGGCAGGCTGGGACGCGCGGCCTGGGCCGATCTGAGCGAGCCCTGGGCCGACCTGCAGCAGTGGCGCGCACGGAGCGCCGCGATCCTGGTCGGCAGCGGCAGCGTGCTGGCCGACGACCCGGAGTTGAGCGTGCTGCCGGCCACGGCCGAGGCTCTGCCGCCGGTGCGGGTGGTGCTCGATGGCCGGGCCAGGGTGCCGGCGAGGGCGCGGGTCTTCGACCGGCGTGCGCCGACCCTGCACGTGCTGGGCGAGCGGCCGGGCACCTCCGTGGAGCATGGCCACGAGTGCCTGGTGCTGGGCGAGGCCGGGACGCCGATCCCGTTGCCGGCGCTGCTGTGCGAGCTGTCGCGGCGCGGCCTGCACGAGGTGCAGGCGGAAACCGGACCGAGGCTGTCGCAGGCCCTGCTGCAGGCCGAGCTGGTCGACGAGTTGCTGATCTACCTGGCCGCCCCAGCCGCCGCCGGGGCGCAAGCGCCGACGCGCCTGCCCGCAAACGCCTCGCCGGGGCCAGGCTTTCGGGTGCACGAGGTGCAGCCTGTCGGCCGCAGCTTGCGCCTGTGCCTGCGCCGCGCTCAGGGCTCGGCGGCGTCGTGAACGGCGGCGAGCTTGACCTGCTGGCGTATCCACTGGTGGGCCGGGTCATCGGAGAAGCGGCTGTGCCAGATGTGCACGAAGGGGAAGGGCGGGATGGCGAACGGCGGCTCCAGCAGGATCAGCGCCGGGTCTTTCAGGGCGCCGCGCAGGATGCGCGTGGCGACCGTGAGGATCAGGTCGGTCTGGGCGATCAGGTCGGGCGCCGCGAGCCAGTGCGGCAGGCTCACGGCGATCCGCCGCTGCAGGCCGCTGAGGCGCAGCACCCGGTCCACTTCGGCGCTGGCCGCGCCGTCGACCGAGACCGACAGGTGCGGCCGGGCCAGATAGCGTTCCAGGTCCAGGCGGGCGCCGGCGGGCAGGGTGCCGCGGTCGAGCAGGCAGGAGAAGGTTTCTTCGAATAACACCTCCACGCAGACATCGACCGGCAGGCTGGGGAACACGCCGAGGGCGAGATCGACCTTGCCCTGGGCGATCTGTTCGAGCATGCCGCTGCGGCTGTCCTGGGTGACCACCAGGTTGATCTCCGGTGCCAGCCGGCGTACCCGGCGTAGAAGCTTGGACAGCACGAACGAGGCGCCGTAGTCGGACATCGCCAGGTGAAAGGTGCGCTGCGAGTTGGCCGGGTCGAAGCCGTTGGGCTGGCCGAGCAGCCCTTCGACGCGGCTCAGCACGTCCTTGAGCGGGGCCTTCAGCGCCTCGGCCTTGGCGCTGAGGGTGACCCGGCCGCCCTGGCGGATGAGCAGCGGGTCGTCGAGCAGGGCGCGCAGCTTGCCCAGTGAGTGGCTCACCGCCGGCTGGCTCAGGTGCAGGCGGCTGGCGGTGCGGGTGACGTGCTTTTCGCTGAGCAGGGCGTCGAGGACGACCAGCAGATTGAGGTCGATGTTGCGTAGCGAGTTCATATCCATATGCCGATCAACGGGATCGTTGTTCCAAGTGCAGAGGCGAACAATGTTGCAGATTAATCGCGTTATCGAAACCGTGCTGTATGTCGCCGGCCCGTCCCGGGCCGGAAAATGCTGCCGGCCCGGGACGGCGTGCTGGAGCCCGAGATGGCCATGATGCGCCGCCACCCACGCCAGCGCCTGCTGCTGGCCTTCGTCTTACTCTGTGCCCTGCTGGCCGCCGCGGAGCTGGTGCTGTGGCCGGGGCGTTCCGACGCCGTGGCCTCCGCCCAGGCCGCCGCGCCGACCCAGGTAGCGGTTGCCCGGGTGGGCCGTGGGGCGTTTCCCCGCTACCTGGAGGCCATCGGCGAGCTGGAGGCGGTGCAGGCGGTTACCCTGTCCGCGGAGGTCGCCGGACGCATCGTCGAGCTGCCGGTGCGTTCCGGCCAGCGGGTAGAGCGTGGCCAGTTGATCCTGCGCCTCAACGATGCCGTGCAGCGCGGCGAGCTGATCCGCCTGCAGGGCCGGCTGGACAACGCGCGCACCCAGCTGCAGCGGGTCCAGCGCCTGCTCGGGCGCAACGCCATCAGCCGCGAGGCGGTCGACAATGCCCGGGCCGAGGCCCTGGCCGCCGAAGGCGCGTTGAAGAGCCTGCAGGCGCAGCTCGAACAGCGCAGTATCCGCGCCCCCTTCGCCGGCGTGCTGGGCATCCGCCGGGTACACCTGGGGCAGTACCTGAGCCCCGGCGAGGCGATCATCAACCTGTCCGGCGAGGCCGGGCTGCTGGTCAATTTCGGCCTGCCCGAGCAGAGCATGGCGCAGCTGCAGATCGGCGGACGCCTCGAGGTCTTCCTCGATGCCCTGCCGCAGCAGGCGATCGCCGGGCGTCTGAGCAGCATCGATCCGTTCGTCGCCAGCACCCGTAACCTCAGGGTCCAGGCCCTGCTGCTCGAGCCGCCGGCCGTGGCGCTGCCGGGCATGTTCGCCCGGGTACGGGTGCAGCAGGCGGCTGCGGCCGACACCCTGACGGTACCCGAGACCGCCATCGCCTACAGCGCCTATGGCGAGACGGTGTACCGCCTGGAACCGCTCGAGGCGGGGCAGCGCTATCCCCGGGTGCGCCGCGTGGCGGTCAGTACCGGCGAACGCCGCGCCGGTCTGGTGGTGATAGAGGAGGGGCTCTCGGCCGATGATCGGGTGGTCGTGGCGGGGCAGATCAAACTCCACGACGGCGCGTCGATCCGGCCCGTGGCCGACCCGGCCCTGGCCGCCGAAGCGGTGCCCGGAGCGGTGTCCGAACCGGCGGCCGGACGGCAGCGGGAGCGCAGCCTGTGACCTTCACCGATCTGTTCGTCAGGCGCCCGGTGCTGGCGCTGGTCGTGAGCCTGCTGACGATCCTGCTCGGCTGGCAGGCGTTCATGCACCTGCCGGTGCGCCAGTACCCGCTGCTGGAAAGCGCCAGCATCAGCGTCACCACCGAATATCCGGGGGCGCCGGCCGAGCTGATGCAAGGCTTCGTCACCCAGCCCATCAGCCAGGCGCTGTCGTCCGTGGAGGGTGTCGACTACCTCAGCGCCTCCTCGTCCCAGGGGCGCAGCCAGATCACCCTGCGCATGGCCCTGAACCAGGACTCGCGCACGGCGCTCGGCGACGTATTGGCCAAGGTCAACCAGGTCAAGCACCGCCTGCCGGAGCAGGCCTACGACCCGGTGATCGAGCGCTCCGCCGGCGACGCCACGGCGGTCGCCTATGTCGGCTTCTCCAGCGAGACGCTGTCGGCGGCGGCGCTCACCGACTACCTGAGCCGGGTGGTGCAGCCGCTGTTCGCCGGCATCGACGGGGTCGCCAAGGTCGAGACCTTCGGCGGCCAGCGCCTGGCCCTGCGGGTCTGGCTCGACGCGCAACGCATGGCCGGGCACGGCGTTACCCCGGCCATGGTCGAGCAGGCCCTGCGCGCCAACAACTTCCAGGCCGCCCCCGGGCAGATCAAGGGCGCCTACGTGGTCTCGGCGGTCGAGGTCAACAGCGACCTGCGCAGCCTGGACGAGTTTCGCGACCTGGTGCTGAGGCACAGCGGCCACCACCTGGTGCGCCTGGGCGATGTCGCCGAGGTGGAGCTGGGCGCGGCGTCCTACGAAACCAGCGCGCTGATGGACGGCAAGCGCGCCGTGCACCTGGGGCTCTATGCCACGCCGGGCGGCAACCCGCTGCTGATCGTCGCGGCCATCGAACGGCTGCTGCCGACCATCCGCACGACCCTGCCGCCCGGCGTGGAGGTGGCCCTGGCCTTCGAGACGGCCGGGTTCATCCAGGCCTCGATCGATGAGGTGGTGAAGACCCTGGTCGAGGCGATCCTGATCGTCGTCGCCATCATCTACCTGTGCCTGGGGTCGCTGCGCACGGTGCTGATTCCGGTGGTCAGCATTCCCCTGTCGATGCTCGGCGCCCTGGCGCTGATGGCGCTGTGCGGCTTCAGCCTCAACCTGCTGACCCTGCTGGCCATGGTGCTGGCGATCGGCCTGGTGGTGGACGATGCGATAGTCGTGGTGGAGAACGTGCACCGGCATATCCGGCGCGGCCTGACGCCCTTGCAGGCGGCGCTCATCGGTGCCCGCGAGATCGCCGCCCCGGTGATCGCCATGACCCTGACCCTGGCTGCGGTGTACGCACCGATCGGCCTGATGGGCGGGCTTACCGGGGCGCTGTTCCAGGAGTTTGCCCTGACCCTGGCCGGTGCGGTGGTGGTGTCCGGGGTGATCGCCCTGACCCTGGCGCCGGTGATGAGCGCGGCGCTACTGCCGGCGGTACAGGCCGAGGGGCGGGTCAGCCGACTGGCCGAGCAGCTGTTCCGGCGCCTGGCCCTGCATTACCGGCGGCTCCTGGCCGGCAGCCTGCGCTATCGCGGGGTGGTCCTGCTGCTGGCGCTGGCGACCCTGGTCAGCCTGCCGCTGCTGTACGGCGCGGCGCAACGGGAGCTCGCCCCGGGCGAGGATCAGGGCAACCTGCTGGCGGCGATCAAGTCCCCGCAGCATGCCAGCATCGATTTCGTCGAGCGCTACGCCGCGCAGCTGGATGACATCTTCGGCGAGCTGCCGGAGACCACCAGCACCTGGATCATCAACGGCACCGACGGCGTGGCCGCCAGCTTCGCCGGGGTCAATCTCAGCGACTGGTCGCGGCGCACCCGCGACGCCGATGCCATCCAGGCCGATCTGCAGCGGCGGGTCGATGCGGTGGAGGGCAACAGCATCTTCATCTTCCAGCTGCCGCCCTTGCCCGCCTCCAGCGGCGGTCTGCCGGTGCAGATGGTGATCCGCACGGCGCAGGACTACCGGGCGCTGTACCAGGCCATGCAGGGGGTCAAGGCGGCGGCCAGGCAGAGCGGGCTGTTCAGCATGGTCGACAGCGACCTGGCGTTCAACAGCCCGGCGACGCAGGTCCGGATCGACCGCAGCAAGGCCAACAGCCTGGGTATCCGCATGGAGGACATCGGCAGTGCCCTGGCCCTGCTGCTGGGGGAGAACTACGTCAACCGCTTCGCCCTGGACGGTCGCTCCTACGACGTGATTCCCCAGGCCCACAGGCAGCAGCGGCTCAGCCCGCAGGCGCTGGCCGGCTACTACGTGGCGACGGCGGCGGGCGAACAGGTGGCGCTGTCGACCCTGGTCAGCCTGCACAGCAGCATCCAGCCGAACAGGCTGACCCAGTTCGACCAGCAGAATTCCGCGACCCTGCAGGCGATTCCCGCCGCCGGGGTCAGCCTGGGGCAGGCGGTGGCCTTCCTCGAGCAGCAGGCGGCGCAGTTGCCGGACGGCTTCAGCATCGATTGGCAGGCGGAGGCGCGGCAGTTCAAGCAGGAGGGCAGTGCCCTGCTGCTGACCTTCCTGTTCGCGGTGATCGTCATCTACATGGTGCTGGCCGCGCAGTACGAGAGCCTGGTCGACCCCCTGATCATCCTGATCACCGTGCCGCTGTCGATCTGCGGCGCATTGCTGCCCCTGGCCCTGGGCTTCGCCACGGTGAACATCTACACCCAGATCGGCCTGGTCACCCTGATCGGCCTGATCAGCAAGCACGGCATCCTGATGGTCGCCTTCGCCAACGAACTCCAGGAGCAACGGGGCCACGGGCGTCTGCGGGCGATTCTCAGCGCCGCGACGATCCGCCTGCGACCGATACTGATGACCACTGCGGCGATGGTCATGGGCCTGGTGCCGCTGCTGTTCGCCTCGGGGGCCGGCGCCAACAGCCGCTTCGGCCTGGGGCTGGTGATCGTCTTCGGCATGCTGGTCGGCACCTGCTTCACCCTGTTCGTGCTGCCGGCGCTGTATCTGAGTCTGTCCCGGCGCAGTGGGCGCGCAGCGCGCCTGGCCGAACTGGCGGCCGGCGAGGCGCTGCGGGAAAGGCGCTCGGCGGGCTAGACCGCCAGGGCCAGGATGCTGGCCTGGTAGGCCGCGGCGAAGCTGTCGAAATCGCCTTCTTCCTGGGCCTCCAGTTCCGCCTGGTCACGCAGCGAGCGCGCCGCGGCGGCCTCGAAGGCGGCCTGCCGTTCGGCGTCGAGCGGCTGGCGGCGGAAGTACTCGGCGTGTTGCTTGCTCTGGCGCAGGGCGAACTGGGTGAAGCTTTCCCCCTGCTGCAGCTGGGCGAGGACCTGGGCCGAGGGCGTCAGCGCGGCATCGGCCACCTTGGCCCGTTGCGCCTGCAGCGCCTGCAGATGGGCGTCGCCGCCCTGGCTGCGGTCGAGCAGTTCGGCCAGCGGCCGGATGTTCTCGAGCAGCTCCTCGGCCCAGGCCTGCAGGCCGACGGCCTGGCCCTGGCGCTGCAGCTGCAGGCCGGGGCGCCGGCCCTCCTTGACCACCGCGAGGAAGTTGTCGGTGCAGGCGTGGCACTCGTCACTCTCCAGCAGCGGGCTGGCCTGCAGCGCACAGAACAGCAGGAAGGCGTCGAGGAAGCGTGCCTCGTCCAGGTCGATGCCCAGCGGCAGGAAGGGGTTGATGTCCAGGCAGCGCACCTCGACGTACTGCACGCCGCGGGCCATCAGCGCCTGGATCGGCCGTTCGCCGCTGGCGGTGACGCGCTTGGGGCGGATGTTCGAGTAGTACTCGTTCTCGATCTGCAGGATGTTGGTGTTGAGCTGCTGCCACTCGCCGTCCTTCTGGGTGCCGGCCTCGACATAGGCGGGGTAGGGCGTGGCGACCGCCTGGCGCAGGCTGTCGGTGTAACTGGCCAGGTCGTTGTAGCAGGGGGTCAGGCCGGCCTGGGCGTTGCTCTGGTAGCCCAGGTCGCTCATGCGCAGGCTGGTGGCATAAGGCAGGTACAGGGTCTGTGGGTCGAGCTGCTCGAGCTGGTGCGGGCGGCCGCGCATGAAGCCGACGTCCAGCGCCGGCGAGGCGCCGAACAGGTACATCAGCAGCCAGCTGTAGCGGCGGAAGTTGCGGATCAGGCCGATGTAGCGCGCCGACTGGTAGTCGCGGGCGCTGCGGTTGTCGCCTTCGGCCTGCTGCAGCAGGGTCCACAGGCTTTCCGGCAGGGAGAAGTTGTAGTGGATGCCGGCGATGCACTGCATGGTCTTGCCGTAGCGCAGCGCCAGGCCCTTGCGGTACACGTACTTGAGCCGGCCGATATGGGAGTCGCCGTAGCGGGCGATCGGAATCGTCTCCTCGTCCGGCAGGGCGCAGGGCATCGACGGGCTCCACAGGTACTCGCCGTCGAGCTTGCTGTAGGCGTACCTGTGGATGTCTTCGAGGTCGGCCAGGGTCACCGCCGCGTCGGCCTCGGCCGGGGTGATGAACTCCAGCAGTGCCTCGGAGTAGTCGGTGGTGATCTGCGGATGGGTCAGCGCCGAACCGAGCGTCACCGGGTGCGGGGTCAAGGCCAGCTGGCCGTCGCTGTCGACGCGCAGGCATTCGCGCTCGATGCCGTGCAAGCACTGGGAAAGCAGGGAGAGGTTGGCGCGCTCGCCGAGCAGGGCCAGGCGGCGGGATAACAGGTCGCTCAAGATTGCATTCCTTCACGCGTCGGTCGGCCCAATATGGGGGCGAAACGAGTGCTCTACAAGGGGGAGGCGGTAACGGCGCGTTGCACCCTGGCCCTGGGGCGGAGCACGGCCTCTCTACCCTAGACCAGTCCGCTGGCGGGAAATTACACCCAGGCGAAGGTCGCTTGCGCCTTAGCGACCAGCCTGTCGTTCTGGAGGGCTGCGTCCCCGGCGCCGGGGCGCCGGCCGCAGGCGCCGCTCTTGCCGGCCTCTGCCTGCGGCCCCGCCTATGCCCTACTTGCGCAGTTGCTTGGCATTGGCGAACAGCGCGGCCATGGCGTTGTTGCCCGGCGCCGGCTTGTCCTGGCCGGAGTGGCGCTCGCTGCGCGGGGTGTTGCCGCGCTTGCCGCCGCCACGTTGTTGCCCGCCGCGCGCGCCCTCGACCTTCTCGCCGGGGGTGTCGCCCATGCGCATGGACAGGGCGATGCGGTTGCGCGGGATGTCCACCTCCATGACCTTGACCTTGACCACGTCGCCGGCCTTGACCGCCTCGTGCGGGTCCTTGATGAACTTCTCCGACAGCGCCGAGATGTGCACCAGGCCGTCCTGGTGCACGCCGATGTCGACGAAGGCGCCGAAGTTGGTGACGTTGGTCACCACACCTTCGAGGATCATACCCAGTTCGAGGTCCTTGAGGGTCTCGACGCCTTCCTGGAACTCGGCGGTCTTGAACTCCGGGCGCGGGTCGCGGCCTGGCTTCTCCAGCTCGCTGAGGATGTCGCCGATGGTCACCAGGCCGAAGCGCTCGTCGGTGAATTTCTTCGGGTCCAGGCGCTTGAGGAAGGCCGCGTCGCCGATCAGCGAGCGGATGTCGCGGCCGGTGTCGGCGGCGATGCGCTGCACCAGCGGGTAGGTCTCCGGGTGCACCGCCGAGGCGTCCAGCGGGTTGTCGCCGTTCATCACGCGGAGGAAGCCGGCGGCCTGTTCGAAGGTCTTCTCGCCCAGGCGCGAGACCTTCTTCAGGGCGTCGCGGGTCTTGAATGCGCCGTTGGCGTCGCGGTGCGCGACGATGTTCTGCGCCAGGGTCGCGTTGAGCCCGGAGATGCGCGCCAGCAGGGCGGCGGAGGCGGTGTTGACGTCGACGCCGACGGCGTTCACGCAGTCCTCCACCACGGCGTCGAGGCTGCGCGCCAGCTTGAGCTGGGAGACATCGTGCTGGTACTGGCCGACGCCGATGGATTTCGGGTCGATCTTCACCAGCTCGGCCAGCGGGTCCTGCAGGCGCCGGGCGATGGACACCGCGCCGCGCAGCGACACGTCCAGCTCGGGGAACTCCCGGGCGGCCAGCTCGGAGGCGGAGTAGACCGAGGCGCCGGCCTCGCTGACCATGATCTTGGTCATCTTCAGGCCCGGGTACTTCTTGATCAGCTCGGCGGCCAGCTTGTCGGTCTCGCGACTGGCGGTGCCGTTGCCGATGGCGATCAGGTCGACGCCATGCTTGGCGCACAGCGCGGCCAGTACGGCGAGGGTCTGGTCCCACTGGTTCTTCGGCGCGTGGGGGTAGACGGTGGCGGTGTCCAGCAGCTTGCCGGTGGCATCGACCACCGCCACCTTGCAGCCGGTGCGCAGGCCCGGGTCCAGGCCCAGGGTGGCGCGCGGGCCGGCCGGGGCGGCCAGCAGCAGGTCGTGCAGGTTGCGGGCGAACACGCCGATGGCCTCGTCCTCGGCGCCTTCGCGCAGCTCGCCGAGCAGGTCGGTTTCCAGGTGGGTGTAGAGCTTGACCTTCCAGGTCCAGCGCACCACCTCGCCCAGCCACTTGTCGGCGGCGCGGCCGCGCTGCTCGAGACCGAAGCGCTCGGCGATCATCAGCTCGCACGGATGCAGGGCGCCCGACGCGACGGCGCCCGGCACTTCCTCACCGACCTTCAGGCTGGCACTGAGGATGCCCTCGTTGCGCCCGCGGAAGATCGCCAGGGCGCGGTGCGACGGCGCGCTCTTGAGCGGCTCATCGTGCTCGAAGTAGTCGCGGAACTTGGCGCCTTCCTCTTCCTTGCCGGCGACCACCCGGGCGCTCAGGGTGGCGTGGTCCTTGAGGAAGCTGCGCAGGCTGCTGAGCAGGGTGGCGTCCTCGGCGAAGCGCTCCATGAGGATGTACTTGGCACCCTCGAGCACCGCCTTGACGTCGGCGAAGCCCTTCTCTGCATCGATGAAGCGCTGGGCTTCCTGCTCCGGCGTCAGGCTCGGGTCGTCGAACAGCGCATCGGCCAGTTCGCCGAGGCCGGCTTCCAGGGCGATCTGGCCCTTGGTGCGGCGCTTCTGCTTGTAGGGCAGGTAGAGGTCTTCGAGGCGGGTCTTGGTGTCGGCCAGGTTGATCTCGCGGGTCAGCTCGGGGGTCAGCTTGCCCTGCTCCTCGATGCTGGCGAGGATGCTGGCGCGGCGATCGTCCAGTTCGCGCAGGTAGCGCAGGCGCTCTTCCAGGTGGCGCAGCTGGGTGTCGTCCAGGCTGCCGGTGACTTCCTTGCGGTAGCGGGCGATGAAGGGCACGGTGGAACCCTCGTCGAGCAGCGCCACGGCGGCGGCGACCTGTTGCGGGCGCACGCCCAGTTCTTCGGCGATGCGGTTGTTGATGCTGTCCATAAAAAGCTACCCACACTGAAACGAAAAACCGGCCACGCAGAGCACTGGCCAGGCACGAAAGCGGCGCATTATAAACACCGCCTACCAGGCTGCTGGGAACCGTTCGGGGAAAAATCTGCTAACAATGGCCCGCCCGCCGCGTGCCGCGGCTGGGCCATAATGCCGGCGTTGGACGCTGTTCGAGCGCCTGCGGGCGCAACAGTTCCTTGAACCAGGAGCCTCTATGAGCGGTACCCCCTCTTCTGTCGAAGGCGAGAAAATCCTTATCGTCGATGATGACGCCCGCCTGCGCCGCCTGCTCGAACGTTTCTTCGACGAGCAGGGTTTCCGCGTGCGCACGGTGGAAAACGTCGAACAGATGGACCGCCTGCTGGCGCGCGAGCTGTTCAACCTGGTGGTGCTCGACCTGATGCTGCCGGGCGAGGACGGCCTGTCCGCCTGCCGCCGCCTGCGCGAGGCGAACAACCAGGTGCCGATCATCATGCTCACCGCCAAGGGCGACGAGGCCAGCCGCATCCAGGGCCTGGAGCAGGGCGCCGACGACTACCTGGCCAAACCCTTCAACCCGCGCGAGCTGCTGGCGCGGATCAAGGCCGTGCTGCGCCGCCAGGCACCGGTGGTACCGGGGGCGCCGGGCAGCGAGGAGCAGACGGTGAGTTTCGGCGACTACCAGCTGTCGCTGGCCACCCGCGAGCTGAAGAAGGGCGACCAGGTGCACATGCTCACCACCGGCGAGTTCGCCGTGCTCAAGGCCCTGGTGCAGCATGCCCGCGAGCCGCTGACCCGGGACAAGCTGATGAACCTGGCCCGCGGCCGCGAATGGGACGCCCTGGAGCGCTCCATCGACGTGCAGATCTCGCGCCTGCGCCGGCTGATCGAGCCGGACCCGTCCAAGCCGCGCTATATCCAGACGGTCTGGGGCGTGGGCTATGTGTTCGTCCCGGACGGCGCCAAGTCGTAGCGTGGAGAGCGCCGCATGGGGTTTATCCACCGATGAGATCGCCAGGTGGAAAAGGCCGGTAGGCGTTTTCCACCCTACTCCGAGCCGCCTATGAAAACCCCGCTCTGGTTCCCGCAAAGCTTCTTCGCCCGCACCCTCTGGTTGGTGCTGGTGGTGGTGCTGTTCTCCAAGGCGCTGACCCTGGTCTATCTGATGATGAACGAGGACGTGCTGGTCGACCGCCAGTACAGCCACGGCGCGGCCCTGACCCTGCGCGCCTACTGGGCGGCCGATCCGGAGGACCGTGCGACCATCGCCAAGGCCGCCGGCCTCAAGCGGGTGCCCTACGCGTCGGTGCCGGCCAGCGAGCAGCACTGGCCGTACAGCGAGATCTTCCAGCGGCAGATGCAGGCCGAGCTGGGGCCGGACACCGAGGTGCGGGTGCGGGTGCACAGCCCGCCGGCGCTCTGGGTGCATGCCCCGGCTTTTGGCGACGACTGGCTGCGGGTACCCATGTACCCCCACCCCCTGCGCGGCCAGCGGATCTGGAGCGTGCTCGGCTGGTTCCTCGGCATCGGCCTGCTGTCCACCGCGGCGGCCTGGATCTTCGTGCGCCAGCTCAGCGCGCCGCTCAAGCGCCTGGTGTTCGCCGCCCGGCAGATCGGCCAGGGGCGCAGCGTGCGCCTGCCGGTCGGCGACACGCCGAGCGAGATGGCCGAGGTCTACCGTGCCTTCAACCAGATGGCCGAGGACGTCGAGCAGGCGGCCCGCGAGCGCGAGCTGATGCTGGCGGGCGTGTCCCACGACCTGCGCACGCCGCTGACCCGTCTGCGCCTGTCCATGGAGTTCCTCGACAACGACTCGGACCTGACCGAGGACATGGTGCGCGACATCGAGGACATGGACGCGATACTCGACCAGTTCCTCGCCTTCATCCGTGACGGTCGCGACGAGCCACTGGAGGCCCTCGACCTGGGCGAGCTGATCCGCGAGGTGGTGACCCCCTACAACCAGCAGCAGGAGCGGGTGCGCCTGTGCCTGGAACCGTTGCCGGCCTTCCCGCTGCGCCGGGTGTCGATCAAACGCCTGCTGGTCAACCTGATCGAAAACGCCCTGCGCTACGGCGGCGATGCGGTGGAGGTGGCGGCCTACCTGTCCGGCCACCACAGCGCACCCTACGTGGTGCTCAGCGTGCTCGACCGCGGCGCCGGCATCGCCCCGGCGGAGCTGAGCAGCATCTTCAACCCCTTCATCCGCGGCGACCGCGCCCGTGGCGGCCAGGGTGCGGGTTTGGGGCTGGCCATCGTCAAGCGCATCGCCGCCCTGCATGGCGGCAGCGTCGAGCTGCGCAACCGTTCCGGCGGCGGCCTGGAGGCGCGGGTGTGCCTGCCCCTGGGCCTGCTGCTGCCGCGCGACGCGGCCTGAGGCCAGGGGCTAGCCGCGGCCCTTGGTGCGGGTCAGGTGCGGCATGGCGGTCTTCTCCAGGTATTCGATGATCATCCCGGCGACGTCCTTGCCGGTGGTGGTCTCGATGCCGCCCAGGCCGGGGGAGGAGTTCACCTCCATCACCAGGGGGCCGTGGTGCGAGCGCAGGATGTCCACCCCGGCCACCGACAGGCCCATGACCTTGGCCGCGCGGATGGCGGTCATGCGCTCCTCCGGGGTGATCTTGATCAGGCTGGCCTCGCCGCCGCGGTGCAGGTTGGAGCGGAACTCGCCGGGCTTGGCCTGGCGCTTGATCGCCGCGATCACCTTCTCGCCGACCACGAAGCAGCGGATGTCGGCGCCGCCGGCTTCCTTGATGTACTCCTGGACCATGATGTTCTGTTTGAGGCCCATGAAAGCCTCGATCACCGACTCGGCGGCCTTCTGCGTCTCGCACATGACCACGCCGATGCCCTGGGTACCCTCCAGCACCTTGATGATCAGCGGCGCGCCGTTGACCATCTGGATCAGGTCGGGGATGTCGTCCGGCGAGTGGGCGAAGCCGGTCACCGGCAGGCCGATGCCCTTGCGCGACAGCAGCTGCAGCGAGCGCAGCTTGTCCCGCGAGCGGGTGATGGCCACGGACTCGTTGAGGGGGAACACCCCCATCATCTCGAACTGGCGCAGCACCGCGCAGCCGTAGAAGGTGACCGAGGCGCCGATACGCGGGATCACCGCGTCGAAGCCCTCCAGCGGCTGGCCGCGGTAGTGGATCTGCGGCTTGTGGCTGGCGATGTTCATATAGGCGCGCAGGGTGTCGATCACCTGCATTTCGTGGCCCCGTTGCTCGCCCGCTTCGAGCAGGCGGCGAGTGGAATACAGGCGCGGGTTGCGCGACAGGATGGCGATTTTCATGGGGCACCAGGTAGGTCGAGGAGCGAGGGTTTGTCTTGCACATAGGTCAGCGCCGGGTTGACCACCAGCTGGCCGTCGACCAGGGCCTTGGACCCCAGCAGTACCCGGTAGCGCATGGTCTTGCGGCAGGTCAGAGTGAATTCCACCGGCCAGCTGCGGTCGCCGAGGATCAGGCTGGTGCGGATCGTGTAGCGGCTCTGCACATGGCCGGTGGAACTCTTGATGCGCTTGACCGCTACCAGCGGCGCCTCGCAGCGATGGCGCCTTTGCACCAGGGTGCCGATGTGCGCGGTGAAGCGCACCCAGTCGGCACCGTCGCGTTCGAACGGCTGGATGTCGCTGGCATGCAGGCAGGAGGTGCTGGCGCCGGTGTCGATCTTCGCACGCAGGCCGACCATGCCCAGATCCGGTAGGTTGATCCATTCGCGCAGGCCGATCACGCTGAGTTGGTCGAAGGTCTTCACGCGGGACGGTTTCCATTGGGCCTTGCTGACCGATAGTTCTGGGATTCTAGTTGTGCATCGGGGCCAGCGCATCAGGCAGAATCGCCGGGCAGCGGCATTTTTGATCGAGAGAGCGATGAGCGAGAAAGACGACGGCAAGGTCCGCCTGGACAAGTGGCTGTGGGCGGCGCGTTTCTACAAGACCCGTGCCCTGGCCAAGGCGGCGATCGAGGGCGGCAAGGTGCATTGCCGGGGCGAGCGCTGCAAACCGAGCAAGGAGCCGAAGGTCGGCGACGAGCTGGTGATCCGCGCCGGCTTCGACGAGCGCACGGTGGTGATCCAGGCGCTGTCGGCGGTACGCCGGGGCGCGCCCCAGGCCCAGGAACTGTACCGCGAGACTGCCGAGAGCATCGTCCGCCGCGAGCAGGCCGCGGCACAGCGCAAGGCCGGCGCCCTGGGCGTGCAGACCGACGGCCGGCCGACTAAGAAGCAGCGCCGCCAGCTGCAGCAGTTCCACGGCGGCCAGGGGGACTGAGGCGCCGGGCTCAGCTCGGGGAGATCACCCGCAGCCGGTTGATCAGCGGCAGGCGCTGCAAGGGCGCCCACAGCGGCCGGCAGAGCCGGGCCAGGCCGTTGGCGATATGCCCGGCCAGCGGCGTGCAGTAGCCCCAGGCGAAGGCGAGCAGGGCGATGAACACTCCACCGACCGTCACGTCCACCAGCCAATGGGCGCCGGCCACCAGCCGCGGCAGCACGAACAGCAGGGCCAGGCCGAGATTCAGCGCCAGTTTCCAGCCACGGCTGAACAGCCCCATGAACAGTGCCCAGAGCAGCAGTACCGAGGCGTGGTCGCCGGGGAAGCTGCGGCTGGAGCGGTCCTTGAGCTCGAACAGGCGCTCCAGCTCGGGGAAGGCGGCGCTCAGGTGATAGGTGCCCGGCACCAGGGTCGAGGGGCTGGCGTGCTGCCAGTCGAGGATGCCGACCAGCTTGTTGAACAGCACGCGGATCACCAGCAGCGTCAGCAGCAGGCCGAGGAAGGTGAACAGCGCCGGGCGCAGCTCGCTCACGCGGAACACCCAGCGCGAGTGCAGCATCAGACCGAGCATCAGCACGCCGACCAGGGCATCGCTCAGGCGCGTGCTGGTCACGGCCCAGAAGCCGTCCCACAGCGGGTTGTGGCCCAGCGAGCCGTTGAGGCACTGGAACAGCCACAGGCCGGCGCCGTCCCACAGCGCGCGGCTGGGCGGCAGCAGCCAGCTGGCCAGCACGACGGCGGCCAGCAGGTTGAGGCCGAGCAGGGCCGGCCATCGCCAAGCGGCTTGGATGCGGATGTCTTTATCCATAGAATGTCGCTCCTCTTAACCTTCCCTGATGAAAATTGCGACGCGCTTTATAGAGATGTTGCGGCGCTTTGTCATCCGTTGTTCACATCCGGTCGCCCAATGCACGATTTCGATCACACCCAGCGCTTCCTGTTCGACGACTCCGATGTCCGCGGCGAACTGGTCGGTCTGGGTCAGAGCTACCAGCATGTGCTGGCCAAGCACGACTATCCGCAACCGGTCGCGCAATTGCTCGGCGAGTTGCTCGCCGCGGCCTCGCTGCTGATCGGCACCCTCAAGTTCGACGGCCTGCTGGTGCTGCAGGCGCGCTCCGCCGGCGCGGTGCCGCTGCTGATGGTCGAGTGCTCCAGCGACGGCGAGTTGCGCGGCATCGCCCGCTACCACGCCGAGCAGATCGGCGCCGATGCCGGGTTGGTCGAGCTGATGCCCGAAGGCGTGCTGGCGATGACCATCGAGCCGAAGCAGGGCCAGCGTTACCAAGGCATCGTCGACCTGGACGGCGCCACCCTGGCCGAGTGCCTGACCAACTACTTCGCCACCTCGGAGCAGCTGCCCACGCGCTTCTGGCTGTGCGCCGACGGCCAGCGCGCCCGCGGCCTGCTGCTGCAGCAGCTGCCGGCCGACCGCCTCAAGGAGGCCGAGGCCCGTGCCGCCAGTTGGCAGCACCTGGCGACCCTGGCCGATACCCTGAGCGCCGAAGAGTTGCTCGGCCTGGACAATGAGACCCTGCTGCACCGCCTCTATCACCAGGAGGAGCTGCGCCTGTTCGAGCCGCGCCCGCTGTGTTTCCGTTGCAGCTGTTCGCGCGAGCGTTCGGCCAGGGCCCTGGTCAGCCTGGGGCCGGCCGATGCCGAGCTGCTGCTCGACGAGCACGGTGGCCAGGTGGTGATCGACTGCCAGTTCTGCAACCAACGCTATGCCTTCGACGCCGCCGACGTCGCCCAGCTGTTCGCCGGCGGCGGCAGCGAGGCGCCCTCAGACACGCGCCACTGAGGCGATAGCGGGCGGCTATCGATCCGCTGGGCGGATCGGGTGCTGCCAAGGGAGGTGCTTTCTGGCATACTCCCGCGACTTTTTTATCGCTGTAGTAGTGCTCAGGCCTTAACTACAAAACGTTTGGAAGACTCGGCCGCTCGGCCGACGGGGACTCACATGACGCAAGCCAACACCGCCGTGTACACCGACATCAGCGCCGCCCAACTGGTCGAAGAAGCCCTCCGTCGCGGCGAAGGTGAACTGGCCGCCAACGGCTCGCTGGTGGTGCGCACCGGCCAGCGTACCGGCCGCTCGCCGGCCGACCGCTTCATCGTCCAGGAACCGAGCACCGAGGCGAAGATCGCCTGGGGGCCGATCAACCGCCCGTTCCCGGCGGACAAGTTCGATGCCCTGTGGGACCGCGTGCAGGCCTTCTCCGATGCCCAGAACAGCTTCGTCTCCCACGTCCATGTAGGCTCGTCCGAGGCCCACTACCTGCCGGTCAAGATGACCACCGCCACCGCCTGGCAGAACCTGTTCGGCCGTTGCCTGTTCATCAACCCGGAAACCTACAACCCGGCCGCCAAGGCCGAGTGGCAGATCCTCAACGTCGCCAACTTCGAGTGCGTGCCCGAGCGTGACGGCACCAACTCCGACGGCTGTGTGATCATCAACTTTGCCGCCCGCAAGGTGCTGATCGCCGGCATGCGCTACGCCGGCGAGATGAAGAAGGCCATGTTCAGCGTGCAGAACTTCCTGCTGCCGGAGGCCGACGTGCTGCCGATGCACTGCGCCGCCAACATCGGCGAGGACGGCGACGTGACCCTGTTCTTCGGCCTGTCCGGCACCGGCAAGACCACCCTGTCGGCCGACGAGTCGCGCTACCTGATCGGCGACGACGAGCACGGCTGGGGCGAGGGCGTGGTGTTCAACATCGAGGGTGGCTGCTACGCCAAGTGCATCGACCTGTCGGAGAAGAACGAGCCGGTGATCTGGAAGGCCATCCAGTTCGGCGCGGTGCTGGAGAACGTGGTGCTCGACGAGCAGCGCGTGCCGGACTACAGCGACGACAGCCTGACCCAGAACAGCCGCGCCGCCTACCCGCTGAGCCACGTCGAGAAGCGCAGCGAGCGCAACCTCGGCGGCGAGCCGAACGCGGTGATCTTCCTCACCTGCGATCTCACCGGGGTGCTGCCGCCGGTGTCGATCCTCAACGAGGAGCAGGCCGCCTACCACTTCCTGTCCGGCTACACCGCCCTGGTCGGCTCCACCGAGATGGGCTCGGGCAGCGGCATCAAGTCGACCTTCTCCACCTGCTTCGGCGCGCCGTTCTTCCCGCGTCCGGCCGGCGAATACGCCGAGCTGCTGATCAAGCGCATCCGCGGCTTCGGCTCCAAGGTCTACCTGGTCAACACCGGCTGGACCGGCGGTGGCTACGGCGTCGGCAAGCGGTTCAACATCCCCACCACCCGTGGGGTGATCGCCGCGATCCAGAGCGGCGCGCTGATCGGCACCGAGACCGAGCAGCTGCCGATCATCAACCTCAGCGTGCCGACGTCGGTGCCGGGCGTGGAAACCAACCTGCTCAACCCGCGCAACACCTGGGAAGACAAGAACGCCTACGACGAGGCCGCCAAGGGCCTGGCCAAGCTGTTCATCGACAACTTCGCCAAGTTCGACGTCTCCGACGCCATCAAGAACGCCGGCCCGCAGCTCTAAGCCGGGAGCCGGTGCGAACGAGCCGCCTGCGGGCGGCTTTTTCGTGCCTGCGCTTCGGCCTATTCGCGCGGGGGAATGTTCAGCCCGCGGCTCACCGCCGGCCGTGCGAGGAAGGCTTCCAGCACCCGGGTGACGTGGGCGAAGCGCTCGATCTGCACCAGCTCGCCGGCCTCGTAGAAGCCGATCAGGTTGCGCACCCAGGGGAAGGTGGCGATGTCGGCGATGCCGTAGTCCTCGCCCATGATCCAGGGGCCCTCGGCCAGGCGCCGGTCGAGTACGCCGAGCAGGCGGCTGGCCTCGGCGACGTAACGGTCGCGGGGGCGCTTGTCTTCGTAGTCCTTGCCGGCGAAGCGGTTGAAGAAGCCGACCTGGCCGAACATCGGGCCAATCCCGCCCATCTGCCACATCAGCCACTGCAGCGTCTGGTAACGGCCCCTGGCATCGCCGGGCAGCAGCCGGCCGGTCTTCTCCGCCAGGTAGACGAGGATCGCCCCGGACTCGAACAGCGCCAGGGGCCGGCCGTCCGGGCCGTCGGGGTCGAGGATGGCGGGAATCTTGTTGTTCGGGTTGAGCGAGAGGAAGGCCGGCGACAGCTGCTCGTTGCGCTCGAAGCTGACCAGGTGCGCCTCGTAGGGCAGGCCGATCTCCTCGAGCATGATCGACACCTTGACCCCGTTGGGCGTCGGCAGGGAGTAGAGCTGCAGCCGCTCGGGGTGAGCGGCGGGCCATTTCGCGGTGATCGGGAAGGCGGAGAGGTCGTGCATGCGGAGTCCTTGGCGGGAGCGAGTGGCGGGGCGAGAGGCATACGATAGCGAAGCCGGTCGCCTGCGGTCATGCCCTGTGTGCGCGGAGTCGGCAGGCGTGCCCCGGGACGGGTCAGTCCGCCGCGCCGGGCCGCTGCACCGCCTGGCCCCGCTCCAGGGTCCACTGCACCAGTTCCAGGGTCAGGCGGTCCGTCGCCTGGCCGAGGGCGCCGACCATCGCCGCCAGCGAGGCATCGGCCGCCGCCTGGCGCACCTGGAAGCGGCGGCTGGCGAGGATGCGCCGGCTGCGCCCCTGCACCAGGCGCGCCTCCAGGAGGATGTGCGCCTCGGGGCGGCCGTCGCGGTACTCGCCGTGGAAGGCGCGCAGGTCGCTGTCCAGCTGCAGCTCGGCGCGCAGGCGGCTGGCGTCGCTGCTGAGGAGGGCGATGCGGCCGTTGTCGCGGAAACCGTCGAGCAGGCGGTCGCGCAGCAGCAGGGTGGCGCGGTCGCTCCAGCGCGCGCCCTGGTAGGCACTGACCCGGTCGCCGGCCGGCAGCACGGCGATGCGCGGGCTGTCGAGCAGGGTACCGCTGTGCGGCGTGTTCACCCGCAGGCTCCAGTCGACGCGGGGCGCGCCCAAGGTCTGGTCGGGCAGGGGGCTGGCCGGCAGGCGGTAGAGCGTCAGCGGCTCGCTCTCGGGCAGCAGCGAGCAGGCGCCGAGCAGGGCGGCCAGCAGCAGGGCGCCGGGCAGGCGGCTCATGGCTGGAACTCCTCGATCCGTTCGCTGCGCAGCAGGTAGCCGGCCGGATCCTGCTCCAGGCGTCGGGAGAAGGCGCGCAGCACGGTCAGGGTGTCGCGCAGCTCCTCGACCGCCGGCCCCAACTCGCCCAGGCCCTGCAGGCCGCTGTCGAGGGCCTCGCGGTTGTCGGCGAGCAGGCCTTCCAGGCTCTCGCTGCTGCGCGCCAGCGAGGCCACCAGGCGCTCCGTGCTGGCCAGGGTCTGGCGGCCCTGGTCATCGAGCAGCCGGTTGGCGCTACGCATCAGCTGCGCGGTTTCCTGGCTGGCGGCGCCGATCTGCTGCAGGGCCTGGCCCAGGCTGTCGCGCTGGGCGGCGAGGCCGGCGGCGGTCTGCTCCAGGTGCTGCAGGGTGCGCGTGGCGCTTGCGATATTGGCCTCGGAGAACAGGCGGTCGGCGCGTTCGAGCAGGCGGGTGAGGGTCAGCAGCAGGTCGTCGCCGTTGGCCATCATCCGCGCCAGGGGCGAGGGCTCGGCGATGATCTGCGGCGGCTGCTTGGCGTCGCCGTGCAGCCGCGGGCTTTGCGGGGTGCCACCGTGCAGCTGGATCACCGCGATGCCGGTGATGCCGGTGATCGACAGGCGCGCCCGGGTGTCCTGCTTGATCGGCGTGTGGCTGAACACGCGGATGCGCGCGCGGACCCTGCGTGGGTCCTCGGGGTCGAGGTCGAGGCGGGCCACCTCGCCGACCGTGATGCCGCTGTACTGCACCGTGCTGCCCTGGGTCAGGCCGCTGACGGTCTCGTTGAAGATCACTTCGTAGTCGCTGAGCGCCTGGTCGGCGGTGGACTTGTTCAGCCACAGGGCGAACAGCAGCGCCGCGCCGAGGCTCAGCACGGTGAACAGGCCGATCAGCACATGGTGGGCGCGCGGTTCCATTCAGGGGCTCCTCGGCGCGCCGCCTGCGGCCCGCTCGGCGGCACGGCCACGGGGGCCGTGGAAGTAGTCGCGAATCCAGGGGTCGTCGTAGGCGGCGACCCGTTCCAGACGGTCGGCCACCAGCACCCGCTGCCGCACCAGCACCGCCACCCGGTCGCACAGGCTGTAGAGCACGTCGAGGTCGTGGGTGACCAGCAGCACGCTCAGCCCCAGGGCGTCGCGCAGGGTGCGCAGCAGCCGGTCGAAGGCCGCCGCGCCGATCGGGTCGAGCCCGGAGGTGGGTTCGTCGAGAAACAGGATCTCCGGGTCCAGGGCCAGGGCGCGGGCCAGGGCGGCGCGCTTGACCATGCCGCCGGACAGCTCGGCCGGGTACTTGGCGCCGGCCTCCAGGGCCAGGCCGACCAGGGCCAGCTTGACCCCGGCCAGGCGCTCGGCTTCCGCCCGGGCCAGGCCGGCGTGCTCGATCAGCGGCAGGGCGATGTTCTCGCCCACGGTCAGCGAGGAGAACAGCGCGCCGCGCTGGAACAGCACGCCGAAGCGTCGCTCCAGCTGTGCGCGGCGCTGCGCCGGCAGGTCCAGCACGTCCTCGCCGAATACCCGCACGCGACCGGAGGTGGGGCGACGCAGGCCGAGGATGCTGCGCAGCAGCAGCGACTTGCCGGTGCCCGAACCGCCGACCACGCCGAGCACCTCGCCGCGCAGCAGTTGCAGCTGCAGGTCCTGGTGCACCACCTGGGCGCCGAAGCGGTTGCACAGGTCGTGCACCTCGATGATCGCCTCGGCGTTCACCAGCCCATCTCCATCAGGAACAGCGCGGCCAGGGCATCCAGCAGGATCACCACGAAGATCGACTGGACCACGCTGGAGGTGGTGCGCTCGCCCACCGACTGGGTGCTGCCGGTGACCTTGAAGCCCTCCAGGCAGCCGATCACCGCGATCAGGAAGGCGAACAGCGGCGCCTTGGCCATGCCCACCAGGAAGTGCCGCAGGGCGATGTTCTCCTGCAGGATAGACAGGTACATGGTCGGGCCGATGTCCAGGGCCAGGGCGCAGACCACGGCACCGCCGAGGATGCCGCTGAGCATGGCGACGAAGGTCAGGATCGGCAGGGCGATCAGCAGGGCGAACACCCGCGGCAGCACCAGCAGCTCCAGGGGGCTGAGGCCCAGGGTGCGGATCGCGTCGATCTCCTCGTTGGCCTGCATGGCGCCGATTTGCGCGGTGAAGGCGCTGGCCGTGCGCCCGGCCATGAGGATGGCGGTGAGCAGCACGCCGAACTCGCGCAGGAAGGAGAAGGCCACCAGGTTGACCGTGTACAGGCTGGCGCCGTAGCCGGCCAGCACCGTGGCGCCGAGGAAGGCCACCACCGCGCCGACCAGGAAGGTCAGCAGGGCGACGATGGGCAGGGCATTGAGCCCGCTCTGCTCCAGGTGCGCGGCCAGGGCGGTGAGGCGCCAGCGCCGTGGGTGCGGCAGCAGGGCGACGATGCTGGCCAGGGTCAGGCCGATGAAGCCGAGCAGGGCCACGGCCAGCTGCCACAGCCCCTCGACCGCCTCGCCGATATGCCCGAGCAGCTCCCTGAGGGTCGAGGGGCGACGCGTCGTGCGGGGTTGGGAGACCCCGGCCATGGCCCGGCCCACCGCCTGCAGCAGGGCGCGACGCTCGGCCGCCAGGCCCGGTGCCGTGGTGGCCAGCTCGTCCAGGCGCCGGCTGCCGAGCAGCTCCACCAGCAACGCCGCGCCCGCGGTGTCCAGGGCGCCCAGGGCCTCCAGTCGCACCACCGCCGGCGCGCCCACGCGCTCGCGCAGCGCCCGCACCTGGGGTTCCAGCACCGCGTAATGGGCCAGGGTCCAGTCGCCGCCGATCTGCAGGCCCGGCGCATCCGTGCCCTGGGCTTGCAGCTGGGTGATGTAAGGGGCGGTGCTCATAGCCTCAAGCTTAGTTGCCGCAGGAGGCCTGGGAAGCCCGGCGGAGCGAGCGGTCGCGCGAGGGATGGCGGTGGCATCGATGCCGTCGATAAGTGTCATCGGCACGGGCGCATGGCCCGGCGCCGGCCGGCCGCCTAGAATGGGCGCCCTCTGAACAAGGCAACCCGCAACTGGAGTGACCATGCATATCGAAGAAGCCATCCGCAGCCGCCGCGCCGTCAAGGTCTATGACGCGGATTTCCGCCTCAGCCGCGAGGAGAAGGACGAGCTGCTGCAACTGGCGTTGCTGGCGCCGTCTGCCTTCAACCTGCAGCATGTGCGCTTCGTCGAGGTCAGCGACCCGGCACTGCGCGAGCAGATCCGCGAGCAGGCCTGGGGCCAGGCCCAGGTCACCGACGCGGCCATGCTGGTGGTGGTGTGCGCCCAGCTCGACAGCTGGGAGAAGAACGTCGGCCGTGTCTGGCAGGGCGCGCCGCAGGAGGTGCAGGACTACATGGCCGGCGCCGTCGACGCCTACTACCGCGACAAGCCCCAGGTGCAGCGCGACGAAACCATGCGCAGCTGCGGCCTCAAGGCCCAGACCCTGATGCTCGCCGCCCGCGGCAAGGGCCTGGACTCCTGCCCGATGGACGGCTTCGACTTCGACGCCGTGGCCAGGCTGATCAACCTGCCGGACAACCACCTCATCGGCCTGATGGTCGCGGTCGGCAAGCGTGCGGCGGAACCCAAGCCGCGGGTCGGCAAGCTGCCGTTCGACGAGCTGGTGATCCGCGACCGCTTCTGAACCAGAGGGCGTGGACGAGAAGGGCGTGCAGAGGCACGCCCTTTTGCCTGATGCGACTCGCCGCGGCGTTCGCGTTGCGCGCTTCCAGGCAGCTGGGCGTCGAGAACAGACATTCGCGGCCGGCGGCGCGGCGCTAGCTTAGCCGAGTGCTATTTCAGCCCGACCACCTTGGAGCAGACATGCAACCTATCACCGTTCTCCGCGATACCACCCCCGTCCCGGTCCTCGACGCCTGCAAGTGGGAGCGCATCGGCGGCGACCCGCACACCGTCAACCTCAACGCCTACACCTCCGAAGACGGCAAGAAGATCATGGGCACCTGGATCTGCACCCCCGGCAAGTGGCGGGTCGCCTATGACAAGTGGGAGTACTGCCACTTCCAGGAAGGCTATTGCATCATCACCCCCGACGGCCAGGAGCCGATCCACCTGCGCGCCGGCGACATCTTCGTCGTCGAGCCCGGCATGAAGGGCACCTGGGAAGTGGTCGAGACCGTACGCAAGTACTTCGTCTTCGCCTGATCCCGGCTCCGCCGCCCAGGCGGCCGGCTCGCCGAACGCGGGTTGGCCGCCATTGGTGCTGGCGTGTTCGCCGCGCTTCTGGTAATCATGAAGGCGTCGGCGTTTGATGGCCGATTGCATCTGGCGAGAGCCTTGCGCTGCATTCCCCGTGCAGCCGGCGCCGTGACAGGAGGGCATGCAATCGACTGGAACCCCGATACCCGCAACACCTCGCAAGAACAGCAACGTCAAAACGAGGAAGCCCTATGCACGTACAAGTGAACATCCACCAGATCGAAGGCAACGCCCGTCTGCAGAACTGGGTCAGTGCGACCTTGACTGAAAGGCTGCAGCGCTACGCCGATCTGCTTACCCGCATAGAAGTGCACATCAGCGACGAGAACGCCCACAAATCCGGCCCCGACGACAAGCGTTGCCAGATCGAAGCCCGGCCCAAGGGGCAGCAGGCCATCTCCGTGACCCACAAGGCCCAGGACCTGGAACTGGCGGTGGACGGCGCCACGGAAAAAATGCGCCACGCCCTCGAGCACCTAATGGGCAAGCTCGAGGCCAAGGCCACGGCGAACGGGCGCCTGCAAAGCCCGCGCGAAACCTCCAGCGATGCCCTCCTGCAGGAAGAATTCCTGGCCAAGCAGGAAGAGCTGGAACGGGCATAGGCCCCGACCCTCCAACCGATTGACCCGAGGGGGGACCCACGCAGGCGTGGGTCCCCCTTTTTAGTGGCGATGTTTCAACGAGCTGTTGGCCGCGCAGATGGCTGCCTAGTGGCGGCAGACGCTCAGGGTGAGGGCGCCTCCCCATCGGCTGGCAACCTGAGCCAGCCCAGCACGCGTGGCTGGTCGATGAACCAGCGGCCCTGCCGATAGGCAACTGGCAAGGTCTCCCGGGCGCTGCCGAAGGGGCCCGGATTCTGCTGGGCGATCTCCAGCGAGTCTTCGCTCACGCTGGCGATGATGGCAACGTGGCCGTAGCGGTTGAACAGCCAAGGGCTGAACACCAGCAGATCGTCCGCCCGGGGTTTGCCGGCACTGCCGTTGCTGAACTGCAGCAGCCCGCGTTTGGCGTTCCAGGCGCCATCGGCCAGCCTGGGGTCGAAGAAGTCCTTGGCGTGTCCGTAGCTATCGGGCATACGGTGGGCGAAGCGCTCGAAGTAATAGCGTTTGACGAACTCCACGCACTGGAAGCGCAGCCCCAGGTTGTAGCCGTCCCGGGTCAGGTTGCGCCCCACAGTGGTATTGACCCCGCCATTGAAGTAGATGGCGACGCCGTTGAGCTCATCGAGCCGTTCGCCCACCTCATAACGCGCATTCGGGTTGATCCGTGTGGCGCCGGCATGCAGCGCCAGTGCAAGCAAGGGTACGAGCAGCGCGCACGCTGCCAGGACAAGTCGGCGTTTGGACATGGCGAAGGTTCCGCTCTCTGCAGCAGTGGGCGAGCCGTCGGGCCTGGTCGCCGTGCGGCGGCTCAACATGGGGCTAGCGCTGTTTGCGCTCGGCCTCATCGATCTCAGCGAAGACCTTTCGGTATTCGGCCTGTGAGGCATATTCGCCGACCACCTGCTCGGCAAAGCCGCCAGGCAATGCTTCGCCGCTCTGCGCATCCCGCGCAAAGGTGACCACATAGCGCTGGCCCTGCAGCTCGATGAACAGCTGGTGGTAGTCCGTCGGTTTGTTCGGCTCGGCGAATGCGCTGTAGGCATAGCGAACGCGCTTGCTTAGATCAGGGGGATCGAGCAGGAGTGGTTGGATGTCAGTACCTTCTAGAGGGCCGTAATCGAATGCGCCCGCGGCGACAAAAGGAAGGTCCTCCAATTGATCGCGGGTAAAAGGCAATGGTTTGTTACGCAGCATGGTGACGTTGCTGGCGCCGCCGTCCGCCTCGATATGGCGATGCCGATACATCCCGCTGGCGAACCACTGGCTGGCATCGAACATCTCTTCGACCTCGAAACCGCCGTAATACATCATGATCTTCCCGGGCATCGCGCCCTCCTTGGCATGCAAATAGAGCCCGGTAGCGGCGAGGGCCGTCAGCAGGGCCAGTGTCCATACGAACGACCGGTGCAGTCGCGGGCGCCTCATAGGGGCCGGTATTCGCGCAGAGTGGCCGGCACGCCGGTGGGCGAGTCACCGGCGCGGACGCCATGAACCGCGCCTTCTTCATCCAGTGGATGGCCGATTAGCTTTTCGTTCGCATCGCGGCTGGCGGCGTGCCGCACGATGGTCTCATCCTGTGCGCTGGCGGTCTTTCGAGGCGGCAGTGGGGGCTTCTCGTTCGGTAGCTGGGCGTTTTTATCCCGCTTTTCCAGCCGCAGAGCGGCCAGGCGTTTACGGTAATTGCTGAGCTGGCGTCTATAGCGCTTCATTGCTTGTGAGTCGGCACTGACCCGCGCTCGCGCACCCTCAAGCCCGGCTCGGTCACTGGCATCCCCGTAAGTCTGGTCGTAGTTGCTGCGGCGCGGGTAAGCCCAGACCGTGGCCTGGGTGGTATTGGCGATAAGCTGCGCCAGGCTCTTGTCGTAGAGGGGATCTTCATCTTCGCCGACGTGCCAGTCAGCCTGGATGCCGAGGCCGGTGCGGCAGGCGTAGGAATAGATCTTCGCGCTCAGATCGAAGGCCTCTGGCTTGAGCATCAGCGCCTGAGCATCGCGTAGACGGTAGCTGTCTACCTTGTCCAGCTCATAGCCGAACTCGATGGAACCGACCAAGCCATGGGAAAACAGGTCGAGCTGTTTGATCTCGCGCTTCTTGCGGATGCGCAGGTTGATGAAATCGAGCAGATGGGCGATGGAGTCCAATTCGCGATATTTCGCGCCATAGCGTGTCTCGACCACGCTCTTGAGGCGATCCAGCAGCCTGCGCTCATAGTCCTCGGTAAAGATCAGAAAGATGCGCTGACTGGAGTCGTTGGCCGTCGCCGGCGGGTACAGGCCTAGCTGGCGGATGCCCTGGTTGATGAAGCGCATCTTGTTGCCTTTCTGCCCGCGTAGACGCTCCATAAGCGTCATGTGCGAAGCGCCCACCACGGTGATGAAGTCCTGCTGCAGAGAAACCGCAATCTGCGCAGTGCCGTGCAGGTCACTGGTTTGTCCCTGATGTAGCTGGGTCATAGCGTCCGATCCTTAGAAGCTGATGCCTTGGCTCTTGAGGTAGTTGGCCGCACTCCGGCCCCAACGCACGACTACTGACTGCGGTTCCTCGGTAAACACCCGCGTGGTATTGCCGTAGCTATTGGTATGCCCGACCACGCGCTGGCCATCGCCGCTTTCCACGCAATACAGCACACCTTCGACCGGTTGCCCCGTGTGTCGTCGATGAGTTGGTATTGCTCGCTATGCCTGGGCAGAATCTCCGGCGGAGTGAAAGGGGCTGCCCCGGACTGCGTACCGACCAGCACATCCCCCGAGCCGGTGACGATTATCCCGCCATGGGCCGTCGCGCTGCCCTGGAAGGCAATCGGCTTGCCGTTGATCAGGATGTTGCCGATGCCCTGTGTCACGGCATCGCCGCAGGCGCTGCTATTGCCGACCCGAAGAGTGGGCAGGTTGTTGATCAACACATCGGGCGAACCGCTGGTGGCGGGGTTGGTGCCGTGACCGGGAAGTGGGCAGGCATTCAAATCGCTGAGACGAGAGGCGGGTTTGGCCATGAGCGACATCCTTGTGCAATGGTGCGGACCATCCTATGGCGCATCGGATGGTCACGGTGTGGCGAAGTTCACCTTTAGCCGAACCAGGCGAGGCAGGAGTCCGCCGGAGCTTCCGGCGGGCTCCTGTGGCGAGGTTGGCTGCCGGCTTACAGCTGCAGGCAGGTCTTCCTCGCCTGGTGGTTGCCGCCGAACGGCGAACACAAGCGCTGGTGCACCCGGCTGAGGAAGCCGATCTCGAACGCCCGGCGCTGCGCCCCGGGGGGCAGCGCGTCGCGCTCGATGATCAGGTTGGCCCACAGCCAGCCGGTGTCGTCGTTGCTCAACCAGGCCTGGGCGCTGGCCACGCCCCGGTCGAAGGCCTCATGGCAGTTCACCGGCCACTTGATGATCGCGCCGCGATGGCCGTCATGGGTGGGCAGGTGGCTGGTGCAGGGTCTATTCATCGCCGGCCCTCCCTTGCGCCTGGGCCAACGCCCGGCGGTACAACACCAGCACGTCGCTCAACAGCGCGCGGGCGCTGTCGCAGGCCTCATGCAGCGGCCTCGCGCCGGGGCTGGACGCCTCCATGCGCGCCAGGATGTCGAACAGCTTATGCAGCATCGCCATCCGCAACTCGGCCGCCGCCTGGAAATGGCAGCCCTGGCCATCGAGGCAATCGAGTGGTTCGTAGCGTTTGGGGAAGGGAACGACAACAGCGTTGAATCTAGCCATGACGCACCTCCAGGCAGGAGGCGAACGACAAGGCAAACAGCCCAAGGTGGAGCCCTTGGGTAAAAGGTGGATAGCGCATTTTCCTTATGCTCCTCGAACTGATTAAGGAGCCGCCAACCGACCTTCCTACGGGTATGGGTGGCGGACCGTACGGGGGTAGGAAACCGGCGTCCGAGGGAACCGGCCAGGCCGAAGCCTGCCCCGCACGGCCCACCATAGAAATGCGATAGCCGGGCACAAAAAAAGCGCCGGCTATTCAGCTATGGCGCTACCGCGCCTCAGACAAAAACAGGTTCCTACACCCGGCCACGGGATTGACCGTGACCGGCGCACTCTAGCCCGGTGCAATGGGTAGGGCAAGCCCGATGAAACGAGGGGCGCTTCGCCACAACAACTTGTGACGACACGCCGCATTCGGGTAGCTTCAGTCCACGCAATGACGCACCCCGCAGGCAGGACGCCGAATAGCTTTCCCCTGCTTGCATCGACTGTTTCAACTGAGCTATCCGCTGATGCAAAAATGGCACGCCAATGCTTGCCCAGGGTTGCCGATGCGTCCCACCAGGTGCATAACACCCCACAAGGCCCCTGCCATAGGCCGGAAGCCTCAAGCTAGAGAGGTTGCACTGATAATGGCAGGGAATGTTATCCACCCAATGGTGCGTTTAAACGCACCAGTTGGTGTCTAATTTTAGTTGCATATCAACAAGGAAGTATTTAAGTGACCATAGAAAAAGGTAGCTGTCATTGCGGCGCTGTTCGCTGGGAATTTTTCCTGCCGATAAAAACAGTCGTTAAGTGCCATTGTTCAAATTGCCGAAAGCTACAAGGTAGCGATTACAGCACCTGGGTCGTAGTTCCTGGTGAGCAGTACTCTATAACCCAGGGCTCGGAAAAAATAACCAAATATCAAGCCAACGAAAAATCCAGTAAAAATTTTTGTTCCAATTGCGGAACGGCTGTGTTTCTTTCAAACGGAAAACATTTCCCTGGGAACGTTGTCTTGGCCTTAGGTGCATTAGAAAGCTACTCAGAAGAACTATCTCCAAAAATACAGGTGTACACCTCAAACAAAGCCGAATGGGTGAGATTACATGATGACGAACCGGTGATTAGTTGAAATATAACTATCGGTTCAAGTCGTTCGCTTCGCTCACTGGGACGGGCTAAATCCCGTCCCTTAACCAAACGTTATGCACTTTAGGGAAATCTCGTATGGATGCCATTCTCAACAGCATCAACGACCCGTCGTGGTGGTTCAGCATTACCGCATCGACCGTCATGGCTTTGCTGCTGGCAAAGGTTTTCAATCATACGCCAAAAGTAATAAAGAAATTACTTCGAAACCTTATCGCTCGCCGCCAAAGAAAAATCAAAAACACACGAGGCAACCAAAGTCTTGTTAACTATCAAATTGCCAGAGCAAACTCATACTTCCTAGCATTCATAATAATCTGCTGCCTGTATTTGGCTTGGCTGGTATCAGGCTCATTCTTGGCAATCATCAAGGCCTCTACCTTTTCGGCAGCCATTTTAAGCCTGCCAATCTATATTTCAGAAATTGCCTGGTTAATTAACGATGGCTATGCAAAAGAACTAGCCAAAGCCCGAGGTAAAATTGCATAACAGCATATATGGACTCTCCCCACAAGCGGTGAGGAATAGCTTTTCCAACCCTGTCGTCAGCGCGGTTGCATGCGTATATCCGGCCTGTGTTGGGCGCTATCGCCCTGGCCATTCTGTAGTTCGCGCAGCGGGGGGGCAAGCGTTCAATCGATCCCTCAGATCATGATTGTTATCGGCCTTGTTCCGCTGCAGGACTCGCCTGTATGAGTAAGCCCACTCGAAAGCCATTGGTGTTGGGTGTGGTCGCCTTGTTCGCTTTCCAGCTGGCCTCGGTGTTCATGGCTTATGCGGCATGATAGATTTCCAGTGGTTGGGCGGCAGGTGCGTATAGGGCAACCGTTACGCGCAGTCAGCGGTCGTTATAATGAATCGCTCAGTTGTGGTTTGGCCGGCGGCTCAAGTCTTTCGTGTCGTCTATAGTCCATCCTCGGTTTATGGCTGTGCCTTGCATTGATCGAGGGGCAGTCAGGGAGTGGGTGATAGCAATATGGAGGTTGTTCATTGAAGGGGGCGAAAGAGTTCTGGGACAAGAGTGCGCCGCGCTACGCCAAAAGCCCGGTGAGAGACGAGGCGAACTACCAGAAGAAACTGGCGATTACCCAGGATTATTTCCGGCCGGACTGGTCCGTGCTGGAGTTCGGTTGCGGCACGGGCAGTACGGCAATTGTGCATGCGCCCCACGTCCAGCATATTGTCGCTACCGATATATCCGGCAACATGCTGGATATTGCGGCGCGCAAGGCAAGGGCGGCAGGTGTTGAGAATATCAGCTTCCAACAGGGCACCCTGGATAGCCTCGAACTTGAAGCGCAAAGCTTCGATGCCGTTCTGGGGCTCAACGTCCTGCATCTTCTCGATGATGTGGACGGGGCGCTCTCAAGGGTGCATGGCGTGTTGAAGCCGGAGGGCATCTTCGTGTCCAGCACTGCGCTGGTGGGTGAAATCGGTATTGTCTGGCGCGTGTTGATTTCCACCCTGCAGCTCTTGGGCCTGGCACCTTATGTGAATCGTCTTGGTAAGCAGGCGCTTGTGTCTAAGCTTGCCGCTGCCGGGTTTAGCCTTGAATACGAATGGCAGCCGGCTAAGGGGTCGGTTTTTATCGTTGCCAGGAAGAGCGCGTGATCGAGGGGCGCGCAACGAGTGGCCGGTTGTTGGGCCGGTTAGTCCGCCCACTCATCTAGGAGGAAAGATGTGTACTGCGAATTCGATAAGTGGGCCATCAGGCGCTGAGCTGGTCGATAAGAGGATCGCCGAGCTTGGCGGCTGGCGCGGCGAGACGTTGAGCCGGCTGCGGAATCTCATCAAGGAAGCGGACCCAGACGTCGCCGAGGGATGCAAATGGTTTAAGCCCAGCAACCCGTCAGGGGTGCCTGTGTGGTCTCACGCCGGGCTCATCTGCACGGGCGAAGCCTACAAGTCGAGAGTAAAGCTGACATTTGCCAAGGGGGCCTCGCTGCCTGACCCGGCCCAACTCTTCAACGCCAGCCTGGAAGGAAAAACAAGGCGCGCGATTGATATCGGCGAGGGCGAGGCCGTTGATGAGTGCGCATTCAAGGCGCTCATCAGCGCTGCGGTTGCCCTCAATACCTCTGGAAAAGCCAAGTAGGCTGGCGCTGGGCGCTCTGGCAGGAGGCATCCTGCCGTGGCTTAGCCGTCTAGGCAGGAGCTGGCCAAGCGCACGAAGCGCGGCTCCAGGCCTGCTGTCGGTGCAGTTGCCTGCATAGTTCGCGCGGCCCGGCCGTTGTCCGCTTGGGCGTTCGGTGCACGGCTGTGTACGCGCCGGTCTCAGGTGTCGGTCGGCCGTTCCGCCAGGGCGGCGCGGCGGCCGCGTTTGAGGTCGACGCTGGCGAGGATCAGCAGGCCGAGCACGAAGTAGCCGCCGGTGATCAGGATCGCCAGGCGATGGTCGCCGCCGGACAGCCAATTGGTCAGGCCGTAGGTCATGGGGCCGAGGATGGACGAGAGCTTCACCGCCTGGCCCCACAGGCCGAAGAACTCGGCCAGACGGGTCGGCGGTGCCAGCAGGCCGACGATGGCGCGCCCGGCCGACTGGCTGGCGCCCATGCACAGCCCGGCGATGTTGGCCGCCAGCCAGAACAGCGGTGGCCCCTCGGCGGCCCAGGCCAGGCCGACCATCAGCAACCAGCCGAGCAGGGTCAGGGCCAGGGTGGGGCGGTGGCCGAGGCGGTCCTGAACGTAGCCGAACGACACCGCACCGAGCGAGGCGGTGATGTTGACCAGCAGGATCAGCAGCAGGGTGTCCTGGGTGGTGAAGCCCATGGCCTGGTCGGCATAGATCGCCGCCAGGGTGATCACCGCGGCGATGCCGGCTTGGTAGCAGAGGGTGCAGGCGAGAAAGCGCAGCAGGTCGCGGTAGCGCCCGGCTTCGCTCAGGGTGCGGGCGAAGCGCCGCCAGGCCACCGCGGCGCTGTGTCGTGCGCCGGGCTGCAGCTGCGGCCGCGCGCGCTCGCGCAGGAACAGGAAGGTGGGCAGGCTGGCCAGGGCGAACAGCGCCGCGGTGATCAGCATGCACACCGGCACGAACTGCGCGGCGCCGTGGCCCTGGGCCTGGGCCCAGGCGACATAGCCGAGGCAGGCGCCGAGGCTGACCAGGCCGCCGATATAGCCCAGGCCCCAGCCCCAGCCTGAGACCCGGCCGATGGCGTCTTCGCGGGCGATCTCCGGGAGGAAGGCGGCGATCAGGTTCTCGCCGCAGCCGAAGCAGAAGTTCGACAGCACGATGAACAGCACGGCCAGGGCCAGGGCACCGGGGCCGGCCAGGGCCAGGGCGGCGGTGGTGGCGACGCAGCCGAGGGTGCTGAGCAGCAGCAGGCGCTTCTTGCAGGCGAAGGCGTCGGCGTAGGCCCCCAGCAGCGGGGCGCCGAGTATCACCAGGGCATAGGACAGCGACAGGGCGCTGGTCCAGGCCAGGGTGGCCCAGTCGGCCCCGCCGGCCACCTCGGCGACGAAGTAGGCGCTGAACACCGCGGTGATCACCACCGTGGTGTAGCCGGAGTTGGCGAAGTCGTACATCGCCCAGGCCCAGGCTTCGCGGCGGGTCACACCGCGGGCGAGGCTGGCAGGCATGGCGGGCCCTCCATGGGGCATCGCTGGCGTCGGCAGCGGTCGATGTGCCAAGCCTAGTCCAGGCTGCGGGCTCGGCGAGTATGGCCCTGGCTATAAGCCTGGGCCTGTTATGGGGGAGGGTTATTATCGTCGTCGCCGGCAAAGGGTTATGGTGCTTAGGCATGGGCGGTCGCCAACGACTGCCCGGCAAGTGAGGGGCCGCCGATGAGTCGCCTGCCTCATGCAACACCCGTCAACGCCGACGCCCCGGGGGCTGCGGAGAAGCTGCTGGGGATCGTCCGGCAAACCGTGCTGGAGCTGCGCCCCCATGCCGCAGAGGGCGCCCCCATCGGCCTGCACAGCGTCCTCGACCGCGACCTGGGCCTGGACAGCCTGGCCCGGGTCGAGCTGTGGTCGCGCATCGAGCGCGAGTTCGACGTGCGCCTGCCGGAGGCACTGTTCGCCACGGCCGACACCCCCCATGACCTGCTCGAAGCCCTGCGCGCCCAGGCCGGCGTGGCGGTGGAGCGCGCGCGCGTCGCCGTCCCCGCGCGCGTCGCCGGCGATGAGCAGGCCCATGCCCCGGAGCAGGCGCAGACCCTGATGCAGGTACTCGACTGGCATGTGCGTCGGCACCCGCAGCGCTGCCATGTGCGCCTGCTGGGCGATGGCGATGAGGCCGAGGCGATCGGCTACCTGGCCCTGCAACAGGGGGCCACGGCCGTCGCCGCCGGCCTGCAGCAACGCGGCCTGGAGGCCGGGCAACGGGTGGCGCTGATGCTGCCGACCGGGCGCGACTTCCTCTTCGGTTTCTTCGGCATCCTCCTGGCCGGCGGCGTGCCGGTGCCGATCTACCCGCCCATGCGCCTGTCGCAGATCGAGGATCACCTGCGCCGCCAGGCCGCGATCCTCGAAAATGCCGGGGCGAGCATGCTGATCACCGTCAGCGAGGCCAGGCTGCTGGCGCGCCTGCTCAAGCCGCAGGTGCCGAGCCTGAGGGAGATACTCGGCGTCGCCGAGCTGGCGGCGGATGGCGACCGCCTGCGCGCCGTGCCGCGTCGGGCCGATGACCTGGCCTTCCTGCAATACACCTCCGGCAGCACCGGCCAGCCCAAGGGGGTGATGGTCAGCCACGCCAACCTGCTGGCCAATCTGCGGGCCATGGGCACGGCGCTGCGGGTGAGCGGCGAGGACGTCTTCGTCAGCTGGCTGCCGATGTACCACGACATGGGCCTGATCGGCGCCTGGTTCGGCAGCCTGTACTACGGCTTCGAGCTGGTGTTGATGTCGCCGCTGGCCTTCCTCGCCCGGCCGGCGCGCTGGCTGCGGGCGATCCACCAGTACGGTGGCACCCTGTCGGCGGCGCCGAACTTCGCCTACGAGCTGTGCCTGAGCAAGCTCGAGGCGCGGGAACTCGAGGGGCTCGACCTGAGCCGCTGGCGCCTGGTGCTCAACGGCGCCGAGCCGGTCAACCCGGACACCCTGCAGCGCTTCGCCGAGCGCTTCGCCGCCTACGGCCTGTCACCGACCGCGGTGACCCCGGTCTACGGCCTGGCCGAGGGCACCCTGGGGGTGGCCTTCCCGGCCCTGGGGCGCGGGCCGCGGGTCGACTGGGTGCGGCGCGAAGCCTTCCAGGCCAGTGGCCGTGCCCAGCCGGTCGAGCCGGGCAGCCCGGACGCGCTGCGTTTCGTGTGTTGCGGCCAGCCGCTGCCGGGGCACCAGCTGCGGGTGGTCGATGAGCAGGGGGTGGAGCTGCCCGAGCGCACCGAGGGCCATGTGCAGTTCAAGGGGCCCTCGACCACCGCCGGCTACTTCGCCAACCCGCAGGAGAGCGCGCGGGTGCGCCATGGTCCCTGGCTCGACTCCCTCGATCTCGGCTACATGGCCGGCGGCGAGCTGTACCTCAGTGGCCGCGCCAAGGACCTGATCATCCGTGGCGGGCGCAACATCTATCCCTATGATGTGGAGACCGCGGTGGGCAACCTGCCGGGCCTGCGCAAGGGCTGCGTGGCGGTGTTCGGCAGCGGCGACGCGGCCAGCGGCAGCGAGCGCCTGGTGGTGCTGGCCGAGACCCACGAGCAGGACGCCGAGGCACGGCGCGGCCTGCGCCTGGCGATCAATCGCGTGGCCCTGGACCTGACCGGGGTGCCGCCGGACGACATCGTCCTGGCGCCGCCGCACAGCGTGCTGAAGACCTCCAGCGGCAAGATCCGCCGCGCCGCCAGTCGCGAGCTGTACGAGCGCGGCGAGGTGGGGCGGCCGCGCCGCGCGGTGTGGCGCCAGCTGTTGCGCCTGGGGCGCGCGGCCCTGCGCGCCCAGGCCGGGCGCCTGGGACGCGCGCTCGGCGCCCTGTGCTATGCCGGCTACTTCTGGGCGCTGCTGCTGGGCATCGCCAGCCTGACCTGGCTGGCGGTGGCGCTGATGCCGCGGCGCAGCTGGTGTCGCCGCCTGGTGCGGCGGGCGTCGCGGGGCTTCCTGCATCTGGTCGGGGTGCCGCTGCAGGTCAGCGGCCTGGGCCAGTTGCGCCTGCCGGAGGTGCGGGTGCTGGTCGCCAACCACGCCAGTTACCTGGACGGTCTGGTGCTGTGCGCCGTGCTGCCGCCGAGTTTCGCCTTCGTCGCCAAGCGCGAGTTGGCCGGGCAGTTCGTCGCCGGGCGCTTCCTGCGCCGGCTCGGCACCTGCTTCGTCGAGCGCTTCGACCCGCAGCGCAGCGCCGCCGATGCCGAGGCCCTGGGCGCGGCGCTGCAGGCCGGGCAGTCGCTGGTATTCTTCCCCGAGGGCACCCTGAGCCGCGAACCGGGGCTGCAGGCGTTCCGCATGGGCGCCTTCGTCCTCGCCGCCCGCGCCGATGTGCCACTGTTGCCGGTGGCCCTGGGGGGCACGCGCATGGTGCTGCGCGACGGTCAGTGGTACCCCCATCGCGGCGCCGTACGGGTGGAGTTCTGTGGCCAGCTGCTGGCCGATGGTCCCGAGTGGCTGGATGCGATCGCGCTGCGCGACAAGGCGCGGGCGCTGTTGCTGCAACGGCTGGATGAGCCTGATCGGCTGCGCCTGGCCGGCTGAGGCGGGCGTGCAGAAGCGCGAAAGCCCGCGCTGGGCGGGCTTTCGGCAGGTGGCGGCACTCAGTGGTGTTTGTGCTTGTGTTTCTTGTGGCCGTAGTGATGGCCGTTGTCGCCGTGGTAGTGGCCGTGGCCGTCGTGGTAATGACCGCGGTCGTCGCGGCGGCTGTCGTTGGCCATCTCGTTGCCCAGGGCGCCGCCGGCGGCGCCACCCAGGCCGGCGCCTATGGTCGAGCCGGTGCTGCCGCCGAGCTTGCCGCCGATCACCGAGCCGCCTGCTGCCCCCAGGCCGCCGCCCAGGGCCGCCTCGGTCTTGTTGCCGTCGCGGGCGGTAATCACGCCGCCGGCCGCGCCGCCGAGGCCGGCGCCCACGGCCGCACCGGTGCTGCCGCCGACCTGCTGGCCGATGACGTTGCCCAGGGCGCCGCCGATGCCGCTGCCGATGGCGACCTTGCTGCTGTCGCCGGCGAAGGCGGCCGGGGCCGCCAGGGCACTGAAGGCCAGTGCGGAAAGGAGTGTGCGCATAGGATCGTTCTCAAATGGTTAATGGGGCGGGAGCGGCGGTGTGCCGCACTCCCGCGGGATCAATCGTCGTGGTCGTGACCGCGGTGCCAGCCGCGATGCTTGTGACGGTGTTTATGGCCGTGGTGGTGATCGCGGTAGTAGCGGCGGTCGCCGTGGTAGTGGCGGTGATCGTCGTCGTAGCGGCTGCGATCGCCGTAGTAGTTACCCAGGGCGCCACCGCCGCCACCACCGATCGCGGCGCCGATCAGGCCGCCGGTGGTGCCGCCGACCTGCTGGCCTATGACGTTGCCGCCGGCGCCGCCCAGGGCGCCGCCGATGGCCGCCTCGGTGCGGTTGCGTCGGTCGGCACCGACCACGCTGCCGGCCGCGCCGCCGACCCCGGCGCCGATAGCCGCGCCGGTGTTGCCGCCGACCTGCTGGCCGACCACGGCACCCAATACCCCGCCCAGGGCACCGCCTATGCCGGCTTCGGTCGTGCCGGCGAGCGCCGCACCGCTGACCAGGCTCAGGGACAACAGGAGGATCGAGGAATACTTCATGACGGGCAGTCTCTCCATGTAAACATGGCCGCGATCCTCGGGCCGCCGCGAGGCGTGCGCAAGTGCCGGCCGACGAGCTGCACGACTTTGCTCACAGTTGTTAAATATTTGTTTTTTGGGGAGAACTTCGCCGATAAGCCGGGGTCTGAGGCTTCTTGGTCGAGCCTGAAAACGGCCGTTTCACCGGCCTCCTGTACTGGCGCCTTGCCCGTTTCCGCGGCCGGCTATCGCGGCCCTTGGCGCGTATCCGGCGCTCGGTTCAGGGCTGCAGCCACAGGCTGGTGTCCCGGGGCGGCAAACCCGGCGGGGTGGGGTAGTCGATCGGCAGCCATCGCCGCTCGTGCAGGCGCGCCAGTTTTGCCAGGTGGCCGAAGTGGCGCAAGAACAGCTCGCGGAAGCTGCCGTCGGCACGGATCGCGGCCAGGCCCTCGGCGAAGCGCTGCCTGAGGCGCCGGTCCTCGCGGTTGAAGGTGAAGAACACCGGCAGGTCGTAGACCAGGGCCAGGCTCGGCTCGACCATCAGCTCGGGGTAGCGCTCGGCATTGGCCTGGAGCTCCTGCCAGGCCTCATGCAGGCCGCGGTGGTAGTAGTCGAAGCGGCGCTTGGCGAGCATCGGCAGCAGGTTTTCCGGGTGGGCGATACCGACCACCGGCAGGCGATTGCGGGCGAACAGGGCGAAATCGCCCCACTGGCGGCCGAAGCCGCCCCGTAGCCGGCGCAGGTCGTCGAGGCTGCGCACCTGGGCGAAGCGCTGGGCGTCGGCCCGGTGGATCAGCAGCACCCGGTAGCCGAGCATGCCGTTGTGCAGGTCGAAGGGCAGCACTGCGAAGTCGCGCAGGCGCGCTGCGGTCGGCGGCACGTAGGCCAGGTCTACCAGCCCTTGGCGCAACAAGGCCAGGCAACGCTTCTGCGAGGGGTCGACGCCCTGGCGTGGGGTGATGCGCCGTTCGCCGTAACGTTCGGCGGTGCGGGCGAGGATCAGGTTGGCCAGTTCGATGCGATAGGCGTACTTGCCGGGATCGGTCTGGCACACCCGCAGTTCGGGCTCGTCCTGGGCGAGTGCGAGGCGGGCGCAGCAGAACAGGGCAACGGTCAGCAGCCAGCGACGGCTCATACGTCCGAGCTCGTGATTGAGGGGGGGCGGATTGTACCCAGGGCACCGCCGCAGCGCCCATGACCGGCGGTCGCGGCGGGCTTTTATAGCAGGCTTTCCTTGCGCCACTGCTCCAGCGCCTGGGGGAGCGGCATCACCTCGCCGGGGCGGCTCAGGGCGTAGCCGGGCAGCTGGGCGATACGCGTCTGGAACTCGGGGTTCTGCAGTACCCTGAGCAGGGCGCCCATGGCCGGCAGGTCGAGGCTGTCTTCGTGGCACAGCAGGCAATAGTTCTCCCGGGCCATGGGGATGAAGGTCAGGCCGAACTGGCGCGCCGCCGCCTCGACGCCGAAGCCGGCGTCGGCCATGCCGCTGGCGACGAAGGCGGCCACGGCGGCGTGGGTGAACTCCTCGTTGTGGAAGCCGTTGATCGCCGCGCTGTCCAGATCGTCGCGGCGCAGCAGGCTCTCCAGCAGCGTGCGCGTGCCCGAGCCCTGCTCGCGGTTGACGAAGCGCAGGTCACCGCGCAGCAGGTCGGCCAGGCCCTGCACCCCGTGGGGGTTGCCGGGGGCGAGGATCAGGCCCTGGGTGCGCTCGACGAAGGTGATCACCCGCAGGTCCGGGCGCAGCCAGGGTTGGATGCGTTTCAGGCTCAGGGCGCCGAGGGGGCCGACCGGTACATGCAGGCCGGCCACCTCGCAGTCGCGGCGGTGCAGGGCGATCATCGCCTCGCTGCCGCTGCGAAACTGCACCTCCCACTGCCAGCTGGGGTCCTGCTCCAGCCACTCGCGCAGGGCCGCCACGGCGAAGCCGTGACTGGCGAAGATGCGCAGCCCCGGGTTGCTGGCCTGCAGTACCCGGTTGAGCTCCAGCTCCAGTTCGCCGGCCAGGTTGTCCAGTTGCGGCGACAGGCGCGCGCGGATGCGCTGGTCGGCCCACAGCAGCTTCTCGCCCAGCGGTGCCAGGCGCGCGCCCTTGCCGCGCTCCAGCTCGATCAGCGGGCTGCCGAAGAATTCCTGCCACTTGCCCAGCAGGTTCCAGGCGTGCCGGTAGGAGTAGCCGACCCGCGCCGCGGCTTCGGTCAGCTTGCCGGTGTCGTGCACCGCCTGCAGCAGGGCCAGGCCCTGGGGATCGAGGCTGCTGCCGTCGCTCTGGTGGAAGCGCCAGCGCGGTTGGATTTCGATGCGGATCATATGCTCATGGCTTCATATTTGATCGAGGGGGAGCCCATGGTACTTTGCGTTATCGGGCCTGTTCTGCGTCCGAGTATAAGAACTTTATTTCATATGTGGCGAGCCGTAAGGCGAACGCCAGAGATAACCGGCCCATAGACCGTGAATGGACCGAGTCATCTCCCCGACAGCACCGGCTAAGCCTGCCGGCTGGAGCATCGCACATGGCCACTCTTCCCCAGCGCTTCGACCCCGAACAGTGCCAGGCCGTTACCCGTGAGGTACTGGCCGCCCACCGGGGCCAGCCCGGCGCCCTGTTACCCATCCTCCACGACATCCAGGACCGCCTCGGCGCCGTGCCGCCGGATCTGCTGCCGTTGATCGCCGAGGAGCTCTGCCTGTCGCGCGCCGAGGTGCACGGGGTGGTCAGCTTCTATCATGACTTCCGCGCCACGCCGCCCGGTCGCCAGCACCTCAAGCTGTGCCAGGCCGAGGCCTGCCAGTCGATGGGGGTCAAGGCCCTGACCGCCGAACTGCAGGACAAGCTGGGCCTGCAGCTCGGCGAGACCCGCGAAGACGGCAGCCTGACCTTCGAGGCGGTGTACTGCCTGGGCAACTGCGCCTGCGCACCCAATGCCATGCTCAACGGCGAGTTGCATGGCCGTGTCGATGCCGAGGGCCTGCTGGCCCTGCTGGAAGAACAGGAGGCCCAGGCATGAGCCAGGCGAACAACACTCAAGGCACCCTGACTGTCTACGTACCGCGCGACGCCACCGCCCTGAGCCTGGGCGCCGACCGGGTGGCCCAGGCCATCGCGGCCGAGGCCAAGGCGCGCAACCTGGACATCAAGCTGGTGCGCAACGGCTCGCGCGGGCTGTTCTGGCTCGAGCCCATGGTGGAAGTGGCGACTCCGGCCGGCCGCGTGGCCTATGGCCCGGTCAAGGCCAAGGACGTGCCGGGCCTGTTCGACGCCGGCTTCCTCGAAGGCAAGGAGCATGCCCTGGGCCAGGGCCTGACCGAGGAGATCGACTACCTCAAGCGCCAGGAGCGCCTGACCTTCGCCCGCGCCGGTATCACCGACCCGCTGTCGCTGGAGGACTACATCGCCCATGACGGCTACCGCGGCCTCCAGCGCGCCCTGGGCATGACGCCCGAGGCGATCGTCGCCGAGGTCACCGAGTCCGGCCTGCGCGGCCGTGGCGGCGCGGCCTTCCCCACCGGCATCAAGTGGCGCACCGTGCTCGGCTGCCAGGCCGAGCAGAAGTACATCGTCTGCAACGCCGACGAAGGCGACTCCGGCACCTTCTCCGACCGCATGGTGATGGAGGACGACCCCTATGTGCTGATCGAGGGCATGACCATCGCCGGTCTCGCCGTCGGCGCGACCCAGGGCTACATCTACCTGCGTTCCGAATACCCCCACGCCGAGGCGGTGCTGCTTGAGACCATCGCCCGTGCCACGGCCGCCGGCTACCTGGGCGACGACGTGCTCGGCAGCGGCAAGGCCTTCCACCTGGAGCTGCGCCGCGGCGCCGGCGCCTACATCTGTGGAGAGGAAACCGCGCTGCTGGAGAGCATCGAAGGCAAGCGCGGCACGGTGCGGCCCAAGCCGCCGCTGCCGGCCATCGAGGGCCTGTTCGGCCAGCCGACGGTGATCAACAACGTGATCTCCCTGGCCTCGGTGCCGATCATCCTCGACAAGGGCGGCGCCTACTACAAGGACTATGGCATGGGCCGCTCGCTCGGCACATTGCCGATCCAGCTGACCGGCAACATCGCCCGCGGCGGCCTGATCGAGAAGGCCTTCGGCGTCACCCTGCGCGAGCTGCTGTACGAATACGGCGGCGGCTCGGCCAGCGGCCGGCCGATCCGCGCGGTACAGGTCGGCGGCCCGCTGGGCGCCTACCTGCCGGAGTCGCAGTTCGACACCCCATTGGACTACGAGGCCTTCGCCGCCCTCGGCGCGGTGCTCGGCCACGGCGGCATCGTGGTGTTCGACGACACGGTGGACATGGCCGACATGGCCCGCTACGCCATGGAATTCTGCGCGGTGGAGTCCTGCGGCAAGTGCACCCCGTGCCGGATCGGCTCGACCCGTGGCGAGGAGCTGCTCGAGCAGATCATCGTCGCCCGTTCCGAAGGCCCGCAGCCGGGTCGCATCGAGCTGCTCAAGAGCCTCTGCGACACCATGCTCGGCGCCTCGCTCTGCGCCCTCGGCGGGATGACCCCCTACCCGGTGCTGAGCGCCATCAACCACTTTCCCGAGGACTTCGGGGTGTCGCCAGACACCACCGAAGCCCGCTGATCCGGAGGCACTCTCATGGCCCTGTATCGTGAACTCGACTATGGCACCCCCGCCCGTACCGGCGCCCCGGTAACGGTGGAAATCGACGGCCAGCCGGTCACCGTCCCGGCCGGCACCTCGGTGATGCGCGCGGCCCAGGAGGCCGGCATCGCCGTGCCCAAGCTGTGCGCCAGCGACAGCCTCGAGCCGTTCGGCTCCTGCCGCCTGTGCACCGTGGAGATCGAAGGCCGCCGCGGCTATCCGGCATCCTGCACCACCCCGGTGGAGCCGGGCATGAAGGTGCGCACGCAGAGCCCGAAGCTGGCCGAACTGCGCCGCGGCACCATGGAGCTGTACATCTCCGACCACCCCCTGGACTGCCTGACCTGCTCGGCCAACGGCAATTGCGAGCTGCAGGACATGGCCGGCGTGGTCGGCCTGCGCGAGGTGCGCTACGACCCGGTGAAGACCCACCTGGCCGAGGCCAAGGACGAGTCCAACCCCTATTTCAGCTACGACCCGGCCAAGTGCATCGTCTGCAACCGCTGCGTGCGCGCCTGTGAGGAGGTGCAGGGCACCTTCGCCCTGACCATCGACGGCCGCGGCTTCGACTCGCGGGTCGCCGCCAGCCAGGACGAAGACTTCATCGATTCGGAGTGCGTGTCCTGCGGCGCCTGCGTGAACGCCTGCCCGACCGCCACCCTGATGGAGAAGTCGGTCATCGAGATGGGCCAGGCCGAGCGCAGCGTGATCACCACCTGCGCCTACTGCGGCGTCGGCTGTTCGTTCAAGGCCGAGGTCAAGGGCAACGAAGTGGTGCGCATGGTGCCGAACAAGGACGGCCACGCCAACCACGGCCATGCCTGCGTCAAGGGCCGCTTCGCCTGGGGCTACGCCACCCACCCGGATCGCATCAGCACGCCGATGATCCGCGACAGCATCGACCAGCCCTGGCGCAGCGTCGGCTGGGACGAGGCCATCGGCTACGCGGCCGAGCGCTTCAAGGCCATCCAGGCCAAGTACGGACAGAACGCGGTCGGCGGCCTGACCTCCTCGCGCTGCACCAACGAAGAGGCCTACCTGGTGCAGAAGCTGGTGCGCGCCGCCTTCGGCAACAACAACGTCGACACCTGCGCCCGGGTCTGCCATTCGCCGACCGGCTACGGCCTCAAGGTCACCCTCGGCGAGTCGGCCGGGACCCAGGACTTCGACTCGGTGCTGGCCGCCGACGTGGTGCTGGTGATCGGTGCCAACCCCACCGACGGCCACCCGGTCTTCGGTTCGCAGCTCAAGCGCCGCCTGCGCGAGGGCGCCCGCCTGATCGTCGCCGACCCGCGCGGCATCGACCTGGTGCGCAGCCCGCACATCAAGGCCGACCACCACCTGCAGCTGCGCCCGGGCACCAACGTCGCCCTGCTCAACAGCCTGGCCCATGTGATCGTCACCGAGGGCCTGGTCGACGAGGCCTTCGTCGCCGAGCGCTGCGAGGCCGAGGCCTTCGAGCAGTGGCGCAGCTTCGTCAGCGAAGAGCGCAACAGCCCCGAGGCGCTGGAAGCCACCACCGGCGTGCCGGCCGCCGAGGTGCGTGCGGCCGCGCGGCTGTATGCCATCGGCGGCAATGCGGCGATCTACTACGGCCTGGGCGTGACCGAGCACAGCCAGGGCTCCTCCACCGTGATGGCCATCGCCAACCTGGCCATGGCCACCGGCAACATCGGCCGCACCGGCGTCGGCGTCAACCCGCTGCGCGGGCAGAACAACGTGCAGGGTTCCTGCGACATGGGCTCCTTCCCCCATGAGCTGCCGGGCTATCGCCACGTCTCCGACCCCGTGGTGCGTCCGCAGTTCGAGGAGGCCTGGGGCGTCAAGCTGCTCGACGAGCCGGGCCTGCGCATCCCCAACATGCTGGCCGCCGCCCATGCCGGTACCTTCAAGGGCATCTACATCCAGGGCGAGGACCCGGCGCAGTCCGACCCGGACACCCAGCACGTCACCGACGCGCTGAAGGAAATGGAGTGCGTGGTGGTGCAGGACCTGTTCCTCAACGAAACCGCCAAGTTCGCCCACGTGTTCCTGCCGGGCGCTTCCTTCCTGGAGAAGAACGGCACCTTCACCAACGCCGAGCGGCGCATCTCGCCGGTGCGCAAGGTGATGCCGCCGCTGGCCGGCAAGGAAGACTGGGAGGTGACGGTGGCGTTGTCCAACGCCCTGGGCTACCCGATGAACTACACGCACCCGTCGCAGATCATGGACGAGATCGCCAGCCTGACGCCGACCTTCACCGGGGTCAGCTACGCCAAGCTCGACCGCCTGGGCAGCATCCAGTGGCCGTGCAACGACGAGGCGCCGGACGGCACGCCGATCATGCACGAGGAACAGTTCGTGCGCGGCAAGGGCCGCTTCATGGTCACCGAGTACATCGCCAGCGACGAGCGCACCTCGCGCAAGCGCCCGCTGATCCTCACCACCGGCCGCATCCTCTCGCAGTACAACGTCGGTGCCCAGACCCGGCGGACCTCGAACAAGGCCTGGCACGCCGAGGACATCCTCGAGCTGCACCCGGTGGATGCCGAGGACCGCGGTATCCAGGACGGCGACTGGGTCGGCATCGACAGCCGCGCCGGCGAGACGGTGATGCGCGCCAAGGTCACCCAGCGCATGCAGCCGGGGGTGGTCTACACCACCTTCCACCACCCGGAATCCGGTGCCAACGTGATCACCACCGACAACTCCGACTGGGCCACCAACTGCCCCGAGTACAAGGTCACGGCGGTGCAGGTGCGCAAGGTCGAGGTGCCGTCGAAGTGGCAGCAGGAGTTCGAGGCTTTCACCAAGGAGCAGGTCGAGTTCCTGCCGCAGATCAAGGTGACTCAGCTCTGAACCTGTAGCCGGGGCGGCCGTAGCGGCCGCCCCTTTCCTCTCACCGCCAGACCCTAACGGGGGCTTAGCAGATGGGCATGAACGCCACGCAACTGATCAAGATGGCCAACCAGATCGGCGCCTTCTTCGCTTCCCAGCCGAATCCCGCGCAGGCCCGCGCGGATTTCGCCCACCACCTCAAGAAGCAATGGGACCCGCAGATGCGCACCGCGCTCTACGCGCATATCGACGCCACCGGCGGCGAGGGCCTCAGTGCCTTCGTCCTGGAGGCCATGCAGGGGGAGCGCCAGCAGATCGAGCCGGTGGCCAGGAGCGCCTGATCGGTAGAATTGCGGCCTGGGTTCTACCAGGTGCTGACCACAATAAGCCCGCATCGCGCGGGCTTTTTGCTGTCTGGCGATGACCGGCTTCGGCAGACGTAGGGCGGGTTAGCCGAAGGGGTAACCCGCCGAGCGATGGCGCGGCCCCTGCCAAGATTGCGTGGCCGCAGAGTAAAACGAGCGTTGCGGGCGGCTACAAGCCGCGATCCGCACGGGTCGATGACCCGCCCTAAAAGGCTACCCCGGCCAGTGCCAGGCCGGTTGGTCGAGCATCCCCTGGCCGACGACAGCGGTCTGGCCGAGCGCCTTCTCCAGCACGATGGCATTGCACTCGGGGTGCTGTTCCAGCGCCGCGATCAGCCGGCTGGCGTGCGACACCACCCACACCTGGGTATGCCGCGCGGCGCCGCCGATCAGCCGTGCCAGGGCCGGCAGCAGGTCGGGGTGCAGGCTGGTCTCGGGCTCGTTGAGCACCATCAGCGACGGCGGCCGCGGGGTCAGCAATGCGGCGACCAGCAGCAGGTAGCGCAGGGTGCCGTCCGACAGCTCGCTGGCGGCAAGGGGGCGCAGCAGGCCTTGCTGATGGAACTCGAGGGCGAAGCGGCCACTGCCCTGGGGCGCGACGCGCAGGCGGGCGCCTGGGAAGGCGTCGCTTATCGCGCGCTCCAGCGCCTGGCCGTCGCCGATCTCGCGGATGGTCTGCAAGGCGGCGGCCAGGTCGCGGCCATCGTGGTGCAGCACGGGGGTGCGGGTGCCCAGCTGCGGTTGTCGCGCCGGGGCCTCGGCGTCGGTGCGCAAGTGGTCGTAGAAGCGCCAGCCGCGAATGGTCTCGCGCAACTGGAAGGCTTCCGGCGCCGACTGCAGATTGCCGACCTGGTCGAACATGCTGTCGAAGCTCGGGGTGTGTTGCCCCAGCACCTCCCAGGTGCGACCCTCGCGAGCGCGGACCATCGGTCCGTCGCGCTCCACCAGCAGGCTCGCCGGGCGGTAGAAGGGGCCGGCCCAGATGGCTTCGTGCTTGATCTGCGGGTCGAGGGCGAAGGCCGACAGGGACGGCTCGGGCAGCCCGAGGGCGATCGCGTAACCGAAGTCCTCGCCGGCGAAGCCCAGGCGCAGCCGCTTCGCCTTGCGCCTGGGCCCGCCCTCGATGGCCACCTCGCCGCTGTGCATGCGCCGCGAGATCTTTTCCGGCCCGGCCCAGAACGTCGAGTCCAATCCGCCCTCGCGGGCCAGGGCGTTGACCACGCCGCCCTGGGCCGTCTCCGCCAGCAGACGCAGGGCGCGGTACAGGTTGGACTTGCCGCTGCCGTTGGCGCCGGTGATCAGGTTCAGCCGGGTCAGCGGCAGCACCAGATTGTTGATGGAACGGTAGTTGGCGACGGCCAGGGTGGTCAGCATGGGGAACTCGGAAATCGGTTGGACGAGGCGATGCTAGCCGGCGCGAGGCGCCGGGGGGCAAAAAAGTGATGCCGGTCTTTGCGATTGGCCGGGCCTGCTTCGGCTCGCCTGGGGTGAACGGGCTGCGTTAGTAGGACTGCCCGTACGCCGGACCCAGCGGGGTCATGCAGTAGCAGGGCAGGCCGCTGGCCATCGGCTGGAGCAGCAGGCAGGGACCGGCTGTGCTCCGGCAGCTAGTGGCCGGGTCAGCCGAGGGGGTTGGCCCTTGTTGCTGCAGCAGGTCGATGCCGGCGAAGGGGGCCACCGGCGGCAGCCCTTCTGGCGGGGACGGGGGTGGGAGCGTCGGCGCTGGGGCGACGTCGTAGTCGATGATCTGCCCGGTGCGCATGTCGATGATCTGTTGCTCGTGGGCACCGCTGGCGTAGCTGCGGTTGCGGACCAGGGTGACTCCGTCGATGTGGTCGAACTGCTGGTAGGGTCCGTACAGGTGCGTCAGGTCGGCGGCCTGGGCACTGGGGATAAGCGACAGGCTGGAATGGCGCTCGACTTCGCGTTTGGGGAAGGGGAACCACTGGGTCATCTCGCCGTACTCGACGAACACATCGCCGCCGTCGTACACCGAGAACCTCACCTCGTAGGTGGCCGGACCGTCCTTGATCGGCAGTGGCAGCCGGGCGACCGGCTCCTTACCGAAGTATTTCTTGAACAGTTCGACGTTGACTCGTTCCGACTCGGTACGCGGCAACTGGTTGTAGGCCACGTAGATGTCCGCCCCGGCGTTGATCAGCGCCGGCACGACCAGCAACACGCCGGTCAGACCGACCACCCAGTTTCTAGCCTTGCTCCAGTTGGTCTTCGGTGTGGCTGGCATGGGCTGCCCTCCCCATGGCTGGGAACCGCGACGAGGCGCTCCGCCGCGGAGGCGGCGCGATCAATTTGGGCTGGGGGGGACGTAGAACGAGAGCGGCGCGACCGGCCTGGCGAGGTGCATCCCAGCTTCCTGGTGTTGAAGCTAGTGGAGCCCGGGCGCTCGTGCAAGCCGAGGCATGCAGTGGCTTGTTCAGCCTGCGGCCGCCCTGGCCCGCCGGGACTGTGTCGCCCGCCCGCTAGCCGCGGGGCCTTCCCGTTTCGCTGGAGAAGTGCGGGCCTATGCGCCGCAAGATCATCTCGGCGCGGGCCGACAGCGGCCATTCCGCACGGTGCAGCAGCCACAGGGTATCGACCACGGCAGGTGTCCCCTCTATCACCTGGATGGCGTCCTGCCGGGGGAACGCCAGGCGCGCGTAGCGCGGCAGCACCGTGAAGCCCAGGCCGCGGGCCACGGGCTCGAGGATCAGGCCGATCTGGTTGGTGAAGCCGTGGCAGGGCAGGCCGCGCACCCCCGGGTTGCCGGGAAAGCGCCGGCTGAGCAGGCGCCCGGCCATGGCCAGGCCGTCCGGGTGATCGATGAAGCCCAGGCGCTCGAGGTCGGCCCAGCCGCTAACCCGTGCGCCGGCCGGCACCAGCAATTCCAGCGGCTCCTCGGCGAAGCGGCTGACGCGCAGCCGCGGCTCGTCCGGCCTGAGGGTGACCAGGCCGAGCTCGAAGCGGTTGTCCAGCACCGCCTCGAGCACTTCGTGGTCCGGGGCAAAACGATGGCGGATGCGCAGGCCCGGATGGGCCTGCTGCACCTCGAGCAGATGGGGATAGAGCGCCAGGCCGATGCTCCCCGGGCTGATCAGGCCGATCTCGCCCTGCTCGGCGTCGGCCTCGGACAGACGCTGCTGCAAGCGCTGGTCGGCGGCACCGACCTCGGCACAGTAGTCGAGCAGGGCACGGCCGGCGGGGGTCAGTTCGAGCTGGCGCGGGCGGCGGATCAGCAGTGGCCCCAGGCGTTCCTCCAGGCGCTGCACGTGCTGGCTGACGGCGGCCTGGGTCAGGTCCAGGTGCTCGGCGGCACGGGTGAAGCTGCCCCGCTCGGCGAGGGCGGCGAAGGTGCGCAGCCATTGCGGATTTAGCATAAGGATATCTTATCGAAGTCATAATCTGGTGATTATTCTGATTATGACTAGGCGTGCCTAGACTGGCCACTCTTCACACCCCAGGAGGCTCTCCAATGTCCAGCGTCTACCCGCGCAGTTTTTCCCATATCGGCCTGTCGGTCACCGATCTCGATGCCGCGGTGAAGTTCTACACCGAGGTCATGGGCTGGTACCTGATCATGCCGCCGACCACCATAGGCGAAGACGACTCGGCCATCGGGGTCATGTGCACCGACGTGTTCGGCGCCGGCTGGGGCTCCTTCCGCATCGCCCACCTGTCCACGGGCGACCGCATCGGCGTGGAGATCTTCCAGTTCCGCAACGCCGAGAGGCCGCAGAACAACTTCGAATACTGGAAGAGCGGGGTGTTCCACTTCTGCGTCCAGGACCCCGACGTCGAAGGCCTGGCCGCCAGGGTGGTGGCCGCCGGCGGCAAGCAGCGCATGCCGGTGCGCGAGTACTTCCCCGGGGAGAAGCCCTACCGCATGGTCTACATGGAGGACCCCTTCGGCAACATCCTGGAGATCTACAGCCACAGCTACGAGCTGACCTACTCCGCCGGCGCCTATGGCTGAATCCGACTGAGCGGGTATGGGGCGACGCTCAGCGAGGGCGGCTGCTTATCGCTCCGAGGCGGGCGCCGGGCTGTAGACCCGCGGTGCGCTGTGGTGCGGCAGGTGGATCAGGTTGAGGTGGTGGCGGCGTGCCCACTGCACGGTGAGGCTGGTCGGCGCCGACAGGCTGACCAGGGTGCCGATTCGCGCCCGCACCGCCTTGTGGATCAGCTCCAGGCTGCAGCGGCTGGTGACCAGGGCGAAGCCCTGGCGGGGGTCTAGGCGCTCGCGCAGCAGGGCACCGATCAGCTTGTCCAGGGCGTTGTGGCGGCCGATGTCCTCGCGGCACAGGCGGATCTCGCCGCTGCCGTCGACGAAGGCCGCGGCATGCAGGGCACCGCTCTGCCGGGCCAGGCGCTGGAACTGGCCGATGCGCTCGCGCAGGCCCTGCACGTGCGCCGCCGGCGGCAACGGGCTGCTGGCCAGCACGTCCAGCTGCGGCAGCGCCTGCTCCAGGGCCTCGACCCCGCACAGGCCGCAGCCGCTGGTGCCGGCCAGGTTGCGCCGCTGCTGCTTGAGGGCCCAGAAGGCACGGCTGCTGATCTGCACCTCGGCGCTCAGGGCGGCGCCGGCGCGCTTGACCTGGATGTCGTAGATGTCGTCGAGGGACTCGACCAGGGCGCCGCTGAGGCTGAAGCCGGCGACGAAGTCTTCCACCGCCGAGGGCGAGACCATCATCACCGCGTGGCTGATGCCGTTGTAGCTGATGGCCAGGGCGCACTCCTCGGCCAGCACGGCGTCACCCGGCTGGGCGGCGGCGTCCAGTTCGATGTAGGCGTAGGCGTGCCCCGACGGGTTGGCGGCGGGGGGCGGGGTGGAGGCGGCGCGCGGCATATCGGGCGGTCCGTTGGGTTAATGGGCCTAGCCTAAGCCCCAGGGGCGCAGGCGTCTAATGCTCTGTGCGGCGGTGCCGAAGCCGAGCAATCGCGGGTCGTTTTTTGCCGGCCGGTTCAGGGCAGCAGCGCCCGGTAGTCCTCCACCGCGGCGAATTCCTCGGTGTCCTTGGGCCCCTGGCGGCTGTCCGGCTGGCGCACCGCCAGCAGGTGGGCGACACCGAACGTGCGGGCGCTGCGCAGCACCGGCAGGCTGTCGTCGATGAACAGGCTGCGTGCCGGATCGAAGGGGCAGTCCTGCTGCAGGGCGTGCCAGAACTGCTGGTTCTCCTTGGGGAAGCCGTAGTCGTGGGAGCTGATCAGGCGCTCGAAGTAGGGCGCGAGCTCGATGCGCTCGAGCTTGAGCGACAGCGAGTCGCGGTGGGCGTTGGTGATCAGCACCACGCGCTTGCCGGCGGCGCCCAGGGCCTGGAGGAAGGTGTCGGCGTCCGGGCGCAGGGCGATCAGCTCGGCCACCTCGCGCTTGAGCTCGCGGATCGACAGTTTCAGCTCGCGGCTCCAGAAGTCGGTGCAGTACCAGGTCAGCTGGCCGGCATGTTCGCGAAACAGCGGCAGCAGTTCGGCGTCGGCCAGCGCCCGGCTGATGCCGTGGTGCTCGGCGTAGCGTTGCGGCAGGTGCTCGAGCCAGAAGTGGTTGTCGAAGTGCAGGTCGAGCAGGGTGCCGTCCATATCCAGCAGGACGGTGTCGATCGCGCTCCAGGGTAACGGCGGCATGGCAGGGGCTTCGGCTGTGGTGCGGGGTCTGTCGCGATTCGGCCGGCAGCCGTCGTCTCTCGCGCAATCTCCGCCGGGGCTAATGGGGAAAGCCGGGGTATGATAACCCGCCCGGTCATGCCAAGGAGCCGCCCCATGCGCCAGAAGCCCACCGTACTCGCCCGCGAGATAGTCGCCAGCAGTCGCCTGTTCCGCGTCGAGGAGCTGCAGCTGCGTTTCGCCAACGGCGTGGAGCGCACCTACGAGCGGCTGGTCGGCAAGGGCGTCGGCTACGGCGCGGTGATGGTGGTGGCGATGGTCGACGCCGAGCACGCGCTGCTGGTGGAGGAGTACTGCGGCGGCACCGAGGAATACGAGTTGTCGCTGCCCAAGGGGCTGATCGAGCCGGGCGAGGACGTGCTGGCGGCGGCCAACCGCGAGCTCAAGGAGGAGGCCGGCTTCGGCGCCCGCCAGCTCGAGCACCTCACCGAGCTGAGCCTGTCCCCCGGCTACATGAGCCAGAAGATCCAGGTGGTGCTGGCCCGTGACCTCTACGAGGAGCGTCTGCCGGGCGACGAGCCGGAGCCGATGCGCGTGGACCGGGTCAACCTGCGCGAGCTGGCGAGCCTGGCCCTGCACCCGCAGTTCAGCGAGGGCCGCGCCCTGGCCGCCCTGTACCTGGCCCGCGACCTACTGAGCCAACGCGGAGACTTCGTCCTGTGAACCATCCCCTGATTCCCGCGGTGCTCGACCTGGTCCGCCAGGCCGGCGCCGCCATCCTGCCGCACTGGCGCGCCGGCGTGACCGTCACCGAGAAGGCCGATGCCTCGCCGGTGACCGCCGCCGACCTGGCCGCCCACCATCTGCTGGTCGACGGCCTGCGTGCACTGGACGCGAGCATCCCGGTGCTGTCCGAGGAGGCCGCCGACATTCCCCTGAGCGAACGCGGCGGCTGGGAGCGCTGGTGGCTGGTCGACCCGCTGGACGGCACCAAGGAATTCATCGCCGGCAGCGAGGAGTTCACCGTCAACGTCGCGCTGATCGAGCGCGGGCGGGTGGTGTTCGGCGTGGTCGGCCTTCCGGCCAACGGCCGCTGTTATTACGGCGGCGCCGGCCTGGGGGCGCGGCGGGCCGAGGCCGATGGCACGGAGCAGGCGATCGGCGTGCGCCTGGCGCCGGCCGAGGCCTTCACCCTGGTGGCCAGCCGCCGCCATTCCAGCCCCGCCCAGGAGCGCCTGCTGGCCGGCCTCGGCGAGCGCTTCGGCGACCTGCAGCTGCTCAGCGTCGGCAGCTCGCTGAAATTCTGCCAGCTGGCCGAGGGCCTGGCCGACTGCTACCCGCGCCTGGCGCCGACCTCGCAGTGGGACACCGCCGCCGCCCAGGGCGTGTTGGAGGGCGCCGGTGGCGAGGTGCTGACGCTGAAGGGCGAGGCCTTGACCTACGAGGCCCGCGAGTCCCTGCTCAACCCGTCCTTCCTGGCCCTGCCGGCTGCCGCCGAATGGCGCGCCGAGCTCATCCAGTTGGCCCGCGCCCTCGATTGAGCCGCGTAGCGGCAGAGCCATCGACTGAAGGGCGGGTGAGGGGTATCGCTGCGCTCGCCCCAGCCTGCGCGGCGTTCAGTCGAGCATGTCGCTGTAGCGGTCGTCCCGCTTGAACACCAGCGGCTGGGGGAAACCGGGCACCTTGAGCTGCTCGCTGCCCAGCTCGATGGCCTTGTCGTCGATCAGGTCGTTGCCGAAGTTGTAGATGATCTCCAGCTGACCCAGCAGGGCCTGGCGGTCGTAGTCCTGGGCGGCGGCGCGGGTCTGCTCGCGGCGCGCGGCATAGGCGGCGAAGACGGCCTCGCCATGGCGCTTGCGCAGCATGCGTTCGGCCACGTGGGGCGCCAGCACCAGGGCGCTGGCGTTGTTGCCGCCGAAGCCCTTGGAGTTGATAAAGCACACGTCCAGCGTCTGTTGGCCGACCTGGCGGTCCTGGGTGGCGATGCTCAGGTGCTGCTGATGGACGTCGTCGGCCACTGCGTCGATAGTCTTGATCCCCGGAATCACCCCGTACTTGAAGCTGCCCAGGGCGGCGATCAGCTGGTCGCCGCTGGCGCTGGCCAGGGAGTGGCCAACGAAGGCCTTGGCCGCGGTGACCGGCCATTGCTCGATGGCAAAGGCCGCGGCGACGCGGTCGAGCAGTTCGGATTCGGTGACCCGGTTGGCCGGGGTGCTCGAGCCGTGGGCATGGACGAAGCTGCGCTGGCGCACGGCGTCGATGCCGAGCAGCTGCACGGCGCTGGCCACCGCCTTGGCCATGGTCAGGTAGTTGCCCGGGCCGGGGGCGGAGATGGACTTCTTGAAGCCGTCGGCGTTGATGAACACGTCCGGCACCGCGCCATGGATGTCGGCCCCCAGCTCCAGGGCCAGCTCGTCGTCCATCAGCACCACGAACTGGCAGGCTTCGGCCAGGGTGAAGCCGCAGTTCTCGCCGAACGGGCGGCTGGCGCGGCGGAAGTCCACCTGGTCCTTGCCCTCGACCTGGCGCAGGCCGTCCTCGGTGGCCAGGGCACCCATGGCGCCGTAGCCCTCGATGCACTCCTGGTTGATCGGCGCCTCGCTGCTGCCGACTATGACCACCCGCGCCTTGCCCAGGGCGATCTGCTCGACGCCCTTCTGCAGGTTGTAGAGGAAGGTGGCGCAGGCGCCGGTGACGGCGCCGGTGGTGCCGACGCTGCCCAGCACATAGGCGTTGATGAAGTCCGCCGGCATGGAGTTCAGGCCCAGGGCCAACTGCTTGGCGGTGACCCGGCCGCCCTTGAGACGCGACTGCATCAGGCCGCCGAAGCCGTTCTCGTCCAGCTGGCTCATGATGCAGCTGACGAACACGGCGATCTCGTCCGGCGCCACGCGCTCGACGATCGACTGCCAGGGCAGGCCGGTGGAACGCAGGGCGTCGGTCACCCCGACCACCGCCATGCTCAGGCCGCGGGGGTGGAAGCGTGAGTTGTAGTGTTCGCTCGGCTCGAAGCCGCTGGGCAGCTGGCCGGCGGACTTGACCGGCAGGGCGCGATAGCTGTCGACCTTGAACTCGCAGTTGTCGTGCAGGGTGACGCGCACCTCCGCAGCGTTGAGCTCCTCCACCGACCAGTTGGCCGGCAGCGGCTCGGGCAGCTGCTTGCGGCTGGTGATGAAGGTCAGGGGGCTGCCTGCCGCGGCGGCGACGCCGATGCTCTTCTGCCAGTGGGCGGCGTCGACGTCCAGGTAGGTCTTCTCGATGCGCCGCACCAGGGTGGAGGCGAGGATCTGCTCGGCGAAGCGGCTGTCGATCTCGGCCAGATTCAGGGGCGTGCCGTCGAGTGCCTGGTGGGCGCCGTCGACCACGCGCACCAGCTTCATCATCACCGCCAGGCCGGCGAGGGTTTCCTGACGGGCCCGGCTGTCCATGGACTCGAGCACGGTGCGGCGAAAACCGTGGTGAAAGGAGCTGCGGCCGGCTGCGTTATAACCACCAAAACCAACGATCACGGGGAAACGAGACTTCACGCGGGAAACTCCTTCAAATAAGTACGCCAGGACAAGCCGCGGGGCAGCCTACAGAGGCCGGTCGCGGGCCCAGGCCCCCCGGTCATGGGGTATGGTACGGCACGGGCCTTGGCTCGACTGTTCGGATGCCTATGCTGACGCGGCTTTTGACCTGCGAGTCACGATTGCGACCCGGCAGTGCCGGTTCGGCCCCAGCATCCGGGCGAATTCCGGGCGCTGGATGCGCCGCGGCCTGGGGCGTTTCCCCGAGCATCGGCCTGTGCGCCGGTGCTGTCCAGGCGCAGCGCCGGCGGCCGATCAACGGCGCAGGCGCTGCCCGTCTGCGGGGCGAAAAAAGCCCGGCACAGGGCCGGGCGAGGAGTGCAGGCGAGGAGTGCGTCCTGCGTTTAACTCATGCCCAGCCAGTTCGGCAGGGCCATGGAGACCGCCGGGATGTAGGTGATCACCAGCAGGAAGCTCAGCAGCAGCATCAGCCATGGCCAGGCGGCGCGGATCACCGAGGTCAGCGGCATGCCGGTCACCGCCGAGGTGACGAACAGGTTCAGGCCCACCGGCGGGGTGATCAGGCCGATCTCCATGTTCACCACCATGATGATGCCCAGGTGGATGGGGTCGATGCCCAGCTGCACGGCGATCGGGAAGAGGATGGGGGCGAGGATCAGGATGATCGCCGAGGGCTCCATGAAGGCGCCGGCCACCAGCAGCACGATGTTCACCACCAGGAGGAACTGCCAGGGCTGCAGGCCCATCTCGATCACCCAGGCGGTAATGGTCTGGGGAATCTGCTCGGTGGTCAGCACGTGGGCGAAGAGCATGGCGTTGGCGATGATGAACATCAGCATGATCGACAGCTTGCCGGACTCCAGCAGCACCTTGGGGCACTCGCGGATGGTCATGTCCTTGTACACGAACAAGGCGACGAAGCCGGCGTAGACCGCCGCCACCGCGGCCGCCTCGGTGGGGGTGAACATGCCCGAGTAGATGCCGCCGAGTATGATCACCATCAGCAGCAGGCCCCAGATCGCCTTGCGCCCGGTGGCGAGCAGCTCGCGCAGGCTGGCGCGCGGCATGGCCGGCAGGTTCATCTTGCGCGCGACGATGTAGATCGCCGCCATCAGCGCCAGGCCGAGCAGCAGCCCGGGCACCACCCCGGCCATGAACAGCTTGCCCACCGACTGCTCGGTGGCCGCGGCGTACACCACCATGACGATCGACGGCGGGATGAGGATGCCCAGGGTGCCGGCGTTGCAGACGATGCCGGCGCCGAAGGCCTGGGGGTAGCCGGAGCGGACCATGCCGGCGATGGCGATGGAGCCGACCGCGGCCACGGTGGCCGGCGAGGAGCCGGACAGCGCGGCGAACAGCATGCAGGCCAGCACCGCCGAGATCGCCAGGCCGCCACGGATATGGCCGACGCAGGCGTTGGCGAAGTCGATCAGGCGCTTGGCCACGCCGCCGGTGGTCATGAAGGCGCCGGACAGCAGGAAGAAGGGGATGGCCAGCAGGGTGTAGTGCTCGGACGTCTCGAACAGCTTGATCGCCAGCGAGCGCACCGAGTCCGGGCTGAACAGCATGATGGTCATGGAGCCGGCCAGGCCCAGGGACACGGCGATCGGCACGCCGATGAACATCAGCAGGAACAGCAGGGCGAAGAGGAACAGGATGGTCATGGCTGGGAATCCTTCTTCGTGGTGTCGTCGTGCTCGGTCAGTTTCATCGCCTCGGCGGCCTCGTCGGCCAGGCCCAGGCCGGTCTGCTGGTTACGCAGGATGCGCACGAAGATTTCCAGGAAACGGACGAACACCATGGCGTAGCCGAAGGGCACGATGAGGTTGATGTGCCACTGTTGCACGCCGAAATGGCCGAGGTCTTCGGCGCCGATACCGGCGGTCAGCAGGGTGTGCACCCAGTCGAAACTGGCCACGCTGATCAGCCCGGCATAGCCGAGGCAGCACAGGCAGGCGATCAGGCCGATGATGCGCTGGGTGGACTTCTTGGTCAGCTTGACCAGGGCATCCACGCCGATGTGCCCGGCGGTGCGTACGCCATAGGCCAGGCCGAAGAAGATCAGCCAGGCGAACAGGGCCTTGGTCAGGGCGATGCTCCAGGTCATGGCCTGGGCCATCTCGATCACGCTGTCCCCGATGGCGAAAAACAAGTCGCTGGCCGCCGGCCAGGCGTCGCCGATGCTGTAGAACAGCGTATAGAGGTTGTTGAGGATCACATAGACGAAGGTCACTAGCGTCATGGTGCCCAGGAGGAAGGCGATGAAGGCTTCCTCGAAGTGGTCCCAGACGCGCCGAATGGCGTTCATCGATAACATCTCCAGGGTGAGGCAAGGGGGCAGGCCCGGCAGGCGTGCCCTGCCGCAGGTGTTCGGCAGCGGGGGCTGGTCGCCACCGCTGCCGCTGGGTCGGGCCGCCGGGCGGCCGGCCCGTCTTACTGGTTGGCGGCCTGGGCGGCCTTGATCAGGTCGGCGCCGATTTCCGCTTCGAACTTGCTCCACACCGGCTTCATGGCGTCGCGCCATTGGCCGCGCTGCTCGGCGGTCAGCTGGATGATCTCGGTGGTGCCGGCGTCGAGGATGCGCTGCTTGTCGCCCTGGTTCAGCGCGTCGGCCTGCTTGTTCACCTCGACGGTGACCTCGGCGACGATCTTCTCCAGTTCGCCGCGCACATCGGCCGGCAGGCCATCCCAGAACTGAGTGTTGGTGATCAGCATGTAGTCCAGCAAGCCATGGTTGGACTCGGTGATGTACTTCTGCACCTCATGCATCTTCTGGCTGTAGATGTTCGAGTAGGGGTTCTCGGCACCGTTGACCACGCCGGTCTGCAGGCCCTGGTAGACCTCGGCGAAGCTCATCTTGCGCGGGTTGGCGCGCACGGCCTTGAACTGCTCCTCGAGCACGGCGGAGGCCTGTACGCGGAACTTCAGGCCGCGGGCGTCCTTCGGCTCACGCAGCGGCTTGTTGGCCGACAGCTGCTTGAGACCGTTGTGCCAGTAGCCCAGGCCGGTGATGTTCTTGCTTTCCATGGATGTCAGCAGCTTCTGGCCCTCGGCGCTCTGCTGGAAGCGATCGACCGCGGCCATGTCGTCGAACAGGAAGGGCAGGTCGAACACCTGCAGCTGCTTGGTGTACTGCTCGAACTTGGCCAGGGACGGGGCGATCATCTGCACGTCGCCGAGCAGCAGCGCCTCCATTTCCTTGCCGTCACCGAACAGCGAGGAGTTCGGGTAGACCTCGACCCGGACCTTGTCGCCCAGACGCTCTTCGGCCAGCTGCTTGAACATCAGCGCGCCCTGGCCCTTGGGGGTGTTCTCGGCGACTACGTGGGAAAACTTGATGACGATAGGGTCGGCCGCCTGGGCCAGGCCGGCGATGGTCAGGGACAGGGCGCAAGCCAGCGCCTTGGCAGTGAACTTGAACATACGGGTGCTTCCTCTTGTTGTGTTTATCGCGATGAGCGCCGCAGCGCCGGAAACGGGCGAACAAGGGCAAGTCTAGGCGGTCCGTCGGAAAGCGACGGACCCTGGCAGCGATGGCCTGGACTTGTACTCGTGGGGTCGCCTGCAGGGACTAGAGCAACCGTCATGCCAGATCGCCGAGGTGCCTCGGATTAAGCCTCGAGAGGGCCGGACAGAGGCTTCTGGAAGGCGGCCCGGGGATGCCTGGAAGAAGGATATGGCGGAAACCCGCCACTCACTCGTGATCCTCTGGCGAGCTTCCGCCGGCATCGGCGAAGTTCAGGCCGTGCTTGCGCAACTTGTCGTGCAGGGTCTTGCGCGGTATCCCGAGAGCCTCGGCCAGGCTGCGCAGCGAGCCGTGGGGGCGGCTCAGCTCGGCGCTGATCAGGGCGCGCTCGAAGGCCTCCACCTGCTCGCTCAGGTTGCCCCCCGAGGGCATCGCGCCGGCCGGATCGGACAGCTGGAGTTCCAGCTCCAGGCCCAGGTCCAGGCCCAGGGCGAAGCGTTCGGCGGTGTTCTGCAGCTCGCGCACGTTGCCCGGCCAGGGGTGGCGCAGCAGCAGCGCGCGCTGGCAGGCCTGCAGCTCGCGGGGCGGCAGGCCGTGGCGCTTGCCGGCGGCCTCGGTGAAGTGCTGGAACAGCAGCAGGATGTCGTCGCCGCGCTCGCGCAGCGGCGGGATGCGCAATGGCGCGACGTTCAACCGGTAGTAGAGGTCGGCGCGGAAGCGGCCCTGGTCGGCGGCCTGGCGCAGGTCTTCCTTGGTCGCGGCGATCACCCGGATGTCCAGGGGGATCAGCTGGTTGCCGCCCAGGCGCTCGACCGCCCGTTCCTGCAGCAGGCGCAACAGCTTGACCTGCACCTCCAGGCTCATGCTCTCGATCTCGTCGAGGAACAGGGTGCCGCCGTTGGCGAATTCGAACTTGCCGATGCGGCGCTTCTGCGCCCCGGTGAAGGCGCCCGGTTCGTGGCCGAACAGTTCGCTTTCCACCACCGACTCGGCCAGGGCGCCGGCGTTGATCGCCACGAAGGGCCCGCCGCGGCGGCTGGACAGGTCGTGCAGGGCGCGCGCTACCACCTCCTTGCCGGCGCCGGTTTCGCCGAGGATCAGCACATCGGTGCCGATATTGGCCAGGGCGCCGATCTGCTCGCGCAGACGCTGGATGGCCGGCGACTGGCCGATCAGGCGGGCCGACAGCTCGTGGCGGTCGCTCAGGGCCAGGCGCAGGCTGCGGTTGTCCAGCACCAGGCGGCGCAGGGCCAGGGCGCGGCGTACGCTGTCGAGCAGCTCGTCGCTGGCGAAGGGTTTCTCCAGGAAGTCGTAGGCGCCGGCGCGCATCGCCTGCACCGCCAGGGGCACGTCGCCGTGGCCGGTGATCAGCAGCACCGGCAGCTCGGGGTCCTGCTGGTGCAGTTGTTCGAGCAGCTGCATGCCGTCGATTCCCGGCATGCGGATGTCGCTGACCACCACGCCCGGCCAGTCGCGCTCGATGCGGGCGGCGACGCCGCGGGCGTCGGCCAGGGTGGCGACCTTGAGGCCGGCCAGATCCAGGGTCTGGCTCAGGGCCTGGCGCAGGTGCGGGTCGTCGTCGATCAGCAGGACCTGGGTGCGGGCGTCGAGGGGTAGGGTCATAGGGCAAAGTCCTCAGGCGGCTGAATGTTCACGCCGTGCTCGGCGGTGCGCAAGCGCAGGGTCAACAGGGCGCCGCCGGCCGGGTGGTTGGCCAGCAGCAGCTCGCCGCCCAGGGCGCGCATCAGGGTCTCGCAGATCGCCAGACCCAGGCCCAGGCCCTGGGCGCTGGTCTTGGTGGTGAAGAAGGGCTCGCGGGCGCGTTGCAGGGCCTCGGCGGAGAAGCCGGGACCGTTGTCGCGCAGCTGCAGCTCGACGTGCGCGCCCGCGTGCTGGGCGCTGAGCCAGATGCGCCGCGGCGGCGCCTTCTCGCCCAGGGCGTCGAGGGCATTGGCCAGCAGGTTGCCGAGCACCTGGCGCAGGCGGGTCTCGCCGGCCTGCACCCACAGGGTGGCGTCGGGCAGGTCGCGGATCAGTTCGACCTGCATGGCCTGGCGGCGCTTGGCCAGCAGCGCCAGGGCGTCGTCGATGGCCGGCTGCAGGGCGACGCTCTCGGGGGCGTGGCGGTCGCGACGGGCGAAGGCGCGCAGGTGGGCGATGATCGAGGCCATGCGCTCGGTCAGCTCGCTGATCTGCCGCAGGTTGCCGCGGGCGTCCTCGCTGCGCTGGTGATCGAGCAGCACGCCGGCGTTGTCGGCGTAGCTGCGGATCGCCGCCAGCGGCTGGTTGAGTTCGTGGCTGATGCTCGCGCTCATGGTGCCGAGGGCGGACAACTTGCCGGCCTGGACCAGTTCGTCCTGGGCCCGCACCAGCTCCTGCTGGGCCTGTTCGCGCTCCAGCACTTCCTGCTTCAGGCGGCTGTTGAGCAGCTCCAGGTCCTGGGTGCGTTCCAGTACCCGCTGCTCCAGCTGCTGGCGCGCCCGGGCATCCAGGGCGATGCGTTCGAGGTAGTGGCGGCGGCGCTGCATCAGCAGGCCGAGCAGCAGGATCAGTACCAGCAGCGCGGCGCCGCCGATGGTGACGGCCGCGCGTACCGGGCGGTCGAGCAGGCTGCGCGGGGTAAGGATATTGGCCGTCCAGCCGATGTCTTCCAGGTGCCGGCCCTGGCGGAGCCAGGCCGCGTCATCGAGCTGCAGCGGTGGCGGCGACTGGATGCGGTAGGGCTGGGTGTCGGCGATGACCGCCCGCTCGGCGTTGTCCAGCTCGCGGGTGGCGTGGAAGCGCCAGTCGGCCTGGGAGGTGAGGATCACCACGCCATAGCTGTCGGTCACCAGCAGCTGTTCGGGGCGGTCGCCCCAGAGGGTCTCGGTGTGGTCCAGGTCGACCTTGACCACTAGCACGCCGAGGATGCGGCGGCCCTCGCGCACCGGCGCGGCGAAGAAATAACCGCGCTTGCGCGAGGTGGTGCCGAGGCCGAAGAAGCGCCCGTGGCGGCCCTCCATGGCCTCGCGGAAGTAGGGACGATAGGAAAAATTACGCTCGACGAAGCTGTCGTGGCGATCCCAGTTGGAGGCGGCCAGGGTCTGGCCGTCGGGCGCCATCAGGTAGATCACGTCGGCGCCGGTCTGTTGTTGCAGGCCGCCGAGCAGGCGATTGGCCTGGTCGCGCAGGCGCGCATCGTCGCGCTCTTGCAGCAGCTGGCGCAGGGTGGGCAGCTTGCTGAGGATCGGCGGCAGCACCTCGTAGCGGCGCAGGGTGCCCAGCAGGTTGGCGACGTAGAGGTCGAGGGTCTGGCCGCTCTGGGCGTTCAGGGCGTCGCGGTAGTAACGCTCGGCCAGCTGCTGCAGGGGCCAGAGCAGGGGGGCCAGGAGCAAGGCCAGCAGGGCCAGGCTGCGCCAGCGCGGGCGGTGGAGGGCGGCGGTCGGTGGCATGTGGGTGTGGGGCTCGCTCTGGGACGCGCGGATCGGACTTAGGGTGGCCGGATGCCCGGCGTTGAGCAAGCAGCAATATCCGGACCATGATCGCTCCAGCCGCGGGCGCCGAGCGGGGCCGGGTGGACCGGCGCTGCGGCGCTGCGGCCCGCTTCAGCCGCTCGCCGAACCGCGGCCACGGCTACGCGCCTCAGGGGCGCGGGCTGTCCAGGCACTCGCGCAGCGCCGCCTGCCAGTCCGGCAGGGCCACGCCCCAGTCACGCTGCAGGCGCGTGCAGTCCAGGCGCGAGTTGAGCGGGCGCTGTGCCGGGGTCGGGTAGGCGCTGCTGGGGATGGCCTGCAGCCGGGCCAGGCTCCTGCCCTCGGCACGCAGCTGCTCGGCGATGGCGCTGGCGAAGCCGAACCAGGAGGTCTCGCCCCGGGCGCTCAGGTGGTAGAGGCCCCAGGGGCCTGCCTGCCCGCCTTGCCAATGCTGGATCAGTTGCGCAGTAGCGGTGGCGATGCTGCCGGCCCAGGTCGGGGTGCCGATCTGGTCGGCCACCACCTTGAGTTCGTCGCGTTCCTGCAGCAGGCGCTGCATGGTCAGCAGGAAGTTGCGCCCGTGCCGCGAGTACACCCAGCTGGTGCGCAGGATCAGATGTGGGCCGCCGATCGCCTGGATCGCCCGCTCGCCGGCCAGCTTGCTCCGGCCGTAAACGCCTAGCGGGTTGGGCGTATCGTCCTCGCAGTAAGGCGCCGGCTTGCGGCCGTCGAACACGTAGTCGGTGGAGTAGTGGATCAGCGGTACGCCCAGGGCAACAGCCTCCTCGGCCAGCACCCCGGGCGCGGTGGCGTTGATCGCGAAGGCCAGTTCGGGCTCGCTTTCGGCCTGGTCGACCGCGGTGTGGGCGGCGGCGTTAATGATCAGCTCGGGGCGCAATTCGCGGACCTGCTGGCGGATCTGCTCGGGGTGGGCCAGGTCGAGCCGGGCGCTGCCACGCACGATCAGTTCCCCCTGTCCGGCCAGGCTCAGTTGCAGTTCGCGGCCGACCTGGCCGTGCTCGCCGAGCAGCAAGATCCTCATGGGAACAGCTCCGCGTCGACCAGGGTGAGGCCGGCCTGGTCCTTGGCCGACAGCTGCGGCGCCTGGGTCAGCGGCCAGTCGATGGCCAGGGTAGTGTCGTCCCAGCGGATGCAGCGTTCATGGGTGGGGGCGTAGTAGTCGGTGGTCTTGTAGAGGAACTCGGCGAACTCGCTGAGCACCAGGAAACCGTGGGCGAAGCCCTCCGGCACCCAGAGCTGGCGTTTGTTCTCCGCGGACAGCTGCACGCCGACCCAGCGGCCGAAGGTCGGCGAGGCGCGGCGGATATCCACGGCCACGTCGTAGACCTCGCCGGCGGTCACCCGTACCAGCTTGCCCTGGGCCTGCTGCACTTGGTAGTGCAAGCCGCGCAGCACGCCGCGCTGCGAGCGGGAGTGATTGTCCTGGACGAACTCGGGATTCAGGCCGGTGGCCTCGGCGAAGGCGCGGGCATTGAAGCTTTCGTAGAAGAAGCCGCGCTCGTCGCCGAACACCTTGGGTTCGAGGATCAGTACGCCGGGAAGCTCCGTCTGAATGACCTTCATGCGTGCTCCTCCGCCAGCTTGAACAGGTATTGGCCGTAGCCGGTCTTGCCGAAGGCCTGGGCCTGGCTGAGCAGTTGCTCGCGGTCGATCCAGTCATGGTGGAAGGCGATCTCCTCCAGGCAGGCGACCTTCAGGCCTTGGCGATGTTCTATGGTCTGCACGTACTGAGAGGCTTCCAGCAGGCTGTCGTGGGTGCCGGTGTCGAGCCAGGCGAAGCCGCGGCCGAAGCGCTCGACGCGCAGGTCGCCGCGCGCCAGATAGGCGTTGTTGACGTCGGTGATCTCCAGTTCGCCGCGGGGCGAGGGTTTCACCGCCTTGGCGATCTGCACCACGTCGTTGTCGTAGAAGTACAGGCCGGTAACCGCATAGCTGGACTTCGGCTTGGCCGGTTTCTCCTCGATGGACAGAGCCTGGCCTTGGGCGTCGAACTCCACCACACCGAAGCGTTCTGGGTCGCTGACCCAGTAGCCGAACACCGTGGCGCCATCGGCTTGGCTGGCCGCGCGCTGCAGCTGCTCGCCGAAGTGCTGGCCGTGGAAGATGTTGTCGCCCAGGATCAGGCACACCGAGTCGTCGCCGATGAAGGATTCGCCGATCAGAAACGCCTGGGCCAAGCCATCCGGCGACGGCTGTACGGCGTAGCTGAAGCGCACGCCGAACTGGCTGCCGTCGCCGAGCATCTTCTCGAACTGGGGCAGGTCGTGGGGGGTGGAGATGATCAGGATGTCGCGAATGCCGGCGAGCATCAGCACCGAGATCGGGTAGTAGATCATCGGCTTGTCGTAGATCGGCAGCAACTGCTTGGACACGCCTAGGGTGATGGGGTGCAGGCGGGTGCCGGAGCCGCCTGCGAGGATGATGCCTTTCATGGATGCTGTTCCTTACAGGGCGCCGAGGCGCTCGCGTTGATAGCTGCCGTCCTGCACGCGGCGGCACCAGTCGAGGTTGTCCAGATACCAGCGCACGGTCTTGCGCAGGCCGCTGGCGAAGGTCTCCTCGGGCTTCCAGCCCAGTTCGCGCTCGATCTTGCTGGCGTCTATGGCGTAGCGCTGGTCGTGCCCGGGGCGGTCGGCAACGAAGCTGATCAGCTCGCGGTAGGAGCCGCCTGGCCGGCGCGGCGTCAGTTCGTCCAGCAGGGCGCAGATGCTTTCCACCACGTGCAGGTTCTGCTGCTCATTGTGCCCGCCGATATTGTAGGTCTCGCCGACCCGGCCCTCGCTCACCACCTTGAGCAGGGCTCGGGCGTGGTCCTCGACGTACAGCCAGTCGCGCACCTGCTGGCCGTTACCGTACACCGGCAGCGGCTTGCCATCCAGGGCGTTGAGGATCACCAGCGGGATCAGTTTCTCCGGAAAGTGATAGGGGCCGTAGTTGTTCGAGCAGTTGGTGAGCAGCACCGGCAAGCCGTAGGTGCGGTGCCAGGCCCGTACCAGGTGGTCGGAGGCTGCCTTGCTCGCCGAATAGGGGGAGCTGGGGGCGTAGGGCGTGGTTTCGCTGAACAGATCGTCGACCCCGTGCAGGTCGCCGTAGACCTCGTCGGTGGAGATGTGGTGGAAGCGAAACGCCTGTTTGCGCGCGGCCGGCAACGCCGACCAGTAGGCGCGGGTGGCCTCCAGTAGGCTGTAGGTGCCGACTATGTTGGTTTGGATGAACGCGGCCGGGCCATCGATGGAGCGATCGACGTGGGACTCGGCGGCCAGGTGCATGATGGCCTCGGGCTGGAACTCGGCCAGGGCCTGGGCGACCTTGGGCTGATCGCCGATATCCGCCTGGAGGAACTGGTAGCGCGGATTGTCCGCGACGCCGGCCAGTGACTCGAGGTTGCCGGCGTAGGTCAGCTTGTCCAAGTTGAGCAGCTGATGCTCGGTTTCGTTCAACAGGTGGCGGATCAGTGCCGAGCCGATAAAGCCGGCGCCGCCGGTGACCAGAATTCGCATGGAGAGAGTGGCCTCATGGTTCAGGCTACGAGTGTGCAGCCTAGCTTGTTGGCTGAGCGCGGAGGCTGCAAGCATCGCATGACGCAGAGTGACGATGGTCGAGCAAAGGCTCCGGCCAATTTTTCAGCGGCAGAAACAACAAAGGCCCGCATCGCTGCGAGCCTTTGATTTAGATGGTGCCGGCACCAGGAGTCGAACCCGGGACCTACTGATTACAAGTCAGTTGCTCTACCAGCTGAGCTATACCGGCACGGAAGGGCCGCCATTATATCCATTAGTTTGCCCGAGTAAAGCCATAGCGGCACAGCTTCGGCTATCAGGAGCCGAATCCTTATGCACAACTGGCAGATCGTCAGCGTGAGTTGCGATGGGAATTGTGATGCTCGTCACGGATGTTCGTAAGACCATGTTTTTATTGGATTTTAAATCATGATCAAAAAAACGGCAGTCGCTGGTAGGTCTTTTAGATAGGGGCATGCAGCCGCTTGCTCAGAATCTATCAACAAAGTTATCCACAGAATGTGTGGGCAACTCAGGGGTGTTCCGCGAGCAGCAGCAGGTTGCGTGGGCTGAGCTGGCGCGGGCAGAAGCGGCCCAGGCGCACCGCGAAGCCCTGTTCCTGCAGGTAGAGGGCGCGGTCGAGCAGCAGCCAGAGTTCCAGGGGGCGACGGAACAGGGCGCGCAGCAGCTCCAGGTTGCGCACCTCGGCCAGGCGCCGCCAGCCTTGCGCTTCCAGGCGGGGCCAGTCGGTGGCCGCGTCCGGCGCGGGCAGCCCCTTGAGCGCGGCCAGGTCCTGGCAATAGCGGGCCAGGCTCTTGTCCAGCCAGGCCGGCGGCAGGGAAGGGGTCGGCAGATAGTCATCGATGCCGCGCAGCTGCCGCTGCAGCAGGTCGAAGGCCAGGCGGCGGGCCATGGACAGGTCGCGCTGGCGGCGTACCCGGGCGCTGGCGGTGACGGTTTCCCTGAGGGGCAGGGCCAGGTCTTGCTGCGACAGCTGCAGTGTCGAGGCCTGGGCCGCGGCGGACAGCGACTGGTAGCTGTCGGTGGCGATGCGGTTGTAGCAGCAGGGCGCAATGGCCAGCTGACGGCAGCCGGCGCGAGTGGCCAGTTGCATCAGGCGCACATGCAGGTCGCCGCAGGCGTGCAGGGCGACAGGGGTGTGCCGTGGGGCAAGTCGTTCCAGGGCGTCGGCGGCCAGTACGTCCTGTTGCAGGTGCTGGGCGGTCAGCCCGAGGCGCTGGCTTAGCCTGAGGCCTTCCTCGACCAACTGCGGGTCGTGCTCCAGGCAGGTCAGGGCCGTCCCCTCATGGGCCAGCAGGCGGCCCAGGTGACCCTTGCCGGCGCACCAGTCGAGCCAGTGCTGCGGCGCATGGCGGAACTGCAGGCTGGCGGCGAATGCCTGAATCTGCTGCCACTTGCGCCCGGGCACATCCAGGGCCAAGCGCGCCGGAGGCGTGGGCCGTGGGTGTTGTGGCAGCTCGCCGATGCGGCTCAGGACGTCGCATCTCCGGGCCACCTCGGGCCAGGGCGGCGGTGCCGGCAGCAGGTGTGGCTGGTGATGGTCGGCTTCGGCCTGCTCCAGGCTGCGGCTGCGCAGCCAGCGGGCCAGCTCGGGATGGGCGCTCTCCCAGGGCAGGTGGTGCTGGGTGAAGGGCAGGGGGCGCCAGAGGCCCTGGTATTCGCTCAGCAGCCGATCCAGCGCCCGGAAACGCTGGAGCAGGGCGGCGCCGCTAAGGGGCTGGTCGTCCATCTTCTAGTGCAGGCGGGTGGATCAGCGGCCCTGACAGGCATCGACCCGCAGCCACTGTTCCAGCAGTTTGAAGGCGCGCACCAGAACGAAGGCGATGCCCAGGTAGAACAGGCCGGCGGCGAAGAAGATCTCCACCGGCAGATAGGTGCGGGCGATGATGGTGCGCGCCATGCCGGTCAGCTCCAGCAGGGTCACGGTGCTGGCCAGGGCGCTGGCCTTGAGCATCAGGATCACCTCGTTGCTGTAGGCCGGCAGGCCGATGCGCGCCGCCCGCGGCAGGACGATGTAGAGCATGGTCTGCCAGCGTGCCATGCCCAGGGCCCGCGCCGCCTCGACCTCGCCCGAGGGCACGGCCTGGATGGCGCCCCGCAGGATCTCGGCGATATAGGCGGCGGTGTGCATCGTCATGGTGATGATGGCGCACCAGTAGGCGTCGCGCAGGTAGGGCCACAGCGGCCCCTCGCGCACCGCATCGAATTGCGCCAGGCCGTAGTAGACCAGGAACAGCTGCACCAGCAGCGGCGTGCCACGGAAGAAGAAGATGTAGCCGTAGGGCAGGGCGCGCACATACCAGTGCTTGGAGGCGCGGGCGATGCCCATGGGGATCGCCAGGATCAGTCCGGCGATCACCGCGATGGCCACCAGCTCCAGGGTCAGCATGGCGCCTTCGGCCAGGCGCGGTAGCCACTTGATGATGACTTCCCAGTTCATGCGCTGCTCCTGACAAAACCACGGCTGGCACGTTTCTCGAGGAAATGCAGGCCAATCATGGCGAGTATGGTCAGGCCGAGGTAGATCAGCGCGGCGACCATGAAGAAGGTGAAGGGCTCCTTGCTGGCGGTCACCGCGATCTGCGCGCGGCGCATGATCTCCTCCAGGCCGATCACCGAGACCAGGGCGGTGTCCTTCATCAGGATCATGAACAGGTTGCCCAGGCCCGGCAGGGCGATGCGCCACATCTGCGGCAGGATCAGCCGCCAGAGTATCCGCGTCTTGGACAGGCCCAAGGCCTGGCCGGCCTCGCGGTGGCCCTTGGGAATGGCCAGGATGGCGCCGCGAAACACCTCGGTGGCATAGGCACCGAAGCACAGGCCGAGGGCGATGGTGCCGGCGGCGAAGGGCGACAGTTCCAGGCTGGCCACGCCGAGCAGGTCGGCCAGCTCGCGCATCAGGTTGACCGTGCCGAAGTAGATCAGCAGCACCCAGAGCAACTCGGGCACGCCGCGCACCAGGGTCGAATAGCTGCCGCCGAGCCATTGCAGCGGCTTGTACGGCGAAGTCTTGGCCAGGGCGCCGAGCAGCCCGAGCACCAGACCCAGGCTCAGCGCCGACAGCGCCAGCTTGATGGTCATCAGGGTGCCGGCGAGCAGGGCCGGGCCGAATCCGTAGAGGTCTAGGGTCATGGAGGCTCAGGTGCCTGCGCCGCCGGGCACGGCGACGCAGGACAGGCTGCTCAGTAAATGCTGAACGGGAAGTACTTGTCGTTGATCTGCTTGTAGGTGCCGTCGGCGACAATCTCCTTCAGCGCGGCGTTGAGCTTCTCGCGCAGCGGGTCGCCCTTGCGCACGGCGATGCCGATCTTGTCGTTGTCGAACACCGGGTCACCCTTGAATTCGAAGCCCTTGCCGGCATCGCTCTTGAGCCATTCCCAGTTGACGAAGGTGTCGGCCAGCACGCCGTCGAGACGGCCCGAGGACAGGTCGAGGTAGGCGTTTTCCTGGGTGTCGTACAGCTTGATGTCGACCACGTCATTGAGGTTGTCTTCCAGCCAGGTGCCGGCGATGGTGGCACGCTGGGCACCGATCACCTTGCCTTTCAGGCTGGCCTTGTCGGTCTTGAAGTCGCTGCCTTTCGGCGCGATGAACTGCAGCTTGTTGGTGTAGTAGGGCTCGGTGAAGTCGACCGCCTGCTGGCGCTCCTCGGTGATCGACATGGAGGCCACCAGGAAGTCGAACTTCTTGGCGTTCAGGGCCGGGATGATGCCGTCCCAGTCGGAGGTGACCACTTCGCATTCAGCCTGCATCTTGGCGCACAGGGCCTGGGCGATCTCCACGTCGAAACCGACCACCTGGCCGCTGGCGTCGATCAGGTTGAAGGGCGGGTAGGCACCCTCGGTGCCGATCTTCAGCTTGTCGGCGGCCACCGCGCTGGTGCCGAAGGCCAGGGTGGCGGCCGCGGCCAGCAGGATCTTCTTATACTTCTGCATGCGATGTAGCTCCATTTTAGTGATTGCTGGACATGAACTGTTTGCAGCGCGCCGAGCTCGGGTTGTCGAACACCTGCTCCGGCGGGCCCTGTTCCTCAACCAGGCCCTGATGGAGGAACACCACCTCGCTGGACACCTGGCGGGCGAAACCCATCTCATGGGTTACCAGCAGCATAGTCCGGCCTTCCTCGGCCAGCGCGCGGATCACATTAAGCACTTCTTGCACCATCTCCGGGTCGAGGGCCGAGGTCGGCTCGTCGAACAGGATCACCTTGGGTTCCATGCACAGGGTACGGGCGATGGCCGCGCGCTGCTGCTGGCCGCCGGACAACTGGTTGGGGTAGACGTAGCGCTTGTCGGCGATGCCGACCTTGGCCAGCAGCGCCTCGGCTCGCTCGATCGCCTCGGCCTTGCTCAGGCCCAGCACCCGGCGCGGCGCCTCGATGATGTTGTCGAGCACGCTCATGTGCGGCCACAGGTTGAAATTCTGGAAGACGAAGCCCAGCTCGCTGCGCAGCCGGTTGATCTGCTTGCTGTCGGCGGCGACCAGTTCGCCGTGCTTGCCGGGCTTGAGCTTGAGTTCCTCGCCGGCCACCAGGATCTGGCCCTGGTTGGGGTTCTCCAGCAGATTGATGCAACGCAGGAAGGTGGACTTGCCGGAGCCGGAGGAACCGAGGATGGAGATGACGTCGCCGTCCTGGGCCGTGAGGGAGATGCCCTTGAGCACCTCGAGGTCGCCATAGCGTTTGTGCAGATCGCGGATTTCCAGCGCGGGCGTGGCCTCGGCCATGGGGGGTCCTCTTCGTGTTCGAATGCGCTCCGGGCTGTGGATCGGCCTTCCTGGCGTGGCGCCACGCTAGCATAGCGTTTCGCTGACCGCCAAGCCGTTTACTGGGCGGCCGCGGCCCATTCGGTCATAGGTGTCGCCTGGTCGCAGTTGTCTGTCGCGCAGGTGCAATAAAGGCCGTTGCGACAGCCGCATCGCCCCTGGTATCCGGCCGCTGGCCGTACCGCCGAAGCCAGCGCCCGCCCTCGCGCTCGCTGGTCTAGAAGCTGAGCCGATAGCCCGGGGTGAAGGTGCGGCCGCGGCTCTTGGCTGTCTTGATGGCGGAATCGGTCAGGGGCGTGGCTTTGCGCGGCATGGGCGCACCTCCGTAGGGGCATGAAAGATGACCGAACCGGAGATGTCCCCAAAGATGCCCCTGACTATTTGGGGTGGTGGGGAGGGTAGAGAATCACAGGCAACAAAAAACCCGCACTAGGCGGGTTTTTTGTGGGCTTTCGGGTGGTTTTGGCACCACTCGAAAAGTATGAGTGGTGCCCAGGGACGGAATCGAACCGCCGACACGGGGATTTTCAATCCCCTGCTCTACCGACTGAGCTACCTGGGCAACGGGGCGCTATTAGACGGTTTTGGCTTATGCCTGTCAAGCGCGAGATCAAAAAAATATTTAACTATTTCGGGTGTTTACGTTCGGGCGCCTATTCGCTGGGCGGCACATAGCCTTCGGCCTGGGCGTATTCCTCGCCGGAGAGGAACTTGTCCATCTCTTCCTGGAGGAACTTGCGGTCCTCGGCGTTCATCATGTTCAGGCGGCGTTCGTTGATCAGCAGGGTCTGGTGCTTCTGCCATTCGTCCCAGGCTTGCTTGGAGACGTTGTTGTAGATGTCTTCGCCCTTGGCGCCCGGGTAGGGCGGGCGGTCCAGGCCGGGCAGTTCTTGCTTGTGTTTGCGGCACATCACGGTGCGGGTCATGGCTGCTCTCCAGTAAGGGGGTCGGCATTGAGTTGGTCGGCCGCGCGCTTCAGTAGTTTTTTCACCGGGGCGGCGAGGCCCAGGCGCGGCGGGGTGGCGAGGTTATACCAGAGCCAGTCGGCCTCGGCCACGGCGTGGGAGGCGCTCTCGGCACGGATCAGCCAGGGCTCTATGGCCAGTTGGAAGTGGCTGAAGGTATGCGTCAGGCCCGCCAGTTCCTGGCGTGCGCCGAGGCGCAGGGCGTGGCGCTCGGCCAGGGCCGCGAGCCCTTGCAGGTCGTCCAGTTCCGGCAGGCTCCACAGGCCGCCCCACAGGCCGCTGGAGGGGCGGCGGTAGAGCAGGATTTCGCCGGCGCCGTTGGTCAGCAGTGGCATCAGGGTGCGCTTCTGCGGCAGGGCCTTGCGTGGCTTGGGCATCGGGTAGCGGATCTCCAGGCCGAGCAGGTGGGCCTGGCAGCCGCTGCGCAGCGGGCACAGCAGGCAGCTCGGTTTGCTGCGGGTGCAGAGGGTGGCGCCCAGGTCCATCATCGCCTGGGTGTAATGGTTGACCCGTTCGTGGGGCGTCAGGCGCTCGGCCACTTGCCACAGCTGCTTGGCCACCTTGGGCTCGCCCGGGTAGCCCTCCTGGGCCACGTAGCGTGCGAGCACGCGCTTGACGTTGCCGTCGAGGATCGGCGCGCGCAGGCCCATGCTCAGGCTGGCGATGGCGCCGGCGGTGGAGCGGCCGATGCCGGGCAGGGCGGTGAGGGCTTCGACGTCCTGGGGAAACTCGCCACCGTGCTCGGCCATGATGAGGCGCGCGGTCTTCTGTAGATTGCGCGCGCGGGTGTAGTAGCCCAGGCCCGTCCACAGGTGCAGCACTTCGTCCTCGGTCGCCTCGGCCAGCTCCTTGACCGTTGGCAGCGCGGCCATGAAGCGGTCGAAGTAGCCGAGCACGCTGCCGACCTGGGTCTGCTGCAGCATGATCTCCGAGACCCACACGCGGTAGGGCGTGATGCCCTGTTGCCAGGGCAGGTCCTTGCGCCCGTGGCGGTCGTACCAGGCGAGTACCGCCGCGGAGAACTGCTCGGGGCTCATCGGTTGAACAGGCCCTTGAGGGCGTCCTTGAGTTCCGGGCTGACCTTGTCGCCGAGCTTCTCTTCCAGCTTCTCGCTGAGCTTGTTGCCCGCCAGCTTGGCGGCGATCTTGCCCAGGCCGTCCTGGTCCAGGCGACAGGCCTTGGCGCCGAGCTCCAGGGGACCGCGGCAGCGCAATGGCCAGGCGATGCCGACGTAGCGCTCGTTGACCTGGCAGGCCGGGTCGGGCATGGCGCGCTGGTCGCCCTCGATGGTGACGCCGACGCGGTAATCGAGGCCGAGCACGCGCAGGTCGAGGTCGCCGTCACCCTTGGCGCTGAGGCCGGGGATGCGTGCCTTGAGGTCGTTGTTGCTGGCCACGCCATTGCGCAGGCTCAGGCTGCCCTGCAGGGTCTCGAAGGGCGTGTCCTGGCCGCTCGGCGGATTGCTCGGCACCTTGCGGTTGAGGGTGGCGATGCCGCGGCACAGTTGGTGCTCGAGGTTGGCGTCGACCAGTACGCCGTCCTTCAAGGCGAAGTTGGCCGTGCCGTTGAGGCCGTCGATCCAGGCCTTCTCGCTGTTGCCGCTGGTGTTGAGGTCGGCCTGCAGGTCGAGCAGGCCCTTGAGCGGCGCGGCTTGCTCATCGCTCTTGAGGAAGGGCTCGACGGGGATGCGCTTGAGGCGTTGCTGCAGGCTGAGCAGCGGAATGGCCGGGCGCACGTCGATGCGGCCCTTGGCGTCGAAGCTGCCGCCGCCGAGCTTGCCGCGCAGCTCCTCCAGGGTCAGCAGGCCGGTCTTGCTCTTGGCCTTGAGGTTCAGCGCCTCGATGGTCTGCTTGTCGAAGGTCAGCTGCTCGAGTTTCAGGGCCAGTTGCAGGTCTAGCTTGCGCAGCTGGTCGACCGGCAGCAGCGGGCTGGAGCTCCAGGCCTGCTGGGTCGGCGCCTCGGGCAGCGGGCTGTTACCGTTGCTGCCGGCGCGGGCGACGGCTTCCTTGACCTCGGCCTGGCGCGCGGCGTCGGCGCCCTTGGCGTCCTTGGCTGGCGGCAGGTAGCGGTCGAGGTCCAGGTGGTCGCCCTCGAGCTGTGCGCGCAGGGCCTGCTTGGCGAAGTCGCTGATGGCCAGCTGGCCGTTGAAGCGGCTGTCGTCGAGCTTCAGTTGCAGGTCTTCCAGGGTCAGGCTGTTCGGCGTGCCGCTCAGGCGGGTGACCAGCTCGAACTCGCCGAGGGCCTTGGCATCGCTCATCGCCGGCAGCGCTTGGCCGATGCCGGTGAGGAAGTCGCGCAGGTTGACGGGGGCGATGGACAGGCCGCCGGACAGTTTCGCCGCCTTGTCCAGGTCGCGCACCTTGAGTTCGCCGAGGGCGCGCAGCTGGTTGGCGGAAAGCTTCAGGCCGTTCCACTCGGCGACCTGGGCGGCCAGGTCGAGCAGCAGCTCGCCCTGGATCGCGTAGGTCAGGGTCTGGCCGTCGAGGGGCTCGCCGGATGCCTCGCCGGACAGGCGCGCACCTTCCAGCTGGTAGCGCTGGAGCGCACGGTCGAAGCGCAGCCGGCCCTGCAGTTCGCTGCGGGCGCGCAGCAGGGGTTTGCTGGTGCCGAAGAAGGCGCTGAGCTTGACCGGGATGCTGGCGCCCTCGCGGATGGCGCCGGTGGTCAGCTGGATGCTTTCGGCGCTGAGCTGCTGGCCGCTGCGCGCGTCGTGGTAGTCGATGCGCGCGTTGTTGACGATCAGGCTGTCGATATCCAGCTTGATCGGCTGGTTGCCTTCGGCTGGCTGGCTCGCGGTCTCACCGCTCGCCGCGTCGCCGGCGGCCCTGGCCGGTGCGGGCGTGTTGTCGGCGGAAGGCGCCGGGCGGCCGATGTCTTCCCAGTTGCCGTGGCCCTTCGCGTCGCGCTGCAGGTTGAGGTTGAGGCCGTCGATGCGGATGTCGCTCATCTGCACCTCCTTGCGCAGCAGCGGCAGCACCCGTACCGACAGGCCCAGCAGGCGCAGGTCGGCGAAGGGCTGCTGCGGGGTGCTGGCGCTGGCCAGGGTGGCATCGGTCAGCTCCAGGCCGAGCCAGGGGAACAGGCTCCAGCCGATGTCGCCCTTGAGGGTCAGTTCCAGATTGGCCTTGTCGCGGGCCAGCTGGCGGATCTCGTCCTTGTAGTCGTTGGGGTCGAACAGGTGGGTCAGGGCGAAGCCCAGGGCCACGATGATCAGCAGCAGTCCGAGGAAAAACAGACCCAGGATCTTGCCGAGCGCTTTCATGGACGAATCCTTGTTGTGAATGGCTGGGAGGAAGAGCGCAACAGTATAACGCCGGGTGGCTCAAAGGGCCTGCGCCACGCGCTCGGCGATGGCCAGGCTGGCGGTCAGTCCCGGCGACTCGATGCCGAACAGGTTGACCAGGCCCGCCAGGCGGTGCTCGCTCGGGCCTTGGATGACGAAGTCGGCGGGCGGTTCCCCGGGGCCGCAGAGTTTCGGCCGCACGCCGCTGTAACCGGGCGTCAGGCGGCTGCAGTCGAGCCCCGGGAAGTAACGGCGGATCGCCGCGGCGAAGGGCGCGCGCAGCTGTTCGTCGACCCGGTAGTCGAGCCGCTCGAGGTAGCGGATGTCCGGGCCGAAGCGCAGCTGGCCGGCCGTATCCAGGGTGGCATGGATACCCAGGCCGGCGGTATTGGCCTCCGGCAGCGGATAGATCAGGTGGCGGAACGGCGAGCGGCCGCTGTAGCCGAAGTAGCGGCCCTGGCACAGGTGCAGGGGCGGGACCTGCGCAGGAGGCAGGCCGGCGGTGCGGTGCGCCAGCTGCTGGGCGAACAGTCCGCCGGCGTTGACCACCCGCTGGGCCTTGATCTGGAACGGCTCGCCGGCGCTGACACCGCTGGCGAGCCAGCCGTCGGGGCCCGGGTCGAGCCGCTCGACCCGGGTGTCGAGGACCAGTTGGGCGCCGCGCTGTTCGCCGGCCGCCAGCAGCGACTGCAGGTAGGCATGGCTGTCGATGATCCCGGTGCTCGGCGACAGCAGCGCCGCCATTCCGTGCACGGCTGGCTCCAGTCTCAGCAGCTGGCTGCGGCTCAGGGCTCTCAGGTCGTGCACGCCGCAGGCCTCGGCATTGGCGGCGAGGGCGTCGAGCTGGTCGCGCTCGCTGTCGCCGACCGCCACCAGCAGCTTGCCGAGGCGCCGGTGGCCGACCCGGTGCGTGGCGCACCAGGCGTACAGGCGCTCGCGGCCCTCCAGGCACAGCTCGGCCTTCAGCGAGCCGGGTGGGTAGTAGAGGCCGGCGTGAATCACCTCGGAGTTGCGGCTGGAGGTGTGGCTGCCGATGAGCCGTTCCGCCTCGACTATCAGGGTGCTCTGGTCCGCTTGGGCCAGGCGCGCGGCGCAGGCCAGGCCGAGGACGCCGGCGCCGATGATCAGGGTGTCGATACTGTCCATGGCGTGCTGGGTGCTCGGCTGGGGCGGCGGTTCGGGCTACAGCTGGATCAGCGGCAGGTGCTGGCTGGCGGCCAGGGCCTGGACGTCCAGATGGCCGGCAGGGGCGGCCAAGCGCAGGGGCATGCCTTCGGCCATGGCCCGGGCCCTGGCCGTATCGAGCAGGCGCTGGCCGACGCCGCGGCGCCGGGTGATGGCGCGCACGCACAGGTGCGACAGGCGCCAGTGGTCGGCATGCCGCTGCAGCAGCGCGGCGCCGAGCAGGCGGTCGTTGAAGCGGCCGGCCAGCAGGGTGCCGGCGGCCAGGCCGGTCTGGATCAGGGCGTCTGCGTCGCCGTAGGGGGCGAGCAGCCAGGGCGGCGCGTCGGCATAGATCTTCGCCAGGTCGAGGCGATCCTGGGCGGACGGGGTGCTGAGGGTTTCGGCTATCACGGGCATGGGCTGGGTTCCTCCGGTGGTGCAGTGTAAGGCGATTCGCGTCGGGGCTCGACAGCCCGGCCTTCCGATTAGCGCCGGTAGCCGCCCGGGGCTTGGGGCGCCTATAATGACGGCCTTTTTCCGCGAGCAATTTTTGGAGCTGGTGATGGCCGAACGTACGGCATTCGTCGAGCGCAACACCCTGGAGACCCAGATCAAGGTCTCGATCAACCTGGACGGCACTGGCAAGGCGCGTTTCGACATCGGCGTGCCCTTCCTCGAGCACATGCTCGACCAGATCGCCCGTCACGGCCTGATCGACCTGGATATCGAGTGCAAGGGCGATCTGCATATCGACGACCACCACACCGTCGAGGACGTCGGCATCACCCTCGGTCAGGCCTTCACCCAGGCCATCGGCGACAAGAAGGGCATGACCCGCTACGGCCATTCCTATGTGCCGCTGGACGAGGCGCTGTCGCGCGTGGTGATCGACTTCTCCGGTCGCCCCGGCCTGCAGATGCACGTGCCCTTCACCCGCGCCACGGTCGGCGGCTTCGACGTCGACCTGTTCCAGGAGTTCTTCCAGGGCTTCGTCAACCATGCCCTGGTCAGCCTGCATATCGACAACCTGCGCGGGCACAACACCCACCACCAGATCGAGACGGTGTTCAAGGCCTTCGGCCGCGCCCTGCGCATGGCCGTGGAGTTGGACCCGCGCATGGCCGGGCAGATGCCCTCGACCAAGGGCGTGCTCTAGATGCAGACGGTCGCTGTTATCGATTACGGCATGGGCAACCTGCACTCGGTGGCCAAGGCGCTGGAGCACGTCGGCGCCGGCCGGGTGCTGGTGACCAGCGACGCCCAGGTGATCCGCGAGGCCGATCGGGTGGTGTTCCCCGGGGTCGGCGCGATCCGCGACTGCATGGCCGAGATTCGCCGCCTGGGCTTCGATGAGCTGGTGCGCGAGGTCAGCCAGGACCGCCCCTTCCTCGGCATCTGCGTCGGCATGCAGGCGCTGCTCGAGCGCAGCGAGGAGAACGACGGCGTCGACTGCATCGGCCTGTTCCCCGGCCAGGTGCGCTTCTTCGGCAAGGGCCTGGTCGAAGATGGCGAGCCGCTCAAGGTCCCCCACATGGGCTGGAACGAGGTGAGTCAGGCGGTCAAGCATCCGCTGTGGCACGAGATTCCCGAGGGCGCGCGCTTCTACTTCGTGCACAGCTACTACGTCGAGGCGGGCAAGGCCCAGCAGGTGGTCGGCCGCGGCCACTACGGCCAGGACTTCGCCGCCGCCCTGGCCGACGGTTCGCGCTTCGCCGTGCAGTTCCACCCGGAGAAGAGCCACACCCATGGCCTGCAGTTGCTGCAGAATTTCGCCGCCTGGGACGGGCGCTGGTAGATGGGCCGCGGCAAGGACAGGACGCCGCTGCTGCGCCTGGAGGCGGAGCAGGAGCAGGCCGCCGTGGGGCTGCTCAAGCGCTTCCTGGACGAGCGCTTCGAACTCGCGCTGGGCAGTTTCGAGGTGCAGGAGCTGCTCGACCTGTTTACCCGCGAGGTTGCCCCGCACTACTACAACAAGGCGATTTTCGATGTGCAGGCGCACCTGAAGGACAGGTTCGAGAGCATCGAAAGCGACCTCTGGGCGCTCGAGAAGAGCTGACCCCTCACCGAATTCCCTAGACTCGAACAGGTTTCCCCGATGCTGATTATCCCCGCTATCGATCTCAAGGACGGCGCCTGCGTGCGTCTGCGCCAGGGCCGCATGGAAGATTCCACGGTATTTTCCGACGACCCGGTGAGCATGGCCGCCAAGTGGGTGGACGGTGGTTGCCGCCGCCTGCACCTGGTCGACCTCAATGGCGCCTTCGAGGGCCAGCCGGTCAACGGCGAGGTGGTCACCGCCATCGCCCAGCGCTATCCGCAGCTGCCGATCCAGATCGGCGGCGGCATCCGCAGCCTGGAAACCATCGAGCACTACGTCAGGGCCGGGGTCAGCTACGTGATCATCGGCACCAAGGCGGTCAAGCAGCCGGAGTTCGTCGCCGAGGCCTGCAAGGCCTTCCCCGGCAAGGTCATAGTCGGCCTGGACGCCAAGGACGGCTTCGTCGCCACCGACGGCTGGGCCGAGGTCAGCAGCGTGCAGGCGGTGGATCTGGCCAGGCGCTTCGAGGCCGCCGGCGTCGCCGCCATCGTCTACACCGACATCGCCAAGGACGGCATGATGCAGGGCTGCAACGTCGAGGCCACCGCGGCCCTGGCGGCGGCCAGCAAGATCCCGGTGATCGCCTCCGGCGGCATCCACAACCTGGGCGATATCGAGAAGCTGCTGCTGGCCCGTTCGCCGGGGATCATCGGTGCCATCACCGGCCGGGCGATCTACGAAGGCACCCTGGACGTGGCCGAGGCCCAGGCCTACTGCGACAGCTACAAGGGCTGATCTGGGCGTAGGGTGGGTTAGCCGCGCAGCGGCGTAACCCACCGGTGTGCGTCGAACTCCAACCCGCATTGGCGGGTTATGGCCTGCGGCCTAACCCACCCGACGAGAGCATCACTATGGCATTGGCTAAACGCATCATCCCCTGCCTCGACGTGGACAACGGCCGCGTGGTCAAGGGCGTCAAGTTCGAGAACATCCGCGACGCCGGCGACCCGGTGGAGATCGCCCGCCGCTACGACGAGCAGGGTGCCGACGAGATCACCTTCCTCGACATCACCGCCAGCGTCGATGGCCGCGACACCACCCTGCACACGGTCGAGCGCATGGCCAGTCAGGTGTTCATCCCGCTGACGGTCGGCGGCGGCGTGCGCAGCGTGCAGGACATCCGCAACCTGCTCAACGCCGGCGCCGACAAGGTCTCGATCAACACCGCGGCGGTGTTCACCCCCGAATTCGTCGGCGAGGCGGCTTCGCGTTTCGGCTCCCAGTGCATCGTCGTGGCCATCGACGCCAAGCGCGTCTCGGCGCCGGGCGAGCCGGGGCGCTGGGAGATCTTCACCCACGGCGGGCGCAAGCCCACCGGCCTGGACGCCGTCCTGTGGGCGAAGAAGATGGAAGACCTCGGCGCCGGCGAGATCCTGCTCACCAGCATGGATCAGGACGGCGTGAAGAGCGGTTACGACCTGGGCGTGACCCGCGCCATCAGCGAGGCGGTGGGTATCCCGGTGATCGCCTCCGGCGGCGTCGGCAATCTCGAGCACCTGGCCGCCGGCATCCTCGAAGGCAAGGCCGATGCGGTGCTGGCCGCGAGCATCTTCCACTTCGGCGAGTACACCGTGCCGGAGGCCAAGGCCTACCTGGCCAGCCGCGGCATCGTGGTGCGCTGATCCGCACTCGGGGCTCGCGGCGGGACGCCAGTGCGGGGGAGTCGACAGACTCGTCTGGCGCATATCGTTAAAATTCCAGCGTCCGCGCATCGGCCGTTCTGGCTGTCGGGCTGGCCAGGCCAGCCCCGGTGCCCCCATCTGTTATCTCGACACGGAGTCCCCATGCCCGTCCTACGGCTATTCGCTGCTGCCCTGCTGTTGTGTGAAGTCGGCCTGGCCCATGCCCAGAACCTGGTCCTGCTCACCGAGAACCTCGCGCCCTTCAACCACTCGGTGAATGGGCGCAACTTCGCCAAGGATGCGGGCATCACCGGCATCAGTTCCGACACCCTGCGGGCCGTCTGCGCGCGCGCCGGGGTCGAGTGTCAGCAGATCCTGCGCTTCCCCTGGGCGCGGGTCTATCAGCAGGCCCTCAACGAGCCCGGCTACGGCCTGTTTTCCGCCGCTCGCACGCCGGCGCGGGAGAAGCAGTTCAAATGGGTGGGCCCGATTGCCAGCAACGATTGGGTGCTGATGGCCAAGGCCGACAGCCCTATCCAGTTGGCCAGCCTGCAGGAGGCCGCGCGCTATCGCATCGGCGGCTATCAGGGCGATGCCATCAGCCAGTCCTTGATCGACCGGGGCCTGCCGGTGCAGCTGGCGCTGCGCGACAACAAGAACCTGGAGAAGCTGGGCAAGGGGCAGATCGATCTGTGGGTCACCGCCGACCCCAGTGGCCGTTACCTGGCCAAGCAGGAGGGCGTCGAGGACTTGCGCGTGGTGCAGCGCTTCCATACGGCCGAGTTGTACCTGGCGCTCAACCTGGCCACCCCAGACGAGTTGGTGCAGCGTCTGCAGGAGGCCCTGGATGCCCTGCGTGCCGAGGGTGAGCTGAGCCGGATAGTGGAACGCTACTAGCCCGGTGCGCCGTCGCGCCAGGTTTTTGCTGTTGGTGCTGGGCTAAGGCCGGTGTGCTGAGTATGCTGGGCTGCCTGCGCACTTATAACAATGAGGGAACATCCATGTTCAAGCAGTTATGGCTGGCCTGCACCGGCACCCTGATGTTGATGGCGAGCGCGGCTCATGCCGAGGTCGATCCGGATTACCGCATGGTGCTGCTGACGGAGAATTTCCCGCCTTACAACATGGCGATCAACGGCAAGAATTTCGCCCAGGAAGACAATCTCGACGGCATCGCCGTGGACATCGTGCGTGAGATGTTCAAGCGTGCCGGCATCCAGTACAACCTGACCCTGCGCTTTCCCTGGGACCGCATCTACAAGCTGGCGCTGGAGAAGCCGGGCTACGGCGTATTCGTCACCGCGCGCCTGCCGGAGCGCGAGGCGTTGTTCAAGTGGGTCGGTCCGATCGGCCCGGACGACTGGGTGCTGCTGGCCAGGGGCGACAGCGCGATCAGCCTGAGCAGCCTGGAACAGGCCAAGCAGTACAAGGTCGGCGCCTACAAGGGCGACGCCATCGCCCAGCACTTGGAGGAGCAGGGGCTGCAGCCGATCACCGCGCTGCGTGATCAGATGAATGCCGAGAAGCTCATGGAGGGGAAGATCGACCTCTGGGCCACCGGCGATCCGGCCGGCCGCTACCTGGCCAAGCAAGAGGGTATTTCCGGCTTGAAGACGGTCCTGCGTTTCGACAGCGCCGAGCTGTACCTGGCCCTCAACAAGGAGGTGCCGGACGAAGTGGTGCAGAAGCTGCAGGGCGAGTTGGACAAGATGCGCGCCGAAGGATTCGTCGACGATATCCTCAACAGCTACCTGTAAGACCCGTGTGCCGGCCACAAGCCGGCGCACCACCAAGGACGGTCGACGCCAAGCGTCATATGTCGCCGGGGCTTCGCCCAAGCAGGGCAGCCGCTAGCCATAATCACAAATCAAGCAAGCGGGGAGACTTATGTTGAAATCCATGAAAATCGGCCTGCTGTTCGGCCTCATCCTCAGTGCCTGCACGGCCCAGGCCGAGCTGCCCTACGGCTACAAGGTGGTGCTGCTGACCGAGAACTTCCCGCCGTTCAACATGGCGGTGGACGACAAGAACTTCGCCCGCGACGATGCCATCGACGGCATCAGTGCGGAGATCGTCCGCGCCATGTTCAAGCGCGCCGGCATCGACTACAGCCTGTCTCTGCGCTTTCCCTGGGATCGCCTCTATCGCCTGACTCTGGACAAGCCCAACTACGGGCTGTTCTCCACCACCTTCACCCCCGAGCGCCAGCCGTTGTTCAAGTGGGTCGGGCCCATCGCCAAGAGCGGCTGGGTGCTGCTCGCCGCCCCGGGCAACAACCTCAGCGTCGACAGCCTGAAAGAGGCGGGGCAGTACAAGATCGGCGCCTACAAGAACGATGCGGTCAGCCAGCACCTGGAGAGCCAGGGCCTGCAGCCGATCAATGCGCTGCGCGACCAGCAGAACGTGCAGAAGCTGCTCAAGGGGCAGATCGATCTGTGGGCCACCACCGACCCGGTGGGGCGTTACCTGGCCAAGCAGGAGGGGGTCAGCGGCCTGACCACCGTGCTGCGCTTCAACGACGCCGAGCTGTACCTGGCGCTGAACAAGGAGACCCCGGATGAGGTGGTGCAGCGCCTGCAGAAGGCCCTCGACGAGCTGCGCAGCGAAGGCTTCGTCGACGAGATGACCAACAGCTACCTGTAACCGTCGCTGCAACGAAAAAGCCCGGACCTGAGTCCGGGCTTTTTCGTTGCAGCGATCCGCGTTCAGTTGCCGCGCGTGATGTCCAGGCCCTTGAGCAGGTTGAGGGCCTGGGCCAGCTGGTAGTCGTCGTCCTGGGGCCGTGCCGCTCGCGCGGTCTTGCCCTTGCTGGGCCTGTCGGCGCCGCCATTGCCGTTGCTCAGGTGGCCCTGCAGGTCGGCTTCCTTGAAGTCGCCCTGGTCCTGCTCGCGGGTCAGCTTGGCGCGCGCCACCTCGATGTCCGGCACTATGCCCTGGGCCTGGATCGAGCGGCCGTTGGGCGTGTAGTACAGCGCCGTGGTGAGCTTCAGCGCGCGGTCGTTGTTCAGCGGCAGCACGGTCTGCACCGAGCCCTTGCCGAAGCTGTCGGTGCCCATCAGCACGCCGCGCTTGTGGTCCTGCAGGGCGCCGGCGACGATCTCCGAGGCCGAGGCGCTGCCGCCGTTGATCAGCACCACCAGCGCCACGCCCTCGCTGGGGTCGGCGGGGTCGGCGGAGAAGCGCAGCTCGGAGTTGGGGATGCGCCCCTCGGTGTAGACGATCAAGCCTTCCTTGAGGAAGTGGTCGGAGACTTCGACCGCAGCCTGCAGCACGCCGCCGGGGTTGTTGCGCAGGTCCAGGACCAGGCCGCGCAGCTTCTTGCCGTTGTCCTTGCGCAGCTTGTTCAGCGCCTTGAGCACCTCGTCGCCGCTGTTGACCTGGAACTGGGTGATGCGCAGGTAGCCGTAGCCGTCCTCCAGCAGTTGGCTCTTCACGCTGCGGACCTTGATCACCGCGCGGGTCAGCTCGACGTCGAATGGCTTGCCGCCCTCGCGCACCAGGGTCAGCTGGATCTTGCTGCCGGCCTCGCCGCGCATCTTGTCCACCGCCTCGAGCATCGACAGGCCCTTGGTCGGTTGGCCGTCGATCTTGATGATCAGGTCGCCCGGCTGGATGCCGGCCCTGGAGGCCGGGGTGTCGTCGATCGGCGACACCACCTTGACGAAGCCGTCCTCCATGCCGACCTCTATGCCCAGGCCGCCGAACTCGCCACTGGTGCTCTCCTGCAGTTCGCGAAAGGCGTCGATGTCGAGGTAGGCCGAGTGTGGGTCGAGGTTGCTGAGCATGCCCTTGATGGCGTTCTCCAGCAGGGTCTTGTCGCTGATCGGCTCGACGTAGGCGGCCTTGATGCGGTCGAGCACCTCGGCGAAGGTGCGCAGGTCCTCCAGCGGCAGTGGGGCCTTGTCGCTCACCTGGGGGGCGGCCGAATCCGGCGTTTCCGCCGCCTGCAGCAGAGGGGCGCCGCCGAGCAGGGCGATGCTCAGGGCCAGGGGGGTGAGGCGAGACAGATGCGACATGTCGAACTAACTCCTACGGAATAAGGTGGCGCCTATCCTTGCGCGCGGCACCATTGGGCCGGGTCGCTGGGGCGGCCCTGCTGGCGAATGGCGAAATACAGGGCCGGGGTGTCCTGGCCGCCGCTGGTGCCGACGGTGGCGATGGGCTCGCCGGCCTTGACCAGGTCGCCGGGGTCTTTCAGCAGGCTCTGGTTGTGCCCGTACAGGCTGAGATAGCCATTGCCATGGTCGAGAATGACCAGAAGCCCGGCGCCGCGCAACCAGTCGGCGAATACCACCCGCCCGCCATGCACCGCGCGCACCTGGCTGCCGGCGGCGGCGCCGATCAGCACGCCGTCCCATTTGGCCCGGGCGTCGCCCCCGCGGGGGGTGCCGTAGCGCGCCACCAGACGCCCGTCGACCGGCCAGGGCAGCTTGCCGCGGGCCTTGGCGAAGGGGCCGCCAAAGGCTGCGCCGGCGCTGACCAGCGGCCCGCTGGCGCCCCCCGCAGCGGGGGCGCTCTGGCGCTCGCGGGCGGCGAGCAGGGCGCGCTGGCGTGCCTGCTCGGCCTCGCGGGCCTGGCGGGCGAGGGTCTCTTCGATGGTCTTCAGCACCCGGGCCAGCTGCTGCTGTTCCTGCTGGCGGGCCTTGAGCTTGCGGTCGCGGGCGGAGAATTCCCGGTTCAGCTTGGCCAGCACCTGACGCCGCTCCTGGCGTGCCTGGGCGAGCTGCTCGCGGCGGCTGTCGAGGGCGCTCTTCTGCTCCTGCAACAAGGCCTGCTGGCTGGCGATGTCCTGCTCGACGTTGTGCAGCTGGCGCAGGGTTTCGTTGAACAGCGCCAGCTGCTCCATGCGCGCTTCGCTGAGGTAGTCGTAATAGGTGAGGGTACGGGAGAACTGCTCCGGGTTCTGCTGGTTGAGCAGCAGCTTGAGGTACTCCTGGCGTCCGCCCTGGTAGGCGGCGCGGGCCTGGATGCCGATCAGCCGTTGCTGCTCAAGGCGCGCGCCCTGGAGTTTTTTTTTCTCAGTGTCGAGGCGCTGGATTTCCTCTTCGCTCTGCCGCAGCTCCTGCTGCAGGCCCTTGACCTGCTGCTCCAGCTGGCCCATCTCGGTTTCGGTCTTCTGCAGGTCCTTCTGGACCCCGGATCTCTCCTGCTGCAGCTGCTGCAGCAGTTTCTTCAGCTCGGCCACGTCGGCACGGGCGGCTTCCAGCTGCTTCTGGGCGTCGGCCTTGTCGTCGGCGAAGGCCGGGGCGAGCAGGCAGGACAGGAGAATCAGGACGAGGGCGCGAAACATGGGGATGGCGACACCGGGGCGGGGAACGGCCCTAGTATGCCCGTGGTCACGGGCAAAAAAAACGCCCCAGTCCGCAGGGAGTGGGGCGTCGAGGTCCTTCGCGCGCTTACTGCAGGGCGATGATGCTGGTGCCGGTCATTTCCGCCGGCTTCTCCAGGCCCATCAGCGCCAGCAGGGTCGGCGCCACGTCGGCCAGTACGCCGCCCTGGCGCAGGCTGACCGGGCGCTTGCCGACATAGATGAAGGGCACCGGCTCGCAGGTGTGGGCGGTGTGGGCCTGGCCGGTGCAGGCGTCTTCCATCTGCTCGACGTTGCCGTGGTCGGCGGTGATCAGCGCCTCGCCGCCGACCTTGTCCAGGGCCGCGACGATGCGCCCGACGCAGGTGTCCAGGCACTCCACCGCCTTGACCGCGGCGCTGAATACGCCGGTGTGGCCGACCATGTCGCCGTTGGCGTAGTTGACCACTATCAGGTCGTAGCGCTGCTGCTCGATGGCCTCGACGATGCGGTCGGTGACCTCGGGGGCGCTCATCTCCGGCTGCAGGTCGTAGGTGGCGACGTTCGGCGAGGGGATGAGGATGCGCTCTTCGCCTTCGAACGGCTCCTCGCGGCCGCCGGAGAAGAAGAAGGTGACGTGGGCGTATTTCTCGGTCTCGGCGATGCGCAGCTGGGTCTTGCCCTGCTTGGCCAGGTATTCGCCGAGCACGTTGGTCAGGGGCTCCGGCTTGAAGGCGCTGGGCGCCGGAATGCTCGCGGCGTACTGGGTGAGCATGACGAAGCCGGCGGTCTGCGGCACGCGCGGGCGCTGGAATTCGGCGAAGCCCGGCTCGACGAAGGCGCGGGTCAGCTCGCGGGCGCGGTCGGCGCGGAAGTTCATGAACACCACGGCGTCGCCGTCCTCGACCCGCACCGGCGCGCCGATGACCGTGGCCTTGACGAACTCGTCGCTCTCGCCGCGTTCGTAGGCGGCCTGCAGGCCGGCGCCGGCGTCGTCGGCCTGGAACTGGCCCTGGCCGTCGACGATCAGCCGGTAGGCCTGCTCGACGCGGTCCCAGCGGTTGTCGCGGTCCATGGCGAAGTAGCGGCCGATCAGGCTGGCGATGCGGCCCTTGCCCAGTTTGGCGAAGGTGGCGTCGAGCAGCTCGATGGACGACTGGGCGCTTTTGGGCGGGGTGTCGCGGCCGTCGAGGAAGGCGTGCAGGTAGATCTGCTCGGCGCCGCGGCGGGCCGCCAGTTCGGCCATGGCGGCGATGTGCTCCTGGTGGCTGTGCACGCCGCCGTCGGACAGCAGGCCGAGGATATGCACGGCCTTGCCGGCCTCCACCGCCTGGTCCACCGCGGCGCAGATCGCCGCATTCTCGAAGAATTCGCCGTCGCGAATGGCCTTGGTCACCCGAGTGAAGTCCTGGTACACCACGCGGCCGGCGCCGAGGTTCATGTGGCCCACCTCGGAGTTGCCCATCTGCCCGTCCGGCAGGCCGACGTCCATGCCGCTGCCGGAAATCAGGCCGTGGGGCTGGGTCGCGCGCAGGCGGTCGTAGACCGGCGTGGCGGCCGCGTGGATGGCGTTGTACTCGGGGGTGTCGCTGTGGCCGAAGCCGTCGAGGATGATCAGGACCAGGGGTTTGGGCGTGGCGCTCATAAGGCTGGCTCGCTCTGCTGGAAAGGGGCGAAAAAGGCCCGGCATTCTACGGCCAAGCGCCGCTGGCGTCACCGCCGGGCGGGTTTTGGTCGGCCTGTGGGGCTGTGTATACTGGCCGGCATTTTACCGTCCCGGAACCGCACGATGCTTGCCAATCTGATTGAATTTGCCACGACCCACTATGTACTGAGCGGACTGTTCGTCGTCCTCCTGGCGTTGCTGGTGTTCAGCGAACTGCTCAAGGGCGGCAAGAGCCTGAGCAGCCGCGAACTCACGGCGCTGCTCAACAGCGAGCAGGGCGTGGTGCTGGATGTGCGCGCGCAGAAGGATTTTTCCGCCGGGCACATAGTCGGTGCCCTGCACATCCCCTACGAGAAGCTGGCCGCGCGCATCGCCGAGCTGGAGAAGCACAAGGCCAAGACCCTGATCGTGGTCGACGCCATGGGCCAGCAGGCCGGCACCGCCAGCCGCGAGCTGAAGAAGGCCGGTTTCAACGCGGCCAAGCTGGCCGGCGGGATCGCCAGCTGGCGTGGCGACAACCTGCCGCTGGTGAAGTGACATGGTGGCGGTGACCATCTATTCCAGCGACTGGTGTCCCTACTGCATCCGCGCCAAGCAGTTGTTGGCCAGCAAGGGTGTCGACTTCGAGGAGATCAAGGTCGACGGTCAGCCCGAGTTGCGCGCCGAGATGACCCGCAAGGCGCAGCGCACTTCGGTGCCGCAGATCTGGATCGGCGCGACCCATGTCGGTGGTTGCGACGAGCTCTATGCCCTGGAGCGTGCCGGCAAGCTGGACGCGCTGCTCAAGGCATGAGATCAATAGCCCCTTCCTAGTACCCCAACAACAAGGATTTGCCATGACTGAACAAGCCAGCAGTGACGCCGCCCAGGGCGAACAGAGCCCGCAGTTTTCCCTGCAGCGCATCTACATCCGTGACCTGTCCTTCGAGGCGCCGAAGAGTCCGGAAGTCTTCCGCCAGGAGTGGAAGCCGAGCGTTTCCCTGGACCTGAACACCCGTCAGAAGGCTTTGGACGGCGACTTCCACGAGGTGGTGCTGACCCTCTCGGTAACGGTGAAGAACGGCGAGGAAACCGCCTTCATCGCCGAGGTGCAGCAGGCCGGGATCTTCCTGATCAAGGGCCTGGAGGCGGCGGCCATGAGCCACACCCTGGGGGCCTTCTGCCCGAATATCCTGTTCCCCTATGCGCGGGAAACCCTGGACAGCCTGGTGGTGCGTGGCTCCTTCCCGGCCTTGATGCTGGCGCCGGTGAACTTCGATGCGCTCTATGCCCAGGAGCTCAAGCGCATGCAGCAGAGCACCGAGCAGGCCCCGGCCAACTGAGCCACGGCTTTCTCGCCAACAAAAAACGCCCCGCGGGGCGTTTTTTGTTGGCTGCGCGGCGACCGTCTCACAGGGCGAAACCCTGCTGGCGCCAGGCCTCGTAGACCGCCACGGCCACGGTGTTGGACAGGTTGAGGCTGCGGCAACCCTCGCGCATCGGCAGGCGCACCCGGCGTTCGGCGGGCAGGGCATCGCGGATATCCGCCGGCAGGCCGCTGCTTTCCGGGCCGAACAGGAAGGCGTCGCCGGGTTGGTACTGCACCTCGTGGAAGGGCTGCGAACCCTTGGTGGTGAAGGCGAACAGGCGCGGCTGGCCGAGGCTCTGCAGGCAGCTGTCGAGGTCGCTATGGCGCCTGAGGGGGGCGTACTCGTGATAGTCCAGACCGGCGCGGCGCAGGCGTTTGTCGTCCAGCTCGAAGCCCAGGGGTTCGATCAGGTGCAGGTGGCAGCCGCTGTTGGCGCATAGCCTGATAATGTTGCCGGTATTCGGTGGAATTTCCGGTCGGAAGAGGATTACGTGAAACATGCGCGGCTCCGGGCCTGATGATGGTCGGCATTCTACCTCCGATAGCGGCGAGCGGCCGCGTCCCTGGCTGCGGGTGTTCGCCTCGCTGGCGCTGTTCGGTTTCCTCATCGGCATGATGATCGGTCGCCTGCTGCAGCCGGCCGAACTGCGCCTGCAGGAGGTGGAGCTGGTCGGGCAGGGCCTGCATCTGTGGTTCAACGAGGCGCCCAAGGTCCGCGCCAGGCACATCGGCGGTGCCTACGTGCTGCGGGTGGAGACCCTGGGCCGCGAGCAGCAGGGTCAGCTGCGGCTGCAGGGTCGGGCGGTGAACTGGCGCTTGCAGCGGGAGCAACGCGAGCTGGTGTTGCGGCTGGTGGCGGCCCGTCCCCTGCGCGGCGAGTGGCACGCCGAGGAGGTGGACGGGCGCTGGCGGCTGAGGGTCAGCCTGGCGGAGCAATAAAAGCGGGGAATCCCCGGCCTGCCTGTACCAAGGTCCCCGAAACTGGGCGTGCCTGAGTCTATGCAGCTGCTATGCCAGTTTTGTTACCTCGACCCCGGGCCCGCGGGAATGGTGGGTTTCGGCCCTGCCGCAGGCGGCTGCCGGGGATCTGGCGGAGCGTTCCTGTACCGTGGCGGTGCAGTGTGGGGCGGTCGGGCGCCGAGAAGGCGCATGCCGAGGGCAAAGAAAAAGCGGGCACCGGGCCCGCTTTTCTGTGCCGCATGAAGACGGCTCAGTGGTCGTCGCCGTCATCCTCGTCGCCGCCGTCGACCTTCATGCCCAGTTCCTTGATCTTGCGGGTCAGGGTGTTGCGCCCCCAGCCCAGCAGCACGGCGGCGTCGCGGCGGCGGCCGGCGGTGTGCTTGAGGGCGGTCTCGATCATGATCCGCTCGAAGGCCGGCACCGCGCTGTCGAGCAGGCTGGACTGGCCGCGCGTCAGGGCTTGGTCGGCCCACTGGCGCAGGCCCTGTTCCCAGCTGCTCACCGGCATGCTGTCCTGGGGTTGGGCCAGCAGCTCCGGCGGCAGGTCGTCGATGTGCACCTCGCGGCCGGAGGCCATGACGGTGATCCAGCGGCAGGTGTTCTCCAGCTGGCGCACGTTGCCCGGCCAGGGCAGGTGCTGCAGATAGTCCTCGGTCTCGCTCTTCAGCAGCTTGGGCTCCACCGCCAGCTCCAGGGCCGCGCGGCTGAGGAAGTGGCGGGCCAGGGTGGGGATGTCCTCGCGGCGGTCGGCCAGGCGCGGGATATGGATGCGGATGACGTTGAGGCGGTGGAACAGGTCCTCGCGGAACTTGCCGGCCTGCACCAGGTTTTCCAGGTCCTGGTGGGTGGCGGCGATGATGCGCACATCGACCTTGACCGGGGTGTGGCCGCCGACCCGGTAGAACTCGCCGTCGGCCAGCACGCGCAGCAGGCGGGTCTGGGTGTCGGCCGGCATGTCGCCGATCTCGTCGAGGAACAGGGTGCCGCCGTCGGCCTGTTCGAAGCGACCGCGGCGCAGGTTGGCGGCGCCGGTGAAGGCGCCCTTCTCGTGGCCGAACAGCTCCGACTCCATCAGGTCCTTGGGAATGGCCGCCATGTTCAGCGCGATGAACGGCGAGGCGGCACGTGGGCTGTGGCGGTGCAGGGCATGGGCGACCAGCTCCTTGCCGGTACCGGACTCGCCGTTGATCAGCACGGTGATGTTGGAGTGGGAGAGGCGGCCGATGGCGCGGAACACCTCCTGCATGGCCGGGGCTTCGCCGATGATCTCCGGGGTGCGTGGCTGCTCCACCGGCGCCGCCAGGCTCTGCTGCTCCTGGGCGTGCTGGAAGGCACGCTTGACCAGGGATACCGCCTCGTCGACGTCGAAGGGCTTGGGCAGGTATTCGAAGGCGCCGCCCTGGTAGGAGGCCACCGCGCTGTCCAGGTCGGAGTGGGCGGTCATGATGATCACCGGCAGGCGCGGGTGCAGCTCGCGAATCCGCGCCAGCAAGTCGAGGCCGCTGGCCCCGGGCATGCGGATGTCGGAGATGATCACGTCCGGCTGTTCGCGGCTGAGGCGGCCGAGCACGCCGTCGGCGCTGTCGAAGCTCTGGGTGGTCATGCCTTCCTGCTGCAGGGCCTTTTCCAGGACCCAGCGGATGGAGCGGTCGTCGTCGACGATCCAGACGGTTTCACTTCGGCTCATGCAGCGGATGCTCCTTGTTCCAGCGGCAGGAAGATCGAGAACAGGGTATGCCCGGGATGGCTCTCGCACTCGATCAGGCCCTGGTGCTGACTGATGATGTTCTGGGTGATGGCCAGGCCCAGGCCGGTGCCTTCGGCGCGGCCGCTGACCATGGGGTAGAAGATGGTCTCCTGCAGCTCCTGGGGGATGCCGGGGCCGTTGTCGATGATCTCGATGCGCGCCACCAGGCGGTGGCGGGTGTGGCCGATGGTGAACTGGCGCAGGGTGCGGGTGCGCAGGGTGATGCGCCCCAGGCCCAGGTCGTGCTTCTGCGTGGCGATGGCCTGCATGGCGTTGCGCACGATGTTGAGCACCGCCTGGATCATCTGCTCGCGATCGATCAGCAGGTCGGGGATGCTCGGGTCGTAGTCGCGCACCAGAATGATGCTGCCCTGGCTCTCCGCCTCGACCAGGCTGGCGACTCGCTCCAGCACCTCGTGCACGTTGGTCGGCGTCAGCGACGGCAGCTTGTTCGAGCCGAGCATGCGGTCGACCAGGTTACGCAGGCGGTCGGCCTCCTCGATGATCACGTCGGTGTAGTCCTTGAGCTCCGGGGCCGGCAGCTCGCGGGCCAGCAGCTGGGCGGCGCCGCGGATGCCGCCCAGGGGGTTCTTGATCTCGTGCGCCAGGCCGCGCACCAAGAGCTTGGTGGTCTCCTGCTTGGACAGCTGGGCCTCCTCCTTGGTGATCTTCAGCATGCGGTCGCGGGGGTGGACCTCCAGCAGCAGCAGGGTCGCGCCGCGGCTGAGGATGGGGGTCACCGCATAGTCGACGGTCAGGCTCTGGCCGGTCACCGAGGTCAGCACCGCCTCGCGCTTGTTGAACGGGTGGGCCTGCTCGACCGCCTGGCGCAGCGCGCTCAGGGCCTCGGCCGACTCGGTGAACAGCTCGCTGATGAACTGCCCGTGGCTGCGCTGGCCGCTGACGGCCAGGAGCATCTCCGCCGCCGGATTCATGTACTCCAGGCGCAGTTCGCCGTTGAGCAGCAGGGTCGCGGTGGTCAGGTTGTCGAGCAGCAGGCGGTGCAGTGCGTCGTTGATAGTCATAGGCGAGGGCTTTCTGGCAATGGGCAGGAAAATGCAAGAAGCAAACCAAAGCCCCGAAAAGACGCGTGAAACGCGCACGATCGGCGCCGGCGGCCGTGCATCGGCGCAGGGCGGGCGGCGTGGGCGAACCAAAACAGGGAGAGTATAGAAAGGTGGGGCACTCTGCTGCACCAGGTTGGTGCGTGAGCGGCGAGAGCTTAGATGAAGGGGACCAGGGGGATGTCCTGCTTCTCGGCGGGCTTGTCCTTGAGCGGGCATTCCGGGCGCACGCCGTAATCGCCCTTCTGGCAAGGGTTGACCCGGCGCTTCTGCGCCAGGGAGATGCGCTGCATGTGGAAGGGCTGGCTGGGGGTGCGCTCGAGGGTGCGGCCCTGGGCGTCGATGATCTCGATGGCCAGCTGGTGGGTGCCGCGATCGATGTTCTCCAGGGGGAACACCGGGCTGCGGCTGGGCTCGCCCAGGGCCTGGCCGTCCAGCAGCAGGCGATAGTTGTGGCCCTGGAGCAGGGCCGGGTCGCTGCTGGCGGTGACGATCAGGTTACCGGCGCCGTCGCGCACGGTTGCATCGGGCTCCGGCACCAGGATGCGCAACAGCTGGTAGGCCGGTGCCTGCGGCGTGCCGGGGGCGACCGCAAGCGGTGCCGGGCGGGGAGGTGCGGGCATGCTGTTGGCCGGCGCCAGCTGGATGCGCTGGGCGTTGCCGGGCTTGGGCCGGTCGGTGAAGACCCGGTTGCCCTCGGCATCGATGTAGGTATAGACCTCGGCGTGCAGCGGTAGACACAGCAGGGCCAGGCAGAACAGGGCGATGCGCATGGTCAGGGGGCCGGAGTCGGTGGCGGAGGTGGCGGGCGCAGGGCCGGGCTGCTGGTGTTGACCCGTTGCACGGTGAAGGTGACGGTCGGGCTCTGCTGGATCGCCTGCTCGCCACTGAGCACCTCGACCGCCAAGCTGTGCTCGCCGCGGTCGACATTGGTCAGCTGCAGGCGCGGCGCGCGGCTGGGTTGGCCGTAGGGCTGGCCGTCCAGCAGCAGACGCAGACGATGCGCGGCGGCGAGGCGCGGCACTATCGACACCCCGACGCTGAAGGTGCCGTTGTTGGCGCGCAATGCCTCGTCGCTGGGCAGGCCGGTCAGGCGCAGTGTGCGGTAGGGCGGCGCCGACGCGGACGCGGTCGTGCCGCCGGCACTGGCGGCGGGTGCGCTCGGAACCTGCATCTCCACGGTATTAGTCGGCGGCAGCTCGATGCTCTGCGCGGCGCTGCCGTCCGGCGGCTGGTTGGTGAACACCGTATTGCCGTTGGCGTCGGTGTACTTGTAGATCTGTGCGCTGGCCGGCAGGGTCAGGACCAGCAGCAGGCAGGCGAGCATGAGGCGCATGGCCAATCTCCCGGGTGTCGTGCCGCTAAGCGTTGCACCGGTGCGCCGTGCTGGCAAGCCCGAGGCCTTCGCGCTGTGATTGCCGCCCACAAAAAAGGCCCCGCCGGCTGAAGCCGGACGGGGCCTTGGGCATCACGCCGCCTGAGCGGCGCGCAGCGGGCTTAGACGCTGTAGTACAGGTCGTATTCCAGCGGGTGCACGAAGGTGCGCACCTTGATCTCTTCTTCGCTCTTCAGCTCGATGTAGGCATCGATGAAGTCGTCGGAGAACACGCCGCCCTTGGTCAGGAACGCGCGGCCCTTGTCCAGCTCTTCCAGGGCTTCCTTCAGGCTGCCGCACACCTGCGGGATCAGCTTGCCTTCTTCCGGCGGCAGGTCGTACAGGTTCTTGTCGGCCGCATCGCCAGGGTGGATCTTGTTCTGGATACCGTCCAGGCCGGCCATCAGCAGCGCGGCGAAGCACAGGTAGGGGTTGGCAGCCGGGTCCGGGAAACGCGCCTCGATGCGGCGGGCTTTCGGGCTCGACACATAGGGGATGCGGATCGAGGCGGAGCGGTTGCGCGCCGAGTAGGCCAGCATGACCGGCGCTTCGAAGCCCGGGACCAGACGCTTGTAGGAGTTGGTCGACGGGTTGGTGAAGCCGTTCAGCGCCTTGCCGTGCTTGATGATGCCGCCGATGAAGTACAGGGCGGTATCGGACAGGCCGGCATAGCCTTCGCCGGAGAAGGTGTTCTTGCCATCTTTGGAGATGGACATGTGCACGTGCATGCCCGAACCGTTGTCGCCGTACAGGGGCTTGGGCATGAAGGTGGCGGTCTTGCCGTAGGCGTCGGCGACGTTGTGCACGCAGTACTTCAGGGTCTGCACTTCGTCGGCCTTGGCGACCAGGGTGTTGAACTTCACGCCGATTTCGTTCTGGCCGGCAGTGGCCACTTCGTGGTGGTGCACTTCGACGACCAGGCCCATTTCTTCCATGGCATTACACATGGCAGTACGGATTTCGTGGTCGTGGTCGCACGGCGGAACCGGGAAGTAACCGCCCTTGACGGCCGGACGGTGGCCCTTGTTGCCGCCTTCGACGTCCTGATCGGTCATCCAGGAGCCCTGCTCGGAGTAGATCTTGAACATCGAGCCGGAGATGTCGGACTTGAACTTCACCTCGTCGAAGATGAAGAACTCGGGCTCCGGGCCGACGAACACGGTGTCGCCGATGCCGGTGGTCTTGAGGAACTCTTCGGCGCGCTTGGCGATGGAGCGCGGGTCGCGGTCGTAGCCCTGCATGGTGCTCGGCTCGACGATGTCGCAGACGATGATCAGGGTCGGCTCTTCGGTGAAGGGGTCCAGTACGGCGGTCTCGTCGACCGGCATCAGGATCATGTCGGAGGCTTCGATGCCTTTCCAGCCGTGGATGGAGGAACCGTCGAACATCTTGCCGTGTTCGAAGAAGTCTTCGTCCAGGGCGTCGCGCGCCGGCATGGTGACGTGGTGCTGCTTGCCCTTGGTGTCGGTGAAGCGCAGGTCAACCCACTTCACGTCGTGTTCTTTAATCAGTTGAATCGACTTCGACATGCTGTCCTCCAGGTGGATAAGGCTCGTTTCGGTGAGCCCTCGATAGTTCGGTGAAGCCCGGCGCGATAGTCGGCCAGGACAACCTGCCTCACAAGGGAGCAAATTGCATGCCAGTGCCCCGGAATGGGCTGGAAGGCTGAAACTCAGTGCTGGCGGGGGCTGCGCGGCAAGCTGGAGGGTATTTTTGCACCATTTTGATGCTGTCTATTTTGCGATGGCACCAAAATAGTGCGCAGCGAGACCCGCAAGGGTTTTTTGATCAAAGTCTGAGCAATTTCCGCTATAATCCGCGCCCCTGTTTTTTCGGCCACCTCGGCGCGCGCTGCCTTCATGAAATTGATCGTTAAAGTCTTCCCGGAAATCACCATCAAGAGCCGGCCGGTGCGCAAGCATTTCATCCGCCAGCTGGCCAAGAACATTCGCCTGGTGCTGCGCGATCTCGACCCGCAGCTGGTGGTCAATGGCGTCTGGGACAACCTGGAGGTGGAGACCGCGGTCACCGAGGCGAAGGTGCTGCAGGAGATGATCGAGCGGCTGCGCTGCACCCCGGGGCTGATCCATTTCCTGGAAGTGCACGAGTACCCCCTGGGTGATCTCGACGACGTGCTGGACAAGTGCAAGCTGCACTTCGCCGACCAGTTGCCGGGCAAGATCTTCGCCGTGCGCTGCAAGCGCGGCGGCAAACACAGCTTCACCTCCATGGACGTCGAGCGCCATGTCGGCAGCCAGTTGCGCCAGCAGTGCGGCGCCGCCGGCATCGACCTGAAGCAGCCCGAGGTCGAGGTGCGCATGGAGATCCGCGACCAGCGCCTGTTCATCGTCCACCGCCAGCACAACGGCATCGGCGGCTACCCGCTGGGCTCGCTGGAGCAGACCCTGGTGCTGATGTCCGGCGGCTTCGATTCCACGGTGGCCGCCTACCAGATGATGCGCCGCGGCCTGCTCAGCCATTTCTGCTTCTTCAACCTCGGCGGCCGGGCCCACGAACTGGGGGTCATGGAAGTCGCCCACTACCTGTGGCAGCGCTTCGGTCGTTCCCATCGCGTGCTGTTCATCAGCGTGCCGTTCGAGGAAGTGCTCGGCGAGATCCTCGGCAAGGTCGACAACAGCCAGATGGGCGTGGTCCTGAAGCGCATGATGCTGCGTGCCGCCAGCCGCATGGCCGAGCGCCTGCAGATCGACGCCCTGGTCACCGGCGAGGCGATTTCCCAGGTCTCCAGCCAGACCCTGCCCAATCTCACGGTGATCGACGCGGCCATCGACAAGCTGGTGCTGCGCCCGCTGATCGCCAGCCACAAGCAGGACATCATCGACACCGCCTATGCCATCGGCACCGCCGAGTTCGCCAAGCACATGCCGGAATACTGCGGGGTCATTTCGGTCAACCCGACCACCAAGGCCAAGCCGGCGCGCATCGAGTACGAGGAGAGCCAGTTCGACATGGCCATCCTCGAGCGCGCCCTGGAACGCGCCACCCTGCTGCCGATCGACAAGGTGATCGACGAGCTGGGCAAGGACGTGCAGGTCGAGGAAGTCGGCGAGGCCCTGGCCGGCCACGTGGTGATCGACATCCGCCACCCCGATGCCGTCGAGGACGAGCCGCTGGAGCTGCCCGGCGTCGAGGTGCAGGCGCTGCCTTTCTACGCGCTGAACAGCAAGTTCAAGGAGCTGGATGAGGCGCGCCAATACCTGCTGTATTGCGACAAGGGGGTGATGAGCCGCCTGCATGCCCACCACCTGTTGAGCGAGGGGCATGCCAATGTGCGCGTTTATCGTCCGACATAAGACCCCCGGGCTGAATGGCGGCAGCATCCGCCATCGCCCCCCCGACCGTCGGCCGTGCTGACACCCTGTTTGTTCATACTCGCCGCCCAGAATACGCGGCACACCGAATCCTCTGATCGAGATACAAAAGTGATCGAAAATCTACGCAACATCGCCATCATCGCCCACGTCGACCATGGCAAGACCACCCTGGTAGACAAGCTGCTGCGCCTGTCCGGCACCCTGGACCGCAAGGAGCTGGAAAACGAGCGGGTGATGGACAGCAACGACCAGGAAAAAGAGCGTGGCATCACCATCCTGGCGAAGAACACCGCGCTGAAGTGGAAGGGCTACGACATCAACATCGTCGACACCCCCGGCCACGCCGACTTCGGCGGTGAGGTCGAGCGCGTGATGAGCATGGTCGACTCCGTGCTGCTGGTGGTCGACGCCCAGGACGGCCCGATGCCGCAGACTCGCTTCGTCACCCAGAAGGCGTTCAAGGCCGGCCTGCGTCCGATCGTCGTGGTCAACAAGATCGACCGTCCCGGCGCGCGTCCGGACTGGGTCATCGACCAGATCTTCGACCTGTTCGACAACCTCGGCGCCACCGAGGAGCAGCTGGACTTCCCGATCGTCTACGCCAGCGCCCTGAACGGCATCGCCGGCATGGACCACGAGAACATGGACGACCACATGGACGCCCTGTTCCAGGCCATCGTCGACCACGTGCCGGCGCCGAACGTCGACGTCAGCGGCCCGTTCCAGATGCAGATTTCCCAGCTGGACTACAACAGCTTCCTCGGCGTCATCGGCATCGGCCGCATCGCCCGCGGCAGCGTCAAGACCAACACCCCGGTGGTGGCCATCGGCGCCGACGGCAAGAAGCGTCAGGGCCGCATCCTGAAGATCATGGGCCACTCCGGCCTGCAGCGCGTCGAAGTCGCCGAGGCCCAGGCCGGCGACATCGTCTGCGTCAGCGGCATGGACGAGCTGTACATCTCCGACACCCTGTGCGACATGAACAACGTCGAGGCCCTGCCGCCGCTGTCGGTGGACGAGCCGACCGTGTCCATGACCTTCCAGGTCAACGACTCGCCGTTCTGCGGCAAGGAAGGCAAGTTCGTCACCAGCCGCAACATCAAGGAGCGTCTGGAGAAGGAACTGCTGCACAACGTCGCCCTGCGCGTGCAGGAAGGCGACAGCGCCGACAAGTTCAAGGTCTCCGGTCGCGGCGAGCTGCACCTGTCGGTACTGATCGAAACCATGCGCCGCGAAGGCTTCGAGATGGCCGTGGGCCGTCCGGAAGTGGTGATCAAGGAGGTCGACGGCGTCAAGCAGGAGCCCTACGAGAACGTCATCATCGACATCGAAGAGCAGCACCAGGGTCCGGTCATGGAACAGATGGGCCTGCGCAAGGGCGATCTGACCAACATGGTGCCGGACGGCAAGGGGCGCATTCGCCTGGAGTACACCGTGCCGGCCCGCGGCCTGATCGGTTTCCGCAACGCCTTCCTGACCATGACCTCGGGCAGCGGCATCCTCACCTCGACCTTCAGCCACTACGGCCCGATCAAGCTGGGCGAAGTCGCCCACCGCCAGAACGGCGTGCTGGTCTCCATGGCCACCGGCAAGGCGCTGACCTACTCGCTGGAAACCCTGCAGGACCGCGGCAAGCTGTTCCTCGAGCCGGGTCAGGACATCTACGAAGGCCAGCTGTGCGGCATCAACAGCCGCGACAACGACCTGGTGATCAACCCCACCAAGGGCAAGAAGCTCGACAACATGCGCGCTTCCGGCAAGGACGAAACCATCCAGCTGGTGCCGCCGATCAAGTTCACCCTGGAACAGGCGCTGGAGTTCATCGATGACGACGAGCTGGTGGAAGTGACGCCGAAGTCGATCCGCCTGCGCAAGAAGTTCCTCAACGAGAACGACCGCAAGCGCGCCAGCAAGGGCTAAGTCCTGGCTGCAATGAAAAAGCCCCCGTCGGTGTGAGCCGGCGGGGGCTTTGTCTTTTCTGGCTAGCTACTTCAAGGGTTTCGGCTTGTAGGCGCAGTAGCCCGGGCGCGGGCCGACCTTGGGGTGGTTGCGGCAGGTGTCCGGACGCTTGTCGTAGATGGTGCACAGGCGCGACTTGCGATCGAGATAGAGGCAGTCGTTGTTGCTCATGCGCGCCAGGGTGAAGACCCCCGACTTCTGGTTGAAACGCTCGACTATGCCTTCTTTCTGCAGGCGCCTGGCGATGTTCTTCGCCGGCTCGCCGCGCTCGAACTCGTCGACCACGCCGATGCGGATCAGGTCGCCGATGCGCGCTTCCACCGGCAGGGTGCAGCAGCTGGACATGCAGCTGTGGCACATGTCGGCGCTGTATTTGGCCCAGGTATCCAGGCGGTCGAGTTCGGCGGCGGCGATCAGGTTGTTCTTCATGGCGTTGGCTGTGCGTTGGCGAGGCGGTGGGCGATGATAGCGGCGTTGGTGAAAATGTGAACACACTTCTGCCGGTTGGTCGATTCAACCTGCCGTCGATGCCAGACTTGTGTCCGCTGCGCCCGGGGCGGGCGTCTCCCTGAGTAGCCGCTACCTATACTGAGCGGCGCCGCGAGCGGTGCCACAGGCTCGGTGCGGCGGCTGAACATTTCTAGCGGATCGGGAAATGCTGCATGCAATGGATCTTCATGCTGGTGGGTTTGGTGTTGGGAACCCTGGCCGGGGAGTCGCTCGGCGCCGCGTTGCTGGGCGGCCTGCTGGGCCTGAGCCTGGGGCAGGCCTTCAGGCTGCAGGCGCTGGCCCGGCAGAACGCCGAGCTGGCGGCGCAGCTGGAGGGGTTCGCCGAACGTTTCGAGCGCGGTACCACGGCGATCCATGAGCGCCTGCTCAGGGTCGAACAGGCCCAGGCGGCCGCCCCCGGGGCCGAGGCGGAACCTGTAGCGGCGGCCGAGCCCGTGCCCCCTGAGCCGGACTGGACCCTGGACATAGAGCCGCAGGCCGCCGAAATCGGGCCGGCACCGGCCGAGGCCGATGCGGCGGCGAGCCAGGGGGCTGCCATGGCAACGGACGGCGATGCCGGCTGGGCCCGGCCGGCGCGCGGGCCCTCGGTGTTCCAGCGCGCACTGGCCAAGGCCAAAGCCTGGCTGCTGGGGGGCAACACCCTGCTGCGGGTCGGGGTGCTGCTGCTGTTCCTCGGCCTGGCCTTCCTCCTGCGTTACGCCACCGAGGGGCTGGTGCTGCCGGTGGAGCTGCGCTACGCCGGCGTCGCCGCCAGTGCGATCGCCCTGCTCGGCCTGGGCTGGTGGCTGCGCTGGCGTAATCCCGGCTATGCCCTGGTGCTGCAGGGGGCGGGCGTCGGCGTGCTGTACCTCACGGTATTCGCCGCAATGCGCCTGCATCCGCTGCTGCCCGCGGGCCTGGCCCTGGCGCTGCTGGTGCTGGTGACCTGCAGCTCGGCCATCCTCGCGGTGGCGCAGAACGCCCTGGGCCTGGCCGCCGCGGCAGCCCTCGGCGGCTTCGCCGCGCCCATCCTGACCTCCACCGGCAGCGGCGATCATGTGGCCCTGTTCGGCTATTTCGCCCTGCTCAACGCCGGCATTCTGACCATCGCCTGGTTCAAGGCCTGGCGCCTGCTCAACCTGATCGGCTTCGTCGGCACCTTCAGCATCGGCCTGGCCTGGGGGCTGCGGGCCTATACCCCGGAGCTGCTGTGGAGCACCGCGCCCTTCCTCTGGCTGTTCTTCCTGATGTACCTGGCCATCGGCCTGCTGTTCGCCCGGCGCAAGCTGCGCGAGGCGGCGCAGGCGCCGAGCGGGCGCGGCGAGTTGCTGCGCTGGTCGGCCGGGCAGGGCGACTACCTCGACGCCACCGTGCTGCTCGGCCCGCCGCTGGTCGGTTTCGGCCTGCAGTTCGCCCTGGTGCAGCACCTCGAGTTTGCCGCGGCCTTCAGCGCCCTGGGCCTGGGCCTGCTCTACCTGAGTCTGGCCCGGCTGCTGGCCGGCCGCACCGCCGGCCGCGCGCTGCTGCTGGTGGAAACCTGCCTGGCCCTGGGGGTGGTGTTCGCCAGCCTGGCGATTCCCCTGGGCCTGGACGCGCGCTGGACCTCGGCGGCCTGGGCGGTGGAGGGCGCCGGCGTCTACTGGCTGGCGCTGCACCAGCGCCGCGGCCTGGCGCGGGCCTTCGCCCTGTTGCTGCAGTTCGGCGCGGCGCTGGCCTACCTGGGCGAGCTGCGCGTCGGCGTGCAATCGTTGCTCGACGGCGCGGTGCTGGGGGCGCTGCTGCTCGGCGTGGCGCTGTCGTTCAGCTACTGGCAGCTGCGCCAGGCGCCTGCCGAGGCCAGCAGCACCTGGGAGCGGCGCGGCTCGTCGCTGCTGGCCGGTGCCGGCCTGGCCTTCCTCTACCTGATGGCGCCGCTGAGTTTCGCCGTCGCCGGCAGCGTCATCGCCTGGGCGGTGGCCGGGCTGCTGACCCTGCTGCTCGGCCTGCGCCTGCAGGCCCGGGTGCTGCTGCTGGCAGCCTGCGCCGTGCAGCTGCTCGGCGGCCTGTTGTTGCTGTTGCAGCTGGGCGGCGTGCCAGGGCTCGGCGTCGAGGCGGGCGGCGGGCTGCTGTTGTCTGCCGCGCTGCTGGCCGCGCTGCTAGTCGCCGGCCTGTTTTGGGCGGTCCGCCTGACGCGTCTGGGCATCGACCGCCGGGTGCTGTTCGGGGGCGCGGCGTTGTTGCTGCTGGCTCTGGGCAGTTTCCAGCTGATGCAGCCGTATGTCCTGCCCGGCAGCGGCGCGGTCTGGGGCGCCGCCGCGCTGCTGGTGCTCGGGTTCAGCCAGCAGCTGCAACGGCGCGTCGGTTTCGCCCTGGCCCTGGCGCTGCAGTTCGCCAGTGGCCTGGCCCTGCTGATCGCCGGCCGACTGCTGCTGGACCAGGGCGGCGGCGACGGCCTGTGGCCGCTGGCCCATGCCGAGTTCTGGGCGCCCGCGGCCCTGGCCCTGGTCGCACTGCTGGCCGCCTGGCGCCTGCAGGTCCGGGGGCGCGGCGAGGCGCCGGCGCGGCTGGACGGGCTCGGCTTGCCCCTGGCCCCGGTGCTGCTGGTATGGGGCGTGGCCTGGCTGGGCCTGGCGCTGGCCGGCGAGCTGCTGCGTTTCGTCGAGGGCAGCGGCTTGCAGAGTGCGGCCCTGTTACTGGCGGCGGCGCTGAGCGCGTTGCTGGCCGGGATGTTGGCGCAGCGCCGGCAGTGGCCGGAGCTGGCACTGCTCGGCGGCCTGCTGCTGCCGGTGGCGGCGGTGGTGCTGCTGCAGGCCTGGCACTGGCGCTATCAGCCCTCGGCGCATTTCGGCTGGCTGGCCTGGCCGGCGCTGTTCGCCGCGCACTTCTGGCTGCTGCGCCGCCTGGCCCCGCTGTTGCCGGCCGGTGCCCGCAGCGCCAGCCATGTGCTCGGCTGCTGGCTGCTGCTGGCGGTCATCGCCCTGGAGTTGCGCTACCGCTTCCTCGCCCTGGCCGAGCACTACAACGCCTGGCGCTGGCTCGGCTGGGCGTTGCTGCCCAGCGCCTACCTCTGGCTGATGGCGCGGCCACGCCGCCGGCCTTGGCCGCTGGCGGATTACCCGCGCGAGTATCGGGTGCTGGCGGCGCTGCCGTTGGCCCTGCTGATGCTCGCCTGGTTCTGGTTGGCCAACGTCCTCAGCGCCGGTGAGGCTGCGCCGCTGCCCTACCTGCCGCTGCTCAATCCGCTGGAACTGGGGCTGCTGCTGAGCCTCGCCGCGCTCTATGCCTGGGCGTCGATGAGCCTGCCAGAGCTGGGCCTGACGGCGGCGCGCAGTCGCCTGCTGCTCAAGCTGCTGGTCGGCGCCTCGCTGTTCGCCCTGTTCACCGCCCTGGTGATGCGCACGGCTCACCACTGGGGCGGTGTGCCCTATCGCCTGCAGCCCCTGCTCGACTCGATGCTGGTGCAGGCCGGGCTGTCCATCGTCTGGACCCTGATCGCCCTGCCGCTGATGGTCTTCGGTCATCTGCGCCGGCGCCGCGAGCTGTGGCTGGTCGGCGCGGCGCTGATCGCCGTGGTGGTGGCCAAGCTGTTCTTCGTCGAGCTGGGCAATCGCGGCGGGCTGGAGCGCATCGTGTCCTTTATCGGGGTTGGCGTGCTGCTGCTGGTGGTCGGCTACTTCGCCCCCTTGCCGCCTGCCCGGCAGGATCGGGTGCGGCCTCTGGAAGAGGAGCGGGTATGAGGATGAGACAAGATCGTGGGCGCGCCTGGCTGCTGCTCTGTGGGCTGCTGTGCGGTTTCGCCGGCCAGGCCACGGAACGGCCCGCCGACTACGCCTGGCAGCTGCCGCTGAGCTTGACCGGCGAGGGGCCCTGGTACCGCCTGGAGCTGCCCATGGCCGCCCATCTTGCCGCCCGCCACGCCGACCTGCGCGACCTGCGGGTGTTCAACGGCGAGGGCGAGGCGCTGGCCTATGCCCTGGTGCGCAGCCCGGCGCAGGAAACCCTGCATGAGCACGAGGTGCGCTGGTTCGCGCTGTACGACGAGGCCGAGGACCTGGCCGACTCGCCGGGACTGCGGGTGCGGCGCAGCGCCAGCGGCACGCTGATCGAGCTGCTCGAGACGCAGCTGGTGGCGCAGCCGGCCGCCTTGCGCGGCTGGCTGCTCGACGCCAGCGCCGTCGAGCAGCCGCTGGCACGCCTGCGGCTGGACTGGAGCAGCGAGCAGGAGGGCTTTCAGCACTTTCGTATCGAGGCCAGCGACGACCTGCGCACCTGGCGCCCCTGGGGGCAGGGCCAGCTGGCACGCCTGTCGTTCGCCGACGAGCGCATCGAGCAGCGCCAGGTCGAGCTGCCGGGGCGCCGGGCGCGCTACCTACGGCTGCTGTGGCAGAGCCCGCGGCAGGCGCCGCAGCTGACCGCCGCACGGCTGTTCAGTCGGCCCCGCGACAGCCTGTCGCTGCCCCTGGTGTGGTCCGAACCCTTGCCGGCGCAGCGTGCCGCGGGCGGTGCCTACCAGTGGCAGTTGCCGCTGGCGCTGCCGCTAGAGCGGATCAGGATCGAACTGGGGCCGGACAACAGCCTGGCCCCGGTGCGGGTCAGCGGCCGGGGCGGCGGGCAGGGGCGCTGGCGTCCGCTGGGCAGCGGCCTGCTCTACCGCGTGACGGAGCCGGGAGGCGAGCTGCGCCAGGACGAGCTGGCCCTGGCCGGTGCCGCCGTGCAGCAGCTGCGCCTGGAGGTGGACGAGCGTGGTGGCGGCCTGGGAGGCGCGCCGTATCTGCGGCTCGGCCTGCGCGCCACCGTCCTGGTATTCCTGCAGCGGGGTAGCCCACCCTATCGCCTGGTTCTGGGCAATCCAGATGCGGCATCGGCGGCCTTGTCGCCCCATAGCCTGATCCCGGGCTTTAGCCCGGAGCGCCTGGAGCGGCTCGACACGGCCGAGCTCGAGCCGGGCGCCGCGCTGCAGGCCACTGCGCCCGAGGGCGGCGCGCCGGCCTGGCGGCGCTGGGGGCTGTGGGCGCTGTTGCTGCTGGGCGTGGGCTTGCTGGCGCTGATGGCCGTCAGCCTGTTGCGGCGGACGCGTACGCCCGAGTCTGGGGCGTGAACGAGATAAAACCATAGCCTTGGCATGGAATTGCAGTATCGTGAGTGCCGGATATTGGTTGAGTGCTAGGTCAGGAAGGCCTTTTGTTCATTTCGATCCTCTTCTCAGTCCCTTCGGTGCTTAGGCCGCTGTACCGCCACGACGGTTTCGCGGTCGTCGGGCGCCCGGGGAGCGAACGGTGAACGGCCAGCTCACCGCCGCCTGGCTGCTCAGCGGTCCGGTGCTGTTCACCGCGCTGCTGTGCTGCGGGGTGTTGCTGCTGGCCCACTGGCTCCTGCGTCAGCGGAGTTTCCCCGGGCGCGAAAGCTTTATCGTGCTGCATGTCGCCAGCCTCTGGTGGCTGCTCGCGGCCGGCCTGGAGATGGCCGTGCAGGATGCCGACAGCAAGGTGTTCTGGGCCAGCATGGCCTGGCCGGGCATCGTCCTGACGCCGACCTTCTGGGCGGTGTTCCTCTGGCAGTACGTCAACAGCGTGCGGCGGCCGTTGCCCAGGCGGGCGGTGCTGGCCCTGACCCTGGTGCCCGGGCTCATCTGGGCGATGGCCCTGAGCAATCCCTGGCACGGGTTGTTCTACGGGGCGGGTACGGCTCCGCTGTCGGCGCAGGCGGGGGCGCCGATCCGCTACCAGCACGGTCCGCTGTTCTACCTGGCGGCGGCCTACGTGTACCTGTTCATGGCCTTCTGCATGGGCGTGGTAATCCGCGCGGCGGCCCTCAGCAAGGGGGTCTACCGTCGTCATTACCTGGCCTTCGTGCTGGTCACTGCGCTGCCCTGGTTGGCCAACCTCGGCTATGTCGGCTTCGGCTGGATGCTGTTCGGTTTCGACCCCACCCCCTTCACGTTCACCTTCACCCTGGTGGCCTTCGCCTGGCTGATCATCGGCGTGCGTCTGTTCGATCTGCTGCCGGTGGCCCGTCATCTGCTGCTCGAGGCCCTGCTCGACCCGGTGCTGGTGGTCGACCCGCACCGCCGGGTGGTCGAGGCCAATCCGGCGGCGCTCAAGCTGGCCGGCCTGGGGGAGGGCTGGCAGGGACGCAGGCTGCTCGATTGGCCGGTGTTCGGTGCAGAGCTGCAGTGCCTGCTGGTCGAGCAGGGGGGCGAGCAGGAGAATCGCCTGCTGACCCTGAGCGACCCGGCGCGTTACTTCGAGGTGCGGGTGCGTACCATCGAGCGGGTCACCCACAGCGGCACCTTCGATATCGGTCGCATGCTCTACCTGCGCGATGTCACCCAGCGCCACCTCGGCGAGCTCGAGCTGGCCGAGGCCCTGGCGCTCAGCGAGGAGCGCCTGCGCACCATTTCCAGCCTGCACGAGCAGCTGCAGGCCCAGGCGTTGCGCGACCCGCTGACCGGGCTGTACAACCGCCGCTACCTGGACGAGTTCTTCGCCCGCGAATTGGCCCGGGCCCGGCGCGATGGCACGCCGTTGGCCCTGGCGTTGATCGACCTGGATCACTTCAAGCAGCTCAACGACGCCTACGGCCATTTGGAGGGCGACGACGTGCTCAAGGCCGTGGCTCAGTACCTGTGCAGCAATACCCGTGGTTCCGATGCGGTGTTCCGCTTCGGCGGCGAGGAGTTCCTGCTGATCCTGCCCGGCGCCGATGTGCAGGAGGCCCGCCAGCGCCTGGAGGGGCTCTGCCAGGGCCTGGCCGCGCAGCCGCTGGCGACCCGTGGCGGCGTCCGGCGGGTGACCCTGTCCGCTGGCCTGGCCGTGCTGCCCGAGCAAGGCCTGGAGCTGGACCCGCTGCTGGGGGCCGCGGACCTTGCGCTGTACCGGGCCAAGGCGGCCGGGCGCAACCGGGTGTGCGTCTCGCCGGCGCGTGCCCCCACCTATCCAGGCGCTGAGGCGCCGCAGCCGATAAAGGGGTAAACTGCGCGGGTTTTTTATTCCTTCCCGGAGCCGTCCATGTCCCGCGTTACCCTGAGCCGCTATCTGATCGAGCAGACCCGCAGTCACAACACCCCCGCCGATCTGCGTTTCCTTATCGAGGTGGTGGCGCGGGCCTGCAAGGCGATCAGCCATCAGGTGTCCAAGGGTGCCCTGGGCGGTGTGCTCGGCAGCATGGAAACCGAGAACGTGCAGGGCGAGGTGCAGAAGAAGCTCGACGTGCTGTCCAACGAGATCCTCCTGGAGGCCAACGAGTGGGGCGGTCACCTGGCCGGCATGGCCTCCGAGGAGATGGACAAGGCCTACCAGATTCCCGGCCACTATCCCAAGGGCGCCTACCTGCTGGTGTTCGACCCGCTGGACGGCTCGTCGAACATCGACGTCAACGTCTCGGTCGGCACCATCTTCTCGGTGCTGCGTTGCCCTGAGCGCAACGGCGAGGAGGGCGACCTGGGCGAGGAGGCCTTCCTCCAGCCGGGCACCCAGCAGGTGGCCGCCGGCTACGCCATCTACGGCCCGCAGACCATGCTGCTGCTGACCCTGGGCAACGGCGTCAAGGGCTTCACCCTGGACCGCGAGCTGGGCAGCTTCGTGCTGACCCACGACAACATCAAGGTGCCGGAAACCACCAAGGAATTCGCCATCAACATGTCCAACCAGCGCCACTGGGAGGCGCCGGTGCAGCGCTACGTGTCCGAGCTGCTGGCCGGCGAGACCGGACCGCTGGAGAAGAACTACAACATGCGCTGGATCGCCTCGATGGTCGCCGACGTGCACCGCATTCTCACCCGCGGCGGCATCTTCATGTACCCGCGCGACGGCCGCGATCCTTCGATGCCCGGCAAGCTGCGCCTGATGTACGAGGCCAACCCGATGTCCTTCATCATCGAGCAGGCCGGCGGCGCCGCCACCAACGGCACCCAGCGCATCCTCGACATCCAGCCGACCTCGCTGCACCAGCGGGTGGCGGTGTTCCTCGGCTCCAAGCAGGAAGTCGAGCGGGTTACCGCCTACCATCAGGAGTGAGCCCACGGGAGGAGCGGCGATGAGTGCGCCCTGGCAAGCCTTGCTCGACTGGTGGTTCGGCCCGCAGGCGTCGGCGGCCGAGGTGGCGGCGAGCCGTTCCGGGTTGTGGTTCGGCAAGCGCGACAGCCAGGATGCCGAGGCCCGTGAGCGCTTCGGCGCCCTGGTCGAGCAGGCCCTGACCGGCGGCCTGGGCGACTGGGCCGAGGAACCCAGGGGCTGGCTGGCTCTGATCCTGCTGCTCGACCAGCTGCCGCGGATGATCCATCGCGACAGCCCCCGGGCCTTCGCCGGCGATGCCCGGGCCCGCGAGCTGGTGTTCGCCGGCCTGGACGGCGAGCACGAGGCGGCCCTGGCGCCGATCCAGCGGGTGTTCGTCTACCTGGTGCTGGAGCATGCCGAGGACCTGCTGCTGCAGGACGAGGCGCTGCGGCGCTTCACCCGTCTACTGGATGCGGCGCCCGCCGCCGAGCGTAAGCAGTTCGCCGACTACCTGGACTACGCCGAGCGTCACCAGCGCATCATCGCCCGCTTCGGTCGTTTCCCTCATCGCAACGCCATTCTCGGCCGGCCCTCGAGCGAGGAGGAACTGCGCTTCCTCGAGGAACCCGGCTCGCGCTTCTGACGTCCAACCGAGTCTATCCCGGGGCCGGCTGCCGGCCCGCTCACCTTTTTGCGGAGTACCTGCATGTCGTTTCGCCCCCTCGCCCTGATCGCCCTCTGCGTGTTGCTGGCCGCCTGCAACAAGGTCAACCAGGCCAACTATTCGAAGCTGCAGGCCGGCATGAGCAAGACCGAGGTCGAGCAGCTGCTCGGCGCGCCCAGCGAGTGCGCCGGCGCCCTGGGCATCACCAGCTGCACCTGGGGCGACGAGCAGAGCATGATCAGCGTGCAGTTCGCCGGCGACCAGGTGCTGATGTTCTCCGGCAAGGGGCTCAAGTAAGGAGGAGCGCATGCGTGGCGTGTCGAGTCTGCTGATCCTGGCGCTGCTGGCCGGCTGCGCCGCCTCGGATTCCGGCGCGGGGGCCGGGGCACCGCCGCAAACCGTCGAGCGGGTCGACCTGCAGCGTTACCAGGGCACCTGGTACGAACTGGCGCGGCTGCCGATGTTCTTCCAGCGCAACTGTGCCCAGTCCGAGGCGCACTATGGGTTGCAGGACGACGGCAGCCTGAAGGTGGTCAACCGCTGCCGCACTCACGAGGGCGAGTGGCAACAGGTCGAGGGCCGCGCCGTCGCCCAGGTGGCGGGGCGGACCGACAGGCTCTGGGTGCAGTTCGACAACTGGTTCAGCCGCCTGCTGCCTGGCCTGACCCGCGGCGAATACTGGGTGCTGTACCTGGATGCCGACTACCGGAGCGCCCTGGTCGGCCACCCCGATCGCGACTACCTGTGGCTGCTGACGCGCACGCCGCAGGTCGCCCCGGCGGTGCGCGACAAGCTGCTGGAGGTCGCGCGCGAGCAGGGCTACGCCACCGAGCGACTGATCTGGCGCACCCCCGACAGTCGGCCCGCCCCCTAGTCGAGCAGCTCGCCCAGCACCCGGGCGAAGGCCCGTTTGGTTTCCTGCTCGGCGGCGTGGCGGCCATCGCGCACGACCCAGCGTCCGGCCACCATCACATCGCGGATCTGCCGGTCGCCGCCGGCGAACAGCCAGCGGTTGAGGATGGCGTCGTCCTGGGCGCTGGCGATATAGGGGTCGTCGCCGTCCAGCACCAGCCAGTCGGCACGCTTACCCACCGCCAGGGCGCCGACCGGCTGCCCCAGGGCCTGGGCGCCGCCGACCAGGGCGGCGTCGAACAGGGTGCGACCGACCATCGGCTGGTCGCCCCGATGCAGGCGGTTGCGCTTCTGGTCGCGCAGGCGCTGGCCGTACTCCAGCCAGCGCAGCTCCTCGACCAGGCTGACCGAGACGTGGCTGTCCGAGCCGATGCCCAGGCGCCCACCCTGGGCCAGGTAGTCCACGGCCGGGAAGAGGCCGTCGCCGAGGTTGGCCTCGGTGGTCAGGCACAGGCCGGCCACCGCGCCGCTGGCGGCCATGGCGGCGACCTCGTCGGCCTCGGCGTGGGTGGCATGCACCAGACACCAGCGACTGTCCACCGGGGCATTGTCGAACAGCCACTGCAGGGGGCGGCGGCCGCTCCAGGCCAGGCAGTCCTCGACTTCCTTGCGCTGTTCGGCGATATGAATATGGATGGGGCGCTCGCCGCTGTCGGCGGCGAGAACCGTCTGCAGCTGCTCGGGGGTGACCGCGCGCAGCGAGTGGAAGCACAGGCCCAGGCGCTGCAGCGCCTTGCCCTGCAGCGCCGACTGCAGGCGTCGCTGCAGCTCGAGGTAGCTGTCGGTGCTGTGGATGAAACGGCGCTGGCCGGGGCTCGCCGGCTGGCCGCCGAAGCCCGAGTGGCTGTACAGCACCGGCAGCAGGGTCAGGCCGATGCCGGCGTCCGTGGCCGCCTGGCTGACGCGCAGGGCCAGCTCGGCCGGGTCGGCATAGGCCTGGCCGTCCACCCCGTGATGCACATAGTGGAACTCGGCGACGCTGGTGTAGCCGGCCTTGAGCATCTCGATATACAGCTGGCGAGCGATGACCTCGACTTGTTCGGGGCTGAGCCGGCCGACCAATCGATACATCAGCTCGCGCCAGGTCCAGAAGCTGTCGTTGGGGTCGCCGGCGACTTCCGCCAGGCCGGCCATGGCGCGTTGGAAGGCGTGCGAATGCAGGTTGGGCATGCCCGGCAGCAGGGGGCCGCGCAGGCGCTCGGCGCCGTCGGCGGACGCCCCGACCTCGATGCGTTCCAGTTCGCCCTGGGCGTCGACATGCAGGCGCACGTTCTTCGCCCAGCCTTCGGGCAGCAATGCGCATGAAGCGTGGTATGCAGGCATAATGCTCGACCTAGATGCTCGTATTTGGTTGTATATACATATACAGGTGTTTAGGGCGGGCGTAAACTGCCGAACCCGGCCGACAAGGAGGCACCCCATGACGAAACCATTCTCGAAGCCGTCTGTTCTGGCTGGCCAGCTCGGCGAGGGCCCGGCGCCACTGTACGCCCAGGTCAAGCAGATGATCGTTCAGCAGATCCACAGCGGCGCCTGGCCCGCGCACCATCGGGTGCCCTCGGAGAGCGAGCTGGTGGAGGCGCTGGGCTTCAGCCGCATGACCATCAACCGCGCCCTGCGCGAGCTGACCAGCGAGGGCTTGCTGGTGCGCATGCAGGGGGTCGGCACCTTCGTCGCCGAGCCCAAGGGGCGCTCCGCGCTGTTCGCGGTGAACAACATCGCCGACGAGATCGCCGCCCGTGGCCACCGCCACCGCAGCAAGCTGATTCGTCTGGGGGAGGAGCTGGCCAACCCGGAGCGGGCCCTGGCCCTGGACCTGCGCGAGGGCCAGCGGGTGTTCCACTCGCTGATCGTGCACTACGAGAACGATGTGCCGGTGCAGCTCGAAGATCGCTACGTCAACGCGGCGGTGGCACCGGACTACCTGCAGCAGGACTTCGTCCGGCAGACGCCCTACGCCTACCTGTCGCGGGTCGCACCGCTGACGGAGGGCGAGCACGTGGTCGAGGCGATTCTCGCCGAGCCGGAGGAGTGCCGGCTGCTGCAGATCGAGCGGGGCGAACCCTGCCTGCTGATCCGCCGGCGCACCTGGTCGGGGCCGCGCACCGTGACCTTCGCGCGGCTGCTGCACCCGGGTTCGCGCCATCGCCTGGAAGGACGCTTCGGCTCATGACCCGTCTGCATCTGCACCGGGCCGCCGACTATCCGCGCATGCCCTGGAAGAACGGCGCGGGCAGCACCCTGGAGATCGCCCGGGACCGGGGCGAAGGCCTGGACGGTTTCGGCTGGCGCCTGTCGATCGCCGACATCGGCGAGTCGGGCGGCTTCTCCAGCTTCTCCGGCTACCAGCGGGTGATCACCGTGCTGGAAGGCGAGGGCATGCGCCTGCGGGTCGATGACGTGCCCTCGCGGCCGCTGCTGCCGCTGGACCCCTTCGCCTTCGCCGGCGACAGTCGGGTGGAATGCCAGCTGCTGGGCGGCGCCATTCGCGACTTCAACCTGATCTATGCACCCCGGCGCTACGCCGCCCGCCTGCAATGGCTGGGGCTGGAACGGCCGCAGCGGCTGTTCGCTTGCGCGCCGACCCTGTTGCTGTTCGCGGCGGGCGAGGCGCTGCGGGTGCGCGTGGCGGGGGCGGATGGCGCCACCCTGGGGCGCTACGACTGCCTGCAGATCGAACATGACCAGGACCTGTTGGAGCTGGAGCTAGAGGCGGACAGTCCCGGGGCTTGCTGCCTTATCGAGCTGAGTCCAGGGGCCTAGGCGTCTCGCATCGCTCGTCATCGGCGGCTCCCGGCGTGGCGCCGATCAGGCCGACGCGCTCGTCCGTCCGGCGCAAGGTCCTGATCTCGAAGGATTAAGCTCAGTCAAAGAGGCCCGCTCGGGGAACCGAGCGCCGGGAGGGTTCGGTGAGGCGGCGCGAGTCTATTGGGCTATGCTTGATTATGGTTGTATAGACATGTTTATATTATCGCCATGCCCAGCCACAGCACTCCCGCATGAGACAGGCTGACGGCGATCTTTTACCGGAGGATTCCTTGTGAGCACGTCCAGTCGTTTCCGCGATACCGAAATCCGCGCCCCGCGCGGCAGCCAGTTGAACGCCAAGAGCTGGCTGACCGAGGCGCCGCTGCGCATGCTGATGAACAACCTCGACCCCGAGGTCGCGGAGAACCCCAAGGAGCTGGTGGTGTACGGTGGCATCGGCCGCGCCGCGCGCAACTGGGAGTGCTTCGACGCGATAGTCGAGTCGCTCAAGCAGCTGGGCGACGACGAGACCCTGCTGGTGCAGTCGGGCAAGCCGGTCGGCGTGTTCAAGACCCACAGCAATGCGCCGCGCGTGCTGATCGCCAACTCCAACCTGGTGCCGCACTGGGCCACCTGGGAGCACTTCAACGAACTGGACGCCAAGGGCCTGGCCATGTACGGCCAGATGACCGCCGGCTCCTGGATCTACATCGGCAGCCAGGGCATCGTCCAGGGCACCTACGAGACCTTCGTCGAGGCCGGTCGCCAGCACTACAACGGCGACCTCAAGGGCAAGTGGGTGCTTACCGCCGGCCTCGGCGGCATGGGCGGCGCCCAGCCCCTGGCCGCCACCCTGGCCGGTGCCTGCTCGCTGAACATCGAGTGCCAGCAGAGTCGTATCGATTTCCGCCTGAAGACCCGCTACGTCGACGAGCAGGCCAAGGACCTCGACGACGCCCTGGCCCGCATCGAGAAGTACTGCGCCGAGGGCAAGGCGATCTCCATCGCCCTGCACGGCAACGCCGCCGAGATTCTGCCGGAACTGGTCAAGCGCGGCGTGCGCCCGGACCTGGTCACCGACCAGACCAGCGCCCACGACCCGCTCAACGGCTACCTGCCGATCGGCTGGACCTGGGAGCAGTACCGCGACCGCGCGCAGAGCGAGCCGGCGGCGGTGGTCAAGGCCGCCAAGCAGTCCATGGCCGTGCACGTGCAGGCCATGCTCGACTTCCAGAAGCAGGGCGTGCCGACCTTCGACTACGGCAACAACATCCGCCAGATGGCCCTGGAGGAGGGCGTCGAGCACGCCTTCGACTTCCCCGGCTTCGTCCCGGCCTATATCCGCCCGCTGTTCTGCCGCGGCGTCGGCCCGTTCCGCTGGGCGGCGCTGTCCGGCGACCCGCAGGACATCTACAAGACCGACGCCAAGGTCAAGGAACTGATCCCCGACGACGAGCACCTGCACCGCTGGCTGGACATGGCCCGCGAGCGCATCAGCTTCCAGGGCCTGCCGGCGCGTATCTGCTGGGTCGGCCTGGGGCTGCGCGCCAAGCTCGGCCTGGCCTTCAACGAAATGGTCCGCAGCGGCGAACTGAGCGCCCCGGTGGTGATCGGCCGCGACCATCTGGATTCCGGTTCGGTGGCCAGCCCCAACCGCGAGACCGAGGCCATGCAGGACGGCTCCGACGCCGTGTCCGACTGGCCGCTGCTCAACGCCCTGCTGAATACCGCCAGCGGCGCCACCTGGGTCTCGCTGCACCATGGCGGCGGCGTCGGCATGGGCTTCTCCCAGCACTCCGGGGTGGTGATCGTCTGCGACGGCAGCGACGAGGCCGCCGCGCGCATTGCCCGGGTGCTGCACAACGATCCGGCCACCGGGGTGATGCGTCACGCCGATGCCGGTTACCAGATCGCCATCGACTGCGCCCATGAGCAGGGCCTCAACCTGCCGATGATCACCTCGGGCAAAGGAGCCTGAACATGAGCACCCTGAATATCGTTCCCGGCCAGCTGACCCTGGCCCAACTGCGCCAGGTCCACCAGGGGCCGGTGCACCTGAGCCTGGACGCCAGCGCCGCCGAGGCCATCGACGCCAGCGTCGCCTGCGTCGAGCAGGTGCTGGCCGACAAGCGCACTGTCTACGGCATCAACACCGGCTTCGGCCTGCTGGCCCAGACCCGCATCGCCAGCGAGGACCTGGAGAACCTGCAGCGCTCCCTGGTGCTGAGCCATGCCGCCGGCGTCGGCCGGCCGCTGGACGACGACCTGGTGCGGCTGATCATGGTGCTCAAGGTCAACAGCCTGGCCCGTGGCTTCTCCGGCATTCGTCGCCAGGTGATCGACGCGCTGATCGCCCTGGTCAACGCCGAGGTCTACCCGCATATCCCGCTCAAGGGCTCGGTGGGTGCCTCCGGTGACCTGGCGCCCCTGGCGCACATGTCCCTGGTACTGCTCGGCGAGGGCAAGGCGCGCCATCGCGGCCAGTGGCTGACGGCCGTCGAGGCCCTGGCCGTGGCCGGCCTGGAGCCGCTGACTCTGGCGGCCAAGGAGGGCCTGGCCCTGCTCAACGGTACCCAGGCCTCCACCGCCTATGCCCTGCGCGGCCTGTTCGCCGCCGAGGACCTGTTCGCCGGGGCGCTGGTGTGCGGCGGCCTCAGCGTCGAGGCCATGCTCGGCTCGCGCTCGCCCTTCGATGCGCGCATCCATGCCGCCCGTGGTCAGCGCGGGCAGATCGACGCGGCCGCGGCCTACCGCGACCTGCTCACGCCGAGCAGCGAGATCGCCCAGTCCCACGAGCAGTGCGACCGGGTCCAGGACCCTTACTCCCTGCGCTGCCAGCCTCAGGTCATGGGCGCCTGCCTGACCCAGCTGCGCCAGGCCGCCGAGGTGCTGGCGGTGGAGGCCAACGCGGTGTCGGACAACCCGCTGGTGTTCGCCGCGGAAGGCGACATCATCTCCGGCGGCAACTTCCACGCCGAGCCGGTGGCCATGGCCGCCGACAACCTGGCCCTGGCCATCGCCGAGATCGGCTCGCTGTCCGAGCGGCGCATCTCGCTGATGATGGACAAGCACATGTCGCAGCTGCCGCCCTTCCTGGTGGCCAACGGCGGGGTCAACTCCGGCTTCATGATCGCCCAGGTCACCGCGGCGGCCTTGGCCAGCGAGAACAAGGCCCTGGCCCATCCGCACAGCGTGGACAGCCTGCCGACCTCGGCCAACCAGGAGGACCACGTGTCCATGGCCCCGGCCGCCGGCAAGCGCCTGTGGGAGATGGCCGACAACGTGCGCGGCATCCTCGCCGTGGAATGGCTGGGCGCCTGCCAGGGCCTGGACCTGCGCGAGGGCCTGAAGACCTCGCCGAAGCTGGAGCAGGCGCGCCACACCCTGCGCGAGAAAGTGGCGCACTACCAGCGCGACCGCTTCTTCGCCCCCGACATCGAGGCGGCCAGCGAGCTGCTGGCCGAGCGGGTACTGAACGCGCTGGTGCCGACGGCGCTGCTGCCGAGCCTGTGATCTGGGGCGGGGCCGGTCGGCACGAGGAGGAGATGCATATGGTTAGGCAAAGTGGAGCGGTCCGATGAACACCGTCTGGCATAACTGCCATGCCGCCACCCTGGCGGATGGACGCTACGCGATCATCGAGGATGCGGCCGTGGTCACCCGCGGCCACCTCATCGAGTGGATAGGCCCGCGCGCCGAGCTGCCGGTCGCCGACTCTGCCGAGCACATCGACCTCGGCGGCGCCTGGCTGACCCCGGGGCTGATCGATTGCCACACCCACCTGGTGTTCGGCGGCGATCGCAGCGGCGAATTCGAGCAGCGCCTGCAGGGCGTCAGCTATGCCGAGATCGCCGCCGCCGGTGGCGGCATCGCCAGCACCGTGCGCGCCACCCGCGAGGCCGGCGAGGAGCAGCTGCTGGCGAGCGCCGCTCGGCGCCTGCGCAGCCTGCTGCGCGAGGGGGTGACCACGGTGGAGATCAAGTCCGGCTACGGCCTCGACCTGGCCAGCGAGCGCAAGATGCTGCGGGTGATCCGCCGTCTCGGCGAGCACCTGCCGGTCACCGTGCGCGCCACCTGCCTGGCGGCCCATGCCCTGCCGGCCGAGTACGCCGAACGCGCCGATGCCTATATCGACCTGGTCTGCCACGAGATCCTCCCGGTGCTGGCCGACGAGGGGCTGATCGATGCGGTCGATGCCTTCTGCGAGTACCTGGCCTTCTCTCCGGCGCAGGTCGAGCGGGTGTTCCAGCGCGCCCGCGAACTGGGCCTGCCGGTCAAACTGCATGCCGAGCAGCTCTCCTCGCTGCACGGCGCCAGCCTGGCGGCACGCTACGGCGCGCTGTCGGCGGATCACCTGGAGTTCATCGACGAGTCCGACGTGCAGGCCATGGCCGCCGCCGGTAGCGTGGCGGTGCTGTTGCCGGGAGCCTTCTACTTCCTGCGCGAGACCCAGTTGCCGCCCATCGAGACGCTGCGTCGGCACGGCGTGGCCATGGCGATCGCCAGCGACCTCAACCCCGGCACCTCGCCGGCGCTGTCGCTGCGCCTGATGATGAACATGGCCTGCACCCTGTTCCGCCTGACCCCGGAGGAGGCCCTGGCCGGCGTCACCCTGCACGCCGCCCGCGCCCTCGGTCTGGGCGCCAGCCACGGCAGCCTGGAGGTCGGCAAGGTCGCCGACTTCGTCGCCTGGGACATCCGCCACCCCGCGGAACTGGCCTACTGGCTGGGCGGCGAACTGCCCAAGCGGGTCGTCCGCCATGGCCGGGAGGTGCGGCATGGATGAGGTCTTGAGCTTCAGCCGCGGTCGCGTCCCGCTGCTGATCAGCATGCCCCACGCCGGCACCCGCCTGACGGACGAGGTCGAGGCCGGCCTGGTGGAGCAGGCGCGCAGCCTGCCGGACACCGACTGGCATATCCCGCGGCTGTACGACTTCGCCGCCGAGCTGGGGGCCAGCACCCTGGCGGCGCAGTACTCGCGCTTCGTCATCGACCTCAACCGCCCGGCGGACGATACGCCCCTGTACGCCAGCGCCACCACCGGCCTGTTTCCCGAGACCCTGTTCGACGGCACGCCGCTGTTCCGCCCGGGGCAGCAGCCCTCAGCCGCGGCGCGGGCGGACTATCTGGCGCGGATCTGGACGCCCTATCACCAGTGCCTGGCCGCCGAGCTGGCGCGGCTCAAGGCCGAGTTCGGCTATGCCCTGCTGTTCGACGCCCACTCGATCTGCTCGCGGGTGCCGCGTCTGTTCGACGGCCGCCTGCCGGACTTCAACCTGGGCACCCACAGCGGGGCGAGCTGCGCGCCCGAGCTGGCCGCGCGCCTGCAGGCCAGCTGCGCGCGGGCCGAGGGTTACAGCCAGGCGCTCAACGGCCGTTTCAAGGGCGGGCATATCACCCGTCACTATGGTCGCCCCGGGGAGCAGGTGCATGCCGTGCAGCTGGAGCTGGCGCAGTGCAACTACATGGACGAGCAGCCGCCCTACGCCTACCGCAGCGACCTCGCCGCCCCGACCCGGGCGGTCATCCGCGACCTGCTCGAGACCCTGCTCGCCTGGGGGCGCGAGCGCTACGGGGGGTGAGGGGCGCCCCGCGGCCTCGCCCATTTGGGGGAGGGGCGACAGTCGATCGACTGGCTACTCTGTTGCGCTTGCCTGCGGGCAATACAACAAGACGGAGTAGCCATGACTTTTCCCCTCAAAGCCCTGACCGCAGCAGTACTCCTGGCCGCAATGCCGGCCGCCACCCACGCCAATCCCTACTCGCAACTGGTGATCTTCGGCGACTCGCTGAGTGACAGCGGCCAGTTCCCCGATACCGGCAGCCCCTTGCTGGGCGGTAACCCGACCGGCGGCCTGCGTTTCACCAACCGCACCGGCCCCAACTTCCTGGCGAACAACAGCGAATACTTCGACGCGGTCTCCACCCAGCGCCTGGCCGCCCACCTCGGCCTGCAGGCCCTGCCTTCCACGCCGATCCTGCCCCAGGTGCTGACCGGCAATGCCGATGGCAGCAACTATGCGGTCGGTGGTTATCGCACCGACCAGATCCTCGCCTCGATCACCGCGGCCAACGGTTCGGTGGTCAATGCCGGCGGGGGCATCAGCAGGACGCGCAACGGCTACCTGGTGGATGTGCCGCGGGTCGATCCCGACGCGCTGTTCTATGTCAACGGCGGCGGCAACGACGTGCTGCAAGGCGTGATCACCAACCCGGCCAGCGCCGCCGCAGCGGCCGCCAACCTGGTGGCCGGGGTCGCCGCCCTGCAGCGGGCGGGGGCGCGCACCATCATCGTCTCCGACCTGCCGGACGTCGGCCTCAGCCCCGCCGGTTTCGCCAGCGGCTTTCGCGCGGCCTGGTCCGGCGCTGCGGCGCTGTACAACGATGCGCTGGCCAGCCAGCTGTCGGCCCTGGGCGGCAATGTCATCCGCCTGAACTTCCGCGGCCTGCTGAGCGAGGTGCAGGGCGACCTGGCAACCTATGGCTTCGACCCGCTGGTCAGCCAGACCGATGTCTGCTTCAGCGGCAGTGGCTGCCTGGCCGACCCGACCTGGGGCCTGGGCGGCGCCTCGCCCAACCCGAACAAGTTGCTGTTCAACGACGGCGTGCACCCCACCGCGGCGGTGCAGCAGATCAGCGCCGATTATGTCTTCTCGATTCTCGCCGCGCCCTGGCAGGTCTCGCTGCTGCCGGAGATGGCCATGGCCAGCCTCACCGGCCATCAGCAGCAGCTGCGCAGCACCTGGCAGGCCGACCGCGGCGCCTGGCAGGCCGTCGGCCGGTGGCGCAGCTTCGTCGATGCCAGTGGCCAGCGTCAGAGTTTCCAGGAAGGCGAGGCGGTGGCCGCGGGCGACAGCGACGCCTATGGCCTGAACCTGGGCGGCAGCTACCGGCTGGATGACAACTGGCGCCTGGGCCTGGCCCTGGGCCTGCAGGAGCAGAGCCTGGAGGCCGGCGAGGCCGACTCCGAGTACGACCTGCGCAGCTACCTGCTCAGCACCTTTGCCCAGTACCAGAACGGGCGCGTGTGGGCCGATGCCAGCCTCAGCCTGGGCCATCTGGACTACCACGACCTCGATCGCCAGTTTGCCCTGGGCATCAGCGAGCGCAGCGAGAAGGGCGACACCGATGGCCGGCTCTGGGCGCTGTCCGGGCGCCTGGGTTACGACCTGGCCAATGCCGGCAGCGGTTGGCGGATCAGCCCCTTCATCAGCGCCGACTACGCCCGGGTGGATGTGGATGGCTATCGCGAGCGCGGCCAGCGCGCCACGGCGCTGCACTTCGCCGATCAGCAGCGCGACAGCCGGCGCCTGGGCATCGGCCTGCAGGCCAACTACCAGTTGAGTCCGGCGACCCAGGTGTTCGGCGAGATCGCCCGCGAGCGTGAGTTCGAGGACGATGCGCGCCAGTTGCGCCTGGGGCTGAGCGCGGTGGCCGGCAACAGCTTCGAGCTGCAAGGCCATACCGCCGCCAGCGGCCAGACCCTGGCGGGCCTGGGCATCAGCCACGCGCTGGCCGAGTCACTGCGGGTACGCGCGGCCTACCAGCTGCGCGGCACCGAGGATCGCCAGCACGGCGTCAACCTGTCCCTCGACTGGGACTGGTAAGGCGCCGCTCCCGCCACGCAGCCTGGCGCTGCGCGGCGGGATTCAGTCCCAGTTCAGGCGCGCCAGCTTCCACTGGCCATCGTCGAGCCACCACTCCAGTTTCACCCCATAGTGGCGGGCGCTGTCGGGTATCAAGCCCTCGGCGCCGGTCAGGGCGACCTGGGCCTCGGTGTAGCCTTTCTCGCCGTAGGTCGCGTCGAGGTAGCTGTTGCGGCTGAGGGCCAGCACCCGCACCTGCCGGTGGCGCAGGAACAGCAGGGTCATGGTGCGCCTGGCCCAGTCGGCGTCGAACTGCTGTTGGGCGGAAAACTGCGGGTGCAGCTGCTCCATCACCGCGCCGCTGTCCTTGGCCTCGAGGTTGTCCTGCAGCTGCTGCACGGCGGCCTCCAGGGAGGCCTGCGGGTCTTCGCGGCCACCACAGCCGCCGAGCAGGGTGAAAAACATCAGGAAACCCAGGGCAAATTTCCGTGCCGGCATGTCGAACTCCTTTTTCATGGTTATGATGCGGGGCAGAGCGGGACCCGGCAGCTCAACGGCCCCCGAGGGGACGTCTAGCGCTCTCGCCGAAGCCTGGAACGCACCGTACGCCTAAATTCAGGAGCATGTCATGCAGACTTTGTATCCGGAGATCAAACCCCACGCCCGCCATGAATTGGCGGTGGAAGAGCCGCACGTGCTCTACGTGGACGAGAGTGGCTCGCCGGACGGTCTGCCGGTGGTGTTCATCCACGGCGGTCCCGGTGCCGGCTGCGACGCCTTGAGCCGGCGCTTCTTCGACCCCAACCTGTACCGCATCGTCACCTTCGACCAGCGCGGCTGCGGGCGCTCCACGCCCCATGCCAGCCTGGAAAACAACACCACCTGGCACCTGGTCGCCGACCTCGAGCGCATCCGCGAGCACCTGGGCATCGACAAGTGGGTGCTGTTCGGCGGCTCCTGGGGCTCGACCCTGGCCCTGGCCTATGCCCAGACCCACCCCGAGCGGGTGCATGGGCTGATCCTGCGCGGCATCTTCCTGTGCCGCCCCCAGGAGTTCCACTGGTTCTACCAGGAGGGCGCCAGCCGCCTGTTCCCCGACTACTGGCAGGACTATGTGGCACCGATCCCGGTCGAGGAGCGCGGCAACCTGATGCAGGCCTTCTACAAGCGCCTGACCGGCACCGACCAGATCGCCCAGATGCACGCGGCCAAGGCCTGGTCCAGCTGGGAGGGACGCACCGCCACCCTGCGCCCCAACCCGCAGGTGGTCGAGCGCTTCAGCGAGGCACACCGCGCCCTGTCGATCGCCCGCATCGAGTGCCATTATTTCGTCAACAACGCCTTCCTCGAGGCCGATCAGCTGATTCGCGACATGAGCAAGATAGCCCACCTGCCGGGGGTCATAGTGCATGGCCGCTACGACGTGATCTGCCCCCTGGACAACGCCTGGGAGCTGCACCAGGCCTGGCCCAACAGCGAGTTGCAGATCATCCGCGATGCCGGCCACTCGGCGGCCGAGGTCGGCATCACCGATGCGCTGGTGCGGGCGGCCAACCAGATGGCCCGGCGCCTGCTCAACCTGGCGCCGGACGAAGCATGAAGGCGCTGATCCAGCGGGTGCGCGGCGCCCGGGTGGAAGTCGCCGGCGAGGTGGTCGGGGCCATCGATCAGGGCCTGCTGGCGCTGGTCGGCGTGGAACCCCAGGACACGCCGGAGTCGGTCGCCAAGCTGCTGCACAAGCTGCTCAACTACCGGGTGTTCGGCGATGCCGAGGGCAAGATGAACCTGTCCCTCGGCGATGTCGGCGGCGGCCTGCTGCTGGTGTCGCAGTTCACCCTGGCCGCCGACACCAAGAGCGGCCTGCGCCCGAGCTTCTCCAGCGCCGCACCGCCGGCCCTGGGCGCCGCGCTGTTCGAGCTGCTGGTCGAGCAGGCCAGGGCGCGGCACGCCCAGGTCGCCACCGGGCGCTTCGGCGCCGAGATGCAGGTGCACCTGGTCAACGATGGCCCGGTGACCTTCCTCCTCGAGGTCTGAGCGGGCGGCACCCTAGTGCCGGACCTGCTCCAGGCCGTTGTCCTGCAGCCACTCCAGCGCCAGCTCGCGCACCTGCTGGGCCTGGAAGGCGAGCCAGGCCTGACGCACCCGCGGCAGGGCTTCCAGCTGATAGTCGAAGGTCCGCAGCGGCTTGCGCCCGGCCAGGGCGTGGCTGAGCAGGCTGTGCGCCTGGGGATCGTGCAGGCCGTCCAGAAAGGCCTCGCGCAGGGCCAGGGCCTGGCCTAGGGGCAGGGGGTCGATGGCCAGGTAGCGGTCCGGCTGCACGTCGTACTTCTCGTCGGCCCCGGGCGGCGGATCGCCGGGGGCGACGCTCAGCACGCTGCCGTTGACCAGGTCCAGGTAGTGTTCGATCTCGGCCTGACTGAGCAGGGCCTGTTCGATGCGTGGCAGGTCTAGAGTCAAAGGGCGCATGGTGCTGGGCTCCGATGGCTGTCCTGCCCCGACAATAGCCCGGCGCACCGGGCTTGGCCATGCCGCCTGGCGGCGCCAGTCGCCGTCGGGCGCTTAGAACAGCCGAGCCAGCAGGGCGCTGACCGCGGTTTCCACGCGCAGGATGCGCTCGCCCAGCTGCACCGGCGCGAGGCCCGCGGCCTGCAGCTTCTCCACCTCGTAGGCAATCCAGCCGCCCTCCGGGCCTATGGCCAGGGTGACTGGCCCGTCGACGGCGCGCGGGCAGGCGGGGTAGGGGCCGGGATGGCCGACCAGGCCGAGGCTGCCGGCGCTCAGCTGTGGCAGGCGGTCCTCGACGAAGGGCTTGAAGCGTTTCTCGATCAGCACCTCGGGCAGCACGGTGTCGCGGGCCTGCTCCAGGCCGAGTACCAGCTGCTCGCGGATGGCCGCCGGCTCGAGGAAGGGGGTCTGCCAGAAGCTCTTCTCGACCCGGTAGCTGTTGAGCAGGATCAGCCGCGGCACGCCCATGGCGCTGACCGTCTGCAGCACGCGCCGGAGCATCTTCGGCCGTGGCAGGGCCAGCAGCAGGGTCAGCGGCAGCTTGGCCGGCGGCGGCTGATCGAGTTCGACCTGCAGTTCGGCTTCGTCGGTGCTGAGAGTGAGCAGCTGTCCGCGGCCCATCGGGCCATTCAGGCGGCCGACCCGCAGGCTGTCGCCGGCCTCGGCGCGGTGCACCTCGTGCAGGTGCTTGAGGCGCCGGCCACTGAGCACCACGCGATCGGCGGCGACGAAGTCGCCGTCTTCCAGCAGCAGCAGGTTCACGGTTGCGGCGCGGGGGGCTGGTCTTCGGATTCCGCCTCGGGTTCCGCCTCGGCGTCGTGCTCGGCGCGGCGCCGGATCAGGCTGCCGAAGAACACGCCGGACTCGAACAGCAGCCACATCGGCACGGCCAGCAGGGTCTGGGAGAAGATGTCCGGCGGGGTCAGCAGCATGCCCACGGCGAAGCAGCCGACGATGACGTAGGGACGGCTCTTGCGCAGGGTGGCGACGTCGACCAGGCCGACCCAGATCAGCAGGAAGGTCGCCACCGGGATCTCGAAGGCCACGCCGAAGGCGAAGAACAGGGTCAGGACGAAGTCCAGGTACTGGCCGATGTCGGTCATCATCGCCACCCCTTCCGGGGTGACGCTGGCGAAGAAGCCGAACATGATCGGGAACACCACGAAATAGGCGAAGGCCATGCCGCCGTAGAACAGCAGGATGCTGGAGATCAGCAGCGGCACGGCGATGCGTTTCTCGTGCTTGTACAGCCCCGGGGCGATGAAGCCCCAGATCTGGTGCAGGATGATCGGCATCGACAGGAACAGGGCGACCATCATGGTCAGCTTGAACGGGGTCAGGAAGGGCGAGGCGACCCCGGTGGCGATCATGGTCGCGCCTTCCGGCAGGTAGGCGCGCAGCGGCGCGGCGACCAGGGCGTAGATGTCCTGGGCGAAGTAGAACAGCCCGGCGAACAGCGCGAGCACCGCCACGACGCTGCGCAGCAGGCGCGTGCGCAGCTCGGTCAGGTGCGAGACCAGGGGCATTTCCTGGTCGCCTTCGGTTGGTCGGCTCATGGTTGGGCGGGCTTGTCCTGGCTGGCGTCCGGCGTGGCGGGTTCGGCGGTCTTCTCGGGCTGGGCGGTCGTGGCGGGCGACAGCAGGTCCTGCTTCATCGCCTTCATCTCCCGCTCCAGTTCGAGGATCTTCTCGTTGTGCAGCTGCCGACGGATCTCGTCTGCGCCGATTTCACGCTCGACCTCGGCCTTGATCGCGCTGAAGCTGCGCTTGATCCGGCCGATCCACAGGCCAGCCGTGCGCACGGCACCGGGCAGGCGCTCGGGGCCGAGCACCAGCAGGGCGACCAGGCCGACCAGCAGCAGTTCGGTGAAGCCGATGTCGAACATGGCGGTCGGCTCTTAGTCTTTCTTCGCCGGCTCTTCGACCTTGCGCGCCTGGGCGTCGATGGTCTGGCCCTTGTGCTCGTCCACCGCCGGCTTGTCTTCCTCGCCGTTGCCCATCGACTTGCGGAAGCCCTTGATCGCGTCGCCCAGGTCGCCGCCCAGGTTCTTCAGGCGCTTGGTGCCGAACAGCATGACCACGATCAGCAGGATGATCAGGAGTTGCCAGATGCTAATGCCACCGAATCCCATGATGCGTACTCCGTCGTAAAGGGTTGATCAGTTTTGCGGGCGCGCGGCCTTTTCCGCATGCCCGGACAGGCCGAAGCGCCGGTCCAGCTCGTCCAGCACGGCCTGGGGGTGCTGGCCGAGGGCGGCGAGCATGACCAGGCTGTGGAACCACAGGTCGGCGGTCTCGTAGATCAGCTCGCTGCAGTCGCCGCTGGCGGCGGCGTCCTTGGCGGCGAGTATGGTCTCCACCGACTCCTCGCCGACCTTCTCGAGGATCTTGTTCAGGCCCTTGTGGTACAGGCTGGCGACGTAGGAACTGTCGGCGGCGGCGCCCTTGCGCGCCTCCAGCACTTCGGCCAGGCGGCTCAGGGTGTCAGTCATGGGCATGTCCTGCGCTGTAGATGGCGTGCGGGTCTTTGCGCACCGCATCGACGGTTTTCCAGGCGCCGTCCTCGAGCACCCGGTAGAAGCAGCTCTCGCGGCCGGTGTGGCAGGCGATGCCGCCGAGCTGTTCGACCTTGAGGATGATCACGTCGGCGTCGCAGTCCAGGCGCAGCTCGTGCAGCTTCTGCACATGGCCGGACTCTTCGCCCTTGCGCCATAGCTTGCCACGCGAGCGTGACCAGTAGATGGCGCGCTGCTCGGCGGCGGTCAGGGCCAGGGCCTCGCGGTTCATCCAGGCCATCATCAGCACGCGGCCAGTCTGGTGGTCCTGGGCGATCGCCGGCACTAGGCCGTCGCTGTTCCAGTTGATCTCGTCGAGCCAATCGTTCATCGCTACTTCCGCCCGTCGCGGGCCTGTTGGGTAGAGGTCTAGTGTGCCAGCGCGGTGCGGGCCTGGCTATCGGCGCAGCACCAGGTAGAGACCGCCGGCCAGGGTGACCCAGCTGGGCCAGGCCGGCAGACTCAGGGCCAGGCCCTGGGCCGCCGCACCGGCGACCAGCAGGGCGCCGAGCAGGCGGATTGGCCACTGCTGCTTGGCGGTGGGCTCGGCCTTGGCCGTCGGTTGCTGCTGATTGAGGCGTTCCAGGGTGTCGCGGGCCATCTGCGACAGGTGCGGCACCTGCTCGACCTGCTGCTGCAGGTTGCGCAGCAGATGGCGCGGGCTGATGCGCTCGCGCATCCAGCGCTCGAGGAAGGGCTGGGCGGTACTCCACAGGTCCAGGTCCGGGTACAGCTGGCGGCCCAGGCCCTCGATGTTGAGCAGGGTCTTCTGCAGCAGCACCAGCTGCGGCTGCACCTCCATGTTGAAGCGCCGCGCGGTCTGGAACAGGCGCAGCAGCAGCTGGCCGAAGGAGATGTCCTTGAGCGGGCGCTCGAAGATCGGCTCGCACACGGTGCGGATGGCCGCCTCGAAGTCGTTGACCCGGGTCTGCGCCGGCACCCAGCCGGAGTCGATGTGCAGCTGGGCGACGCGGCGGTAGTCGCGCTTGAAGAAGGCCAGCAGGTTGCGCGCCAGGTAGTCCTGGTCCTCGGCGGTGAGGCTGCCGATGATGCCGCAGTCGATGGCGATGTACTGCGGGTTCCACGGCTGGCGGGTGCTGACGAAGATGTTGCCGGGGTGCATGTCGGCGTGGAAGAAGCTGTCGCGGAACACCTGGGTGAAGAAGATCTCCACCCCGCGTTCGGCCAGCAGCTTCATGTCGGTGCGCTGGTCGGCCAGGCTGGCCAGGTCGGTCACCGGCACGCCGTAGATGCGTTCCATCACCAGCACCTTGGGCCGGCACAGGTCCCAGTACACCTGGGGCACGTAGAGCAGCGGCGAGCCCTCGAAGTTGCGCCGCAGCTGGCTGGCGTTGGCCGCCTCGCGCAGCAGGTCGAGTTCGTCGTAGATGGTCTTCTCGTAGTCGCTCACCACCTCCACCGGGCGCAGGCGGCGGGCGTCGGGGGAGGCCTTCTCGGCCAGCCGGGCGAGGATGAACAACCAGGCCAGGTCCTGGCGGATCACCGGCTTGAGGCCCGGGCGGATCACCTTGACCACCACTTCCTCGCCGCTCTTGAGCTGCGCGGCATGCACCTGGGCGACCGAGGCCGAGGCCAGCGGCTTGGCGTCGAAGCGGGCGAACACCTCGCCGACCTTGGCCCCCAGCTGGGCCTCGATCAGCGCCAGGGAGTGGGCCGGGTCGAAGGGCGGCACCTGATCCTGCAGCCTGGCCAGCTCGTCGGCCACGTCCGGCGGCAGCAGGTCGCGGCGGGTGGACAGCAGTTGGCCGAACTTGATGAAGATCGGCCCCAGCTCCTCCAGGGCCAGGCGCAGGCGCTCGCCGCGCGACAGCTGCAGCGTGCGGCGTGGCAGCCAGTGCCAGGGCAGGGCGTAGCGCAGGGCGCGCAGCCACAGCGGCAGCGGCAGGTCGAACAGCAGGTCATCGAGCCGGTAGCGGATGACCACGCGCTGGATGCGTAGCAGACGACGGGCGGCGAGCAGCTTCATGGCGTGGGCTTATGGCGTTGGACGAGGCGCTCGATGCGCGCGTCGAGGCGGTCGAGGGCGAGCTTGAGACTATCCAGTTCGGCGAAGCGCGCATCGGCCTCGCGGCGGCCGACCAGGCTGCGCGACTCCTCGCTGAGGTAGTCGGCCAGGTTCAGGCGCAGGCTGTCGAGGCTCTGTGCGGTCCAGCCGGCGCGGCTGCGCAGGTGGCCGGCGAGCAACTGGGCGCCGACCGGGCCGAGCCAGCGGGTCAGCTCGTACTCCCAGTCCAGTTCGAGGTCCTGGAGGATGGCGGCGAGTTCCAGCAGGGCGGCGCTGTCGCCGTCCAGCTCGACCTCGGGGCTGTGCAGCACGGCGCTCTTGTCGGCGCTGCTGGCCAGGCGCAGCAGGCTGCTGGCCGGTGCCCGCAGGCGGCAGGCGATCTCCCCGGCCCAGTGTGGCGCCAGGCGCAGGCCCTGTTCGTCGGCGAGGATGAACAGTTGCAGCGCAGGCGTCCGGCAGTCGACCTCGATCACCCGGCCGCGCAGGCGCGCCAGGCGCGGCAGCGCCGTGCCGTCCATGGCCAGCACCCGGTTGAGGCCGCGCTCGACCCCGGCCAGCAGCCCGCTCAGCAGCATCAGGGCTTGATGCCGCGGTGCAGGGCGACGATGCCGCCGGTCATGTTGTGGTAGGTGACGCGCTCGAAGCCGGCCTCGGCCATCATCGCCTTGAGGCTGTCCTGATCCGGGTGCATGCGGATCGATTCGGCCAGGTAGCGGTAGCTCTCGGCGTCGTTGGTGATCAGCTTGCCCATCAGCGGCATGAAGCGGAACGAATAGGTGTCGTAGACCTTGGACAACAGCTCGCTGGACGGCTTGGAGAACTCCAGCACCAGCAGCCGACCGCCGGGCTTGAGCACCCGCAGCATGGAGCGCAGGGCGTCCTCCTTGTGGGTGACGTTGCGCAGGCCGAAGGCGATGGTCACGCAGTCGAAGTGGTTGTCCGGGAACGGCAGCTTCTCGGCGTCGGCCTGGACGAACTTGACGTTGCCGGCCACGCCGCGGTCGAGCAGGCGGTCGCGGCCGACCTTGAGCATCGACGCGTTGATGTCGGCCAGCACCACCTCGCCCTGGGGACCGACCAGGCGGGCGAACTGCTTGGTCAGGTCGCCGGTGCCGCCGGCGATGTCCAGCACCCGGTTGCCCGGGCGCACGCCCGACAGCTCGATGGTGAAGCGCTTCCACAGGCGATGCAGGCCGCCGGAGAGCAGGTCGTTCATCAGGTCGTACTTGGCGGCCACCGAGTGGAAGACTTCGGCGACCTTCTGCGCCTTCTGGCTCTCCGGAACATCCTGAAAGCCGAAGTGCGTGGTGGGTTCGCTGTCGCTGCGCTTGCGCGTGTCGGTCATGTCGCCCGTTCCTAAGCAGAGAGGCTGAATCAAAGTGGCGGCCATTCTAAACCCGCGGCCTACCTTTGTCTTGGCACGTGCGGCGCTATGGCACGCGGGGCGCCGCCGCGGGCTGTTATAGTCGCGCGACCTAAGGTCGCAGTGAGGAGACAGGCCATGACCCGAATCGATGTGGAGCGTTCCCATAACCTCGGTCGCGAGGTGGCGCGGGAGAAGGCCGAGCAGTTGGCCGAGCGCCTGGCCCGGGAGTTCGACGTGCGTTACCGCTGGAGCGGCGACACCCTGGAGTTCAAGCGCAGCGGTGCCGATGGGCGCATCGAGGTGGGCGAGGACCGGGTGCGCGTGGAGCTCAAGCTCGGCCTGCTGCTGTCGGCCATGGGCGGCAGCATCAAGCGGCAGATCGAGGAGGCGCTGGACAAGAACCTCAAGGCCTGAGGCGCGCTGCACGGATTGCGGCGGCTAGTATGCGGTTTCTAATTTTCCTCGATACCGTGCACCTAAGCCTGCATTCCGTGGGCGTTTCCTCAAATCATCGAGCCTGAGGTGCACCATGTCGAAAGTCGCGATCAAGAAAAAAACCGAAGTCGAAGCCAAAGCCGGCGTGCTGAGCGATGTCAAAGTCTACGCCCGCAAGGTCTGGCTGGCGGGCCTGGGGGCCTATGCCAAGGCCGGGCAGGAAGGCGCCGAGTATTTCAAGGAGCTGGTCAAGGCTGGCGAAGGCGTCGAGGAGCAGGGCAAGAAGCTGGTCGGCGAGCAGGTCGAGGCGGCCAACAGCCAGCTCGACGGCGTCAAGAACCGCGTCACCAGCGTCAAGGGCAAGGTCGATGTGCAGCTGGACAAGATCGAGAAGGCCTTCGACAACCGCGTAGCCGGCGCCCTCAAGCGCATCGGCATCCCGACCAAGCAAGATATCGAAGAGCTCTCTGCTAAGCTGGATGAACTGGGCGCATTGCTCGAGCATGTCGCGCGTAGCAAATAAAGGAGAGCAGGATGGCTGTTAAGAAGAAAACCGAAAAACAGACCAGTTCCTGGATCGGCGAGGTCGAGAAGTACTCGCGCCAGATCTGGTTGGCCGGCCTCGGCGCTTACTCCAAAGTCAGCAAGGACGGCACCAAGCTGTTCGACACCCTGGTCAAGGATGGCGAAAAGGCCGAGAAGCAGGCCAAGAGCGAGGTCGACAAGCAGGTCGAGTCGGTGAAGTCCACCGTCGAGTCGAAGGTCGGGACCGCCAAGTCCAAGGTCGATGTGGTCAAGGACAAGGCCATGGGCAAGTGGGGCGAGTTGGAGGAGGCGTTCGACAAGCGTCTGCACAACGCCATCTCGCGCCTGGGCGTGCCCAGCCGCAACGAGGTGGCGGCGCTCAACGACAAGGTCGAGCGCCTGACCAAGCAACTCGAAGCGCTCACCGGGGTCACCGCCAAGTCGGTCAAGCCGGCGCGCAAGGCGCCTGCGAAAGCGGCGGCCAAACCCGCCGCCAAGCCGGCCGCCAAGGCTGCGGCCAAACCGGCTGCCAAGCCGGCGAGCAAGACCGCGGCCAAGCCAGCGACGGCTAAACCCGCGGCCAAGCCTGCCGCTAAGGCCGCCGCGAAGCCTGCGCCCAAGGTAGAGGCGGCACCACTCGCCGGAGCGGCCGCCAAGGTCGCCGCCAAGCCGGCCGTAGCGAAGAAACCGGCGGTGAAGAAGACCCCGCTGGCCAAGGTGGTGGCGCCGGCCTCTTCGGAACCGGTGGCGCCCGCCGCTGCGCCGGCTCCGACGGAAACTCCGGCGCCGAGCACGCCCGCCAGCCAGTCCTGAGGCAGACGCCTGCTCTCCCGACGCCCGGCCCGTGCCGGGCGTCGGCGTTTTAGGACCTCACACCTCCAGATAGCGCCGGGCCAGCTGCTCGGCGGCGAGGCGCGATTCGGGGCTCAGGTGGGGCGCCACCAGCATCATCACCTGGTACACCACCAGGCGGCTCTCGCCCTCTGCACCGAGGATGCGCTGGTAGTCGAGGGAGAACAGCAGGGTCAGGGTGATCTGCTCGACCAGCTGGCCCAGGGCCTGGGTTTCGCTGACCAGCTGATTCTCCGCCTTCAGTCGCGCCAGCAGGGTGGCCAGGGTGCGCTTGAGCAGGTTGAGCCACTGGCGGATGCCGCGGGCCAGCTTGGGCAGGCGCCCGGCCAGGTTGGACAGGTCCTGGAACAGGAAGCGGTAGTGGGCCAGGCGTTCGACTATCAGGTGCAGGAACAACCAATAGTCCTCGGCGTCCAGGCGGGCATCGGCCGGCGGGTCGAGCAGCGGCGCCAGCTCGGCCTGGAAGCGTTCGAACAGGCCGAGGATCAACGGCTCCTTGCCATGGAAGTGGTAATACAGATTGCCCGGGCTGATGCCCAGTTCGTTGGCGATCTCCAGGGTGGAGACGTTGGGCTCGCCCTGCTGGTTGAACAGCGTCAGGGCGCATTCGAGGATGCGGTCGCGGGTCTTCATCGAGTCTTCTTGGTGGGGGCGCGTGAAGGGGCGGGATGCCGGGCCGGGGCTGCGGCCGGCCGCAGTCCGTTCGACTCAGCGCACATGCACATAGGTGCCCGGTGCGGCTTCCATGGCCGGATAGCGCGGGCTGCCCAGGGCCGAGAGGGGCTGGCGCTGTTCGCCGGAGCGCTGCTGGATCCAGGCCAGCCACTGCGGCCACCAGCTGCCCTCGTGCTTCTGCGCGTCGTGGTACCAGGCGCGCGGGTCGCCGCTGAGCTTGGGGCTCTCCAGGAAGCTGGCCTTGGGATTGCCCGGCGGGTTGAGGATGCTCTGGATGTGGCCGCTGTTGGACAGGATGAAGCGCCGGCTGCCGCCGAGCAGCAGGGCCGAGCGGTAGACCGAGTCCCAGGGGGTGATGTGGTCGTTGATGCCGGCCACGCTGAAGCTGTCGAGGCTGACCTTCTGCAGGTCGATCGGCGTGCCGCAGACCTCCAGGCCGCCCGGGTGGGTCAGCGGGTTGTACTTGAAGAAGTCCAGCAGGTCGCCGTGCAGGGCCGCGGGCAGGCGGGTGCAGTCGTTGTTCCAGTAGAGGATGTCGAAGGCCGGTGGTTGCTTGCCGAGCAGGTAGTTGTTGACCCAGTAGTTCCAGATCAGGTCGTTGGGCCGCATCCAGGCGAACACCCGGGCCATGTCGCGGCCATCGAGCACGCCGCGCTGGTAGGAGCGGCGCTTGGCGGCCTCGAGCGTCTGCTCGTCGGCGAAGAGCATGGCCGGACTGTCGATCTGACTGTCGAGCAGGCTGACCATGTAGGTGGCGCTGGCCACCTTGCGCAGTTGCCGCTTGGCCTGCAGATGACCCTGCAGGGCGGCGATGGTCAGGCCGCCGGCGCAGGCGCCGAGCAGGTTGACATCCTTGCTGGCGGTGATCGCCCGGCAGGCGTCCATGGCTTCTTCCAGGGCCTGCACATAGCTCGACAGGCCCCACTCGCGGTGCCGGGCATCGGGGTTGCGCCAGCTGACGATGAAGCACTGCAGGCCGTTCTTCAGGGTGTACTGGACGAAGCTCTTGTCGTTGGACAGGTCGAATATGTAGTACTTGTTGATCTGCGGCGGCACGATCAGCAGCGGGCGCTGGTACTGCTTCTCGCTCATCGGCTGGTACTGGATCAGCTCCAGCAGCTCGTTGCGAAACACCACGGCGCCCGGGGTGGCGGCCAGGTTGTGGCCGACCTCGAAGGCCTGCTTGCTCACCTGACTGGGCAGGCCGTCGTTGTGCAGCAGGTCGTCGAGCAGCTGGCCCAGGCCCTTGAACAGGCTGGCGCCGCCGCTGTTGAGCAGCTCCTTGACGGCCAGGGGATTGAGCGGGGAGTTGGAGGGCGCCAGGGCATCGCCGAGCAGGGTGGTGACGAAGCGGGCGCGGGCGCGGTCGTCGGCCGGCAGGCTGCTTTCGTCGATCCAGCTGCCCAGCTGCTTCTGCCAGGACAGGTAGGCCTGCAGGCCGCGCCGGTAGAAGGGGTTGAGCTGCCAGGTGGGATCGGCGAAGCGCGCATCCTGCGGGTTGACCTTGTGCAGGGTATCGCCGAGCAGCACCCGGCCCAGCTGGCCGCCCAGGGCCAGGGCGTGGCGGGCGCTGTGCACCGGCTGCTTGATGCCCTGCAGGGCCAGGGTGCGCAGGGTGGACAGCAGGTCGCGGCCACGCAGGCCGACCACGGCGTTCTGCGCATTCATGAAGGTGGCGGGTAGGGGCAGGGCGCCGGTACTGGGCTTATCTCGCATGGGCAACACTCCGTCGTCAATCCGTTGAGATTCGAGGTCTGCAGGTAGCAGCAAGGCTTGTACCAAGGCGCAGGCGCGATCGCGGTGCTGCGCGCTGCGCCCATGTTCTTAGCCCCTGCCCGGCCCTGGGTCAAGTCTGCGGGGGGAGCACCAAGGTGGTGCAGAGGGGCGCGTCAGCCTCAGTGGCCGCGGGTGACGCTCGGCTGCGGGTGCATCACCGCGCGTTGGCGCTCCTCGGCGAGGAATTTCATGATGATCGGCGCCACCGCCTCGGCGCGGGTCACCAGGAACAGGTGGCCGTCGTCGATCACGTGCAGGTCGGCATTGGGAATGCGCCAGGCCAGCAGGCGCATGTTGATCAGCGGAATCAGCGGGTCGTCGTCGCCGGCCAGCACCAGGGTGGGCTGACGGATCTTGTGCAGCCAGTGGATGCTGGTCCAGCCGAGGCCGGCGAACAGCTGCCAGTAGTAGCCCATCTTGCCGCCCGAGCGCACCTTGCTGGCGTGGGCCAGGGCCAGTTTGGGGTCGCGGCGGAAGGCTCCGCCGTAGATGTCCGGGGCGATCTGCACGCCGTAGGAGGGCTGGATATAGCGGCGCGGGCTGGCCATGCGCCACAGCACCCTGGGCTTGCCCGGGACCATCACCGCGCCGGCCGAGGTGGCGGCCAGCACCAGCTTCTTGCAGCGCTCCGGGTAGTCGTGGGCGAATTGCTGGGCCAGGGCGCCGCCCCAGGACACGCCGATGGCGTTGACCTGACCGTAGTCCAGGTAGTCGAGCATGCGCGCCGCCAGCTTGGCCAGGCCGGGGAAACGATAGGGCGTGCTGGGCGTCGAGGAGCCGCCGACGCCGGGCACGTCGAAGGCGATCACCTCCAGGTCCGGGTCCAGCGCCCGGACGAAGGGCATGACCAGCTCGAGGTTGGCGCCGATGCCGTTGAAGATCAGCAGCGGAGCCATCTGGCCGTTGCCGGGGCGGACCGCGGTGCGGATGCTCTGGCCATCGAGCTCGATGGTGCGAAAGACGAAGGGTAACGACATGCGCAGGAGCCCTATTGGTTAAACCGCTGGGGCGGGCCATCCGGGCCCCTCCAGATCCGCCAGGGCGACGCCTGGTTCGTTGCCCGCGCCGCGATGGCCGGGTGGTCGAGCGGCACCTCCTGGTGCCGCGGGCAGTGCTGCGCAGAGCGCAGTCGATCAGCGTTCGTGGACATAGGTGCCGGGTGCGGCCTCGGCCGGCGGGTGAGCCCTGTTGCCCAGCTTGCTCGGTGCCTTCTTGGTCTCGCCCGAACGCTCGGCCAGCCATTTCTGCCAATGCAGCCACCAGGAGTCGGTGTGCTTGGTCGAACCGTCCTGCCAGGCCTTCGGGTCCAGTGGCATCTCGCTGTTGGTCATGTAGCGCGCCTTGGGGTTGCCCGGCGGGTTGAGGATGCTCTGGATGTGGCCGCTGTTGGACAGCACGAACTCGCATTTGCCGCCGAACAGGTGCGCCGATTTGTAGCACGACTCCCAGGGGGTGATGTGGTCGGTGGTGCCGGCCACGCAGTAGAAGTCGCAGGTCACCTGCTTGAGGTCGATCGGCGTGCCGCAGACTTCCAGTGCCCCGCTGCGGGTCAGCGGATTGGTCTTGAACATCTCGATGAACTCGCCGTGCAGGGCGGCGGGCAGGCGGGTGGTGTCGTTGTTCCAGTAGAGGATGTCGAACACCGGCGGCTCGTTGCCGAGCAGGTAGTTGTTGACCCAGTAGTTCCAGATCAGGTCGTTGGGGCGCATCCAGGCGAACACCTTGGCCATGTCGCTGCCTTCCAGCACGCCGGCCTGGTAGGAACGGCGCTTGGCAGCCTCCAGGGTCGTCTCGTCGGCGAACAGCGCGACCTGGGTGTCCAGCTGGGTGTCGAGCACGCTGACCAGCAGGGTCAGGGCATGCACCTTGGGGTCGCCGAGGGCGGCGTAGTGGCCCAGCAGCGAGGCGGTGGTGAGGCCGCCGGAGCAGGCGCCGAGCATGTTGATGTCCGCGCTGCCGGTGATCGCGCTGACCACCTCGATGGCTTCCTTCAGCGCTTCGATGTAGCTGGACAGGCCCCATTCGCGCTGGGCCTTGGTCGGGTTGCGCCAGCTGATCACGAAGGTCTGCACGCCGTTGCGCAGCAGGAAGCGCGCCAGGCTCTTCTCCGGCGACAGGTCGAACACGTAGAACTTGTTGATCTGCGGCGGCACCACCAGCAGCGGGCGGCTGTGCACCTGCTCGGTGATCGGCCGGTACTGGATCAGTTCCAGCACCTCGTTGCGAAAGACCACCGAGCCTTCGGTGGTGGCCAGGTTCTGGCCGACCTCGAAGGCATCCATGTTGACCTGGCTGGGCATGCCGCCGTTGTTGATCAGGTCCTTGGCCAGGTGGCTGAGGCCGTCCAGCAGGCTCTTGCCGCCGGTCTCGAAGAAACGCTTGACCGCGGCCGGGTTGGCCATGCTGTTGCTCGGGGCCATAGCCTCGGTCATCAGATTGATGACGAAGTGACTGCGGCTGACGTCCTGCTCCGACAGGTCGCTGAACTCGACCCAGTCGTGCAGTTCCTTGCGCCAGGCCAGGTAGGTCTGCAGGTAGCGCCGGTACAGCGGGTTCTGGCTCCAGGCCGGGTCGGCGAAGCGGCGGTCGCCGGTTTCGGGGGTCAGTTCGGACTGACCGAGCAGGACATTCTTCAGCTCCACGCCGAAGTGGGCCACGTGCTTGGCGCTGTGCAGGGGTTGCTTGATGGCCTGGGTGAGCACGGTGCGGGCCGAGCTCAGCAGGTCCTTGCCGCGAATGCCGATGACCGGATTGAGGCCGAGGGTATTCTCGGAGGCTTGGTTCTTCAGGTCATCACTGGGTTTATCTGTCATCAACGACGCTCCATTGTCCTGAGGCGAATACCGGCGAACTGCTGTGCACGGAGACACGGGGCCGAAGGGCCGGGCATCGCTCGGGTTACCGAAGGCGGATTATTCCGCGACTTTCTTGCAGTTGTCCGTTGGACAAATGCAGGGAACCTGCCAGGTCCCTGGTTACCCGAGTTTGTCAGTTTGCGCAAGCTGGCGGCGATACGGGCCGAATGCGCAGGAAGTATGCCGGGAAGGATTAGAAAATGCGCTCTAACCGGGCGGGCAGGACGGGACGCCGCCGGGGTGGCCGGCGGGCTGGAGACAGGGGGAGGGATGGGGCGGTATGGGCGCGGGGCCGGCCCGCACCCGATTAGAGCATCAGCTTGACCACGGACTCGTTCGGGTCGCGGGACTGGCCGGCTGCGGCGAGTGCGGCCAGGTATTCGGCCCAGAGTTCGTCCTGGCGGGTGGCCAGCTCGTACAGGTAGGCCCAGGTGAACAGGCCGCTGTCATGGCCGTCGTCGAAGCACAGCTTCAGGGCGTAGTTGCCCGCCGGCTCGATGCTGCTCAGGCCGACATGCAGCTTGCCGGTCTGCAGTATGGGTTTGCCGTGGCCCTGGACCTCGGCCGAGGGCGAGTGCACGCGGAGGAACTCGGCGGGCAGGCTGTAGCGCTGCTCGCCGTATGTCAGGGTCAGGGTCTTGGAGGCTTTGTGCAGCTCAATGGCGCTGGGAATCGGGCTCATGGTCTTCGCCTGGGACGCCGCCCGGAGTGCTCCGGGCGGCTTGGGTGGCTGGTCTAGAGAATATAACGCGACAGGTCTTCGTCTTCCGCCAGTTCGCCGAGGTGGCCGTTGACGTAGGCCGCGTCGATGCGAATCGGCGCGTCCTCGTGCTTGGACGCCAGGTCGCCGGCGCTGAACGACACCTCCTCGAGCAGGCGTTCGAGCAGGGTGTGCAGGCGCCGCGCGCCGATGTTCTCGGTCTTCTCGTTGACCTGCCAGGCGATCTCGGCGAGGCGCTTGATGCCGTCGGCGGCGAACTCGATGTTCAGGCCCTCGGTATTGAGCAGCGCGGCGTACTGCTCGGTCAGCGAGGCGTGGGGCTCGGTGAGGATGCGTTCGAAGTCCTCGGGGCTGAGGGCCTTGAGCTCGACGCGGATCGGCAGGCGGCCCTGCAGTTCGGGCACCAGGTCGCTGGGCTTGCTCAGGTGGAAGGCGCCGGAGGCGATGAACAGGATGTGGTCGGTCTTGATCATGCCCAGCTTGGTGTTGACCGTGCAGCCCTCGATCAGCGGCAGCAGGTCGCGCTGCACGCCCTCGCGGGAGACGTCGGCGCCGCCGGTGTTGCCGCGCTTGGCGACCTTGTCGATCTCGTCGATGAAGACGATGCCGTTCTGCTCCACCGCCTCCAGGGCGCGGGCCTTGAGTTCCTCTTCGTTGACCAGGCGCGCGGCTTCCTCGTCGCGCACCAGCTTGAGGGCCTCCTTGACCTTGAGCTTGCGGCTCTTCTTCTTGCCCTTGCCGAGGCCCGCGAACAGGTTCTGCAGCTGGCTGGTCATCTCCTCCATGCCCGGCGGGGTCATGATCTCGATGCCGGTGGCGGCCTCGGCCACCTCGATCTCGATGTCCTTGTCGTCCAGCAGACCCTCGCGCAGGCGCTTGCGGAACAGCTGGCGGGTGTTGGAGTCGCCGCTGGGCACCGGGTCCTCGTTGAAGCCGGTGCGCGCCGGTGGCAGCAGGGCATCGAGGATGCGCTCCTCGGCGGCGTCCTCGGCGCGGTGGCGGACCTTGGTCATCTCCTGCTCGCGCAGCATCTTCACCGCCGCGTCGGCCAGGTCGCGGATGATCGACTCGACATCGCGGCCGACGTAGCCGACCTCGGTGAACTTGGTCGCCTCGACCTTGATGAAGGGCGCGTTGGCCAGGCGCGCCAGGCGCCGGGCGATCTCGGTCTTGCCGACGCCGGTCGGGCCGATCATCAGGATGTTCTTGGGCGTTACTTCGGCGCGCAGCTCGGCCGGCAGCTGCATGCGCCGCCAGCGGTTGCGCAGGGCGATGGCCACGGCGCGTTTGGCATCGTCCTGGCCGACGATATGGCGGCTGAGCTCGTGGACGATCTCGCGAGGGGTCATGGACATGATTCGGCTCCTGAACGGACGGCGGCTCAGACGGCCGAGTCCAGTTCCTCGATGGTCAGATTCTGGTTGGTGAACACGCAGATGGACCCGGCGATGTTCAGCGCGGTCTCGGCGACCTCGCGGGCGCTCATTTCCTGGGTGTGCTGCAGCAGGGCCAGGGCGGCGGCCTGGGCGTAGCCGCCGCCGGAGCCCATGGCGATCAGGCCGTGCTCGGGTTCGACCACGTCGCCGTTGCCGGTGATGATCAACGAGGCGTCCTTGTTGGCGACCGCCAGCATGGCTTCCAGGCGGCTCAGGGAGCGGTCGGTGCGCCAGTCCTTGGCCAGTTCGACGGCGGCGCGCACCAAGTGGCCCTGGTGCTTCTCCAGCTTGCCCTCGAAGCGTTCGAACAGGGTGAAGGCATCCGCGGTGGCGCCGGCGAAGCCGGCCAGCACCTGGCCGTGGTAGAGGCGCCGAACCTTCTTGGCGTTGCCTTTCATCACGGTGTTGCCGAGGGACACCTGGCCGTCGCCGCCCATGACGACTTTGCCGTGGCGGCGCACTGAAACGATGGTGGTCAAGGGGAGAGTCTCCACGCAGCGGGGCGAAAATGCCCAATGCAGACTCAGATGGGGGGGCGTGCGGCGCTTTTCAACCGACGCCGGACGATTCTCGGCCGAACGGCGCTCGCCCATCTGTAACAGTGGATTGCCGCGCGCCGCCGGTGCGGCGCACGGCTCAGCGGCTCTGCCGCTGCTGCAGGAGCAGGTTGCTGAAGCCGTTGGCCGCCAGGGTCTTCTGCGACTGGGCCAGTTGCTGGCGATCGGCGAAGGGGCCGATCAGCACCCGGTGCCAGACCTCCTCGCGCACCGTGCCGGACTCCACGCGCACGTTCTGGCCGAGGAGGATGATCTGCGCGCGCAGGCTTTCCGCATCGTCCTTGCGGCGGAACGAGCCGGCCTGGAGGAAGAGCTGGGTGGTGACCGGCGCCTTGGCCACCACCGGCGGCGGGGGCGGCACCTCGCCCTTGAGCGCCGCCTCGGCGCGGGCCGCGTCGATCTTCGCCGCTTCCTCGGCGCTCACCGGCTTCTGCTCGACCGTTGCCGGCGGCTGTTCCAGGGCCTGGGGCGGCACTATGACCTCGGACTCCGGCAGCAGGGTGTAGAAGTCGTATTTGGGCTTGGCTGGCTCGGGCGTGCTCGGCTTGGCGGTCGGCTTGGCGTTGCGCGCCTGTTCGGCCTTGTCGCGCTTGATCTCGTCGCGGCCGGGCTCGAGGCTGAACAGGAAGGTCATGAAGCCGCCGATGGCCAGGCCACAGGCCAGCCAGATCCAGGCCGGCACCGGCTTCTTCGCCGGGGCCTTGTAGCGGCTGGCGCCGCGCTTGGCGGCCGGCTTCTTGCGCGCGGCCACCTTACATGCGCTCCAGGGTTTCCAGGCCGAGCAGCTGCAGGCCCTGCTGCAGGGTGCGGCCGGTCAGCGCCGCCAGGCGCAGGCGGCTCTGCTGGGTGGCCTGGTCCGCGGCGGCGAGGATCGGGCAGTTCTCGTAGAAGCTGGAGAACAGCCCGGCCAGGTCGTACAGGTAGGTGCACAGCAGGTGCGGCGTGCCCTTGTCGGCGACATTGTTCAGTACCTCGGCGAACTGCGCCAGCTTGGCGGCCAGGGCCTGTTCCTGCTCGGCGTCCAGGCTGATCTGGCCGTCGATCTCGGTCACCGCCTTGCCCAGCTTGCGGAACACGCTGGCCACGCGGGTGTAGGCATACAGCAGGTAGGGCGCGGTGTTGCCCTCGAAGCTGAGCATCTGCTCGAAGTTGAAGCTGTAGTCGCTGGTGCGGTGCTTGGAGAGGTCGGCGTACTTCACCGCGCCGATGCCCACCGCGCGGGCGATCTGCCGCAGTTCGGTTTCGGCAAGCGTGGGGTTCTTGCCCTTGACCAGGGCGTAGGCGCGCTCCTCGGCCTCGTCGAGCAGGTCGATCAGCTTCACCGTGCCGCCGTCGCGGGTCTTGAACGGGCGGCCGTCGGCGCCGTTCATGGTGCCGAAGCCCATGTGCTCCAGCTGCATGGCCGCGGGCACGAAGCCGGCGCGGCGCGCCACCTCGAAGACCATCTGGAAGTGCAGGGCCTGGCGCTGGTCGACGAAGTACAGGGCGCGGTCGGCCTGCAGCACCTGGCTGCGGAAGCGCATGGCGGCCAGGTCGGTGGTCGAGTAGAGGTAGCCGCCGCCGGCCTTCTGCACGATCACCGGCAGCGGGTTGCCCTCGGCGTTCTTGAACTCCTCGAGGAACACGCACTGGGCACCGTTGTCCTCGGTCAGCAGGCCCTGGTCGCGCAGCGCCGCGACTATCCCCGGCAGCTCGGCGTTGTAGGCGCTCTCGCCCTTGACGTCGGCCGGGCTGAGCTTGACGCCGAGGCGGTCGTAGACCTTCTGGCAGTGCGACAGGGAGATGTCGTTGAAGCGCTGCCACAGGTCCAGGCAACGGGCGTCGCCGGCCTGCAGTTGGACCACCAGCTGGCGGGCGCGGTCGGCGAACTCGGGCGACTCGTCGAAGCGCTTCTTCGCCGCGCGGTAGAACACCTCCAGGTCGGCCAGCTCGCTCTCGGCGGCGGCCGGTTGTTCTTCCAGGTAGGCCAGCAGCATGCCGAACTGGGTGCCCCAGTCGCCGACGTGGTTCTGCCGGATCACCTCGTCGCCGAGGAACTCCAGGACCCGCGCGACGCCGTCGCCGATGATGGTCGAGCGCAGGTGGCCGACGTGCATCTCCTTGGCCAGGTTCGGCGAGGACAGGTCGATCACCACCCGCTGTGGCGCGCCGGCCTTGCGCACGCCGAGGCGCTCGTCGGCCAGGGCCGCGTCCAGGCGCTCGGCCAGGGCGTCGCTGTTCTGGAAGAAGTTGAGGAAACCCGGGCCGGCGATGTCCACCTTGCTGATCTGCGGGTCGGCCGGCAGCGCGGCGATCAGCTTCTCGGCCAGCTCGCGGGGCTTCATGGCGGCCGGCTTGGCCAGCATCAGGGCGATGTTACTGGCGAAGTCGCCGTGACTCTTGTCCTTGGTGTTCTCCACCTGGATCGCCGGGCTCAGGCCCTCGGGCAGCACGCCTTCGGTGGTCAGGCGGGTCAGGGCTTGCTGGATCAGGTGGCGAATGCTGTCTTTCATGGTCTGCTCGTCCGGCCGCGTGGCGCGGCGGCGCCCGGGGGCGCTGGTTGAAAACAGCACATTATCCGTGGCCCATCCAGGCTTGCCAACCGCTGTCGTCGGCGATCAGAACAGATCGATCGGGTCGACATCCAGCGACCAGCGCACCGTGCGGCCGCCGGGCATCCGCTCCAGGGCCGCCAGCCAGACGTGCAGCAGACGGTGCAGCGGCGCCCGGGCGCCGCTCTGCAGCAGCAGCTGGGCGCGGTAGCGGCCGGCGCGGCGCTCCATCGGCGCCGGTACCGGGCCGAGCAGTTCGATGCCCTCGAGTTGCAGTTCGTTCAGCAGCAACTCGGCCTCGCTGCAGGCCTCGTCGAGAAAACCCTCGGCCTGACCCGGCTTGTGCGCCTCGGCGCGCAGCAGGGCCAGGTGGCAGAAGGGCGGCAGGCCGGCGCCACGGCGCTCGCCCAGGGCCTGCTCGGCGAAGGCGAAGTAGCCCTGCTCGGTCAGCTGTACCAGCAGGGGGTGGTCGGCCAGGTGGCTCTGGATGATCACCCGGCCGGGCTCCTCGGCGCGGCCGGCACGGCCGGCGACCTGGACGATCAGCTGGGCCATGCGCTCGCTGGCGCGGAAGTCTGCGGAGAACAGGCCGCCGTCGGCATCGAGGATGGCCACCAGGGTGACCCGGGGGAAGTGATGGCCCTTGGCGAGCATCTGGGTGCCGACCAGAATGCACGGCTCGCCGCGCTGGACGCGCTCGAACAGGCCGTGCATCGCATCCTTGCGCGCCGTGCTGTCGCGGTCGACACGCAGCACCGGGGTCTGGGGGAACAGGGTCGCCAGGCGTTCCTCGGCGCGCTCGGTGCCGGCCCCGACCGGGCGCAGGTCGAGTCTCTGGCACTTGGGGCAGTGGCTGGGCCGGCGCTGCGTGTGACCGCAGTGGTGGCAGCGCAGCTCGTTGGAGCGCTGGTGCACGGTCATGCGGGCGTCGCAGCGCGGGCACTCCGACAGCCAGCCGCAGTCGTGGCACAGCAGGGTCGGGGCGAAGCCCCGGCGGTTGAGGAACACCAGCACCTGCTGGCCGGCTTCCAGGGTCTGGCGGATGGCCTGCTGCAGCGGCCCGGAGATGCCGGAGTCGAGCGGCAGGCTCTTCACGTCCAGGCGCAGGAAGCGCGGCGGCTGGGCGCCGCCGGCGCGTCGCTCCAGGCACAGCAGGCGGTAGCGGCCGCTGTGGGCATTGTGCAGGCTTTCCAGCGAGGGCGTGGCCGAGCCGAGCAGGATCGGCACGCTCTCCTGGCGGGCGCGCACCAGGGCCAGGTCGCGGGCGTGGTAGCGCAGGCCCTCCTGCTGTTTATAGGAGGCGTCGTGTTCCTCGTCGATGATGATCAGCCCCGGGCGCCGCATCGGGGTGAACAGCGCCGAGCGGGTGCCGATGATGATGTCGGCCTCGCCGTCGCGCGCCGCCAGCCAGGCGTCCAGGCGCTCGCGGTCGTTCACCGCCGAGTGCAGCAGGGCGATGCGGGCGTTGAAGCGCCGTTCGAAGCGCGCCAGGGTCTGCGGCCCCAGGTTGATCTCGGGGATCAGCACCAGGGCCTGCTTGCCGGCCTCCAGGGTGGCGCGGATCAGTTGCAGGTAGACCTCGGTCTTGCCGCTGCCGGTCACCCCCGCCAGGAGGAAGGCGCCGAAGCGGCCGAAACCCTCGCGCACCGCGCGCTCCGCGATCTGCTGCTCGGCGTTCAGCGCCAGCTCCGGCTGGGCCAGCCAGCTGCCGTGGCGCTCCCTGGCGGCGTGGCGGCGCACCTCGATGCGCACCAGGCCCTTGTCCCGCAACAGCTCCAGGCTGTCCTTGTTCAGCTGCAGCTGGCCGAGCAGTTGGTGGGGCACGCCGTGGGGGTGCTGGGCGATGGTCTTGAGTGCCTCGCGCTGGCGCGGGGCCCGGGCCAGGCGCGGGTCGTCCATGCGGGCACCGTCGTTGAGCAACCAGAAGCGCTCCTGGCGCGCCTCGGCGGGCTCGCCCTGGCGTAACAGCACCGGCAGGGCCCAGCTGAGGGTGTCGCCGAGGCTGTGCTGGTAGTACTGGGCCGTCCACAGGCACAGCTTGAATAGCGCCGGCGGCAGCGGAGGCTGGCTGTCGAGCAGTTCCAGGGCGGGCTTGAGCTTGTCCGCCGGCACCTCGCTGCTGTCGCCGATCTCGATGAGGATACCGATCAGCTCGCGGCGGCCGAAGGGTACGCGCAGGCGCATGCCCGGCTGCAGGGCGCTGCGCGGCACGCCGGGCGGGGCGCGGTAGTCGAACAGGCGGCGCAGCGGTGAGGGCAGGGCGAGACGCAGGATGGCGGCGGGCACGCAGAGGCTCCAGGCAAGGTCGCGGCGATCTTAGCATGGCCCCCCCCGCGACAGCCGGCAGGGGCGGCGGCTTGCAACGGGTTGCCGGTCTGGTATGATCCGCGGCCTATTTCCGTGCGGTATCCGACAATAGTGTCGGGTGGCGGCACGACAGCCCCGAGGAATCCACCATGAAAGCCGATATCCACCCGACTTACGAAGCCATCACCGCCACCTGCAGCTGCGGCAACGTGATCGAGACCCGCTCCACCCTGGGCAAGCCGCTGAGCCTGGACGTGTGCAACGAGTGCCACCCGTTCTACACCGGCAAGCAGAAGATGCTGGATACCGGCGGCCGCGTCGATCGCTTCAAGCAGCGTTTCGGCATGTTCGGTTCTGCCAAGTAAGCAGCCGACTCGCCGGAAACAGCCCGATGGCTTGTTCCGCGCTACTGAGAAAGGCGTCCCTAGTGGGCGCCTTTTTCGTTTCCGCGTTTTACCTGGCGCCGGCGCTGGCCTTGTGCCCGCCGTCGGGGCCGCTGCAGAGCGTGCAGGTGCAGCGGGTGGTGGACGGCGACACCCTGCGTCTGGCCGACGGGCGCAGCGTGCGCCTGATCGGTCTGAACAGTCCGGAACTGGGGCGCGATGGCCGCTCCGCCGAGCCCTACGCCGAGGCGGCGAGGCGCCGTCTCGATGAGCTGGTGAGCGCCAGCGGGCGGCGTATCGGTCTGCAGCTCGGGCGCGAGGCCAGGGATCGCTACGGCCGTACCCTGGCCCACGGTTTCGATGCACGGGGACGCAATCTCGAGGCGCAGCTGTTGGCCGAGGGGCTCGGCTACCTGGTGGCCATCGCCCCCAACCTGGCCTTGCTCGACTGCCAGCGGGCGGCCGAGCAGCAGGCGCGGCAGGCGCATGCCGGTTTGTGGCGCCAGCCGCCGCTGCGTTCGCCGCAGCAGCTGAGCCGCGGCGGCTTCGCCCTGGTCCGGGGCCGGGTCGAACGGGTCGAGCGCAATGGCGGCGGCGTCTGGCTGGAGCTCGACGGCCCGCTGGTGCTGCAGGTGGCGCCCAAGGCCCTGGCGCACTTCGATGTGCAGCGCTTGCAGCGCCTGGCCGGCATGCGGGTCGAGGCCCGCGGCTGGGTGGTTGACCGCTCGCGGCGCGGCGGCGTAAAACCGGGGAAGGCCCGTTGGCTGTTGCCGTTGAGCCATGAGGCGATGCTGGAGGTGCTGCGATGAGTATGCGTTGTGCGCTGCTGTTATTGGGGGGGCTGCTGCTCGCCGGTTGCGCGCTGAACCCGGCGACCGGGCGCAACGATTTCGTGATGATGAGCGAGCGCCAGGAGCTGGAGCTGGGCCAGCGCTACAACCAGGAGATCCTCAAGCAGTACCCGCGTTATGCCGACGAGAAACTGCAGGCCTATGTGCAGCAGGTCGGCGAGCGGGTCGCCCGGCACAGTCATCGCAGCCAGCTCAACTACCAGTTCACCGTGGTGGACAGTCCCGATATCAATGCCTTCGCCCTGCCCGGCGGCTACATCTATATCCACCGTGGCCTGCTGGCCTACCTCAATTCCGAAGCCGAGCTGGCGGCCGTGCTCGGCCACGAAGTGGGGCACGTCACTGCGCGCCACAGCGTGCAGCAGCAGAGCCAGTCGAGCGCCTGGAACATCCTCGGCCAGGCGGTGGCTATCGGCACGGGTATCGGCGCCGCCGCCGACCTGACCAATGTGCTGGGCGGCGCCTTCGTCCGTGGCTACGGCCGCGACATGGAGCTGGAGGCGGATGGCCTGGGGGCGCAGTATCTGGCGCGCAGCGGCTACGACCCGCAGGCGATGATCGAGGTGGTCAAGGTGCTCAAGGCGCAGGAGGACTTCGCCCGCGACCAGGCGGCCCGGCGTGGCCAGACGCGGCAGAGCAGCGGCTATCACGGGCTGTTCGATACCCATCCGGATAACGACCGGCGCCTGCAGCAGGTGCTGGGGCCGGCGCGGGCACTGGCGAGCGGCAGTCAGGTGGTCAAGCGCGAGGCCTTTCTCGAGCATCTGGAGGGGTTGCCGTTCGGCGACTCGGCGGCCACCGGTGTGCGCCGGGGCCAGCGCTTCTATCATGGCGAGCTGGATTTCACCCTGGGCGTCCCCGACGGCTGGACCCTCAACAATCGCCCGGACGCGCTGATCGGCCTCGCCGGCGATGGGCAGGCAGTCATCGCCCTGACCCTGGTGGACAACCCCAAGGGCCTCGGTGCCGCGCAGTTGCTGCGCGAGCGGGCCGGCACTCAGCGCCTGGTGGCGCAGCAGGCTTTGCAGCAGGCCGGCTTGCAGGGCCATAGCGCGATCATTCCCGGCAGTGCCCCGCGGCGTGTGGCGGTACTGCTGCACGGGGGGCGTGCCTATCTGTTCGTCGCCGCGGTGCGCGGTGAGGCTTCGCTGCAAAGCCGCGATAGCCAGTTTCTCGAGGTGATCGGCAGCTTCCGACCCTTGGCCGCCGCCGAGCGCAAGCTGGCCGAACCGCTGCGCCTGCGGGTGGTGCGGGCCCGGGCGGGGCAAAGCCTGGCCGCCCTGGCCAAGCAAAGCCGGTTGCCGGGCGATGCCGAGGCGAGCCTGCGCCTGCTCAACAATCTCTATCCGGTGGGCGAGCCGCGACCCGGCGATCGGCTCAAGATCGTGCGCTAGGTCAGCCGTTGTCGGGCTGACCTGCCGGTCTTGTGCCGTTGTATACAAGTTGCGTATCCTCGCACGCCTGCCTGTTCAACAGCCAAAAAGCGGAAATGCCACTATGTCTGATCTGAAAACCGCCGCTCTCGAGTATCACGCGCAACCCCGCCCCGGGAAACTGAGTGTCGAGCTGACCAAGCCCACTGCAACCGCCCGCGACCTGTCGTTGGCCTACAGCCCGGGCGTCGCCGAACCGGTGCGTGAGATCGCTCGCGACCCCGAGCTGGCCTACCGCTACACCGGCAAGGGCAACCTGGTGGCTGTCATTTCCGACGGTACCGCGATCCTCGGCCTGGGCGACCTCGGCCCGCTGGCCTCCAAGCCGGTCATGGAAGGCAAGGGCGTGCTGTTCAAGCGCTTCGCCGGGATCGACGTGTTCGACATCGAGGTCGACTCGGAAAGCCCGCAGGCCTTCATCGACACGGTCAAGCGCATTTCCATCACCTTCGGCGGCATCAACCTGGAAGACATCAAGGCGCCCGAGTGCTTCGAGATCGAGCGCGCGCTGATCGAGCAGTGCGACATTCCGGTATTCCACGATGACCAGCACGGCACCGCGATCGTCACCGCTGCCGGCATGCTCAATGCCCTGGAAATCGCCGGCAAGAACCTCGAGACGGCGAAGATCGTCTGCCTCGGTGCCGGCGCCGCGGCGGTGTCCTGCATGAAGCTGCTGGTGAGCATGGGCGCCCAGGTCGAGAACATCTACATGATCGACCGCAAGGGCGTGATCCATGCCGGCCGCGACGATCTGAACCAGTACAAGGCGGTGTTCGCCACCGAAACCGAGAAACGCACCCTGGCCGATGCCCTCGAGGGTGCGGACGTGTTCGTCGGCCTGTCCGGCGCCAACCTGCTGAGCCAGGAAGACCTCCAGCGCATGGCGGCCAACCCCATCGTGTTCGCCTGCTCCAACCCGGACCCGGAAATCAAGCCGGAGCTGGCCCATGAGGTGCGCAGCGACGTGATCATGGCCACTGGTCGTTCGGACTACCCGAACCAGGTCAACAACGTGTTGGGCTTCCCCTTCATCTTCCGCGGCGCCCTGGACGTGCGCGCCACCCGCATCAATGAGGAAATGAAGATCGCCGCCGCCCTGGCCCTGCGCGACCTGGCCAAGCTGCCGGTGCCGCAGGAAGTCTGCGACGCCTACGGCGGTATCAAGCTGGAGTTCGGCCGCGAGTACATCATTCCGAAGCCGATGGACCCGCGCCTGATCACCCTGGTGTGCGACGCCGTGGCCAAGGCCGCCATCGAGACTGGCGTGGCGACCCAGCCCTACCCGAAGCACTATCCGCTGAAGTCGGTGGATGAGGTGTTCAACGGCTAAGGCCGTCCCATTAAAAAAACCCGCTTCGGCGGGTTTTTTTATTTTCTGGTTCGAGCTGGCGCCTCAGGCTCGAGAAGCGCCGTCGGCCGGGCCTTAGAACAGGTCCAGCGGCGCGACCTCGTCGGCGGGCAGCGGGCTGCCTGGAATGCCCAGGCTCGGGTCGAGTTCGCTCATCGGTGGCGGCGAGTCCTCGCTCTTGAATAGTTCGAAGTAGGCGTCCGGGGTGCCCGGCAATGCCGTGCGCCCGCTGTGCGGGTCGATGCGCAGGGTCAGCAGGCCGCTCGGTTCTAGTGGCGGATGGCTGGGCTTGTCCTTGAGGGCTTCGCCCATATAGCTCATCCAGATCGGCAGCGCGACCGTGCCGCCATACTCGTGGCGGCCGAGGCTCTCCGGCTGGTCGAAGCCGGCCCATACGGTGGTCACGTAGTCGGCGTTGTAGCCGGAGAACCAGCTGTCCTTGGACTCGTTGGTGGTGCCGGTCTTGCCGGCCAGGTCGCTGCGACCCAGGGCCATGGCGCGGCGCCCCGTCCCGCGCTTGATCACGTCCTGCAGCATGCTGGTCATGATGTAAGCGGTGCGTTCATCGATAATGCGTTCGGCGACGACCGGCTCGGGCAGGGTGGGCCGAGCCGCCTGGGCGGTGGCGAGCAGGCCGTCCTCGGCCGTGCTCTCCTGTGCCGGGGTAGTGTTCGGCACGCTGGCCGGGGTGGCGGCGAACAGCAGCTGGCCTTGGCGGTCTTCGATGCGCTCGATCAGGTAGGGCTGAATCTTGTAGCCGCCGTTGGCGAAGCTGGTCCAGCCGCTGGCCACCTCCAGCGGGGCCAGGTTGGCCGTGCCCAGCGCCAGGGATAGATTGCGCGGCAGGTCCTGTTTGTCGAAGCCGAAGCGACTGACGTAGTCCAGTGTGTATTCGATGCCGATGGCTTGCAGCAGGCGGATCGACACCAGGTTGCGGGACTTGTACAGGGCTTCGCGCAGGCGGATCGGCCCGAGGAAGGTGTTGTTGTCGTTCTTGGGACGCCAGACCTGATCGAGGTAGTCGTCGACGAATACGATGGGCGCGTCGTTGACCAGGCTGGCGGCGGTGTAGCCGCTGTCCAGCGCGGCGCTATAGATGAATGGCTTGAAGCTCGAGCCTGGCTGGCGCTTGGCTTGGGCGGCGCGATTATAGTTGCTCTGCTCGAAGGAGAAGCCGCCGACCAGGGCGCGGATCGCTCCGTTGCGCGGGTCCAGAGAGACCAGGGCGCTCTGTGCGGCCGGCAGCTGAACGAAGCTCAGGCTGCCATCGGCCTGGCGCTGCACGCGGATCAGGTCGCCGATCTGAGCCACGTCGGCCGGCTGCTTGGGGCGTGGCCCGAGGCTGTTGGTGCTGAGAAAGGGGCGCGCCCATTTCATGCTGTCCCAGGCGACCGCTTCTTCCTTGCCGCTGCGGGTGAGCACGAGGATGCCGCTGGTTTCGACCTGGGTGACGATGGCCGGCTCGAGGCCGCCCAGCGAGCTCTGCTTGGTCAGTTCGCGGCGCCAGGTGTCCATGGTCATGCCGGGTAACCGGCTTTCCGGGCCGCGGTAGCCGTGGCGCTGATCATAGGCAATCAGGCCTTCGCGCACCGCGCGGTTAGCAGCGTCCTGCAGGTCGCTGGGCACCGTGGTGGTGACATTGAAGCCTTCGGTATAGGCATCGCTGCCGAAGCGTCCGACCATCTCGGCGCGGACCATTTCCGCCACGTAGGGGGCGACGATTTCCGGCGTGGGCACGTGATAGCTGGCGTCTATAGGTTCGGCCAGGGCGGCTGCGTAGCGTTGCTGGTCGATCCGGCCGAGCAGGAGCATACGACCGAGAATCCAGTCGCGTCGCTCCTTGGCACGGGCGGGGTTGACCAAAGGATTGAAGCGCGAGGGGGCTTTCGGCAGGCCGGCGATCATCGCCATCTGCGCCAGGCTCAGATCGCGGATCGACTTGCCGTAGTAGACCTGGGCGGCGGCTTCGATGCCGTAAGCCCGGTTGCCGAGGTAGATCTTGTTGACGTAAAGCTCGAGGATCTCGCTCTTGCTCAGCTCCCGCTCGATCTGCAGGGCGAGGAGTATTTCGTTGATCTTGCGCGAGAAGCTTCGCTCGCTGGTGAGGAAGAAATTCTTCGCCACCTGCATGGTGATGGTGCTGCCGCCGGACTGGATCTGCCCGCTTTTCAATATTTGCGTGGCAGCGCGCATCAGGCTGGTAACGTCGACGCCATAATGGTTGGCAAAATTGTCGTCTTCGGCGGCCAGCAGCGCGTTGGTGAAATCTGCAGGTATGTCGGCGAAAGCGACGGGGGAGCGACGCATCTCACCGAACTCCGCGATCAGCTTGGCATCACTGCTGTAGACCCGCAGGGGGATCTGCAGCTGGATGCTGCGCAGCGACTCGACGGAAGGTAGGTTGGGGCTAAGATAGAGGAACGCGCCGCTCAAACTGAGTAACAGCCCGCAAAAAACGGCGACACAGGACCAGCAGAAAAACTTCAGCAGACGCATCAAGATTTTTGGATTTCCAGATAAAAGAACGAGTTAAGCGGAAGGCAAAGCCAAAAGGGAAAAACTGTTCACATTATAAGCGTTTTTTTTCCTGGGGAGCCATTTGCGCTTCTGTCAAGACTGTTATTTAATGTGAAAAAACATAAATAGTCCGTAAGTCGCGGATGCCAATAGGAAATCGGTCGTGCTAGGGCTCTTCAATAAGAATGCGAATACGCTGCTGGGGATCGATATCAGTTCGACCTCGGTCAAGCTCCTCGAGTTGAGTCGCTCCGGAAGCCGCTACAAGGTAGAGGCTTACGCTGTCGAGCCACTCCCCCCAAATGCTGTGGTCGAGAAGAACATCGCCGAGTTGGAAGGCGTTGGTCAGGCGCTTACGCGCGTGTTGAGCAAGGCCAGGAGCGGCGTGAAATCGGTCGCCGTGGCGGTGGCCGGCTCGGCAGTGATCACCAAGACCATCGAGATGGAGGCCGGGCTTTCCGACGATGACCTCGAGAATCAGCTGAAGATCGAGGCTGATCAGTACATCCCCTATCCCCTCGAAGAAGTGGCGATCGACTTCGAAGTGCAAGGGCCTTCGCCGCGCAACCCCGACCGTGTCGAGGTACTCCTCGCAGCCTGTCGCAAGGAGAACGTCGAGGTTCGAGAGGCCGCGCTGGCCCTGTCCGGCTTGACCGCCAAGGTGGTCGACGTCGAAGCCTATGCCCTGGAGCGCGCCTACGGCCTGCTTGCGGAGCAACTGGGCGGCGGGCAAGAGGTGCTGACAGTGGCGGTGGTCGATATCGGTGCGACCATGACGACCCTGAGCGTCCTGCATGATGGGCGGACCATCTATACGCGCGAGCAACTGTTCGGGGGCAAGCAGCTGACTGAGGAGATCCAGCGGCGTTACGGGCTGTCGGTTGAGGAAGCTGGGCTCGCCAAGAAGCAGGGAGGCCTTCCAGACGACTATGACAGTGAGGTGTTGCAGCCGTTCAAGGAGGCTGTCGTACAGCAGGTCTCGCGCTCCTTGCAGTTCTTCTTCGCGGCGGGCCAGTTCAATGATGTCGACTACATCCTCCTGGCTGGCGGGACGGCCTCCATCCCGGATCTGGATCGGCTGATACAGCAGAAGATCGGTACTCAAACGCTGGTGGCCAATCCGTTCGCGGACATGGCTCTGGGCAGCAGAGTCAATGCCGGGGCATTGGCCAGCGACGCTCCGTCATTGATGATTGCCTGTGGGCTGGCGCTGAGGAGTTTTGACTAATGGCGCGGATTAACCTACTTCCATGGCGCGAACAGTTACGTGAGGAGCGCAAGCAGCGATTCTTGGTCACGCTCGGCGGTGTCCTGGTGGTTGCGGCTGGCGTGGTCTTCCTGGGCGACCAGTATTTGAATGGCGCAATCGAAGAGCAAAATGCGCGCAACGAGTTCGTGCGCAAGGAAATTGCGGTGCTGGATGCCCGGATCAAGGAGATTAGTGAGCTGAAGACCCGTCGCCAGCAGCTGTTGGAACGGATGAAAATCATTCAGGACTTGCAGGGCAATAGGCCGATCATTGGCCGAGTGTTCGATCAGTTGGTCAGGACCTTGCCGGATGGTGTCTATTTTACTGGGCTCAAACTGACGGGTAAGAACATCGCGATTGTAGGTGCTGCCGAGTCGAACAATCGGGTTTCCAATCTCATGCGTAACCTGGATTCGTCTGAGTGGCTGGAGGCTCCCAACTTGACGGAGGTTAAGGCCGTCACGGCAGGTATGGTCGATCAGGCCAATGTATTCCAGTTGACCGTGCAGCAGACGCAGCCTGGTCTAGAGGCTGAGGAGGCCAAGCAATGAGCCTGAGTGACTCGCTGGATAGTCTGCGGAAGATTGATGTCAATGACTTGGATTTTAACAATGTCGGGTCTTGGCCGGCGGCGGTAAAGTTCAGTACTGGACTTTTATTGCTGCTGGTGGTGTTGGCGCTGGGCTACAACTTTCACCTGAAGGATTTGCAGGCGCAGTTGACGGTTCAGGAGGGCGAAGAAGTAGCGCTCAAGGAGCAGTTTGCTACAAAGGCGTTTCAGGCCGCCAACCTGGAAGCTTATAAAGAGCAAATGAAGGAGATGGAAGTTTCCTTTGGTGCATTGCTAAAGCAGCTGCCGAGTGATACCGAGGTCCCAGGGTTGCTTGAGGACATAACTCGTACTGGCTTGGGGAGTGGGCTGGAGTTCGAGGAGATCAAGCTTCTGCCTGAGGTGACCCAGCAGTTCTACATTGAGTTGCCTATTCAGATAAAGGTGGTGGGTGCTTATCACGATCTTGCGACCTTTGTCAGTGGCGTTGCCAGTCTGCCGCGTATTGTAACCTTGCATGACTTTGAGCTTGTGCCTGCGAGTGCGGAAAGCACTTCCAAGCTACGCATGAATATCCTGGCAAAAACCTACCGCTATAACGATAAGGGGGTGCAGTAATGAATGGCTCCCGTCTCGCGGCGCTTATGATTGCACTGGGGCTGGCAGGTTGTGGTTCGAGTGGTAATTTTGGCGATCTGCAAGCGTATATGGATGAGGTGCGTGCGAGGCCGAAAGGGGCGATAGAGCCTGTGCCTAAGTTTCAGCCGTACGAGAGTTTTACCTACAGCGCAGCAGCGTTGCGCAATCCGTTTCAACCGCCAGTCAAGATCGATATGGTTCAGCGGCAGAAAGGGTCCAAGGAAGTCAAGCCTGATGAGGCGCGTGTCAAGCAGTTTCTCGAGGGCTTCAATATTGAAGTGTTCGAGATGGTCGGCACCCTGGCTAAAGAGGACAGCGTGTATGCCCTGGTGAGTGGCGCCGGGGGAGTGCACAGGGTCAAGGTGGGAGACTATCTCGGGCGCAATCATGGACGCATTCTTGCGATTGATGAGTCCAAGGTCGATGTAATCGAAATCGTTCCAGACGGTGAGGGTGGCTGGCTCGAACGGCCGCGTAGCCTCTCCCTTAAGGAGCGCTCTTAAGGGGGCGAAATGAATATGAAGAAAAATAACCGATCTGCTCAACGGAACCTGAGAATGAATGGCTCCCTTTCACATCTAGGTGTTTCTCTGTGCGCGCTGCTGTTATCACCTGCGTTGCTTGCTGCAAACCTGCAGGCGCTTGATGTCGCTGCCTTGCCTGGGGATCGAGTCGAACTAAAGCTGTCTTTCGATGAGCCGGTTCTTGCGCCTCGCGGTTACACAATCGAGCAGCCGGCGCGAATCGCTCTCGATCTACCGGGTGTTTCCAATCAACTGGGCTCTAAGAATCGAGAGCTAGGCGTAGGCAATGCGCGCAGCGTAACTGTAGTCGAAGCCAAGGATCGGACTCGCTTGATCATTAACTTGACCAGCTTGTCGCCCTACAGTACTCGGGTTGAGGGCAATGACCTTTATGTATTGGTTGGGGAAGGGGCCGGCGGGAGCGCCTCCTCTTTCCGTCCAGCAGTTGTGGCAGCGACCACTGCAAGTGCGCCTGCGTCCAAGATATATGCTGCACAGGGCAAAGCTATCAATAATATTGATTTTCAGCGGGGGGAGCAGGGTGAGGGTAATGTGGTTATTACCTTGTCCGATGCTTCCGTAAGCCCGAATATTCAGGAGCAGGGTGGCAAGATACGCTTGGACTTTGCGAAAACACTATTGCCTGATGCTCTCCGGGTCCGCTTGGATGTTAAGGATTTCGCGACGCCGGTGCAGTTCGTCAGTGCGACGGGGTCAGCTGATAAGGCAAGTATCGTAATTGAGCCGGTAGGCGTGTACGACTATTTGGCATACCAGACAGACAATAAGCTTACGCTGAGTATAAAGCCGTTGACTCAGGAAGAGGTTGATAAGCGCAAGAGTGAGCGCTTTGCGTATAGCGGTGAAAAACTTTCGTTGAACTTCCAGGATATAGATGTTCGCTCAGTCCTTCAGTTGATTGCAGATTTTACAGATCTTAATCTGGTTGCTAGCGATACGGTTGAGGGCAATATCACCCTGCGCCTGCAAAATGTGCCATGGGACCAGGCGTTGGATCTGGTTCTGAAAACTAAAGGCTTGGATAAGCGGCAGGTCGGTAATGTGCTGTTAGTCGCGCCTGCGGACGAAATTGCAGCTCGTGAGCGTCAAGAGCTTGAGGCACAGAAGCAGATTGCAGAGTTGGCTCCGCTGCGCCGAGAATTGATTCAGGTAAACTACGCTAAGGCGGCTGACATGGCAAAGCTATTCCAGTCGGTCGCTAGCGCAGACGCCAGTGCTGACGAGCGTGGCTCCATTACGGTCGATGATAGAACTAATAGTATTATTGCCTACCAGACTCAGGATCGGCTTGACGAGCTGCGACGTATCGTTACTCAGCTAGACATTCCTGTTAGGCAGGTAATGATTGAGGCCCGCATAGTTGAGGCTAATGTTGACTTTGACAAGAGTCTTGGTGTGCGTTGGGGGGGGGCTTCTGTAGGTGATAATAAGTGGAGCGTCTTTGGGCGTGGTCAGCGTATTTCTCTCGAAGAGGGGGCGGCTGGTGCAGCAGATACAATCAAACTGCCATTTAATGCACCCTTCGTCGATATAGGTGCGTCGGATGCTACTTCGGGTATTGGCATAGGTTTTATTACGGATAATACGATTCTTGATCTAGAGCTTTCGGCGATGGAGAAAACCGGCAACGGTGAGATCATTTCTCAGCCGAAGGTCGTCACTTCTGATAAGGAGACGGCAAAAATATTGAAAGGTTCTGAGATCCCTTATCCCGAGGCTAGCTCTAGTGGTGCTGCTACTATCGCCTTTGCCGAGGCTGTACTTTCTCTTGAGGTTACCCCGCAGATAACGCCTGATAATCGGATTATCATGGAGGTAAAGGTAACCAAAGATGAGCCGGACTTTACTCAAGAGGTCAATGGAACTCCCTCGATCAAGAAGAATGAGGTCAATGCCAAGGTTCTGGTCTCTGACGGCGAAACCATCGTAATCGGTGGGGTGTTCTCCAATACAAGAAGCAGTGCTGTAGATAAAGTCCCATTTTTGGGTGATCTTCCGTACTTGGGTCGCTTGTTTCGAAGAGATGTCGTTCAGGATAACAAGTCCGAGCTGCTGGTTTTCCTTACTCCGCGTATCATGAACAACCAGGCCATTGCCGTGAGCCGTTAACCTAGTGCGCAATTTGATCCTCGTTGGCCCGATGGGGGCTGGAAAAAGCACCATCGGGCGTTTGCTTGCCAAAGAGCTGCGGCTTCCGTTCAAGGACTCGGATAAGGAAATCGAGCAACGGACGGGGGCCGATATTCCCTGGATTTTCGATGTCGAGGGCGAGCAGGGCTTTCGCGAGCGTGAGCAGGCGGTGATCGCCGAGCTATGCGAGTTCGACGGCATGGTGTTGGCAACCGGGGGCGGCGCGGTGATGCGTCCGGAAAACCGTGCGGCGCTCAGGCGTGGTGGGCGCGTCGTTTATTTGCATGCCTCGGTCGTGCAGCAGCTCGATCGTACTTCGCGCGACCGTAATCGTCCTTTGTTGCGTACTGCAGATCCTGCCAAGGTGCTCAGCGATCTGCTGGCGGTTCGTGACCCGCTGTACCGGGAAATTGCCGATGTAGTGGTGGAGACGGACGAGCGTCCGCCGCGCTTGGTCGTACAGGAAATACTGGAGCGCCTGGAAGCGCTGCCGCCCCGTTAAAGCGCGGGCTGAACTGCGCTATCCTAGGGCCCTTTTCAATCCGGGGGCTCCATGCAAACTCTTCAGGTCGATCTCGGTGAGCGTAGTTATCCCATTTATATCGGCGCCGACATACTGGCTCGGCCCGATCTATTAGCCCCGCACATTGCTGGACGCCAGGTGGCCATAGTCACCAATGAAACGGTGGCGCCGCTTTATCTGCGTGCCCTCGAGTCGGTACTGGGCGGTTACATGCTGACCTCCGTGGTTCTGCCCGACGGCGAGGCATTCAAGACCTGGGAAACCCTGCAGAAGATCTTCGATGCCATGCTGACGGCGCGGCATGATCGGCGCACCACGGTCATCGCCTTGGGTGGTGGCGTGATCGGCGATATGGCGGGCTTTGCCGCGGCTTGTTACCAGCGTGGGGTCAATTTCATTCAGGTCCCGACGACCTTGCTGTCACAGGTGGACTCCTCGGTCGGGGGGAAGACAGGGATCAACCACCCGCTCGGCAAGAACATGGTCGGTGCCTTCTATCAGCCTCGGGCGGTGTTGATCGATACTGCCAGTCTGAACACCTTGCCGGCGCGGGAGTTGTCCGCGGGTCTGGCGGAGGTGATCAAGTACGGTTTGATCTGCGATGCGGACTTCCTTGTCTGGCTTGAGCAAAACATGGCGGCGTTGCGGGCGCTCGATCAGTCGGCATTGACCGTAGCCATCGAGCGCTCCTGCGCGGCCAAGGCGCGAGTGGTCGGTGCCGATGAGCGCGAGTCGGGAGTGCGGGCCACGCTGAATCTGGGGCATACCTTCGGGCATGCCATCGAGACTCATCAGGGCTATGGCGTCTGGCTGCATGGCGAAGCGGTGGCGGCGGGTACCGTGATGGCCTTGGAGATGTCGAGGCGTCTTGGTTGGATTTCGACCGCCGATCGTGACCGGGCGGTGCGCCTGTTCCAGGCGGCCGGTTTGCCGGTGGTGCCGCCGGCAGACATGACGCCGGACGATTTTCTTGAGCACATGGCCATCGATAAGAAAGTGCTCGACGGGCGCTTGCGCTTGGTTCTGCTGCGTCAGCTGGGTGAGGCGGTAGTGACCGGCGATTATCCGCACGAGATATTGCACGCCACCCTCGCGACCGATTACGTGGCGCTGGTGGATCAGTTAAAACACTAATGAGTGCCCCATGACCAGTCTGCACGCTGACGAGGCTTTCCTCGATCACTACCACTTCAGCCATGACCCCTTCGCAGCTCGGGTGCCCGGCTTCAAGTTTTTTCCCGCTCAGCGCAAGCCGGTGCTGGGGCAGCTGCATCACCTCGCGCGTTACAGCCAGCTGCTGTTGGTGGTGACCGGCCCGCAAGGCAGCGGTAAGACGCTTCTGCGCCAGGCGTTGGTGGCCAGCACCAACAAGCAGGCCGTTCATTGCGTGGTGGTCTCTGCGCGGGGCGCAGTCGAGCCTGGGGCTGTGTTGCGCCAGGTTGCCCAGGGTTTGCAGGTTCAGCAGGCCGAGTTGACAGCCATCCTGAAGCAGATCGGGCAGATGGCCTTGACCGGGCAAGAGGTCTATGTGCTGGTCGACGACGCGGAGCAGCTCGGCGATGCCGCATTGGCGAGCTTGCTGACGCTGGCCGAGGGTGACGGGGAGGGGCGTGCCCATGTGTTCCTGTTTGCCGAGCCGCAGCTGGTCGAGCGACTGGAGGCGCTGGTCGAGGGGGAGGAGTGTTTCCATGCGCTCGCGTTGCAGCCTTATGCCGAGGATGAGACCCGCGAATACCTGGTGCAGCGCCTGGAGGGGGCTGGGCAGGGTTTGGAGCTGCTTTCGGATGAGCAGGTGCTGGATGTGCATCGCCGTTCGGGAGGGTGGCCGGGCGGCATCAACGAGGTGGCGCGTGAGGTTCTTGTCGAGGCCATGCTGGCCAGGCGGGGAGCTAAGCGGCGTGCGGGGCTGAACCTGCCGAAAAAGCATCTGCTGGCACTAGCTGTGGTGGGGATTGGCGTGCTGGCTGCCTGGCTGATGCAGGGGAGCTCGACTGGTGAGGTGGTCGGGCCGACTACGGCTCAGCTGCCGCTAGGTCAGATAGGGCAGCCCGGCGTGGAGGGGGTTGTGCCCGCGCCTGCTGTCGAGGTGGTTTCAGGGGGCGCGCCGGCCATCGAGTTTGCGGGCGCCAGCCAGCCGTTGCCGCTGCCGTTGGTGGGAGAGGCGCAGCCGGTCATTCGCCAGCCTCTGGCGCAGGCAGCGGGTGCTGGCTCGGCTGAAGAGGTCGATGAGGCGCAGGGGGCTGCTGGTGTGAGTGTCGAGGTGTCGCCGGTGTCGCCGGTGTCGGGCGCGCCTGCCCCTTCGCAGCCCGCTGTCGCCGCAGTTGCTCCAGCAGTGGTCGAGGCGCCAGCGACGGCTAGTGTTGCTCCTGCTCCTGCTCCTGCTCCTGCTCCTGCGGTAAAGCCGAAAGAGGTGCCCGCGACGGCAGGCAAGGTGGAGGGAGCTGCAGGGTGGTATGCTGCGCAGGCGGCGTCACGCTATACCTTGCAGATTCTGGGGGCGCGCGCAGAGAGCAGTGCTCAGGCCTTTGTGCGCCAGCACGGGGCGGACTACCACTACTTCAAGAAGCTGCATCAGGGGCGGCCGCTGTATGTGGTGACCTACGGCAGCTTTGTCTCCCGCGAAGCGGCTCAGGCGGCGCTCAAGGCTTTGCCGGCCAAGGTGCAGGCGGGCGGCCCCTGGCCTCGCACCTTTGCCAGCATCAAGCAGGAAATTGCCTCGGCTCGTTAGATGCTTCGGTCTGCGGAATGATGACCGCTCGGTCGATAGCATGATCGATCGGTCACTTCCTTCGCTTTTGCGACAAAAGCTTTCAATGGCTCGCCACGAAGATTTGTGACGGCCCAGGCAGATATGTACAATGACCTCCCTTTTGCCTGCGCAAAGCCGGGGCTTTGTCCTGCGCGCCTGGTAAGTGGTTGAATTTGAAAGCAATTGCCTTGAAAAAGGCAGTCTGGTGAGAGTCCCTATGAAAGCAGGTTTGTACCGTCCTGATGAGTTCAAGGATAACTGCGGCTTCGGCCTGATCGCCCATATGCAGGGCGAGGCGAGCCATCACCTGCTGCAGACCGCCATTGAAGCTCTGACATGCATGACCCATCGCGGTGGGATCAACGCCGATGGCAAGACCGGCGATGGCTGCGGCCTGCTGATCCAGAAGCCGGATGCCTTCCTGCGCGCCGTGGCCCAGGAGCATTTCGCCGTCGACCTGCCCGCGCAGTACGCCGTGGGCATGGTGTTCCTCAATCAGGACCCGGCCAAGGCCGAGGCCGCCCGCGAGAACATGAATCGCGAGATTCTCGCTGCAGGCTTGCAGCTGATCGGCTGGCGCAAGGTGCCGGTCGATACCAGCGTGCTCGGCCGTCTGGCGCTGGAGCGCCTGCCGCAGATCGAGCAGGTGTTCGTCGGCGGGGAGGGTCTCAGCGACCAGGACTTCGCAATCAAGCTGTTCAGCGCCCGGCGCCGCTCCTCCGTGGCCAACGCTGCTGACGTCGAGCACTACATCTGCAGCTTCTCGCACAAGACCATCATCTACAAAGGCCTGATGATGCCGGCCGACCTGCAGCAGTTCTACCCGGACTTGGGTGACGAGCGTCTGCAGACCGCCATCTGCGTGTTCCACCAGCGCTTCTCCACCAATACCCTGCCGAAGTGGCCGCTGGCGCAACCGTTCCGCTTCCTCGCCCACAACGGCGAGATCAACACCATCACCGGCAACCGCAACTGGGCCCAGGCCCGTCGCACCAAGTTCGCCAACGAGCTGATCGGCGACCTGGACGAGCTGGGCCCACTGGTCAACCGCGTCGGCTCCGACTCCTCGAGCATGGACAACATGCTCGAGCTGATGGTCACCGGCGGCATCGACCTGTTCCGCGGCGTGCGCATGATCATTCCGCCGGCCTGGCAGAACGTCGAGACCATGGACGCCGACCTGCGCGCGTTCTACGAATTCAACTCCATGCACATGGAGCCCTGGGACGGCCCGGCCGGCGTGGTGCTGACCGATGGTCGCCACGCCGTCTGCCTGCTCGACCGTAACGGCCTGCGTCCGGCGCGCTGGGTCACCACCAAGAACGGCTACATCACCCTGGCGTCGGAAATCGGCGTGTGGGACTACCAGCCCGAGGACGTGATTGCCAAGGGCCGGGTCGGTCCGGGGCAGATCCTCGCGGTGGACACCGAAACCGGCCAGGTGCTGACCACCGACGACATCGACAACCGCCTGAAGTCGCGTCACCCCTACAAGCAGTGGCTGCGCAAGCATGCCCAGCGCATCCAGGCGACCCTGGAAGACCGTGACCACGGTTCGGCCTTCTACGATGCCGACCAGCTCAAGCAATACATGAAGATGTACCAGGTCACCTTCGAGGAGCGTGACCAGGTGCTGCGTCCGCTCGGCGAGCAGGGCCAGGAAGCGGTTGGTTCCATGGGTGACGACACGCCGATGGCGGTGCTGTCGCAGCGCGTGCGCTCGCCGTACGACTATTTCCGCCAGCAGTTCGCCCAGGTCACCAACCCGCCGATCGACCCGCTGCGCGAAGCCATCGTCATGTCCCTGGAAGTCTGCCTGGGCGCCGAGCGCAACATCTTCAGCGAGTCGCCGGAGCATGCGGCGCGGGTGATCCTCAGCAGCCCGGTGATCTCGCCGGCCAAGTGGCGCGCGCTGATGACCCTGGAGCGTCCGGGCTTCGAGCGCCAGCTGATCGACATGAACTACGACGAGACCCTCGGGCTCGAGGCGGCCGTGCGCAACATGGCCGACCAGGCCGAGGAGGCGGTGCGCGGCGGCAAGGTGTTGCTGGTGCTGACCGACCGGCATATCGCCCCAGGCAAGCTGCCGGCTCACGCGGCGCTGGTCACCGGCGCGGTACACCACCGCCTGGTGGAGAAGGGCCTGCGTTGCGACTGCAACATCCTGGTGGAAACCGCCACCGCCCGCGACCCGCACCACTATGCGGTGCTGCTCGGCTTCGGTGCCTCGGCGGTCTACCCGTTCCTGGCCTACGAAGTGCTCGGCGACCTGATCCGCACCGGCGAGGTGCTGGGCGACCTGTATGAGGTGTTCAAGCACTACCGCAAGGGCATCTCCAAGGGCCTGTTGAAGATCCTCTCGAAGATGGGTATCTCGACCATGGCCTCCTACCGCGGCGCCCAGCTGTTCGAGGCCGTCGGCCTGGCCGACGAGGTCACCGAGCTGTGCTTCCGTGGCGTCGCCAGCCGCATCAAGGGCGCGCGCTTCGCCGACCTCGAGGCCGAGCAGAAGCTGCTGGCGGGCGAGGCCTGGAACAACCGCAAGGCGATCCAACAGGGCGGCTTGCTCAAGTTCGTCTACGGCGGCGAGTACCACGCCTACAACCCGGATGTGGTCAGCACCCTGCAGGCTGCCGTGCAGCAGGGCAGCTACGAGAAGTACAAGGAGTACAGTGCCCTGGTCGACACCCGTCCGGTGTCGATGATCCGCGACCTGCTCAAGCCCAAGCTGGCCGAACAGCCGCTGGCGCTGGACGAGGTCGAGCCGCTGGCGTCCATCTTCCAGCGCTTCGACTCCGCGGGCATCTCCCTCGGCGCCTTGTCGCCCGAGGCCCACGAGGCCATCGCCGAGGCGATGAACCGCCTCGGCGCGCGTTCCAACTCCGGCGAGGGCGGCGAAGATCCGGCCCGCTACGGCACCGCGCGCAGCTCGAAGATCAAGCAGGTGGCCACCGGCCGTTTCGGCGTGACCCCGGAGTACCTGGTCAACGCCGAGGTGCTGCAGATCAAGGTGGCCCAGGGCGCCAAGCCCGGCGAGGGCGGCCAGCTGCCGGGCGGCAAGGTCAACGGCCTGATCGCCCGCCTGCGCTACGCGGTGCCGGGCGTCACCCTGATCTCGCCGCCGCCGCACCACGACATCTACTCGATCGAAGACCTGGCGCAGCTGATCTTCGACCTCAAACAGGTCAACCCCCAGGCCCTGGTGTCGGTCAAGCTGGTGGCCGAGGCCGGCGTGGGTACCATCGCCGCCGGCGTGGCCAAGGCCTATGCCGACCTGATCACCATCTCCGGCTACGACGGCGGTACCGGCGCCTCGCCGCTGACCTCCATCCGCTACGCCGGCGCGCCCTGGGAACTGGGCCTGGCCGAGACCCATCAGACCCTGCGCGGCAACGACCTGCGCGGCAAGGTGCGGGTGCAGACCGACGGCGGCCTGAAGACCGGCCTGGACGTGATCAAGGCGGCCATCCTCGGTGCCGAGAGCTTCGGCTTCGGCACCGCGCCGATGATCGCCCTGGGCTGCAAGTACCTGCGTATCTGCCACCTGAACAACTGCGCCACCGGCGTGGCCACGCAGAACGACAAGCTGCGCAAGGACCACTTCATCGGCACGGTCGAGATGGTGATGAACTTCTTCACCTACGTCGCCGAGGAAACCCGCGAGTGGCTGGCCAAGCTGGGCGTGCGCAGCCTGCAGGAGCTGATCGGTCGCACCGACCTGCTCGAAGTGCTGCCGGGCGAGACCGCTAAGCAGGGCAACCTGGACCTCAGCCCGCTGCTCGGCAGCGCGCACATCCCGGCCGACAAGCCGCAGTTCTGCGAGGTGGAGAAGAACCCGCCGTTCGACCAGGGGTTGCTGGCCGAGAAGATGGTCGAGCTGGCCAAGCCGGCCATCGATGCGGCCAGCGGCGGCGAGTTCGCGCTGGACATCTGCAACTGCGACCGTTCCATCGGCGCCCGCGTGTCCGGCGAGATCGCACGCAAGCATGGCAACCAGGGCATGGCCAAGGCGCCGATCACCTTCCGCTTCAAGGGCACCGCGGGGCAGAGCTTCGGCGTGTGGAACGCCGGCGGCCTGAACCTGTACCTGCAGGGCGACGCCAACGACTACGTGGGCAAGGGCATGACCGGCGGCAAGCTGGTGATCACCCCGCCAGCGGGCAGCCCGTTCGCCACCCAGGACAGCGCCATCATCGGCAACACCTGCCTGTACGGCGCCACCGGCGGCAAGCTGTTCGCCGCCGGCACCGCGGGCGAGCGCTTCGCCGTGCGCAACTCCGGCGCCCACACCGTGGTGGAAGGCACCGGCGACCACTGCTGCGAATACATGACCGGCGGTTTCGTCTGCGTGCTGGGCAAGACCGGTTACAACTTCGGCTCCGGCATGACCGGCGGCTTCGCCTACGTGCTCGACCTGGACAACAGTTTCTACGACAAGGTCAACCACGAGCTGGTGGAGATCCAGCGGATCAACAACGAGGCGATGGAGGCTTATCGCAGCCACCTGCAGCGCGTGCTGGCCGAGTACGTCGAGGAAACCGCCAGCGAGTGGGGCCGTACCCTGCTGGAAAACCTGGACGACTACCTGCGCAAGTTCTGGTTGGTCAAGCCGAAGGCCGCGAGCCTGAAGACGCTGCTCTCCAGCACCCGTGCCAACCCGCAATGATTTGCGCCTGCAGTAGTTTGATGAGGTTTTGAAATGACTGAACGTCTGAATAACGACTTCCAGTTCATCGAAGTCGGGCGCAAAGACCCGAAGAAGAAGCTGTTGCGTCAGCGCAAGAAGGAGTTCGTCGAGATCTACGACAGCTTCAAACCGGCCCAGGCCTCCGAACAGGCTCACCGTTGCCTGGGTTGCGGCAACCCCTATTGCGAATGGAAGTGCCCGGTGCACAACTTCATTCCCAACTGGCTGAAGCTGGTCTCCGAGGGCAACATCCTCGCCGCCGCCGAACTGTCCCACCAGACCAACACATTGCCGGAGGTCTGCGGCCGGGTCTGCCCGCAGGATCGTCTGTGCGAGGGTGCCTGCACCCTCAACGACGGCTTCGGCGCAGTGACCATCGGCTCGGTGGAGAAGTACATCACCGACACCGCCTTCGCCATGGGCTGGCGCCCGGACATGTCCAAGGTCAAGCCGACCGGCAAGCGCGTCGCGGTGATCGGCGCCGGCCCGGCGGGCCTGGGCTGTGCCGACGTGCTGGTGCGCAACGGTGTGACCCCGGTGGTGTTCGACAAGAACCCGGAAATCGGCGGCCTGCTGACCTTCGGCATTCCCGAGTTCAAGCTCGAGAAGACCGTGATGAGCAATCGCCGCGAGGTCTTCAGCGGCATGGGCATCGAGTTCCGCCTCAACACCGAGGTGGGCACCGATGTGACCATGGAGCAGCTGCTCGCCGAGTACGATGCCGTGTTCATGGGCATGGGCACCTACACCTACATGAAGGGCGGCTTCCCGGGCGAGGACCTGCCGGGCGTCTACGATGCGCTGGACTTCCTGATCGCCAACGTCAACCGTAACCTCGGTTTCGAGAAGGCGCCGGAAGACTTTATCGACATGAAGGGCAAGCGCATCGTCGTACTCGGGGGCGGCGACACCGCCATGGACTGCAACCGCACCTCGATCCGCCAGGGCGCCAAGAGCGTGACCTGCGCCTACCGCCGCGACGAAGACAACATGCCGGGCTCGCGCAAGGAAGTGAAGAACGCCAAGGAAGAGGGCGTGAAGTTCCTGTTCAATCGCCAGCCGATCGCCATCGTCGGCGAGGACAAGGTGGAGGGCGTCAAGGTGGTCGAGACCCGTCTCGGCGAACCGGATGCCCGCGGCCGCCGCAGCCCCGAGCCGATCCCCGGCTCCGAGGAAGTCATCCCGGCCGAAGCCGTGCTGATCGCCTTCGGCTTCCGCCCCAGCCCGGCGCCCTGGTTCGAGCAGTTCGAGATCCAGACCGACAGCCAGGGCCGCGTGGTGGCGCCGGAGAAGAGCCAGTTCAAGCACCAGACCAGCAACCCGAAGATCTTCGCCGGTGGCGACATGGTGCGGGGCTCCGACCTGGTGGTGACGGCGATCTTCGAAGGGCGCAACGCCGCCGAAGGCATCCTCGATTACCTAGGTGTCTGATCTGTTGCGGCTGGCGTAGGATGGGTTGAGCGCAGCGATACCCGTCGATCACCTATGGGTTACGCCTTCGGCTAACCTACGCGGTCCGCCCCATCCTGCGGCCGAGGCAAATCGTCGCAATGAACAAAAGGCACGGCGCTCGCCGTGCCTTTTGTTTTGCGGTCTGCGAAAATGCCCGCACTTTTTTGCCGCCTACTTTGTCTCAGGAACTGCCATGACTGCCCTGAAGAACGACCGCTTCCTTCGCGCCCTGCTCAAGCAACCCGTCGACGTCACCCCGGTGTGGATGATGCGCCAGGCCGGTCGCTACCTGCCCGAGTACCGCGCCAGCCGGGCCAAGGCCGGGGACTTCATGAGCCTGATGATGAACCCCGAGTTCGCCTGCGAAGTCACCCTGCAGCCGCTGGACCGCTATCCGCAGCTGGACGCGGCGATCCTCTTCTCCGACATCCTGACCATCCCCCATGCCATGGGGCAGGGCCTGTACTTCGAGACCGGAGAGGGGCCGCGCTTCAAGAAGGTCATCGCCAGCGCCGCCGACATCGAGGCCCTGCCGATTCCCGACCCGCAACAGGACCTGGGCTACGTGATGGACGCGGTGCGCACCATCCGCCGCGAGCTGAACGGCCGGGTGCCGCTGATCGGCTTCTCCGGCAGCCCCTGGACCCTGGCCACCTACATGGTCGAGGGCGGCTCGAGCAAGGACTTCCGCAAGTCCAAGGCCATGCTCTACGACAACCCGCAGGCCATGCACGCCCTGCTCGACAAGCTGGCGCAGTCGGTCACCAGCTACCTCAACGGGCAGATCCAGGCCGGCGCCCAGGCGGTGCAGATCTTCGACACCTGGGGCGGCAACCTGTCGGCGGCGGCCTACCAGGAATTCTCCCTGGCCTATATGCAGAAGATCGTCGCCGGCCTGATCCGCGAGCACGACGGGCGCAAGGTGCCGGTGATTCTCTTCACCAAGAATGGTGGCCTGTGGCTGGAGTCCTTGGCCGCCACCGGCGCCGACGCGCTGGGCCTGGACTGGAGCTGCGACATCGGCGAGGCGCGCCGCCGGGTCGGTAACCAGGTGGCGTTGCAGGGCAACATGGACCCCACGGTGCTGTATGCCAAGCCGGCGGCGATCCGCGCCGAGGTGGCGCGCATCCTCGCCAGCTACGGCCAGGGCTCGGGCCACGTGTTCAACCTCGGTCACGGCATCACCCCGGAGGTCGACCCGGCCCACGCCGGGGCCTTCCTCGAAGCGGTGCATGAGTTGTCGACGCAATACCACGGCTGAGCGACAGCCCGAGTATGAAAAAAGCCCGGCAATGCCGGGCTTTTTTCATGGGCGTCGATTCTTCAGTTCAGACTTAGGCTGCTGGCCTGCAGGTTGCGCAGAATGTCGTCGCGCAGGATGTTTACCCACTTGTTGTAGTTGCGGTGGATCTTGCCGCTCTTGTAGTCCAGGCCCCGGCTGCTGCGGTATTGGATTTCGAACTGGCTGGCGCTGTAGGGGATGGCGATCTCCGCGTGGTGGCGGCCGCGTACGTTGATCTCCGCCAGGATTTGTGCGTCGCTGGTCTGCTGCACCAGCCAGCCGCGTTCATTCAAGGCGCCGAGGATAGCCTTCTGCATTTCCGAGGCGCCCCGCACGCTCGAGGCGGGAGCGGTCTGCTGAATGTTCTCGACGGGCTTTGTGGCACAGGCGGCGATGCCGAGCAGTGCGAGGCCCAGAAGCAGGCTACGGGCAATTCTGTTCATTCCTTGATCTCCTTTGGTCTTGCGGTTAATGCCAGCGGCGGAAGATCAGCGAGGTGTTGACCCCGCCGAAGGCGAAATTGTTGTTCATCACGTACTCGTTGCTCATCGTGCGAAACTCGCCGCGCAGGTAGTCCAGGTCGCCGCAGACCGGGTCGACGGCGTCCAGGTTGAGGGTGTGTACGTAGTTGTCGCGGTTCATCATTTCGATGCTGAACCAGGACTCCAGGGCGCCGCAGGCGCCGAGGGTGTGGCCGAGGAAGCTCTTCTGCGAGCTGATCGGCATGCGCGGGCCGAACAGGCCGTGGGTGGCCAGGGATTCGGCGACATCGCCCTGCTCGGTGGCGGTGCCGTGGCCGTTGACGTAGCCGATGGCCTCTGGCGGCAGTTGGGCATCATCGAGGGCCAGCTGCATGGCCTGGCGCATGGTGGCCTGTTCCGGTTTGGTGGTGTGCTGGCCGTCGGCATTGCTGCCGAAGCCGACGATCTCGGCGTGGATGGTCGCACCCCGGGCCAGGGCGTGCTCCAGCTCCTCGAGCACCAGCATGCCGGCGCCCTCGCCGATCACCAGGCCGTCGCGGCCGCTGTCGTAGGGACGCGGCGAGCTGTGCGGCGCGGCGTTCTTCAGGCTGGTGGCATAGAGGGCGTCGAACACCATGGCCTCGGTCGGGCACAGTTCCTCGGCGCCGCCGGCGAGCATCAGCGGCAGGCGGCCGAACTTGATCGCCTCGAAGGCGTAGCCGATGCCCTGGCTGCCACTGGTGCAGGCGCTGGAGGTGGGGATCAGGCGGCCCTTGAGGCCGAAGAAGATGCTGATATTGGCCGCCGTGGTATGGGGCATCATGCGCACATAGGAGTTGGCGTTGAGGCCGTCGGCCACCGAGTTCAGCAGCATGTTACCGAAGGTCTTGATTTCGTCGGTGCTGCCGGTGGAGGAGCCGCAAGCCACGCCCATGCGGCCGTCCTGAATGCACGGATCGCCCAGCAGGCCGGCATCGGCCAGTGCCCGTTCGGCGGCATAGACCGCCAGTTTGGACACCCGGCCCATGCTGCGGGTCTGCTTGCGGGTCCAATGCCTGGGTACTGCGAAGTCGTCGATCGGCCCGCCGAGGCGGGTGTTCAGCTCGCTGAACCTGTCCCACTCATGCATGTAGCGGACACCGCTGCGATTGCCGCGAAAGGCCGCCTCTATGCTCGCCCAGTCCTCGCCCAGCGAGGTGATGCCGGCCATGCCGGTGACTACCACTCGTTTCATCAGCACAGCCCACCGTTGACTGCGAGGACCTGGCGGGTGATGTAGGCCGCCTCCTCGGACATCAGAAAGTTCACCGCCCCGGCCACTTCCTCCGGGGTGCCCAGGCGCTGCGCCGGGATCATCTTGAGCATCTCTTCCAGTGGCAGCTGCGGGTCGAGCATCTCGGTGTCGATCAGCCCCGGCGCCACGCAGTTGACCGTGATCTTGCGCTTGCCCAGTTCGATGGCCAGAGCCTTGGCCGCGCCGATCACGCCGGCCTTGGAGGCGCTGTAGTTGACCTGACCGCGATTGCCGATCAGCCCCGACACCGAGGTGATGCAGACGATGCGGCCCGGCCTGCGACGGCGGATTAGCGGCATGGTCAAGGGTTGCAGGACGTTGTAGAAACCGTCCAGGTTGGTACGCAGTACCTGGTCCCAGTCGTTCTCGCTCAGCGCCGGGAAGGCGCCGTCACGGGTCAGGCCGGCGTTGCAGACCACGCCGTAGTAGGCGCCGTGGGCCTCGACATCGGCCTCCAGCACGGTACGGCAGGCGGCGCGGTCGGCGATATCGAACTGCAGGATACGGGCGTTGCGGCCCAGGGTCTGGATCTGCGCCTGTACCGCTTCGGCCTCGTCGCGGCGCGAGCGGCAATGCAGGACCAGGTCGAAGCCGGCCCGGGCCAGGCGCAGAGCGATGGCGCGGCCGATGCCGCGACTGGAGCCGGTGACCAGAATCGGATCAGTCATGAGTCGGTTTCCTGGGAGGATTCTTGTAGGTAGCTGTCGATCTGCGGCGGGCAGAATACGTTGAGACGCGCCTCGGCCTGGATGCCGGGGCCTTCCAGGTGGCACTCGAACACGCCCATGCCGTTGTCGTCCTGCAGCGAGCGCAGCGCCCTGATGCGCAGCTCGCTGCCGGTGGCGAAGCGCTCCACGTTGCACTGGAACTTGCGCGTGCCGAGGAGGAAACCCAGTTGCACCGGCGCCCCGGCCTGGCGCGCCTGGCAGCCGGCGTAGGCGGCGACGCTCTGGGCCATCAGCTCGATGCCGACCCAGGCCGGCAGGCTGCCGTCGGCCTGGTTGAACAGGCCGCCGGGTCGCACGCGCAGACGGGTCTCGACGCTGTCCGCATCGAAGCTCAGGACCTCGTCGAGCAGGATCATGTCGCCGGCATGGGGTAGCAGTTCGGCGATCGGCCAGCGGCTCATGTCGGGACTCCGAGGATCAGCGACAGGTTGCTGCCGCCGAAGGCGAAGGAGTTGCTCATCAGGTGGCGCAGCGGGCCCGCGGCCCGGCTGCCCGGTGTCACCAGGGCCAGGGGCGGCAACTGCGGATCGGCCTGGCCGTCCCACAGGTGTGGTGGCAGTCGTCCGTCGGGGTTGTGGGCACTCAGGGTCAGCCAGCAGAAGGCCGCTTCCAGCGCCCCGGCCGCGCCGAGGCAATGGCCGGTCAGGGGCTTGGTCGAGGAGCAGGGCACCCCCGCGGGGAACAGCGCCTGCACCGCCAGGCTCTCCATGGCGTCGTTGTGCGCTGTGGCGGTGCCGTGCAGGTTGAGGTAGTCGATCTGCTCGGGCGCCAGGGCGGCGGCGGCCAGGGCGCTGCGCATCGCCTGCTGGGCGCCGAGGCCCTCGGGCTGCGGCGCGGAGATGTGATGGGCGTCGGAGCTGGCGCCGCCGCCGAGCAGGGCGATGGGGGGCGAGTCGTCGGCCGGCGGCTCCCTGGTCATCAGAAAAAGCGCCGCGCCCTCGCCGATGTTGATGCCTTGGCGATTGGCCGAGAAGGGGTTGCAGGGCGCGGCGGATACCGCCTCCAGGGCCGAGAAGCCGTTGAGGGTGAGTCGGCACAGGCTGTCGACGCCGCCACATAGCACCGCGTCGCACAGCCCCTGTTGCAGCAGGCGATGGGCGCTGAGCAGGGCGCGGGCGCTGGAGGTGCAGGCGGTGGACAGGCAGTAGGTCGGGCCGCTGAGGCCCAGCCAGTCGGCGAGGAAGGCGGCCGGCGCGACCATCTCCTGTTGGGCGTAGTGGTAGTCGGCGGGCAGCGCGCCGTCCTGCACGAAGCGGGCGATGCTCTGGCTGGCCTCGTGAATGCCTGAAGTGCTGGTGCCGATCACCACGCCGACGCGGCTCGAACCGTAGCGGGCGATGGAGGCGCGGATCGGCGCCTCGATCTGCAGTGCCGCGCCGAGCAGCAGCCGATTGTTGCGGCTCTGGGCCGACTCGAGGCCCGCCGGCATTGTCGGCAGTGCGCCGGGTACGGAGCCGACCGTCAGGCGGCGATCGGCGACCCAGCCGTCCTCGGCGTGCATGCCGGAGGCATCGCCGGCGAACAGGGCCTTGGCCACTGCCGACTGGCCGTGACCGAGCGCGCAGAGCAGGCCGAGGGCGTTGAGATAACTGGGCATCATGAACCTTCTTCGGGCGCGAGTGCCTGGACCCGGTAGTCCGGGCCCGGGATGTTGTGCAGGGTGAAATCCAGCGGTGCACGGTAGCGGATTCGCCACGCCGGGTTAAGTCGGCGCCGACCCTCGGCGGTCAGCGCCCAGCTGTCGCGGGCATAGCCGGTCGGTAGTGCCTCGGCCGGGGTCAGGGCGAACAGCAGGGCCGCGAACAGTTCGCGGGCCTCGGCGTTGGGGGGCAGCAGGCCGTCATCCCACCAGCGTCCCTGGCTCAGGCGCTGACGGGCCAACGGCACGCCGAGCGGGTCGAACAGCGACCAGCGCAGTTCCTCGCCTTCGGCCTGCAGCACCAGCAGCCAATCCTGGCGTTGGTCGGCCTGTTCGCGCTGGATATGCAGCGACAACGGCAGGGGCGTCACGAGGTCCGGCCTGGTGTGCGGCAGCGGCGTTTGCGTCGCGCAGGCGCCGAGCAGCAGGCAGAGGCCGAGCAGGATGGCGCGGATCATCGGTAGGCGGGCTCCAGCGGCTTGCGCGCCACCACGTTGACCAGGGTCTCGTCGCGTTGGCCGAAGGGTTTGGGCCGGCGCAGGCCCCAGCGCTCCAGCAGGCCGAAGTCCTTGGCCCGGCTCCACCACAGGTAGGGGTAGGAAACGTTGCGCGTGGCGAACTGGAACCCCTGGTCGCGCAGCATCGCCAGGTACTGCTCGGCGCTCTTCTGCACCTGCATGGGGTGGCGAAACAGCCAGCGGATCACCCAGGTGTCGATATAGAACTTGGTCGACTCGGCGAACAGCAGCAGGCCGCCGGGCTTGAGCACGCGCCAGAACTCGGCGAGGGCCTGCGCCTGCTCGACCAGGTGGTGGAAGGTCTGGTGACAGAACAGCACATCGACGCTGGCATCGGCCAGCTGGATCGCCGCGCAGTCGCTGGCGACCAGCTGTACCTCCAGGCCCTGACGCTCGGCCTCGGCGCGGGAGCAGGCGAGGCTGTGGGGGTCGGCGTCCAGACCGATCAGGCGCGCCGGACGGAAGGCCGCGGCGAGCAGGGCAAATGACTTGCCCTGGCCGCAGCCGGCATCCAGCAGCACCGGCGCGGTGGGCAGCGGTCCATCGATCAGGCCCTTGAGGTCGTCGATCGCCACGCGCAGCACGTGGTGCTGCCAGACGTGACTCTGCAGGAACCAGAAACCGAAGCCGGTCTCCTCGACATAGGTGGCGGCGGCGCGTTTCATCGATCGTCCTTATGCCTGGGCTGTGCAGAGTTCGGCCAGCACCCGCAGGCGTCGTTTGGGCTCGGCGACATAGGGGTTGCGGGGGTCCCAGGCATAACCGGCGAGGATCGAGCTGATCATCCGGCGAATCTCCGGGGAGGCGTGTTGGTAGTAGATGACGTCCTGGAAGGAGCCGTCGTACCAGCCCTCGACATAGGTGCGGAAGCAGTCCACACCGCGCTTGAGCGGTTCGGCGAACTGCCGTTGCCAGTCCACCGCCTCACCGCCGAGTTGGCGATGCAACAGGCCGGCGGCCATGCTCGCCGAGCGCATGGCAATGGTCACCCCGGAGGAGAACACCGGGTCGAGGAATTCGGCGGCGTTGCCCAGCAGGGCGAAGCCTGGCCCGTGCAGGCGCTTGACGTTGGCGGCGTAGCCGCCGAGAGCGCGCACCGGGGTGTCCCATTGGGCATTGGCCAGCACGCGGGCCAGGGACGGGGTCTCGGCGACGAAGCGGCGCAAGCAGGCCTCCAGGTCGCTGTCACGACCCTGGTAGCGGGTGGCGTCGGCCACCACGCCGAGGGAGCAGCGGCCATTACTGAAGGGGATGGTCCAGAACCACACGTCGCGTAGCTCGGGGTGGGTGGTGATGAGGATCTTCTCGCGGTCGAAGGCCGGGTCGTCGATACGGTCTTCCACGTGGGTGAACAGCGCCTGGCGCACCGGGAAGTCCGATGGCAGGTCGAGGTCGAGCAGGCGCGGCAGTACCCGTCCGTAGCCGCTGGCGTCGAGGACGAAGGCGGTGTCCAGCTGGTACTGGCTGCCGTCCAGGCGGCGTACGGTGAGGCACGGGCAGTCGCCGGCGAAGTCGGCGGCGACTATCTCCTCCTCGAAACGGATCTCCACGCCCTGGCGCTGCGCTTCGTCGGCCAGCAGCTGGTCGAATTGAGCGCGCTGCACCTGGAAGGTGGAGCCCTGGCCCGGGGTGAAGGTATCGCGGAAGTCGAAGTCGGTATAGCGCTCGCCCCAGGCGAAGGCTGCGCCGTGCTTGACCTGGAAGCCGGCGGCGCGCACGGCCTCGAGCATCCCGGCCTCCTCGACGAAGTCGAGGCAGTGCGACAGCAGGCTCTCGCCGATGGAGAAGCGCGGGAAGCGCTGGCGCTCCAGCACCAGCACGTCGTGGCCATGGCGCTTGAGCAGGGCGCTGGCGATGGCCCCGGAGGGGCCGGCGCCTATCACCACGATCCGGCGTTGCTCGACTTCAGGAGACTTCATAGGGGCTTCGTGCCTCGTCATGGGGATTGGCGGTGCGAGGGTCGGCCTGGGGCGCATAGGCCCAGGGCGCCAGGAGAAAGGCGAAAAACAGGCCGAGGCTGACTGCCAGGCCGAAGTTGGCGATTACCGGGGTCTGGCTGAGCAGCAACAGGCCGAAGGACAGCCAGCTGGTCAGCGCCGCCAGCAGGGTACCCAGCAGACTCACCGCCGCGCCGCCTATGGCCTCGCGCTGGAGGATGCAGTAGTCGACGCCGAGGGCGGTGATCAACAGCAGACCGAACAGGCTGAACAGGGTCAGTGGCTGGCCCAGCCAGCCGAGGCACGCGGCCGCCGTCAGGGCCGCGAGCAGGGGCAGGCCGACCACCCGCAAGGCACCGGTCAGGCCGAAGGGCAACCACAGCAGCAGGACGATCGCCAGACAGGACAGCAGCTTGAGTTCGGCGGCGTTCAGCTGGCTGGCGGCGAACAGGCGATCCAGTTCGCCGAGGCGGTCGACCAGTTGCACCCCGTCCAACCCTTGTGCGGCGCTGCGCAGCAATGCCGGTGCCGCCTGGCCCTGCAGGCTGACCAGCCCGGCCACCTCGCCGTCGGCGCTTGGACCCAGCCACAGCGGGCGCCAGGGCTCGCCCAGCGGCCCGGCCAGGGCCTGTTCCAGGGTCGGTTGTGGAGTATCGAGCAGCTCGGTCAACTCTGCGTGCAGCGCGGCCTCAGCCAGGCCCAGCTGCAGCAGCGGTTGCCAGTGCTGCGGCAACCGCTGCAGGGCGGCGCGCAGGGTCTGCAGTTCGGCGGGCGGTGCGAGCAGTTGGCTGAGGGCACGGTAGTCGCGCAGTTCGCCCTCGCCGATCGCCACGTCCAAGCGCGCGCTCAGCGCGGCCTGGCGCTGCAGCAGCTGAGCCTCGTCGCGGGCGCGCACCAGAAAGAACTGGCTGGTCGGCTGCTGGCCGGTCAGCTCGGCGATACGCCGCGCCTCGGCCTGCAGTTGCGGCTCGGCGCCGAGCCACTGGCGCAGGTCGTTCTGCGCCTGCAGCTGCCACAGGCCCCCGCCGCAGAACAGCAGGAGCAGTGCCAGCGGCGCGCGGCTGCCGGTCACCTCGAGTAGGCGCGCGCGCCAGCCCAGCAGGCGCTCGGCGCCATCGAGCAGGGCCGGTGCCGGACGCCAGCGTCCGGCGTCTAGCCAGGCGGGTAGCAGGCACACTGCGCACAGGTAGGCGCCGATCAGGCCGGCGGCAGAGAACAGGGCGATCTGGCTCAGCGCCGGAAAGGGGGTGAAGGCCAGGGCCAGGTAGCCGATCAGGTTGGTTCCCAGGCTCAGGCTGAGGCCAGGTAGCGTGGCGTGCAGGGCGCTCCAGCCCTGCCACTGCGGCGCGGCCCAGCTCTTGCTCAGGTAGTGCTGGGGAAAGTCCGCGGCCACGCCGATCAGGCTGGCGCCCAGGACCAGGGTCAGCGCGTTGATCTGGCCGAACACCAGCACGCAGACGGCGCAGCCGGCGAGCAGGGCCACGGCCACCGGCAGCAGAGCGAGCAGCGCCCGCGGGCGGCGATAAGCCAGCAGCAGCAGCGCCAGGGTGCCGAGCAACGCGGCGCCGCCGAGCAGGCCGATCTCGCGACTGGCCCGGGCCTGGCCGGCGGCGGCATGGAGCACGCCGCTGCTGGCCAGCAGCTGCGCCCCCTGCTGCTCCAGCGCGGTACGGGCCCGTTGCACCTCGGCGGCTATGGCCGGCGGTGCCTGCAGGTCGAAGGCATCGCTGTGGCTGCGGGCGCGCAGCAGCACCCAGGTCAGGCCGTCCGCCTGCAGCAGCAGGGCGCCGCTGCCCAGATCGGTCTGCAGAGGGCCCTGGGCGGCAATAGTCTGCTGGGCGCGCAGGCCCAGGCCCAGCCAGTCCTGCGCCAGAGGCAGCAGACCGAGGCCGGCGAAGCTGTCGAACAGCTGTACGGCGCGCTGGGCGATGAACTCGTCCGGCCGCTCGATCAATTGTTGGCGGTCCGCCGTCGGCAGCAGGGCCAGGCGGTTGGCGCGCAGTTGCAGGCGCAGTGCCTCGAGGTCGGCCTCCAGGCGCCACTGCACCTGGGCGAAGCGCCCACTGGCCTGCCAGTCCCGGCCTAGCCTCTGGGCCAGGACGATGGCTTGCTGACGCTGGGGGTGGCCGATCAGCAGCAGCAGGTCGCGATTCAGTGGCTCTTGCATGCGTCGTTCGGCCTCCGCCAGCCGCGCGTCGTCCGCGCCTCGGGGCAGCAGGTCGAGGAGGTTGGCCGACAGCGGCGGGCCATGGCGCCACTGCCAGGCGGTCAGGGCCAGCAGGGCCAGCAGCAGAACGAGGAACAGCCTGGGCAGGCTTCGCTCAATCGGCAAAGGCGTCACGCTCCCGCTCGTTCAGGGCGTCGTCCGCCTGGCTCTGCGGCAGGCGCAACAGGGTACGGTCGCCTTGGGTCTCCAGCAGTTCGATGCGCTCGACCTGGGCGCCGCCCTGGATGTGAATGACATCGAAGACCTGTTTGAGTAGCAGTGAGCGCGGGCGCAGTTGCAGCTTCCAGGCGTCGCTGCTGCCACTCAGGCGCGGCTCGAAGTCGCGCTCCAGGCCCGAGCGATCGCCGCGCAGCACGGCGAGGAACAGGCGACTCTGCTGCGCGGCCATGTCCTGTCCGGCCAGTGGCTGCCAGCCGTCGGCTGTGCGTCGGGCGACACCCTGCTCGTCGATGCGGTAGTCCAACTGCAGCGGGCTGCGCAGCTTCCAGAGCAGTCCCCGTTCGGCGGACAGCACGAACTGTCCACGGCTGCTCAGGGGGCGGTCCAGGGCGCGTAGGTGTTTCTCCTGGATAAAGGGGCCGCGGACCACAGCCTGTGTCGCCAACTGGGCGCCGAGCTGATCGAGGTCGAAGGCCTGAGCCTGGGACGTGGCCAGCAGACCGAGGACCAGGGGCGCGAGGAGGCGGCGCAGCGGGTTCATGCCAGTGCCCGCTCCACCGCCTCGACCAGCACTCGGGGCGAGGCCAGCTGCATTTCGCGGCTGGCGATCTCCACCGCCACCTGCACTGTGCTGCCACGGGTCATGCGCTCGCCGCTGGCCGCGTCGCTGATCAGGTAGTGGATCTTCAGGCGGTTCTCCCACTCCACCAAGTCGGCGCGCACCAGCAGGCGCTGGCCGAACTGGGCGCCGCGGATATAGCGCAGTTGCAGGTCGATGACCGGCCAGGCGTAGCCGGCCTCGCGCATCTGCCGGTAGTTGTGGCCGAGCCTGTCCAGCAGGGCGCAGCGCGCCTCTTCGAAGTACTTGACGTAGTGGCCGTGCCAGACCACTTCCATCGAGTCGACATCGAAGAAGGGCACCACCATTTCGATCTGTGTCTGCAGTACCCCGCGGCTACGCATAGAGCCTCCAGTGCTGGCCTCGGATGCGCGCTAGACACAGGCGCAGTTCGCTCTCCAGGGCACGGTCCTCTAGCACCGGCGGGAAGTCCGCTGCCAACTGCTCGCGCATGGCCGCCAGCGGCGCTGGCAGCCCCTCGTGACCGCTGCGCAGGCGCAGCCAGACGCCCTGGTTGGCGGCCAGCAGGGCGGCGGCGGCGACCTGCTCGGTCAGCTCCAGGCTGCGTAGGGCATCGCGGGCGGCGATGGTCCCCATGCTCACCTTGTCCTGGTTGTGGCACTCGGTGGAGCGCGAGAAGACGCTGGCCGGCAGGCTGTTCTTCAGCGCCTCGGCGGTCCAGGCACTGGCGCCGATCTGCACTGCCTTGAAGCCGTGGTTGATCATCGCCGTCTCGGCCGGGGCGCCGGACAGGTTGCTCGGCAGGCCGTGGTTGTAGCGCACATCGACCAGCAGGGCCAGCTGACGGTCGAGCAGGTCGGCGACGTTGCCCACCAGGTTCTTCAGGCTGTCCATGGCGAAGGCGATATGGCCGCCGTAAAAGTGACCGCCGTGCAGCACCCGTTCGGCCTCGGCGTCAATCAGCGGATTGTCGTTGGCGCTGTTCAGCTCGGTTTCGATGAACTGCCGCAGCAGGCCCAGGCTATCGGCCAGCACGCCCAGCACATGGGGTGCGCAGCGCAGCGAGTAGCGGTCCTGCAGGCGGTGCAGAGGCGCGGTGGGGGCGTCGATGGCCAGGTCCTGGCGCAGCCAGGCGGCCACCTGGGTCTGCCCCGGGTGCGGTTTGGCGGCGAACAGGCGTTCGTCGAAGTGCTCGGGGTTGCCCTGCAACGCCACCACATTGAGGGCGGTGATGCGCGTGGCCAGCTTCAGCAGGTAGTCGGCGCGGGCGTAGGCCAGGCAGGCCAGGGCGGTCATCACCGCGGTGCCGTTCATCAGCGCCAGCGCCTCCTTGGGACGCAGGATCAGCGGCGTCCAGCCCAGCTCGGTGTGCACCTCGGCGGCGCTGCGCCGCTGACCCTGGTGCAGCACCTCGCGCTCACCGCAGAGGGTGGCGGCCACGTAGGACAGCGGCGTCAGGTCGCCGCTGGCGCCGACCGAGCCTTCCTCGGGGATCAACGGCAAGACATCGAAGTCGAGGAAGGCCTGCAGCCGCTCGAGCAGTTCGATCCGCACCCCGGAGACGCCCTGGCACAGTGACTGCAGGCGCGCCGCCAGCACCGCCCGGGTGGCTTCCTCGCTCAGCAGCCGGCCCAGGCCGCAGCCGTGAAAGGTGTAGAGGTGACGCGGCAGTGCCTCGACCTGATGCAGCGGTACCGGCACTACGCAGGAGTCGCCGTAGCCGGTGGTGATGCCATAGATCACCCCTTCCTTGTCCAGCAGGCGGTCGACGAAGCGCGCGCCCTTGGCGATCTTCTCGCGATACGCGGGGTCGTTCTGCAGCAACGCCTGGGCGCGGCGCTGGGCCAGGCCGACCAGCTGTTCGATGGTCAGGGGAAGTTCGCCGAAGATCACCGGCTCAGGCTGATGGGTCGTCATGTGCGTTCCAGAACGGGTAGAAGTTGAACCATTGGTAGGGCGCCTCCAGGCAACGCTGGCCGAGGCGCTCGGCATAGCGCTGCACCCAGGTGCTGATCACCGCCTCGCGTTCGCTGCGTTTCCACCGCACCTGTTCGGCGAAGGGTTCCAGGGCCACCTGGTAGCGGCCGTCGATCTTCAGGCAGCTCAGCAGGTTCACCTGGCAGCGCAACAGGCCGGCCAGCAGCCAGGGGCCCTGGGGGAAGGCGGCGGGATGCCCGAGGAAGTTCACCCTGACGTTGCGCCCGCCGTGCAGCGGTACCCGGTCGCCGGCGATCGCCAGCCATTCGCCGCGCTCCAGGCGCTCGGACAGCTGCAGCATGATCGCCGGATCCAGCTCGCTGACCTGGATCAGGCGCAGGTGGCTGGCGCCGGCCTCGCCCAGCAAGCGATTGAACTGCTCGGCGTGCTTGGTGTGCACCAGTACGTTCATGCGTACCTTCTCACCCAGCTCGGCCAGGGCGCGACACACCTCGAGGTTGCCCAGGTGGGCGCCGACCAGCAGCTGCCCGCGCGCGCCGCGCAACTGGTTGCGCAGACCGTGTGGGTCCAGCAGGCTGACCTGCTCCAGGCGCAGGTCGCCGCGCCAGATGTCCAGCTTGTCGAGCAGGGCATCGGCGAAGGCCATGAACTGGCGGAACACCGAGCGCCGGGTCGGTCGCAGCTCGGCGCGGCCGCTCCAGGCCGCCAGGCGTTGCTGGTAGTCGCGGATGCTGCGTCGCGCCTGGCCGCCGAACAGGAAGAAATACAGCACGATCAGGTACAGCAGTGGAGCGAGCGCACGCCGGCCCAGGCGGCGCGCGGCCAGGGCGGTGAACTTCATCAGCAGGAAGCTGCCACGCTCGCGCTGGCCGGCCCAGTGCACGCCCTTCGCCTGTTCGCTCATCCGCGCCTCCGCCGCCAGAGGATCAGCGGGGCGCGTAGCAACATGCCGAAGAACAGCTTGGCGTGCATCTTCGAGATCAGCGCGTTGTCGTGCAGCAGGCGAAAGTGCGAGAGGCCGCCCTGGGGATAGTGCACCCGGGTCGGCAGCCAGTGCATCGGCTGGTTGCGCCAGGCCAGGCGCACCAGGATCTCCGGGTCGAAGTCCATGCGCCGGCCGAGTCGGGTCGAGTCGATCAGCGCCAGCGTGGCCGTCAAGGGATAGACGCGAAAGCCGCACATGGCGTCGCGGATCGACAGCGACAGGCTGTTGATCCACACCCAGACGTGGGTCAGGTAGCGGGCGTAGAGGCGGCCCTTGGGCACGCTGGCATCGTATTGCGGGTAGCCGCAGATCAGCGCCTGGGGCTCTGCCCGCGAACGGGCGAGGAAGTGCGCGACGGCGCCGAGGTCGTGCTGGCCGTCGGCGTCCACCTGCAGCGCGTGGCTGAAGCCCTGGCGCGCAGCCTCGCGCAGCCCGGCCATCACCGCGCCGCCCTTGCCCTGGTTGACCGCCAGACGCACCAGAAAACAGTCGGGGACGGCGGCCAGTTGATCCATCACCGTTGCGCAGGCCGGACTGGAGGCGTCGTCGACCAGCACGCAGGGTAGACCGGCGGTTCGAAGCGCCTCGACCACCTGGGGCAGGGTCTGTTCGTGGTTGTAGACCGGGATCACCGCGCAGGGCCTATGCATGCTCGCCCTCCAGCAGGATGCGCCCCGAGGAGCAGGGCGCCGCGCCGTTACGCAGGGCGAAGTACAGTTTTCCGCGCTCAGCGTCGAAGCGCAGGGACAGCTGTACCCGGTCGCCGGGGCGCACCAGCTGCTGGAACTTGAGCACCTCCATGCCGGCGAAGCGCGGTGGTAGGCCGGGGATGAGGCGGCGCGCCAGCTGCTGGGCCCAGTCGATCTGCACCACGCCGGGCAGCACCGGGGTCTGCGGGAAGTGGCCGGAGAAGTGAGCCAGGTCCAGCGGTATCTCCAGCTCCAGGCGCCATTCGCCGTCCTGTTCGTGAGCCGACAGCGGCTCCAGCTGAGTCGGCCTGGGCGCGATGAGCAGGGCATCGACGCTCGCCTGGGCCAACTTGCCCTGACTGCTGTAGGGCAGTTCGCGTAACAGGCGCCAGCGCCGTGGCAGGGCGATGGTTTCGCAATGCCCGGACAGGTGCCGGCGCAGCACTTCGGTGAGCGTGCGTCGGCCCTGGTTGCGCAGTGCATGCACGCCGGCCGGGCTCAGGGCAACCAAGGCACCGAGGTAGGCGCGGCCCTGCTGGATCACCCCGAGGCGAGCGTCGGCGACCCAGTCGTGCTCGATCAGCGCCTGTTCGAGCATGGGCAGGGCAATGCGCTTCTCCTCCAACTTGACGATGCGGTCGAGGCGCCCGCGCAGGATGAAGCGCCCGTCGGCGCGGAGCTCGGCGGCGTCGGCGGTCTGCTCGGTATGCCCGATCGGCAAGTAGGGGGACGCGATACGCAGGGCGCCGTCGGCATTCAGGCTAACCTCGACCCCGGCGAAGGGTTGCCAGGAGGCGTCGCCCTGGCGCCAGGCGATACCGCCGGTTTCCGAGCTGCCGTAGATTTCCGTCGGCCACTGGCCCAGGCGTTGCCGCAGCGCGGTGGCGGCCTCTGCCGGCAGGGCGCCGCCGGAGGAGAAGACCCGGCGTACCGCGCCCAGGGTGGGCCAGTCGAGGTTGTCGCCCATGCGCTTGAGCAGGGCCGGGCTGGCGACCCAGGCGTAGGTGCGCAGCTTCAGGCTGGCGCGCTGCAGGTCCTCGGGGAACGGCAGGGCGCGGCGCAGGAACGGGCGGCCGGCGCTCAGCGGCCAGAGCACGCGGAACAGCAGGCCGTAGATATGCTGGGTGGCGACGCTGCCGATAATGGTCGCCGAGCTGAGGCTGGCGCCCCACAGCTGCTCCAGCGCCTCGACCTCGTTGGCCAGCTGACGCAGCGACTTGTCGATCGGCTTGGCCTTTCCGCTGGACCCCGAGGTGCACAGGATCAGACGGCAGCGCTCGGGGTCCAGGGCCGCGGCGGGCAGAGGCGCGGCGGTGGCGGCGGGGGCCAGCGCATCGAGCCACAGGTCGACCTGCCCGCCCAGGCGCCGACGGGTCTGCGCCTGGGCATCGGCGGGCAGCAGCACCCGGGCGTCGACGCGCCAGGCAGCGAGCAGGGCGATGGCCAGGTCGGCGGCGTCTTCCAGGTACAGGGCGACGCGGCGGATGTCGCGCTCACGCAACCAGGCGGCCAGACCGAGGGCGCGCCGGCACAGCTCGGCGTGGTCAAGGTCCGGGGTGACGCGGCGTTCCGCGTCCGGGTACAGCAGTATGTCGGCGAGGGCGATCCAGCTCATGCGGCCCTCCGCACGCGCTGGCGCAGCAGCCACTCGCCGGCGAACAGCAGGCCCATCAGGGCGTAGGCGATCAGGCCGTTGTACAGGGTCCACCAGGCCAGCGGCGCCCACAGGGTCAGGGCGGCAGCCACCAGGCCGTTCGCGAGGAAGAACAGCGTCCAGACCTGGGTCACCCGGCGGGTGTAACCCACCGCCACCTCCGGCAGTTGCGGCTCGCGCAGGCGCGCCAGGCGCTCCACCAGCGGCGGGCCGAACCTCAGGCTGAGGCCGAACAGGCCCAGCAGCAGGGCGCTGAGCAGCACCGGGTACCAGCGCAGCAGCGCCGGCTCGCCGGCCAGGCCCAGCAACAGGCAGAAGGCCAGGGCGGCCAGGGCCATCCAGCGCCCGCCCGGACGTTGCTCGCCGAGCAGCAGGCGCCCCAGCCACAGGCCGCCGAGCAGGACGGCGAAGACCTGTGGTGGCAGCCGCTCGATGCCGAAGTACACGGCAAAGGGGTAGGCCAGGCCGGCGACCACCAGCAGCAGGCCGATCAGGCGGCCTCTCATTCCGCTGCGGCGTTGACCAGGCGATGCACCGCTTCGACCACGTCGCCGACGGTGCGCACCGACTTGAACTCTTCGGCGGCGATCTTCTTGCCGGTCTGGCGCTTGATGTGGTCGATCAGGTCGACGGCGTCGATGCTGTCGATCTCCAGGTCCTGGTACAGGTTGGCCTCGAGGACGATGCGTTCGGCATCCAGCTCGAACAGCTCGACCATGGCATCGCGCAGGGTGGTGAAAATCTCGTCGCGGTTTTGCATGGGGGCGTCCTCAGGCGGCCTGGTGGGCGGAAACGAAGGCCGCCAGGCTGGCCACGTTGGCGAAATGGGTGCGGGTGTCCTTGGCCTCGGCGTCGATCTTAATGCCGAAGCGTTTCTGGATCGCCAGGCCCAGCTCCAGGGCATCCACCGAGTCCAGGCCCAGGCCTTCGCCGAACAGGGTCATGTCGGCGGCGATGTCCTCGGCGTTCAGGTCTTCGAGGCCGAGGGAGTCGATGATCAGGTGTTTAATCTCGGTGTGCAGATCGCTCATCTTCGGCGAGCTCCTTGATGAAGTGCTGATGCAGGTGTTCGTTGAGTCTGCGCGAGGCGACCGGGTGCGGCCCCAGGAACTGCTGTGGGTCGATGTCCTGGCCCACGCGCAGGCGGAAGTGAAAGCGCCGGGATGGGATGCTGTACCAGGGCTCGGCCTTGGTCAGGGTCGTGGGCGTCACGCTGATCACCACCGGGGTGACGATGCGCGCCCCGCGCACGGCGATGGCGGCGGCGCCGCGGTGGAACTCCGGTGGCTGGCCGGGAGTAGTGCGGGTGCCTTCGGGGAAGACGATCAGGGTCTGGCCGCCCTGCAGCGCGGCGGCGGCCTCGTCGAGCATGTCCAGGCTGCCGCTGTTGCTGATGTAGCCGGCGGCACGGATCGGTCCGCGCATGCAGGGGTTGTCCCACAGGCTCTGCTTGACCACGCAGTTGGCGTCGCGGATGAAGGCGATCAGCACCACCACGTCGATCAGCGAGGGGTGGTTGGCGATGATCATCTGTCCGGGTCGGCCCAGGCGCTCGACGCCCTCGACCTCGTAGGTCAGCACCCCGGTCCTGAACATGAACTGCACGAACAGGCGGAAGGCCCGGCTCACGGTGGCACGGGCGCGGCGGCGATGCACCAGGGCGTCGCCGGGCAGCAGGGCCAGCAGGGGGAACACCAGCAGACGCAAGAGTACGCCACCGGCGCCGAACAGGGCGAAGCTCAGGGCGGTGGCGAGCAGGCGCCAGGCATAGGGCGCGCTATGGCGGCTCAGGCCGCAGTGCGTGACCAGATCCATCGACGGTTCTTCCAGTGGTGTTCGAGGCTGTGCCGCTTGTCGCACAGGGCGCGCAGCAGGTTGAGGGCGTGGGGCCAGTCGGTGCGCGGGCCGCTGCCGACGTGCAATTGCAGCCGCCAGTCGTCGCCGGGGGTCAGTAACAGGGCGACGGCATAGGGAAAGGGCACGTCGTCGACATGAGGGGCGTAGAGCGCTGGCGGCAGTTCTTCGGCGAGGACCAGCAGCACGGCAGGGGCGCCTTCGCCGAGCAGGGTGCCGGCCTCCAGCAGGGCCTGTTCCAGGCCGTCGCCCTCGGCCGCCAGGGCGCTCATCTCGCTGGTGTCGCCGCGCAGGATAGACCACAGGCCGATGGTCGCGTTATGCACCGAGAGACTGAACTGGGTCGGCGACAGCGGCTCGCCGCGGGCCAGCTCGTCGAGCAGCGCCAGGGTGCGCGGGGTGTCGCCGTGGCGCGAGGCGAAGACCAGAGGCAGGGCCGTGTGGCCTTCGGCCAGGGGCCAGGCGACGTGGAACAGCATCCGCGCCAGGCGGCTCAGGCGGCGGCGTTGCAGGGCGGGGAGAAAATCGACGTCTGGCTGCTGCTGGGCGTCGGTCAGCGGCACGGGTGCCCGGCACCAGGCACGCCAGTCGTCCGTGCTATCCAGGCCAGGAGCCCAGGCACGCCATTGATCGATCCTGAATTGCATCACGCGGAAAGTTTCCCGGCCCCTTCGGGCATCCTTGTCAACTGCGGCCGCCCCAATTGGTAGGTAGAGGGGGCGGGCCATGGCGAAGTGTCGGCATTATCTAGATGGCGGGCATTGTGCGCAAATTTTACGCAGTCCTGGCTGATCGGTGGCCCGGGGTTTGTGTTGGCCTCCTCGCGATTGTCACGCGCATTGCATAGAATCCAGACCCATTCGGTGCTCAGGGAGGTGTGCGATGCGGCGTGTGGTGTTCAATCAGAAGGGCGGCGTGGGCAAGTCCAGTATCGCCTGCAACCTGGCGGCGGTGAGTGCGGCGCAGGGCTATCGTACCCTGTTGGTCGACCTGGATGCCCAGGCCAACTCCACCCATTACCTGACCGGCCTGACCGGCGCCGAGATACCCACCGGGATCGCCGACTTTTTCAAGCAGACCCTGTCCAGCGGGCCCTTCGCCAAGAAGGGTCGGGTCGATATCTACGAGACGCCGTTCGCCAATCTGCATGTGGTCACCGCCACCGCGGAGCTGGCGGACCTGCAACCCAAGCTCGAGGCCAAGCACAAGATCAACAAGCTGCGCAAACTGCTGGACGAACTGAGCGAGGATTACGAGCGGATCTATCTGGATACGCCGCCGGCCCTGAATTTCTACACGGTTTCCGCGCTGATCGCGGCCGACCGCTGTCTGATTCCCTTCGATTGCGACAGCTTCTCGCGCAATGCCCTCTATGGCCTGCTGCAGGAGATCGAAGAGCTGCGCGAGGACCATAACGAGGCCCTGGAGGTGGAGGGCATAGTGGTCAACCAGTTCCAGCCGCGCGCTTCCCTGCCGCAACTGCTGCTCGACGAACTGCTCGGCGAGGGGCTGCCGGTGCTGCCGGTGAATCTGATGAGCTCGGTGAAGATGCGCGAGTCGCACCAGGCCTGTACGCCGCTGATCCATTTGGATGCGCGGCACAAGCTGACCCAGCAATTCGTCGAGCTGCACGACCTGCTCGAAGCCGGCGTCTAGAGCGGCTTACCAAACGCACGAGGCGCCCTGGGGCGCCTCGTGCGTTTATGGCTGTTCGCGCCCAGCTAGCGGACCACGAAGATATCGCAGGGCGCGCGGTGCAGGAAGTGCTGGGCCAGGCTGCCGAGTAGCGCCTGGGACAGGGCGCTGCGGCCGTGGCTGCCGAGCACCAGCAGCTCGCTGCGCCGGGCCTTCAGTTGTTCCTGCAGGCAGCGCAGGATGCCGCCCTGGATAACTTCGTGGCTCAGGCTCGGGCCGTCGCTGGGCAGGTTGCGGCTCTCGTCTTCGAGCAATTGGTCGATCAGCGCCTGCTGGATCTGCAGCTGGGCTTCGACCTGCTGCGGCGTGCCCTTATCCGCCTCGAATACATGCAGGGCGTGCAGCCCGGCGCTGCTCGGCAGTAGGCGGTAGGCTTGGCCCAGGGCGCTGCAGGCGCACAGGGAGAAGTCGATGGCGGCCAGGGCGCGCTGGTAGGGTTGGAAGTCGTTGCGCGCGACCAGCAGCAGCGGCACCGGGCACTGGCGGGCGATGCGGTCGAGGCTGGTGCCGGAGAAGAAGTCGTGGCGCTGATGGTGGGCGCCGAGCACCAGCAGGTCGCACTCGAGCGCCTGCAGTTGCTGCAGCACCGCCTCCGATGGCTTGCCGCTGCACAGGCGCAGCTCGCTGCCGGGCGGGGCGTAGCGGGTCAGGCTGCTGTCCAGGCTCTGCTGGGCCTGGTCCTGTTGCGGGCCACTGAGGCCGGGGTCGAGGACGTGCAGGAGGGTCAGCCGGGCATTGTGCTGCCGGGCCAGCTGGGCGGCCCGGCACAGGGCCAGGTCGGCGGTGTCGCGCAGGTCGTGGGCGATGAGGATATGGCTGAACATGGGCGAGGGCGCTCCAGCCGCTGGGCTCGTAAATTTATTATCCCCTCAGGCTTAGCCGCTGTATTGACCTACCGCAAGGTCAGGCGTCAGGGCGCGCTCTTGCGTCGGGCGAGACGGCACGTCCGGGTGCCGTCGCCGCCGGCCTTCAGAGGCCCTGTTCGGCGAGCCAGGCGAGCAGCTGCGGCAGGGGCAGGGCACCGCTCTGCCGGGCCACCTCGCGACCCCGCTGGAACAGGACCAGGCTGGGAATCGAGCGGATGCCCAGCTGTCCGGCCAGCTGCCGGTTGGCCTCGCTGTCCAGCTTGCCCAGGCGCACCTTGCCCTGAAGTTGCCCGGCGGCCTGGGCGAAGGTCGGTGCGAAGGCTTTGCAGGGGCCGCACCAGTCGGCCCAGACATCGACCAGCAGCGGCAGGTCGCCTTTCAGCTGGGCGGCGAAGTTAGCCTGGTTCAGCTCGATGGGGGCGGCGGGCAACAGTGCGCTCTTGCACCGGCCGCAGACGGGGTTGTCGCCCAGGCGCTGAGCAGGGATGCGGTTGAGGCCGTCGCAGGCGGGGCAGGGGATCAGCAGGGGTTGAGACATGGGCGTACTCCTAGACTGTCGACAGGGTGGTGGCGGCACGGCGCGAAAGCAAGGCCAGGGTCGGCGCCGCCAGAGGCTCCACGGCATAGCTTCGTTGACTCGGCCGCGCAGCCTCGGCTTGGCCTGAGGACCGGTCCGGGCTCGCGCTGCCCGGACGCCGGCGCCTGGCCTCAGGAGTGGGAGGCGGCCAGGGCCTGGTCGAGGTCGGCGAGGATGTCGTCGATATGCTCGATGCCGATCGACAGGCGCACCATGTCCCGCGGCACCCCGGCCTTGGCCAGCTCCTCGTCGTTGAGTTGGCGGTGGGTGGTGGAGGCCGGGTGGCAGGCCAGCGACTTAGCGTCGCCGATATTGACCAGGCGCACCACCAGTTGCAGGGCGTCGATGAAGCGCGCGCCGGCAGCAAAGCCGCCCTCGATGCCGAAGGACAGGATCGACGCTGGCTTGCCCTGCATGTAGCGGCGGGCCAGCTCATGCTCGGGGTGGTCGACCAGGCCGGCGTACTGCACCCAGGCCACCTGCGGATGCTGCCGGAGAAACTCGGCGACCCTCAGGGCATTGTCGCAGTGCCGCTCCATGCGCAGGGCCAGGGTCTCCAGGCCTTGCAGGATGAGGAAGGCGTTGAACGGCGACAGCGCCGCGCCGGTATTGCGCAGCGGCACCACGCGGCAGCGGCCGATGAACGCGGCCGGGCCGAAGGCCTCGGTGTAGGTGACGCCGTGGTAGGACGGGTCCGGGGTGTTGAGCAGCGGGAAGCGGCCCTTGTGGTCCGCCCAGGGAAACTTGCCGGAATCGACGACGATGCCGCCGATGCTGGTGCCGTGGCCGCCGATGTACTTGGTCAGCGAGTGCACGACGATGTCGGCGCCGTGCTCGAAGGGCCGGCAGAGGATCGGCGTGGCCACCGTGTTGTCGACTATCAGCGGCACGCCGTGGCGGTGCGCGGCCTCGGCCAGGGCCTGCAGGTCGACGACATTGCCCGCCGGGTTGCCGATGGATTCGCAGAACACCGCGCGGGTCTTGTCGTCGATCAGCGCTTCCAGGGCGGCGATGTCGTCGTGGGCGGCGAAGCGGGTCTGGATGCCGAAGCGCGGCAGGGTGTGGGCCAGCAGGTTGTAGGTGCCGCCGTAGAGCTTGGCCACCGAGACGATATTGTCGCCGGCTTCGGCGACGGTCTGGATGGCATAGGTGATGGCGGCCATGCCGCTGGCCACGGCCAGGGCACCGACGCCGCCCTCGAGTGCGGCGATGCGCTGCTCCAGCACGTCGTTGGTGGGGTTCATGATGCGGGTGTAGATGTTGCCGGCGACCTTCAGGTCGAACAGGTCGGCGCCGTGCTGGGTGTCGTCGAAGGCGTAGGAGCTGGTCTGGTAGATCGGCACCGCCACCGCCTTGGTGGTGGGGTCGGGGCTGTAGCCGGCGTGGATGGCCAGGGTTTCCAGTTTCATGGGGCGTTCCTTCGGACAGATGACGAGGGACGCAGCATGGAGAAGCCCCCACCCCCGGGTCAATCCTCTATGGGGGTGAGGGCCGGCAGGACGCGCCGACTCAGACCGGGGTCAGCGGCCAGAACAGCGGAATCACCAGCGACGCCACGGCCCACAGCAGCAGGTTGAGGGGGATGCCGACCTTCATGAAGTCGGTGAAGCGGTAGCCGCCGGCGTTGTAGACGAAGGTGTTGGTCTGGTAGCCGATCGGTGTGGCGAAGCTGGCGCTGGCGGCGAACATCACCGCCACCACGAAGGCGCGCGGGTCGACCCCCAGGTGCTGGGCCAGGCCGATGGCGATCGGGGTGACCAGCACGGCGACGGCGTTGTTCGACAGCATCTCGGTGAGGATCGAGGTGAACAGGTAGATGAACGACAGCATCAGCAGCGGTCCGGCCCAGGGCAGCCAGCCCATGACGTTCTCCACCAGCAGCCTGACCAGGCCGACCTTGTCCATGGCGATGCTGATCGCCAGCATGCCGAAGATCAGGCTGAGGATCTTCCAGTCCACCGCCTTGTAGGCGTCCTCCACGTCCAGGCAGCGGGTCGCCAGCACGGTGACCGCGCCGATGATCGCCAGGCCTTCGATCGGCATCACCCCGAGGGCGGCCAGCAGCATCACGGCCAGGGTGGCGATGATGGCGATCGGCGCCTTATCGCGGCGGAAGGCGCGCTCCTGCACGGCGTTGAGGCTGATCAGTTCGCCGTTGTCGGCGAAGCGCTTGATCTGCGCCGGGGTGCCCTCGACCAGCATGACGTCGCCGAACTGCAGCTCGAAGTCGTCGAGGTTGCCCTGGATGTTCTCGTCCTGGCGGTGCACGGCGAGCACGGCGATGCCGTAGCGCGCGGTGAGGTCCAGGTCGCGCATCGGCCGGTGGCTGTAGCGCGAGTTACGCCCGACTATGGCCTCGGCGAGGATCACGTCGTGGCTGCTGATGGTTTCGAAGGCGTCGCCGCGGTTGAACGACAGGTGGCCGCTCTCGCGCAGCTCCACCACGTTCTTCACCTGGCCGTGCAGCAGCAGGCGGTCGCCGCTGGCCAGCAGGGTGCCGTGGTCTGGTTCGGTGAGCTCCTGCTCCTCGCGAAACAGCTTGAGCACCTGCAGGCCACTGCCGCCGTTGAGGTTGGCCTCGGCCAGGGTCTTGCCCACCACCGGCGAGTCGTGCGGCACCAGCAGTTCGGTCATGAAGGTGCGGTCCAGGTCCGGGCGCAGCTGCTTGGACAGGGTCTCGCGCTCGGGCAGCAGGTGGCGGCCGATGGTCAGCAGGTAGAGCATGCCGACGGCGGCGAGGATCAGCCCGGCGCCGGTGATCTCGAAGATGCCGAAGGGCGCCAGGCCGGCCTTGCGCGCCACGCCGTCGACCAGGATGTTGGTCGAGGTGCCGATCATGGTCAGGGTACCGCCGAGGATGGTGGCGTAGGACAGCGGGATCAGCAGCTTGGACGGCTGGGTACCGGCGCGCCGGGCCAGGGAGATGGCCACCGGGGTGAGGATGGCCACCACCGGGGTGTTGTTCAGGCAGGCGGAGATCGCCAGGGCGGTCAGGGTCAGGCCGGTGAGTACGCGGATCGGGCTGGCGCCGACCAGGTTGCCCAGCCAGTTGCCCAGGGCGTCGATGCAGCCGGTGCGTTCCAGGGCGGCGGACAGCACGAACATGCAGGCGATGGTCACCGGCGCCGAGTTGCTCAGTACGCTGAGCACCTCCTTGGGTTCCAGCAGCTGGGTCACCAGCAGGGCGGCCACGGCGATGGCCGCGACCACGTCCGGGCTCCACTTCTCGCGGACGAAGGCCGCCAGCAGCCAGATCAGCAGCGCGCCGACGAAGAGCAGTGGCAGAGAGTCCCAGAACATGAGGCGTCCTTAGCGTGCGAGTCTCGAGGGGCGGGGCCGCAGGCGGCCCGCAAGGTCGCCAAGATAGAGGCCTTTGCTTAGATAGTCTAAGAATGTTTGAGAAGGTTTATATGCCCTTTTTGCTTGTTGACCGGGGGCTGTACCGGCACCTGCGCGGCGCACTGTGCCTGTGCCTGGAAGCCCCGCAGGGCTAGGCTCGGGGTTTTCCAACGGAGGGCGATTCATGGGCCAGCTAGGTATTCTCGGTGGCATGAGTTGGGAGTCCACGGCCAGCTACTACCGTTTGCTCAACCAGGGCGTGCGTGAGCGTCTGGGCGGCCTGCATTCGGCGTCCCTGTTGCTGCATTCGGTGGACTTCGCAGCGATCGCCGCGCTGCAGAAGCGCGGCGACTGGGACGAAGCCGGTCGACAACTGGCGGTCGCCGCCCAGGGGCTGGCGGCGGCCGGCGCCGGCGCGTTGCTGCTGGCCACCAACACCATGCACAAGGTGGCGCCGGCCATCGAGGCGGCGGTGGACATTCCCCTGCTGCATATCGGCGATGCCGTCGGCCAGGCGCTGCGGCGCCAAGGCGTGCAGCGGGCGGGGCTGCTCGGCACGCGCTTCACCCTGCAGGAAGCCTTCTACCGCCAGCGTCTGGCCGAGCACTTCGCCATCGAGGTGCTGCTGCCGGAGGCCGCGGCCATGGCCGAGATCGACCGGGTGATCTTCGCCGAGCTGTGCCGCGGCGAGTTCACGGCACCGTCGCGGGCCTTCTATCTGGAGTGCCTCGAGCGGCTGCGGGACGACGGCGCCGAGGCGGCGATCCTCGGTTGTACCGAGATCGGCCTGCTGCTGGAGGGGGCCCGCTCGCCCTTGCCGCTGCTCGACAGCAGCGAGGTGCATGTGGCCATGGGCCTGGAGTGGCTGCTGGCCGAGGCTTGAGATTCGCGGCCGGGGTATCGCCACGCTGGGCCCGGTCTAGGACGAGCAGCTGATCGCCAGGTGCTTGCCCCATTCCGGCGGGCGTTCGGCGTAACGCTCCATGCCCGGCTGCTCGTCGAAGGGGCGGCTGAGCACCGCGTGCAGTTCCCGCACCGGCCCATAGTCGCCCTGCTCGGCGGCTTCTATGACCTGCTGGGCCAGGTAGTTGCGCAGGATGTACTTGGGGTTGACCCCGTGCATGCGCGCGCGGCGTGCCTCCTGGCCGCCGTCGTCCGCTGCGCAGCGGGCTTGGTAGTCGGCGGCCCAGGCGTCGAAGCCGGCCAGGTCGACGAAGTCCTCGCGCAGCCGCGCCAGCGCCTGTGCGGGCGCACTGTCGCCCAGGGCGCGGAAGAAGTTCGTATAGTCCACCGCACTGCCCTGCATCAGCTGCAGCAGGCGCTGGATCAGCGCCTCGTCGCCCTCGGCGGCATCGGTCAGGCCCAGGCGTCGGCGCATCAGGTCCAGGTAGTGGGCCTGGTACAGCGGCAGGAACAGGCCGAGGGCCTCGCGCAGCGCCTCGATTTCGACGAAGGCGGTCAGGGCCTGGCCCAGGGCCGCGAGGTTCCACTGGGCGATCGGCACCTGGTTGCTGAAGCTGTAGCGGCCGCTGTCGTCGGAGTGGTTGCAGATGTGGTTGGCGTCGAAGTCGTCGAGGAAGGCGTAGGGGCCGTAGTCGAAGGTGATGCCGAGGATCGACATGTTGTCGCTGTTCATCACCCCGTGGCAGAAACCATAGGCCTGCCAGTGGGCGATCAGCGCGGCGTTGCGCTCGACCACTTCGCGGAACAGCGCCAGGTAGGGTTGTTCCTGCTCCAGGCAGCCGGGGAAATGGCAGTGCAGCACATGCTCGCCGAGCTGCTTGAGCTGTTCCGGCTGGCGGGTGTAGTAGAAGTATTCGAAATGGCCGAAGCGCACGTGGCTGCGGGCCAGGCGCAGCAGCATGGCGGCGCTTTCCTTCTTCTCGCGCCACACCGGTGTGTTCGAGGCGGTGACGCACAGCGCCCGCGAGGTGGGGATGCCGAGGGCATGCAGGTGCTCGCTGGCGAGGAACTCGCGGATCGAGCTGCGCAGCACCGCGCGGCCGTCGCCCATGCGCGAGTAGGGGGTCTGTCCGGCGCCTTTCAGGTGCAGGTCCCAGTGCTCGCCGGCGGCGTTGACCACCTCGCCCAGCAGCAGGCCGCGGCCGTCGCCCAGGCGCGGGTTGTACACGCCGAACTGGTGCCCGGAATAGACCATCGCCCGGGGTTCGGCTGCGTGCCACAGCTTGTGCCCGGCGAACAGCTGGGCAAATTCCTCGCACTCGGCCTCTGCCGGATCGAGGTCGAGCAGGGCCATGGCCGCCGGGCTGGCCACCACCAGGCGCGGCTCGGCGATCGGCTCGGGCAGCACCTCGGTGGAGAAGGCATCGCCCAGGCGGGCGAAGCGGTTATCGAAGGTCAGGTCGGTGAGCGACTTCAAGGTAACTCTCCAGCAGGTCAGGGACGGCGGAGCGGGTGGCCGGGGTGTCTATACCCCCGACCATAACCCGCCGCTCAGTTGGGGTCGACCGCCGGCGCCGCCGGCTGCGGGTGCAGCTGCGGCTGCTGACCGATGCTGGCCTGGCCGCTGCCGAGGTCGAGCTCCTGGCCCTGGCTGTTCTTCAGCGTCACCTCGACCTGGTTGAAGGCCATCTCCACCTTGTTCTCGCGGAAGCTCAGGGCGATGCGCGTGAGGATCTCGTCGGTGGAGGCGTTGCGATCGCCCAGCTCGCGCACGTGGAAGCGCAGTTCGTAGTCGAAGGTGCTGGCGCTGATGGTCAGGAAGAACAGCTGCGGCTCGGGGTCGCGCAGCACCCGCGGGTTCTCCAGCACCGCCTGCATCATCAGCTCGCGGGCCAGCGGCAGGTCGGTCTCGTAGGCCACGCCGATCTTGATGATCACCCGGGTCACGGTGTCGTTGAGCGACCAGTTGATCAGCTGGTCGGTGACGAAGGTCTTGTTCGGCACGATGATTTCTTTGCGGTCGAAATCGGTGATGGTGGTGGCGCGGATGCGGATGCGGCTGACCGTGCCGGACAGGTTGCCGATGGTCACCACGTCGCCGATGCGCACCGGGCGTTCGAACAGGATGATCAGGCCGGAGATGAAGTTGGCGAAGATCTCCTGCAGGCCGAAGCCCAGGCCCACCGAGAGCGCCGCCACCAGCCACTGCAGCTTGTCCCAGCTGACCCCGAGGGTCGACAGGGTGACCACGAAGCCGACCCCGACTATCACGTAGGACAGCAGGGTGGTGGTGGCGTAGGCGCTGCCCTGGGCCAGGCGCATGCGCGACAGCACCAGCACCTCGAGCAGACCCGGCAGGTTGCGCGCCAGGGCCACGGTGATGGCCACTATGATCAGGGCGCCGAGCAGGTCGCTGAGGCTGATCGGCACCAGGCTGGCGCTCTCGCCGCTGCCGCTGCTGTATTCGTAGAGGGTGACGTTGTCCAGGTAGGAGAACACCGAGATCAGGTCGGCCCAGACCCAGTACAGGCCGGCGGTGAACAGGCCGAGCAGGGTGAGGCGGATCAGGCGCAGCGATTGCTGGTTGATCTGCTCGATATCCAGGGTCGGCTCCTCCACCGGTGCCTCGCCGCCTTCGCCGCCTTCCTTGCTCTGCGCCAGGCGCTTGCTGGTGGCGCGCTGGTAGGCCAGGCGCCGCGCCGCGACGGCCAGGCCGCGGACGAAGGCGGCCTCGACGATCATCCAGATCATCAGCAGGTAGAGGGTGGTGATCAGGCGGTCGCTGAGCTTCAGCGCGGTGTAGTAGTAGCCGAAGCCGACCGCGACGATCAGCGCCAGCGGCAGCAGGCTGAACAGCAGGCCGACGAGCATACGGAAGGTCGAGGCGTGCTCGCGGGCCCGGCCGCTGAGCAGCAGGGTGTTGAGCAGCCAGGCCATCAGGCCGTAGCAGGTCAGCACCACGGCGATGCCGATGACGTCCTCGGCCAGGTTGGCGGGTTGGTGCTCGGCCACCGCGACCACGGCCACCAGCGCCAGCACCACCAGGCCCAGGTAGCGGATCTGCCGGTGCAGGAACCGCACATGGGGGCGGGCCCAGTGGAAGTGCAGCTCGGCCACACCGCCGGGGGTGAGGATGCGGTAGACGGTGTAGAACACCAGCCAGGCCAGGGCCATGTCGAACAGCGCCGAGCCCAGGTTGATGTTCTGCCCGCGGGCGTCGAGCTGCAGGGCCAGGCCGCAGAGGGCGAAGAACAGCGTGCCGGGCAGGGCCAGCAGCACGTTGAGCAGGATCGCCATGGGCGTGTGCAGCTGGCTGTCGCGCTTGAAGTGGCCGATGTCCTGGTGCAGCTCGGCCAGCTTGCGATAGAGGAAGCCGCGTTTCCACAGCAGCAGGCCGAGTAGCAGCAGCAAGGGCAGGAACAGCACCGGCCGCTCGATCAGGCCGGCGCCCAGGGCGCGCAGGTTGTCGCCCCAGGGCAGGTCGGCGATCTGCCGCTTGAGCAGCCCCGGGGCACTGGCGAACCAGTCCAGGTTCAGCGGCTTGTTGCTGGGGATCCAGAACATCTGCTCGTCCAGGGTGGCGCGCAGGGTGCCGGCGGTGCTCTGCAGCTGCTTCTGGTTGAGCTGCAGGGTGATGGACTCGTTGAGCAGCGCATTGAGTTCGCGGTTGAGGCGGTCGAGCAGTTCGCGGCGGGTGCCGATCAGCTCGAGCAGGGTGTTGCGCAGCTCCGGGGTGACGTCCTCGGCCGGCTGCTTGGCCAGCAGCTTGTCGACATAGGCGCCGGGGTTGCCGATGCGTTCGCGTTGCTGGTTCAGCTCGAACTGGTACAGGCGCAGGTCGGCGATCTCGTTGGCCAGGTTGTTGTCCAGCTCCAGGGCGGGCAGCGCCTGCTTCTGCTGGTAGAGGATCCTGGACAGCAGCAGGCTGCCCTGCAGCACGTTGATCTGCTCGTCCAGGGCCTGGTCGGTCTGGCTGAGGCTGTCGAGCTTCTGCTTGACCTGCAGGTTCTGCTGGGTCAGCTGGTTGAGCCGGTCGGTGGCGCTGAGCAGGTAGTCGGAGAGCTTGAGGTTGAGGGCGCTCTGGCTGGCCAGCAGCTTGTCCGAGCCGGCCTTCTCCGCCTCGCGGGACTGCTCGGCGACGGTCTCCTCCGATTGCGCGCGGCGTTTCTCGTTGATCAGCGTCTGCAGCTCCAGCAGCTCCTGTTCCAGGCGCTTCATGCGCTCTTCGAGCAGGTCGCGCTGGGCGTGACCGAGATCCTGCAGCAGGCTGTTGCCGGCCAGCTCCTGGCGCCGCAGCTGGGTCTTGGCATCGAGCAGGGCCAGTTCGGCGCTGAGCTGCTCGCGCAGCTCGGTGGTCAGCGGCTTGCCCGATTCCTTGCCGGTCTTCAGGACGTTGTTGATGTCCTGGGTGCGGGTCTGGTTGCTGCTGATCTCGGCCTGGGCGCGCTCGGGGCGGGTCTGGGCGGTGATGATCAGGCTGTTGGCATCGCCGAGCTGCTTCTGCCAGTCGCTGAGCTGGGTACTGCGCTCGCCGAGCAGCTGCTCCAGCTGCGGCACCGGGGTGTTGGCGTGGCTTCGGGCGATGCTCGTCGCCTCGCTGGCCTTGAGTCGGGCCAGCTCACGCTGGGCCTCGCCGATCAGCCGCGGCGCCTGCTCGAGCTGCTGCTTGAGCTCGGCCAGACGTTGCTCGCTCTCGACGCGTTGGGTCAGCAGGCCGAGGGTCTTCTCCAGGGTCTGCTTGAGCGCCAGCAGTTCGGCCTCCGGCAGCTTGCGCTCGGACAGGTTCTCCAGGCTGCGTTTGACTTCGGTGATCTTCGGCGAGTCGGCCGCCTGCAGCACGGGAGCGCCCAGGCAGAGGCCGAGCAGGGCGGCGGCGAATAGGAAACGGAAAGAGGGCATGGTCGCGATCGTGCGGCTCGAAAGGCAGTGAGTTTAGAGGAACAGGCCCGGCCCTGGGCGAACACCTTCGGGGAATTTGACGCCGACCTTGCGGATCTTGTTCCCCTCCATCGCCGCCACCGTCCAGGTCAGGCCCTGCCATTCGACCTGGTCGCCGATCACCGGTTCACCGCCGATCTCGTGGGCGATGAAGCGGCCCAGGGGCTGGCGACCGTCGAGGCCGTCCAGCTTGAGGCCGTAGAGTGCGGCCACCGCGCTCAGCTCGGCGTCGCCTTCCAGCACGAAGTCGCCGAAGAAGCGCAGGTCCTGGCCCCGTTGCGGCGCCTGGCTGAACAGCTTGCCGAGGGCCGGCAGGTCGTGCTCGTGGCCGATCACGCAGAGCAGGTCGCCGGCCTCCAGGGTGGTGCTGCCGGAGGGGTGCAGCAGCTCGTGGCCACGGAACAGTGCGGCGATCCGCGTTCCGTCGGGCATCTTCAGTTCGCGCAGGGCGGCGCCGATGCACCACTTCTCGGCGCCGAGGCGGTAGATGAACAGCTCCCACTGGCTGGTCGGGTGCACCTCCAGGCCGGCGCGGGACACCGGCGCCGGTTCCGGCGGCACGGTGACGCGCAACCACTTGGCCACCCAGGGCAGGCTGGTGCCCTGCAGCAGCAGGGAGACCAGGACGATGAAGAAGGCCAGGTTGAAGAACAGCTGGGCATTCTCCAGGCCGGCCATCAGCGGGAACACCGCGAGGATGATCGGCACCGCGCCGCGCAGGCCGACCCAGGCGATGAACAGCTTCTCGCGGTCGTGGAAGGCGCGGAACGGCAGCAGGCCCAGGTAGATCGACAGCGGCCGGGCGATGAGGATCATCCACAACGCCAGGCCCAGGGCCGGCAGGGCGATGGGCAGCAGTTCGCGGGGGGTGACCAGCAGGCCGAGGACCAGGAACATGCCGATCTGGCTGAGCCAGGCCAGGCCGTCGAGCATGTGCAGGATGCCGTGGCGCGAGCGGATCGGCCGGTTGCCCAGCAGCAGGCCGCACAGGTAGATGGCGAGGAAGCCGCTGCCGCCGACGGCATTGGTGATGGCGAAGATGATCAGGCCGCCGCTGACCACCAGCAAGGGGTAGAGGCCGTTGGCCAGGTGCATGCGGTTGACCAGGTTGAGCAGCAGCCAGCCACCGCCCAGGCCCAGCACGCCGCCGAGGCCGAACTGCAGCAGCAGTTGCAGCGGCAGGTCCCAGCCGAAGTCGGTCTGGCCGCGCACCAGCATGGCGATCAGGGTGACGGTGAGGAACACCGCCATGGGGTCGTTGCTGCCGGACTCGATCTCCAGGGTAGCGCTGACCCGTTCGTTGAGGCCACGGCCGCCGAGCAGGCCGAATACCGCCGCGGCATCGGTGGAGCCGACGATGGCGCCGATCAGCAGGCCCTCCATCGGGCTCAGGCCGAACAGCCAGGCGGCCGCGACGCCGGTCAGCCCGGCGGTGATCAGCACCCCGGCGGTGGCCAGCGACAGCGACGGCCACAGCGCCACGCGGAAGCTCTTGACCCGGGTGCGCATGCCGCCGTCGAGGAGGATCACCGCCAGCGCCAGGTTGCCCACCAGGTAGGCCAGGGAGTAGTCGGCGAAGTTGATGCCACCGGGCCCGTCGACCCCGGCGAGCATGCCGACGGCGAGGAAGATCACCAGGATGGGGATGCCGAAACGCGAGCCGAAGGCGCTGACCAGGATGCTCATGGCCACCAGCAATGCACCGATCAGGAACAGGTTGTTGATGGCGCTGGCGTCCAAGGGCGTACTCCGGGCGAGGGGAGAGGGCGCCTTCATGCATGGCGCGTGCCAGGGATTCTAACCGCAGGCCGGGGGCGGCGGGCAAAAAAATGCCCCGCGCCGAGCGGGGCATGGCCGCGAGTGCAGAGGCTCAGAACCAGGTGTCGCGCATGCCCAGGCAGCAGTCGTCGCGGGCCTCGAGCAGGGCCAGCTCGTGGTGGCAGGCCGGCACTTCCCAGGTCAGGAAGTAGCGCGCCGCCCGCAGCTTGCCGCGATAGAAGTCGGCATCGGCGGCATTGCCCCCGCCTTGCTGGAGCAGTGCCAGGCCCTGCTCGGCGCGAATCGCCTGTTCCAGCCAGCGCCAGCCGATGACCAGGTGGCCGAACACCTTGAGGTACAGCGCCGAATTGGCCAGGCCCTGGTTGACCTTGCCGGCCAGCAGGTCGCCGAGCAGCGCCAGGGTCACCGCCGACAGCCGCGCCAGCAGCTGCTCCAGGGGCTGGCGCAGGGCGCTCAAGGAGTCGTACTCGGCGGCGCGCTGGCAGCAGTCCTGGATCAGCTTGACCAGTTGCTTGAGCGCGGCGCCGCCGTTCATCGACACCTTGCGCCCGAGCAGGTCCAGCGACTGGATGCCGTGGGTGCCCTCGTGGATGGGGTTGAGGCGGTTGTCGCGGTAGTACTGCTCCACCGGGTACTCGCGGGTGTAGCCGTGGCCGCCGAGGATCTGGATGGCCAGCTCGTTGGCCTTGAGGCAGAACTCCGAGGGCCAGGACTTGACGATCGGGGTCAGCAGGTCGAGCAGCTGCAGTGCCTGTGCCCGCTGTTCCTCGGTGTCCAGGGTCTGGGTGTCGTCGAACAGCCGTGCGGCGTACAGGCCGAGGTCGAAGGCGCCTTCCACGTAGGCCTTCTGGGTCAGCAGCATGCGCCGCACGTCGGCGTGCTCGACGATCGCCACCTGGGGGCTGGCCGGGTCCTTGCCGTCGGGCCGGCGGCCCTGGGGACGCTGGCGGGCGTAGTCCAGCGAGTAGAGGTAGCCGGCGTAGCCGAGCATCACCGCGCCCATGCCGACGCCGATGCGCGCCTCGTTCATCATCTGGAACATGTAGGCCAGCCCCTGGTGCGGCTGCCCCACCAGGTAGCCGACGCACTGGCCGTTGTCGCCGAAGTTCAGCGCGGTGGAGGTGGTGCCGCGCCAGCCCATCTTGTGGAACAGCCCGGCCAGGGTTACGTCGTTGCGCGGGCCCAGCGAGCCATCGTCGTTCACCAGGTGTTTCGGCACGATAAACAGGCTGATGCCCTTCACCCCGGGCGGGGCGTCCGGCAGCTTGGCCAGCACCATGTGCACGATGTTCTCGCTCAGGGGGTGGTCGCCGGCGGAAATGAAGATCTTGTTGCCACGGATACGGTAGCTGCCGTCGGCGGCCGGTTCGGCGCGGGTGCGGATGTCCGCCAGGGAGGAGCCGGCGTGGGGCTCGGTCAGGGCCATGGTGCCGAAGCAGCGACCCTCGATCATCGGCTGCAGGAAGCGGCGCTTCTGCTCCGGGCTGCCGAAGCTCTCGATCAGGTTGGCCGCGCCCATGGTCAGGAAGGGGTAGGAGGTGGTCGCCGCGTTGGCCGCCTGGAAGTGGGCGAAGCAGGCCTGCGACAGCAGGTTGGGCAGCTGCATGCCGCCGGCCTCGAAGTCGCGGGTGGCATTGAGAAATCCGGCCGCGAGGAAGGCGTCCACCGCCGGCTTCACCTCGGGGATCAGCTGCGCGGCGCCGTCGACGTACTGCGGCTCGTGCTCGTCGTGCTTGCGGTTGTGCGGGGCGAACAGCGCCTCGGCGATACCGCGGGCGGTGGCGATGGCCGCCTCGAAAGTTTCTCGATTGTGCTCGGCGAAGCGCTCGCGGCGGGTCAGGGCTTCGGCGTCCAGCACCTCGTAGAGCTCGAACGCCAGGTTGCGGGAGCTGAGCAGTATCTCGGACATGGGCGGGCCTCCAGTGGATGGCGCCGAGTCTAGGCAGCCGCCCTGGGGCTGCCCAGCACTATCGATGGCCGTGATGGCGGCTCACATGGCCAGCCCTTCGGCCAGTTCGCGGGTCAGCTCGGCGGCGCCGATGGGCCGGCAGCCGGCGAGGTTCTGCCCGGCCCAGAGCGGCGAGCAGTCGCCCAGGCCCTGGCGTTCGGCGGCGGTGCGCAGGGGTGCGAGGACGGCCGCGGCCAGGGGGAAGGCCGGCACCTCGGCCGGCAGGGCGCCGAGGTTGCGCATCAGACGGTTGACGATGCCCCGCGCCGGGCGGCCGCTGAACAGGGTGGTCAGCGCCGTGTGGCGCGCCGCCTCGCTCTGCAGGGCGGCGCGGTGCACCGCGCTGGTGCTGGCCTCGGGGCACAGCAGGTAGGCGCTGCCGACCTGCACCCCGGCCGCGCCCAGGCGCCGCGCCGCGGCGACTCCGGCGGCGTCGGCGATGCCGCCGGCGGCGATCACCGGCAGGCGCACGGCCCGCACCACCTGCGGCAGCAGGGCGAAGGTGCCGAGCTGGGTGGACAGGTCCGGGTCGAGGAACAGGCCGCGATGGCCGCCGGCCTCCAGGCCCTGGGCGATGATCGCATCGACGCCGCGGGCCTCCAGCCACAGGGCCTCGGCCACCGTGGTGGCGCAACCGAGGATCTTCGCCCCGCTGGCCCGCACCCGGTCCAGCAGCGCCGCCTCCGGCAGGCCGAAGTGGAAGCTGACCACCGCCGGGCGTAGCTCCTCCACCAGCTCGGCCATGGCCGCGTCGAAGGGCTGGCGCCCGGGGCCGGCGGGGACGCTGGCGGGGTCGACGTCGAACTCGGCATAGAAGGGCGCCAGCCGCTCGCGCCAGGCGGCCTCGCGGGCCGCATCCGCGAGTGGTTGGACATGGCAGAAGAAGTTGAGGTTGCACGGCCGGTCGGTCGCCGCGCGCAGGGCCAGCAGCTGCGTGCGCAGGCCGGCGGCGTCGAGCATGGCCGCCGGCAGTGAGCCGAGGCCGCCGGCCTGGCACACGGCGATAGCCAGGCGCTGGTCCTGGGCGCCGGCCATGGGCGCCTGGATGATGGGCAGTTCGCAGCCGAGCAATGTCTGTAGGGTCATGGGGCCTCCTTGGCCGCAGCGGGGGGAGGGCGAGCATGCCACAGTTGGCGTATCGGTTCGTCGCCCGCGGTCGCGGCCGGTTACACTGCGCGCCTGTCCCGAGGGAGTCCCGATGAACTACCGCCATGCCTTCCACGCCGGCAACCACGCCGACGTGCTCAAACACCTGGTCCTGAGCCGACTGCTCGCCCTGCTGGGGCGCAAGGAGGCCCCCTTCGCCTACCTCGACAGCCATGCCGGTGTCGGCCTCTACGACCTGGCCGGCGATCAGGCCAGCCGCACCGGCGAGTGGCGCGAGGGCATCGGCCGCCTGTGGCAGGCCGCGGCGGCGCCGGAGCTGCTGCAGGACTACCTCGAGGTGATCCGCGCCATGAACCCGGATGGCCCGCTGCGCTACTACCCCGGCTCGCCGGAGCTGGCGCGGCTGCTCAGCCGCGAGCAGGACCGCCTGCAGCTCAACGAGAAGCACCCGGAGGACGGTGCGCTGCTCAAGGACAACATGCGCGGCGACCGCCGCGTGGCGGTGCACCGGGGCGAGGGTTGGCATGTGCCGCGGGCGCTGCTGCCGACCCGGGAGAAGCGCGTGCTGCTGCTGATCGACCCGCCGTTCGAGCAGGCCGACGAGCTGGAGCGCTGCCTGCAGGCGCTCGGCGAGGCCCTGGGGCGGATGCGTCAGGCGATCGTGGCGATCTGGTACCCGATCAAGGACGAGCGCCAGCTCAAGCGCTTCTATGCCGGCCTGCAGCGTAGCGGCGCACCCAAGCTGCTGCGCGCCGAGCTGCTGGTGCACCGTCCGGACGACCCCGCGCGCCTGGCCGGTTCGGGCCTGGCCATCGCCAACCCGCCTTGGGGCCTGGAGCAGGAGCTCCAGCAGCTGCTGCCCTGGCTGGCCGAGCACCTGGCCCAGAGCGAGGGCGGCTGGCGCCTGGACTGGCCGGTGCCGGAATGACGCCCTAGCGCCCCGCCTGCGGTTCCACGTAGTAGCTCACCTGCTGGCGCGGACTGAGGTACTCGTACACCGTGCCGGGCAGCTCGCCGGGGCGCAGGCTGCGGGCGATCGCCAGGCCCGGCTCGTCCAGTAGGTCGAGGATCGGTGCCTCGGTCTTGGGCAGCTGCTCGTCGTACAGGATCAGCGTGGGCCTGAGCGGCCGGCCGGGGTTCATGCCCAGCACCAGGCCGTAGCGCTGGTCGTCCAGCTGCACCAGGCTGCCGGGCGGGTAGACCCCCATGCAGCGGATAAAGGCCTTGAGTGCCACCTCGTCGAAGCGCTCGCGCTCCTGGGCGAACATCCGCGACAGGGCCTCGTGGGGGCTGAGGGCGTCCTCGACCCGCAGCGGGTTGCACAGGTTGTCGAACCTATTGGTGATGCACACCAGGCGGCTGAGGCGGCCGATCGCCGCTTCGCGCAGCTGGCGCGGGTAGCCGCTGCCGTCGCAGTACTCGTGGTGCTCGTGGATGATGCGCAGCACCTCGTCGTCGAGCATCAGGCGCTGGCCCATGCGCAGGCCGAACTCGGTGTGCAGTTGCAGCAGCTGTTGCTCGGGGCGGGTCAGCGGCTCGCTCTTGAGCAGCACCTTGCTCGGCACCTCGAGCTTACCGGTGTCATGCAGCAGCGCCCCCAGGCCCAGGGTGTGGACGGCCTCGGCGTCCAGGCCGAGCTGGCGTCCCAGCAGCATGGACAACACGGTGACGTTGAGGGCATGGGAGTGGGCATCCTCGGCGGCCTTGCCGGTGATGTTGTGCAACACCACCTCATGATCACCGCACATGGCCTCGACCAGGCCGCGTACCACCTCGCCGGCCTGGCGGATGGCATGTTCGGGCTGGCTGCGCAGCGTCTGGTTGAGCGTCTTGACCTGTTGGCCGGCCTTGAGAAAGCTGCGGTCCACCTCGGCCAGGCGTTTGCGCAGGGCCCTGAGGGTATCGGCCCGGGCCTGCCGCGCCAGGGCCAGGGCATCGACCGCAGGTGCCGGCATAGGCTCGGGTGCGGCCGTCGGCAGTGGCGGTGGCGGGCAATCGCTGCGCGCCGGGTCGTAGCGCAGCTGCGCCAGGCCCAGGGCCCGCAGCGCGTCGATCTGGCCCTGGTCCTTGATCTTGAAGCTGTTGCGGGCGAAACCGTGCTTCCACCAGCTCAGCTCGAGCTGGATGAACAGGCCGACGCACAGCTGCTCGGGGCGGATGAGATGGCCGTCGGGCATGGGGGCTCGCGGGGTAGACTAGTGGCTAATGGCCAGAGTATATCCTTTTGTCCGCCAGCGGTTGCGTCGCGCCGGCCTCAGGCCGGCAGGCAGACGCCGGTGCCAGCCAGGCCGCAATAGCCGCCGGGGTTCTTCGCCAGGTACTGCTGGTGATAGGCCTCGGCATAGTAGAAGGGCGGCGCCTCGGCGATCTCGGTGGTGATGGCGCCGAGGCCGGCCTTGTCCAGCTCGGCCTGGAACCTGGCCTGGCTGGCCAGGGCCGCGGCCAGTTGTTCGGCGCCGTAGCAGTAGATGGCCGAGCGATATTGGCTGCCGACATCGTTGCCCTGACGCATGCCCTGGGTGGGGTTGTGCGCCTCCCAGAATACCCGGAGCAGGGCAGCGAAGCTGATCAGTTGCGGGTCGAAGACCACCAGCACCACCTCCGTGTGGCCGGTCAGTCCCGAGCAGGTTTCCTCGTAGGTCGGGTTGGGCGTGTGGCCGCCGGCATAGCCGACCGCGGTGGTCCACACCCCCGGTTGCTGCCAGAAGCGTCGCTCGGCGCCCCAGAAGCAGCCGAGGCCGAATAGCACCCGTTGCAGGCCCGCCGGGAAGGGCGGCTGCAGCGGGCGACCATTGACATAGTGGGCGTCCGGCACCGGCAGCGGTGTGGCGCGTCCGGGCAGGGCCTGATCGGCACTGGGCAGGTGCAGTTTGTGGGCGAGTATTTGCGAGCGTAGAACCATGTAGCCTGTCCTCGACGAAGAGCCTGTGAGCAGATAGACCGCGGGGCTGCGGCAGAGTTACACCCCCGGTCAGACCGGTGATCGGCGCGGGTAGCGTTTCAGGCGCTCGACCAGCTCGCGTCCGGCGATCGGCCGGTCGAACAGATAGCCCTGGCCGATATCGCACTGCTGGCGGCGCAGGAAGCCCAGCTGGGCGGCGCCCTCGATGCCCTCGGCGACCACCTTGAGCTTCAGATTGTGGGCCATGGCGATCACCGCCGAGGTGATTTCCATGTCGTCCTGGTTTTCCGGGATGTCCTTGATGAAGCTGCGATCGATCTTGATCACGTCGATGGGGAACTTCTTCAGGTAGCTCAGCGAGGAATAACCGGTGCCGAAGTCGTCCATCGCCAGGGTCAGGCCCAGGCTCTTGAGGCGACTGAGCTGGTCGCGGGTGTCGTCGGTGGCCTCCAGCAACAGGCCCTCGGTCAGCTCCAGCTCGAGCAGTGCCGGGGGCAGCTGTTCCTCCTTCAGGATCGTGGCGATGGCGCCGACCAGGTCGGGGTCGGAGAACTGCTTGGGCGACAGGTTGATCGCCACCTGCAGGCTGCCCAGGCCGAGCGTGGCCAACTGCTTGCTCATCCGGCAGGCCTGGCGCGCCACCCACTTGCCGATGGGGATGATCAGGCCGGTTTCCTCGGCCACGGCGATGAACTGGTCCGGGCGGATCATGCCCTTCTCCGGGTGCTGCCAGCGCAGCAGGGCCTCCATGCCGAGCAGCTGGCCGCTCCTGAGGCACAACTTGGGCTGGTAGAAGACCTCCAGTTCGTTCTGGGTCAGGGCGCGGCGCAGGTTGCTCTCGACGAACAGCTTGTAGTCGGCCTCGGCGTTCAGCGCCGCGGTGAACAGCTGCAGCTGGTGCTTGCCGTTGGCCTTGGCCTTGTGCAGGGCCAGGCCGGCATGCTTCATCAGGGTCTGCGGGTCCTGCCCGTGCAGGGGGGCGCAGGCCAGGCCCACCGAGGCGGTGACGCTGATCAGCTGGTTGTCGACGAACAACGGCTTGTCCAGGGTCTGCAAGACCTGCAGGGCGGTGTGCTGGCCCTCCTCGATGCCGTGGTCTTCCAGCAGGATGGCGAACTCGTTGCTGGCGAAGCGCGCCAGCACGCCGGTCGGGGCCAGGCTGTTGCGCAGGCGTCGGGCCAGGCTGCTCAGCAGCTTGTCGCCGGTCTGGTGGCCGAGGCTGTCGTTGATCCGCTTGAAGTTGTCGATGTCCACCAGCAGCAGGCTCAGCGGCTTGCCGTCGGCCAGGGAGAAGCGCTCCTCCAGGGCCCGGATGAAGGCGTAACGGTTGCTCAGGCCGGTGAGGTTGTCGCTGAAGGCCAGGCGCTCGATGCGCTGCTGAGCCTGCTTGCCCTCGGTGATGTCCTCGTAGATGCCGATGTAATGAGTCAGGCTGCCGTCTTCGCCATGCACCTTGGAGATCGACAGCTGGCTCCAATAGGGCTCGAAGTTCTTGCGCCGGCTCTTGAATTCGCCCTGCCAGCTGTTGTGCTCGGACAGCCCGGAACCGGCGGCGAACAGCAGGTCGCTGAGGTTTTCCAGGGCCGGCAGTTCGGACAGGCGGCGGCCCTGGACCTCCTCGGCGCTGTATTGGGTGATGGCGGTGAAGCTCGGGTTGACGTACTCCACCAGGCCGTCGCGGTCCAGCAGGATGAAGGCGCTGGCGCTCTGCTCGACCGCGCGCTGGAACAGGTGCAGGGCACTGGCGGCGCTGCGCCGCTGATGGTTGCTCAGTACCTGGGCGTACTGGTCGGCCAGCTCGCCGGCCAAGGCGATTTCGTCGGCCAGCCAGGTGCGTCGTTCGCCGACATGCTCCAGGCAGAGCACGCCAACCACCTCGCCGCCGACGCGGACGCTGGCATCGAGCATGGCGCCGATGCCCAGGGGCGCCAGGTAGTGCCGGTTCAGCTCGCGGGTGCGCGGGTCGTTCGGGGCATCATGGGCGTCGATGGTCCGGCCGCTGTGCAAGGCGTGCAGGTACACCGGGTAGGGGCTGACGTCCAGGGGCGCGCCCTGCTCGAACAGGTCGATATCGTGGCGGTACAGGGCCACGGGCTCGAGTGTCGCCCCCTGCAGGCTCCAGATGCCCGCCCGGGCCACTCCGTAGATTTCGCAAGCGGCCCGGGTAATGAGTTCGGCGGCTTCGTGCAGCGGGTCGTTGCTGCTGTAGCGATGGCGAGCCAGGCGCAGGATCAGATCCTGCTGGACGCGGGAGCGCAGCCGTTCGGGAGAGATCGGCGGTTTCGGCTGTGGCTGGTTCGCCGCCAGCAGCTCGTTGAGCCCCGGTGCGGCCTCGACCACCGGCCCGCCGTCGGCCATCAGCAGGTAGCCGCGCAGCAGCTGGCGGTTGCGTTGCTTGAAGGGCTCGCCCAGCTCCGTCAGCCGCAGCGGGCCGCGGGGCGTGTGCAGGGTGTAATGCACCAGGTAGCGTGGCTGGCGGGCCAGCTGCTGCTGGATGGCGTCGTGTTGGCGGTGGCGCGCCTCGGGCTCCATCAGGCTGGCGTAGGGGGCGTCGAGCAGGGCGCAGAGGTCGCTGGCGGGGATGCCCAGGTGCTGCTCGCAGTCGGGGTCGAGAAACAACAGCGTCCAGCTCGCCTCGTTGAGCCGCTCGAAGCGCAGCAGGCCAAGTTGCGAAGGCACTGGCAACTGCGTCACAGCCTCGGCCGCTAGTCGGCTCGCGGCATCGGTATGGCTTTTCATTGGGCGGCTGGCTTCCAGTATGCTGACCGAGTCGGGGTCTCGGCCCACTTCACTATCGCGTCGGGCAAGGGTGCATCATGCAAATACGACTGACAAGAAATCTAATCGCTTCGTTGCTGCTGGGTGGCCTGCTGGCCAATCCGCTGTTCGCCGCGGAGTCCGCGACAGGCCTGACTGGCGCCGAGCAGGCGCGTTACCTGAGCGAGCTCAAGCGCCTGTACCTGACCCAGGACGAGCGTCAGGCGTTGCTGGCCCACAGCAACGACCTGCTCAAGACCTATGCCCTGAGCGCCGCCTACCAGGTCGGTCAGGCGCAGCGCCAGGACCTGCTCTATCAGCTGCGCCTGGGCGCGCCGGGCGAGCTGCTGTTGCGCGAGGAGAGCCGCGGCGCCCAGGGCACCGATATCGCCGTGCGCAACCAGCGCATCGCCCTGTTCGGCGTCGACCCCTTTATCCGCTACGACTGCCCGCCGAGTGGCATCAGTTGCGTGCTGTTCAGCCCGGCGGACGGCAGCCCGCTGCTCAGCATAGTGCGGGACCATCAGGGCGCGGCTGAGCTGGCCAAGGCCCTGAGCTTCCTGATTCGCAACCTGCAGAAAGGCTAGGGCGCGGCACCCGCCGGACAGGCAAAAAAAACCCCGCCTAGGGGCGGGGTTGAGGATACGAGCGTGGCGTGCTCGAAAGCTGTAGCCGGGACTTACAGCAGCAGCGTGCGGATGTCTCCCAGCACTTCGCCCAGGCGCTTGGTGAAGCGCGCCGCGGCGGCGCCGTTGATCACCCGGTGGTCGTAGGACAGCGACAGCGGCAGCATCAGCTTGGGCTGGAAGGCCTTGCCGTCCCACACCGGCTGCATGGTCGCCTTGCTCACACCGAGGATCGCCACCTCCGGCGCATTGACGATCGGCGTGAAGCCGGTGCCGCCGATGTGGCCGAGGCTGGAGATGGTGAAGCAGGCGCCCTGCATGGCATCGGCCGAGAGCTTCTTGGTACGCGCCTTTTCCGCCAGTTCGGCGGCCTCGGCGGCCAGTTGCAGCAGGCTCTTCTGGTCGACGTCGCGGATCACCGGGACCAGCAGGCCGTCCGGGGTGTCCACGGCGAAGCCGATGTGCACGTATTTCTTGCGGATCACCGCCTTGCCGCTCGGTGCCAGGGAACTGTTGAAGTCCGGCAGCTCCTTGAGCAGGTGGGCGCAGGCCTTGAGCAGCAGCGGCAGCACGGTCAGCTTGACCCCGGCCTTCTCGGCGACGGCCTTCTGGGCGACGCGGAAGGCTTCCAGCTCGGTGATGTCGGCCGAGTCGAACTGGGTCACGTGGGGCACGTTGAGCCAGCTGCGGTGCAGGTTGGCGGCGCCGACCTGCATCAGGCGGGTCATCGCCACTTCTTCCACTTCGCCGAACTTGCTGAAGTCCACGACCGGGATTGGCGGGATGCCGGCGCCGCCGGTGGCGCCGGCCGGCGCCTCCTTGGCCTTCTGCATCATCGCCTTGACGTAAACCTGCACGTCCTCCTTGAGGATCCGGCCCTTCGGTCCGCTGCCGTTGATGGCGCCGAGTTCGACGCCGAACTCGCGGGCCAGCTGGCGTACCGCCGGGCCGGCATGCACCTTGGCGCCGTCACGCTTGGGCGCGGCGGCGACGTTGGCGGCGGCCGCCGCCAGCTTGGCGATGGCACTGACCTCGGCGGCTACCTCCGGCGAGGCGCCGGCGGGGGTGCGATGCACCGCTTCTTCGCCAGCCGGGGGCTGGGCCGGGGCGGCGGCCGGCGCTGCGGCACCGGCCACTTTCAGCTTGAGGATCAGGTCGCCGGTGCCGACCTCGGCATCCAGTGCCACCTCGACGCTTTCCACCACGCCGGCGGCCGGCGAGGGAATCTCCATGCTCGCCTTGTCCGACTCCAGGGTGATCAGCGACTGGTCGGCCTCGACCTGGTCGCCGGCCTTGACCAGCACCTCGATGACCTTGGCCTTGCCGGCCGAGCCGATATCCGGGACATGGACATCCTGCACCGACTCGGCGGCAGGGGCGGACGCCGCCGGGGCCTCGGCTTTCGCCTCGGGCTGCTGCGCCTGGGGGGCCTCCTCGCGCGGCTGTTCGGCCTTGGGCGCGGCCTCGGCCGCGCCTTCGGTTTCCAGCTCGAGCAGCTCATCGCCCTCTTTCAGGCGGTCGCCCAGCTTGACCTTGAGGCTCTTGATGACCCCGGCCTTGGGCGCCGGGATTTCCATGCTGGCCTTGTCCGACTCCAGGGTCAGCAGGCTCTGGTCGGCCTCGATACGGTCGCCGACCTTGACCATCAGCTCGATGACTTCGCCTTCGCCACTGCCGATATCGGGTACGCGGATTAGTTCGCTCACGGTGCGTCTCCTTAGCAGTCCAGCGGGTTGCGTTTTTCCGGGTCGATGCCGAACTTGGCGATGGCCTCGGCCACGACCTTGGGTTCGATATCGCCACGGTCGGCGAGGGCTTCCAGGGCGGCCAGCACCACCCAGTTGCGGTCCACTTCGAAGAAGTGGCGCAGCTTCTGGCGGCTGTCGCTGCGGCCGAAGCCGTCGGTGCCCAGCACCTTGTATTCCTTGCACGGTACCCACTGGCGAATCTGGTCGGCGAACAGCTTCATGTAGTCGGTGCTGGCGATGACCGGGCCCTGACGGCCCTTCAGGCACTGCTCGACGTAGGTCAGCTGCGGCTTCTGTTCCGGGTGCAGGCGGTTGTGGCGCTCCACGGCCAGGCCGTCGCGGCGCAGTTCGTTGAAGCTGGTGACGCTCCACACATCGGAGGCGACGTTGTACTCGTCACGGAGGATCTGCGCCGCGGCGCGCACTTCGCGCAGGATGGTGCCGCTGCCGAGCAGTTGCACGTGGTGGGCGGCTTCCTTCTTGTCCTCTTCGAGCAGGTACATGCCCTTGATGATGCCTTCCTCGACACCTTCAGGCATGGCCGGCTGCTGGTAGGCCTCGTTCATCACGGTGATGTAGTAGAAGACGTTTTCCTGCTCTTCCATCATGCGCCGCGTGCCTTCGCGAATGATCACCGCCAGCTCGTAGCCGTAGGTCGGGTCGTAGGTGCGGCAGTTGGGGATGGTCGCGGCCATCAGGTGGCTGTGACCGTCCTCGTGCTGCAGGCCCTCGCCGTTGAGGGTGGTGCGCCCGGCGGTACCGCCGATCAGGAAGCCACGGGTGCGGCTGTCGCCGGCGGCCCAGGCCAGGTCGCCAATGCGCTGGAAGCCGAACATCGAGTAGAAGATGTAGAACGGCAGCATCGGCTGGTTGTGGCAGCTGTAGCTGGTGCCGGCGGCGATGAACGAACTCATGGCGCCGGCTTCGTTGATGCCTTCCTCGAGGATCTGGCCCTTCTTGTCCTCGCGGTAGAACATCACCTGGTCCTTGTCGACCGGCTCATACAGCTGGCCCACGGAGGAGTAGATGCCGAGCTGGCGGAACATGCCTTCCATGCCGAAGGTGCGCGCCTCGTCCGGGATGATCGGCACGATGCGCTGGCCCAGTTCCTTGTCCTTGACCAGCTGCGCGAGGATGCGCACGAAGGCCATGGTGGTGGAGATTTCGCGGTCGCCGCTGCCGTCGAGGATGGCCTTGAGGGTCTCCAGCGGCGGGGTCGGGATGGCGAAGCTGTTGGCGCGGCGCTGCGGCACGAAGCCGCCCAGGGCCTCGCGCTTCTTGCGCAGGTACTTGCCCTCGGCACTGTCGGCGTCCGGCTTGAAGAACGGCAGGCTCTCCAGCTCGTCGTCCTTGACCGGGATGTCGAAGCGGTCGCGGAATTTCTTCAGGCTGTCGACGTCGACCTTCTTGGTGTTGTGGGCGATGTTCTTCGCCTCGCCGGCACCGGTGCCGTAGCCCTTGATGGTCTTGGCCAGAACCACGGTCGGCTGACCCTGGTGGTTGACCGCCTGGTGGTAGGCCGCATAGACCTTGTAGGGGTCGTGGCCGCCGCGGTTGAGCTTCCAGATTTCCTCGTCGGAGAGGTCCTTGACCATCTCCTTGAGTTCCGGGCTGTTGAAGAAGTGTTCGCGGACGAAGGCCCCGTCCTTGGCCTTGTAGTTCTGGTAGTCGCCGTCGACCACCTCGTCCATGCGCCGCTGCAGCAGGCCGTCGGTGTCCTTGGCCAGCAGCGGGTCCCAGAAGCGGCCCCAGACCACCTTGTTGACGTTCCACTGGGCGCCGCGGAACACGCCTTCCAGTTCCTGGATGATCTTGCCGTTGCCGCGTACCGGGCCGTCGAGGCGCTGCAGGTTGCAGTTGATGACGAAGATCAGGTTGTCCAGTTTCTCGCGGCCGGCCAGGGAAATGGCGCCGAGGGATTCCGGCTCGTCGCACTCGCCGTCGCCGAGGAAGCACCAGACCTTCTGCTTGCCCGCCGGGATGAAGCCGCGGTGCTCCAGGTACTTCATGAAGCGTGCCTGGTAGATCGCCTGGATCGGGCCCAGGCCCATGGACACGGTGGGGAACTGCCAGAAGTCCGGCATCAGCCAGGGGTGCGGGTAGGACGACAGGCCCTGACCGTCCACTTCCTGGCGGAAGTTGTTCAGCTGGTCTTCGCTGATGCGGCCTTCCATGAAGGCGCGGGCGTATATGCCCGGCGAGGCATGGCCCTGATAGAAGATCAGGTCGCCGCCGTGCTCCTCGGTCGGAGCCTGGAAGAAATAGTTGAAGCCGATGTCGTACAGCGTGGCCGAGGAGGCGAAGCTGGAGATGTGGCCGCCCAGGTCCGGGTCCTTGAGGTTGGTGCGCATCACCATGGCCAGGGCGTTCCAGCGCACCAGCGAGCGGATGCGGCGTTCCATGAACAGGTCGCCGGGCATGCGGGCTTCGTGGGATACCGGGATGGTGTTGCGGTAGGGCGTGGTGATGGCGTAGGGCAACTGGGAACCACTGCGGGTGGCCAGCTCGCCCATGCGGGTCATCAGGTAGTGCGCACGGTCTTCACCCTCACGGTCGAGGACGGACTCAAGGGCGTCCAGCCATTCCTGGGTTTCGATCGGATCGAGGTCTTGCATGGCTTGCTCCAGGGCGGAAAGGCTTCCAGAATCGGAGGCCAGGGTTCGTGCCCGGCTTCGTGAGCGGGCTACGTGAATTCTTGGATTGACCGGGGGTAGGACCGGCTTCGTGTAGTTTTACTACATATTGACGGCAATTTCAGCCCTTCGGATACAAACCTTAGTAGCAAAACTACAATTATTTTTGCGGCTGGCCATGTGCCCTGCGCCGAAGTGCGTGGTTCGCAGGCGTCCCGTGCGCTGCCCGCAGTCCGCCGAAAAGGATAGACCATGAGCTTGCCGGTGCTGGTCTCTTTACCCGTCTCACTCGCCCCCCTCGCCAGCCGCGCGGAGCAGGCCCTGCGGGCGGCGCTGGGCGACCTCGAGGGCGACGCCCGCGCCCGCTTCGAGGCTTGGCCGCAGGCGCGCCGCGACGCCTGGAATCGGGTCGCCGCGGTCAGCGACTTCGTGCTGCAGCAGGCCCTGCGTGACCCGTGCATGCTGCTGGAACTGGCCGACTCCGGCGAGCTGGAGGCCAGTCTGGGGGTGGACGAGCTGCGTGGGCAGCTGGCCCAGCTGCTGGCCGACTGCGAGGATGAGGACGACCTGGGGCGGCGCCTGCGACGCTTTCGCAATCGCCAGCAGCTGCGCATCATCTGGCGCGACATCGGCCGCCAGGCCGATCTGGTGGAAACCTGTCGCGATCTCTCGGCGCTGGCCGATGCCTGCATCGACCTGGCCTATCACTGGCTCTACCCCCGGCACTGCGCGCAGTTCGGCACGCCGATCGGCCGGCGCAGCGGTCAGGCCCAGCATATGGTGGTCCTCGGCATGGGCAAGCTGGGGGCCTTCGAGCTGAACCTGTCCTCGGACATCGACCTGATCTTCGGTTATCCGGAGGGGGGCGAGACCGAGGGGGTGAAACGGTCGCTGGACAACCAGGAGTTCTTCATCCGCCTCGGGCAACGGCTGATCAAGGCGCTGGATGCGATCACCGTCGAGGGCTTCGTCTTCCGCACCGACATGCGCCTGCGCCCCTACGGCTCGTCCGGCGCCCTGGTGTTCAGCTTCAATGCGCTGGAGCAGTACTACCAGGACCAGGGGCGCGACTGGGAGCGCTACGCCATGATCAAGGCGCGGGTGGTCGGCGGCGATCCGCTGGCCGGCGCGCAGTTGCTGGAGATGTTGCGTCCCTTCGTCTATCGGCGCTACCTGGACTTCTCTGCCATCGAGGCGCTGCGCAGCATGAAGCAGCTGATCCAGCAGGAGGTGCGGCGCAAGGGCATGGCCGACAACATCAAGCTCGGCGCTGGAGGTATCAGGGAGGTGGAGTTTATCGCCCAGGCCTTCCAGCTGATTCATGGCGGGCGCGACCTCAGCCTGCAGCAGCGGCCCCTGTTGAAGGTGCTGGCCACGCTGGCGGGGCAGGGCTACCTGCCGGCGCCGGTGGTCGAGGAACTGCGCGAAGGTTATGAGTTCCTGCGCTACACCGAGCATGCCCTGCAGGCGATCGACGACCGGCAGACGCAGATGCTGCCGGACAGCGATCAGGATCGGGCGCGGGTGGCCTTTATGCTCGGCTTCGACAGCTGGGAGGCCTTTCATGAACGGCTGATGCACTGGCGCGAGCGGGTCGACTGGCATTTCCGCCAGGTCATCGCCGACCCCGATGAGGATCAGGGCGGCGAGCCCGACGAGGTGATCGGCGGCGAATGGTTGCCGCTTTGGGAGGATGCCCAGGACGAGGAGGCCGCCTGTCGTCAGCTCGCGGAGGCCGGTTTCGCCGATGCGGCGCAGGCTCGTCAGCGTCTGGCCGGCCTGCGCAACGGCAACCAGGTGCGCGCCATGCAGCGCCTCGGCCGCGAGCGCCTGGATGCCTTCATTCCGCGCCTGCTGGCCCAGACGGTGGAGCACGACGATCCGGACCTGGTGCTCGAGCGGGTGCTGCCGCTGGTCGAGGCAGTGGCGCGGCGCTCGGCCTACCTGGTGCTGCTGACGGAAAACCCCGGCGCCCTGCAGCGCCTGCTGAGTCTCTGTGCCGCCAGCCCCTGGATCGCCGAGCAGATCGCCCGCTTCCCGCTGCTGCTCGACGAGCTGCTCAACGAAGGACGGCTGTTCAAGCCGCCCCAGGCGCCGGAGCTGGCGGCCGAGCTGCGCGAGCGCCTGACACGCATTCCCGAGGACGACCTGGAGCAGCAGATGGAGGCGCTGCGGCACTTCAAGCTGGCCCACGGCCTGCGCGTGGCGGCCTCGGAGATCGCCGGCACCCTGCCGCTGATGAAGGTCAGCGATTACCTGACCTGGCTGGCCGAGGCCATCCTCGAGCAGGTGCTGGCCCTGGCCTGGCGCCAGTGCGTGGCCAAGTACGGCACGCCGCGCCGCGCCGATGGCAGTGCCTGCGACCCGGATTTCATCATCGTCGGCTACGGCAAGGTCGGCGGCATCGAGCTGGGGCATGGCTCGGACCTGGACCTGGTGTTCATCCACGACGGCGATCCCCAGGCCGAGACCGACGGCGCCAAGGCCATCGACGGCGCGCAGTTCTTCACCCGCCTGGGGCAACGCATCATTCACCTGCTGACAGCCCAGACCAATTCCGGGCAGCTCTACGAGGTGGACATGCGTCTGCGTCCCTCCGGCGCCTCGGGCCTGCTGGTCAGCTCCCTCGGCGCCTTCCAGCGCTATCAGCAGAACGAGGCCTGGACCTGGGAGCATCAGGCGCTGGTGCGGGCCCGGGTGCTGGTCGGCTGTCCGCGGGTCGGAAAGGCTTTCGAGGCGGTGCGGGCCGAAGTGTTGGGCGCCGAGCGCGACCTGGACAGGCTGCGTACCGAGGTCAGCGAGATGCGTGCGAAGATGCGCGACAACCTCGGCACCTCCGCCACCGCCGCCGGCACTGCGGCCAACGCCTTCGAGGCGGCGGTTCCCTTCGACCTGAAGCAGGACGCCGGAGGTATCGTCGATATCGAATTTATGGTGCAATACGCGGCCCTGGCCTGGTCGCGAGAGTATCCGGAGTTGCTCGAATTCACCGACAACATCCGCATTCTGGAAGGGCTGGAACGGGTCGGTTTGCTGCCCGGTGAGGATGCCATGCTGTTGCAGGAGGTCTACAAGGCCTATCGCTCGGCGGCCCACCGCCAGGCGCTGCAGAAACAGCCCGGGGTGGTGAGTGGCGACCAGTTCCATGCCGAACGACGCAGCGTGCTGCGCATCTGGCAGGCGCTCGGGTTGAGCTGATTGAGTATCGAGTGGCGGGCGTGTCGCCCGCCGCTGGTAGCGTACGAATCGAATTTGAGGAGCAGGCAACTATGTCGATGGCCGATCGTGATGGCGTGATTTGGTATGACGGCAAGCTGGTGCCGTGGCGCGACGCCACCACCCATGTGCTGACCCACACCCTGCACTACGGCATGGGCGTGTTCGAGGGCGTGCGCGCCTACAACACCCCCGACGGCACGGCGATCTTCCGCCTGCAGGCGCACACCGACCGCCTGTTCGACTCCGCCCACATCATGGGTATGAAGATCCCCTTCAGCAAAGACGAGATCAACGAGGCGACCCGCGCCGCGGTTCGCGAGAACAACCTGGAAAGCGCCTACATCCGCCCGATGGTGTTCTACGGATCCGAGGCCATGGGCCTGCGCGCCAGCGGCCTGAAGGTGCAGGTGATAGTCGCGGCCTGGAGCTGGGGCGCCTACATGGGCGACGAGGCCCTGCAGGTCGGCATCAAGGTGCGCACCAGCTCCTTCACCCGCCATCACGTCAACATCTCCATGACCCGGGCCAAGGCCAACGGCAACTACATCAACTCCATGCTGGCCCTGCAGGAGGCCGTCTCCGGCGGCGCCGACGAGGCCATGCTGCTGGACCCGGAAGGCTACGTGGCCGAGGGTTCGGGGGAGAACATCTTCCTGGTCAAGGACGGCGTGGTGTACACCCCGGAGGTCACCTCCTGCCTCAACGGCATCACCCGCGGCACCATCCTCACCCTGGCCGAAGAGCTGGGCATCAAGGTGATCGAGAAGCGCATCACCCGCGACGAGGTGTATATCGCCGACGAGGCCTTCTTCACCGGCACTGCCGCCGAAGTCACGCCGATCCGCGAAGTGGACGGCCGGCAGATCGGCGCCGGCCGTCGCGGCCCGGTGACCGAGAAGCTGCAGACCGCCTATTTCGACCTGGTGACCGGCAAGACCAGCGCCCACGCCGAGTGGCGCACCCTGGTCAAATAAGAGCTGGCCAGGCTCGGGCGGCCGGCTGTCGTGGGCCGAGCGAGGCGCGGCCCATCGCGGCGCAGGTCATCGAAAGCCGCGTGTTGAGCGAGTCCGGGAGGCGCAAGCCTCCCTGGTTGTTTCTGGAATAGGCATGAAAATACTGATCGTTGGGCCCAGTTGGGTCGGTGACATGGTGATGGCGCAGACCCTGTTCCAGTGTCTGCAACAGCGCCATCCCGGCTGCCAGATCGACGTGCTGGCGCCCGAGTGGAGCCGGCCGATTCTCGAGCGCATGCCCGAGGTGCGGCGGGCCCTGAGTTTTCCGCTCGGCCACGGCGTGCTGCAGCTGGCGACCCGCCGGCGCATCGGCAAGTCCCTGGCCGGCCAGTACGATCAGGCGATCCTGCTGCCCAATTCGCTGAAATCCGCCCTGGTGCCGTTCTTCGCCGGCATCGCCAAGCGCACCGGCTGGAAGGGCGAGATGCGCTATGGCCTGCTCAACGACGTGCGCACGCTGGACAAGCAGCGCTACCCGCTGATGATCGAGCGTTTCATGGCCCTGGCCTTCGAGCCGGGTGCCGAGATTCCCAGGCCCTACCCGCGGCCGCGCCTGCAGATCGAGGCGGCCAGCCGCGACGCGGCCCTGGCGCGCTTCGCCCTGAGCCTGGACCGCCCGGTGCTGGCGCTCTGTCCCGGCGCCGAGTTCGGCGAGGCCAAGCGCTGGCCCAGCGAGCACTATGCGCGGGTCGCCGAGGCGAAGATCCGCGCCGGCTGGCAGGTCTGGCTGTTCGGCTCGAAGAACGACCATCCGGTCGGCGAGGACATCCGTGCCCGGCTGATTCCCGGCCTGCGCGAGGAGGCGGTCAACCTGGCCGGCGACACCAGCCTGGCCGAGGCCATCGACCTGCTGTCCTGCGCGAGCGCGGTGGTGTCCAACGACTCGGGCCTGATGCACGTGGCCGCGGCGCTGGACCGGCCGCTGGTGGCGGTCTACGGCTCGACCTCGCCGCAGTTCACGCCGCCGCTGGCCGAGCAGGTGGAAATCGTCCGCCTGGACCTGGAATGCAGCCCCTGTTTCGAGCGCACCTGCCGCTACGGCCACTACAACTGCCTGCGCGAGCTGGCGCCGCAACCGGTGCTCGAGGCCCTCGACCGCCTGGTCGCCGATCCGGTCGAGGTCGAATAGTTTGCGCGTACTGCTGATCAAGACGTCCTCCCTGGGCGACGTGGTGCACAGCCTGCCGGCGCTCACCGACGCGGCGCGGGCCATCCCCGGCATCCAGTTCGACTGGGTGGTGGAGGAGGGCTTCGCCGAGATTCCCGCCTGGCATCCGGCGGTGGCCAAGGTCATTCCGGTGGCGATCCGCCGCTGGCGCAAGAGCCCCTGGCAGACCCTGGTAAGCGGCGAGTGGCGGCGCTGCAAGGCGCGCCTGGGCGAGACCCGCTACGACCTGGTGATAGACGCCCAGGGGCTGCTCAAGAGCGCCTGGCTGACCCGTTACGTCAAGGCGCCGGTGGCCGGCCTGGCCCCTGACTCGGCCCGCGAGCCTATCGCCAGCCGCTTCTATGACCGGGACCGGACCTACAGCGTGCCCCGCGATCAGCATGCGCTGGAACGGGTACGCCAGCTGTTCGCCCAGGCGCTGGACTACCCGCTGCCGAGCGGTCTGGGCGACTACGGCCTGAACCGCGCGCAGCTGGCCGGCGCGGCGGGCCAGCCCTACCTGTTGTTCCTGCATGGCACCACCTGGCCGAGCAAGCACTGGCCCGAGGCCTACTGGCGCGAGCTGGCCGAACAGATGAGCGAGCAGGGCTGGGCCGTCCGCCTGCCCTGGGGCAATGAGCAGGAGCGGGCGCGGGCCGAGCGCATCGCCGCCGGCCTGGACAATGCCGCGGTGCTGCCCAGGCTGAACCTGGCCGGAGTGGCCAAGGTGATCGCCGGTGCCCAGGCCTGCGTGGCGGTGGACACCGGCCTCGGCCATCTGGCCGCCGCCCTGGATGTGCCGAGCATCTCCCTGTATGGCCCGACCCTGCCCGGCCGGGTCGGCGCCTATGGCCGGGCGCAGATCCACCTGTGCGCCAGCGGGCCCAATGCCGGTCTCGGCGATCGGCACAAGCCCTGCCTCGACACGTTGCGTCCCGAGCGGGTGGCCACCGAGCTGCAGGCCCTGTTGCTGGCCGAGGAAATCGTCTGATGCAGCTGGCCTTCATCCTCTACAAGTACTTCCCCTTCGGCGGCCTGCAGCGCGACTTCATGCGCATCGCCCTGGAGTGCCAGGCCCGTGGCCATGCCATCCGCGTCTATACGCCGATCTGGGAGGGCGAGGTGCCCGCGGGCTTCGAGGTGGTACGGGTGCCGGTCAAGGCGCTGTTCAACCACAAACGCAACGAGAAGCTCACCGCCTGGGTCGCCGCCGACCTGGCGCGCCGCCCGGTCGAGCGGGTGGTCGGCTTCAACAAGATGCCCGGCCTGGACGTCTACTACGCCGCCGACGGCTGCTACGAAGACAAGGCGCAGACCCTGCGCAATCCGCTGTATCGCCGCTGGGGGCGCTACCGGCACTTCGCCGACTACGAGCGGGCGGTGTTCGCCCCCGAGTCGAAGACCGAAATCCTGATGATCTCCGAGGTGCAGCAGCCGCTGTTCGTCAAGCACTATGCCACCCCGGCCGCGCGCTTCCACCTGCTGCCGCCGGGCATCGCCCAGGACCGCCGGGCACCGGCCAACGCCGCCGAGGTCCGCGCCGGGTTCCGCCGCGAGTTCCAGCTGGCCGAGGACGACTTGCTGCTGGTGCAGATCGGCTCCGGCTTCAAGACCAAGGGCCTGGATCGCAGCCTCAAGGCCGTCGCCGCGCTGCCGCGCGAGCTCAAGCAGCGCACCCGGCTGATCGTCATCGGCCAGGACGACCCCAAGCCCTTCCTGCTGCAGATCAAGGCCCTGGGCCTGTCCGAGCAGGTGCAGATCCTCAAGGGGCGCAGCGACATCCCGCGCTTCCTGCTCGGCGCCGACCTGCTGATCCACCCGGCCTACAACGAGAACACCGGCACCGTGCTGCTCGAGGCCCTGGTGGCCGGTCTGCCGGTGCTGGTCAGCGATGTCTGCGGCTACGCCCACTACATCGCCGAGGCCGACGCCGGCCGGGTGCTGCCCAGCCCCTTCGAGCAGCAGCGGCTCAATCGCCTGCTGGCCGAGATGCTCGGCGATGACGCGCAGCGCGCCCGCTGGCAGCGCAACGGCCTGGCCTTCGCCGAGACCGCCGACCTCTATTCCATGCCGCAACGGGCGGCCGACGTGATTCTGGCGGAGCGCCCATGAAGTTGTTGCTCAGCGAGCCGTTCAAGCGCCTGTGGGCCGGCAAGGACCCCTTCGTCGAGGTCGAGGCCCTGCAGGGCCAGGTCTACCGCGAGTTGGAGGGCCGGCGCACCCTGCGCACCGAGATCGAAGGGCGCGGCTACTTCGTCAAGATCCACCGCGGCATCGGCTGGGGCGAGATCCTCAAGAACCTGCTCAGCGCCAAGCTGCCGGTGCTCGGCGCCGGCCAGGAGTGGCGGGCGCTCGAGCGCCTGCACCGGGCCGGCGTGCCGACCATGACGGCGGTGGCCTACGGTGAGCGTGGCGTCAATCCGGCGACCCAGCACTCCTTCATCGTCACCGAGGAGCTGGCGCCGACCGTCAGCCTGGAAGACTTCAGCCTGGACTGGTCGCGCAACCCGCCGGCCCCGGCGCTCAAGCGAGCACTGATCGCCGAGGTGGCGAAGATGACCGGCACCATGCACCGCGCCGGGGTCAACCACCGCGACTGCTACATCTGCCACTTCCTGCTGCACACCGACCGGGCGGTGACGGCCGGCGACCTGCGCCTGTCGCTGATCGACCTGCATCGCGCCCAGACCCGTGACGCGGTGCCGCGGCGCTGGCGCGACAAGGACCTGGCCGGGCTGTACTTCTCCGCCCTGGACATCGGCCTGACCCGGCGCGACGAGCTGCGCTTCCTCAGGGGCTACTTCCGCCTGCCGCTGCGCCAGATCCTGCGCGAGGAACAGCGCCTGCTCGCCTGGCTGGCGCGCCGCGCCGACAAGCTGTACGCGCGCAAGCAGCGCTACGGGGATGCCCTCTGATGGCCGGCTGGACGCTGTTGCCCGGGTTCGCCGAGCGGACCGCCGAGTTCGGCAGCCTGGAGGCGGTGTTCGCCCTCGAGGGCGAGCGCATCACCAAGGACCCGCTGTCCGAGGTGATCCGCATCGAGCGCGGCGGGGTGCGCTACTACGTCAAGCGCTACTGGGGCGCCGGCAAGGGCCTGCGCCGTTATATCGGCCGGCCGCGGGTCAAGGCCGAGTGGCAGAACCTCAAGCATTTCGCCAAGTGGGGCATTCCCACCGCGCCGATAGTCGCCTACGGCCTGGAGCGCAAGCTCGGCGCCTTCGTCCGCGGCGCCCTGGTCACCCGCGAGCTGCCCGGCACCCTGGACCTGAGTCATCTGGCCGACCACGACCATCCCTGGCTGCACGACCGCCACTGGGTCGAGCGGATCAGCCGCCAGCTGGCGGCCGCCACGCGGCGCCTGCATGACCACCACTTCACCCACAACGACTTGAAGTGGCGCAACCTGCTGGTCGACGACCAGGCCCGGCTGTTCTTCATCGACTGCCCGACCGGGGCCTTCTGGTGGGGGCCGCTGTTGCGCTACCGCATCGTCAAGGACCTGGCCTGCCTGGACAAGGTGGCCAAGTACCAGCTCACGCGCAGCCAGCGCCTGCGTTTCTACCTGCAGTACCGTGGGCGCCGGCGCCTGAGTGCCCGGGACAAGCGCTGCATCCGCCGCATCGTGGGTTTCTTCGAGGGCCGGGAATGACGGATTTCATCGCCGCCGAGGACCGGGCGCGACTCGAGCGCCATGGCCTGGCCGATTTCGATGCGCTCTGGACCTTGCAGCTGGACGCGGTGGACGAGCCCAATACCGAGCGCGGCGGCTGGAGCAGCGTCTACCGCCTGGAACTGGACGATGCGGCCTTCTACCTCAAGCGCCAGAGCAACCACCTGACCCGTAGCCTGCTGCACCCCCTGGGCGAGCCGACCTTCGCCCGCGAGTTCCGCAATATCCAGCGCTATCAGCGGTTGCAGATTCCCGCCCTGCAGGCCAGCTTCTTCGCCGCGCGGCGGCTGCCGGGGGAACAACGGGCGGTGCTCCTGACCCGCGCCCTGGACGGCTGGCAGGACCTGGACCACTGGCTGCAAGCCTGGCCCCGGGTGGGCGAGGCGCAGCGCCAGGCCATCCTGCGCGCCTGCGGCGAGCTGGCCCGGCGCCTGCATCGGGCCGGGCAGATGCACGGCTGCTTCTATCCCAAGCACATCTTCCTGCGCGAGACGCCCGGCGGCTTCGCGGCCCGGCTGATCGACCTGGAGAAGACCCGGCCGCTGCTGCTGGGCGAGCGCGACCGGGTCAAGGACCTGGAGCCACTGCTACGCCGCGCCGGGGTGTGGAGCGAGGCCGAGGTGCGCGCGCTGCTGGCCGCCTACCTGGCGCCGGGTGCCGACCTCGAGCACTGGTGGCGGCGCCTGGGGGCGCGGCGGCGGCACAAGGAGGCGGGCCAATGACCCTGGCCGAACTGGTCCGAGCCGGGCGCACGCCGGAGCTGCCGCTGCATGTCGAACTGGCCGATGCCGCCGGCCCCGCGCCGCTGACCCTGCTCAAGCTGCTGCGGGTGCTGCCCGGGCAGCGCTACGTCGGCCTGGCCCAGTGGCGCGGGCGCAGGGTGCTGGCCAAGCTGCTGGTCGGCGCCAAGGCGGCCCGGCATTTTCGCCGCGAGCTGGACGGCGCACGGCTGCTCGCCGAGCAGGGACTGACCACGCCGGCGCTGCTGGCCGACGGCCTGCGGGAGGGCGAGGGCGGCTGGCTGCTGTTCGACTACCTGGAGGGCGCCGAGAGCCTGGGGGACGCCTGGCGCGCGGTCGAGCACGAGCCCGTGCTCGGCACCGGCCAGCAGCAGGTGCTCGGCGAGGCCCTGGCCGCGGTCGCCCGGCTGCATGCCAAGGGCCTGTGGCAGGCCGACCTGCACCTGGACAACCTGCTGCGCCAGGGCGATCGCCTGTGGCTGATCGACGGCGGCGGGGTGCAGGCGCAGGTGCCGGGCCAGTCGCTGTCGCGGGAGCGGGCGCTGGAAAACCTCGGCGTGCTGTTCGCCCAGCTGCCGGTCGAGCTGGAGCCCCATATCGAAGAGCTGCTGGTGCACTACCTGCTGGTCAACGGCGAGCATGCCCTGCCGCTGGAGGCTCTGCTCGAGCAGGTGGCCAAGGTGCGGCGCTGGCGTCTGCGCGACTACTTGCGCAAGGCCGCCCGCGACTGCAGCCTGTTCGCCGCCGAGATCGGCGCCTTCGGCCTGTGCGTGGTGCGCCGTGAGCAGCAGGACGCGTTGCAGCCGCTGCTCGACGACCTGGACCGGCGCACCGAGCTGGGCCACGTCTACAAGACCGGCGGCGCGGCCACGGTGGCGCGGGTCGAACTGGCCGGCCGGCCGCTGGTGGTCAAGCGCTACAACGTCAAGGGCGCGCTGCACTGGCTCAAGCGCTTCTGGCGGCCCAGTCGCGCCTGGCACAGCTGGGTCGAGGGGCATCGCCTGGAGCTGCTCGGCATCGCCACTCCGCGGCCCCTCGCCGTGCTGGAGCGGCGCTGGTGCTGGCTGCGCGGGCGCGCCTACCTGATTACCGAATACTGCGGCGGGCAGGATATAATCGCGCGTTTTCAGCCCTACTCGGCCAAGGACGGGCAGAGTTTGCCCCCTGAATCCGAGTTGCTGGCGTTGGATCGACTGTTCGCCGCCTTGCTGCGCGAGCGCATCAGCCACGGTGACTTCAAGGGCCACAACCTGTTCTGGGACGAGCGCAGGGGCGCCTGGTCGCTGATCGACCTGGATGCCATGCGCCAGCACCGGGGCATGCGCAGTTTCGCCCGGGCCTATGCCCGCGATCGCGCCCGCTTCCTGCGTAACTGGCCGGCCGACTCGGCGCTCCACCAACTGCTCGACAAACGTTTACCGCAGGTGCCCGGCACCTGCCCTGAATAGAGGCAAAACCAGTGGCATTGACCGTTCTCGGCCTTTCCGGCGCCCTCAGCCATGACCCTTCCGCCGCCCTGTACATAGACGGCAAGCTGATCGCGGCCGCCGAAGAAGAGCGCTTCGTGCGCGACAAGCACGCGAAGAACCGCATGCCCTACGAGTCGGCCAAGTTCTGCCTGGAGCAGGCCGGCATCAAGCCCGCCGACGTCGATGTGGTGGCCATTCCCTTCGCCCCCATCAGCCTGTTCGGCGAGGCCCGCTGGCACTACGCCAAGCGCTACTGGTACGCCCCGGACCGCGCCCTCGACGCCATCCTGATGGGCAACCGCCGTTACAAGCGCTATCGCAAGAAGATCCTCTGGTGCCTGGAGCAGCTGGGTTTCGACGCCAAGAAGGTCAAGCTCGAGCCGGTCGAGCACCACCTGGCCCATGCCTCCAGTGCCTACCACTGCTCGGGCTTCAAGGAGAAGACGGCGATCCTCGGCATCGACGGCAAGGGCGAGTACGCCACCACCTTCTTCGGCTATGGCGAGAACGGCAGGATCCACAAGATCAAGGAATTCTACGATCCGGATTCGCTCGGCGGCCTGTACGGCGCGATCACCGAGTTCCTTGGCTTCGAGATGCTCGACGGCGAGTTCAAGGTCATGGGCATGGCGCCCTACGGCGATGCCAGCAAGTACGACTTCTCGCGTCTGGCCAGCTTCGAGAACGGCCAGCTGGTGATCAACACCGAGTACGCCAACGTCATCGGCCTGCGCCGCTACAAGGAGAAGGGCAAGGGCTTCTACTTCTCCAAGAAGCTGATCGAGTGGCTGGGGCCCAAGCGCGAAGGCGACATCGCCGACGACCCCTATATCCACTACGCCGCCAGCATGCAGGCGCTGTTCGAGAAGCTGGCGCTGCAGATGATGGACCACTACCTGGGCGACATCATCAAGCAGACCGGCAAGATCGCCTTCGCCGGCGGCTGTGCGCTGAACGTCAAGCTCAACCAGAAGATCATCGCCCGCCCCGAGGTCAAGGAGCTGTTCGTCCAGCCGGCTTCCGGCGACGCCGGCACCGCGGTGGGCGCCGCCGCCTACGTGTCGCACCAGCGCGGCGTGCCGGTGGAGAAGATGGAGCACGTCTACCTCGGCCCGGCCTACTCCAACGAGGACGTCATCGCCGCCTGCGCCCGCCACCCGAGCCAGCCGGTGTTCAGGCGTATCGACGACATGCCCCGGCGCATCGCCAGGATCATGGTCGACGGCAATCCGGTGGCCTGGTTCCAGGGGCGCATGGAGTTCGGCCCGCGGGCCCTCGGTGGGCGTTCGATCATCGGTTGCCCGAGCATCCCCGGGGTGGCCGACCGGATCAACGAGCAGATCAAGTTCCGCGAGCGCTGGCGGCCCTTCTGCCCGTCGATGCTCGACACCGTCGGCCCGCAGATGCTCAAGGTCGATCACCCGAGCCCCTTCATGACCTTCACCTTCGAGGTCAACGAGGAGTGGAAGACCCGGGTTTCCGAGGTGGTACACGAGGATGGTACCTCCCGCGCCCAGGTGCTCAAGCGCGAGTACAACCCGCGCTGGTATGACCTGATGCTCGAGCTGGAGAAGCTCACCGGCAACGGCGTGTCGCTCAACACCTCGCTGAACCGCCGCGGCGAGCCGATGATCTGCTCGCCGACCGACGCCCTGAACATGTTCTACGGCTCCGACCTGCAGTACCTGATCATGGAGGACATCCTCGTGGTCAAGGACGGCAAGGACTGGTATGAGCAGGCCTGAACCGCGGATCCTGCAGTTCTGTCACGGCTACGACGGGCCGTTCCTCGATTGCGCCCGGCAGTACGCCGCGCTGTTTGCCGGCACCCGCTACAAGGTCACCACGGTGTACCTGACCGGCAAGCCCAGTGCCGAGGTGGAGGCCGGCTCGGCCTCGGACGAGGTGATCTTCCTCGATTACTCGAGCCGCGAGGTGCGTGGCCTCAAGCTCAAGGCGATCCGCGACATCCGGCGAATCGCCGCCAGCGGCGACTTCAAGCTGTGCATCGCCCATCGCTTCAAGCCGGTGTATGTCGCGTTGCTTGGCACCCGGCTGCCGGTGATCGGCGTGCACCACGCCTTCGGCGACTACCGGCGGCTGTCGCGCAAGCTGTTCGCCAATTGTTTCAAGGGACGCCTGGCCCTGCTCGGCGTATCCAACGCGGTGCGCGACGACATGCGCGAGTCCTTGCCGGCCTGGCCGGCCGGGCGCATCGAAACCCTGTACAACCGCATCGATATCCAGGCGCTGCAGGCCGAGCTGCTCGATCGTGATGTCGCGCGCGAGGCCCTGGGCCTGCCGGTCGATGCCTGGGTGGTCGGCAACGTCGGCCGCCTGCACCCGGACAAGGACCAGGCCACGCTGATTCGCGGCTTCGCCCAGGCCCTGCCGCAGCTGCCGGCTGGCAGCCTGCTGGCGATCATGGGCAGCGGCCGCCTGGAGGCCTCCCTGAAGGATCTGGCGCGGGAGCTGAACGTCGCCGGCTCGGTGCTGTTCCTCGGCCAGGTGCCCGGCGGTCGGCGTTATTTCCGCGCCTTCGACGTGTTCGCCCTGACCTCCGACCACGAGCCCTTCGGCATGGTCCTGCTGGAGGCGATGGTGGCGGGGGTGCCAGTGATCGGCAGCGACTGCGGCGGCGGTCGCGAGGTGCTGGAGGGCGTCGGCGTGCTGTTCCCCCTGGCCGATTCCACGGCATTGGCGGCGGCCCTGCGGCACATGGCCGAGCTCGACGACGAGCAGCGCGCGCTCTGCGCCAGCCTCATGTTGCAGCGGCTCGAGGCATATTTTTCCGACCGCGCCGTGCGTGAAGCCTTCTGGCAACTCGAGGCGCTATCCGTCGAGCGAGCAGTTGATGAATAGCCGAACCCATTGCAAGGTGAATGCGCCATGACGGCCCAGCCGAGTATCTGCTTCGTCATCCCGTATTTCGGGCGCTGGCCCTTCTGGATGCCGTTCTTTCTGGAGAGCTGCCGACGCAATCCCGATGTCGATTGGCTGCTGTTCAGCGACTGCGGGGTTCCGGCCAATGTGCCGGAGAACGTGCGCATCGAGCCCATCAGTTATGCCGACTACTGCGCCTTGGTCGCGCGCCGCCTGAACATTCCATTTGCGCCGGAGAACGCCTACAAGCTGTGCGACATCAAGCCGGCCCTGGGCTTCATTCATGCGGATCGCCTGGCGGGCTACGATTTCTGGGCGTTCGGCGATATCGATCTGGTGTTTGGCAGGCTGCGTGACTACTTCACCGCCGAACGCCTGGCGCGTCGCGACCTGTTCTCCACCCACGAGCGGCGTGTGTCCGGCCACCTGTGCCTGATGCGCAATACGCAGCGGATGCGCGAGGCCTTCATGCGCATGCCGAACTGGCAGGCGCGCTTTTGCGATCAGCAGCATCACGCCTTGGATGAGGGGGCGTTCAGCCGGATATTCCTCTGGCGCAAGAACTTCCCACGGCCGCTGTTCAAGCTGGTCGGGCTGTTCAATCCCTGGCGCCGCCGCAGCGAGTTCGTCGAGGCCTTCAGCACTCCGAGCGGCTGCATTCCCTGGATCGATGGAAGCTTCGTATTCCCCAGCCGCTGGTTCTGGCGTGAAGGCCGCCTGAGCAACGATCTGGACACGGGGCGCGAGTTTCCCTACTTCCATTTCGTGGTGTGGAAGCGTGACGCCTGGCCGATGCTCGAGCAGCCCTCTGCCGAGGCCCTCGAGCGCCTGGCGCGCGAGCCGCAATGGCAGATCGGTGCCGAGGGATTTCAGCAGGGGATGCAATGAGCGGTCGAATCAAGGTGCTGCAGTTGCAGCCGGACTACAACGTCAAGGCCCACGACTTCGCCGACCTGGCCGAACAGATCGTCAAGGCATTACCCAGCGCGCGCTACGAAGTGGTCGCCGCGTTCCTGCGCGGCGAACCGGCGCCAGGGGAGCCAGTGAGTCGGGCCGATCGCTCGGTGTACTTCAATTTTGCCGACAAGCAGCTCAAGGGCCTGCGCCTGCGGGCCATGTGGCAGCTCTATCGCTTCTGCAAGCAAGAGCGCTTCGATGTGGTGATCTGCAACCGCTTCAAGCCGGTCAACATGCTGCTGCAACTGAACCGCTGGCTGAAGGTGCCGCTGTGCATCGGCATTTCCCATGGTTTCGGCGAATACGATCGCTTCTACCGGCGGCGCCAGGCCCGCGGCTTGATCAGCGCGGCCTGGCGCTTCGTCGGGGTTTCTCCGGCGGTGAAGCAGTACCTGCTGGACTGCGACTGTGGCTTCACCGCCGAAAACACGGTGGCGATCACCAATGCCATCGATATCGAGCAGGCCGAAGCCCTGCAGCTGCCTCGCGAAGAGGCGCGCCGCCAGCTGGGGCTCGACCCCGATGCCAGGCTGGTCGGCGCCTTGGGCCGCCTGGTGCCCGTCAAGGGGCATATCTACCTGTTGCGCGCCTTCGCCCGCATCAAGGACAAGTACCCCCAGGTGCAGCTCGCCATCATCGGCAAGGGCCGCGAGGCGGCGCGGCTCAAGGCCGAGGCCGACAAGCTCGGGCTGGCGGGGCGCGTCCATCTGCTGGGTTTCCGTGAGAACGCCTTGCAGTACGTGCGTGCCTTCGACCTCTGGACCATGCCGTCGCTGGCGGAAGGGTTGGGCCTGGCCCTGCTCGAGGGGATGAGCGGACATCTGCCGGTCATCGCCTCGAACGTGCCGGCCATGCTGCCGTTGATCGAAGGGGCCGGCGGCCTGGCCGTGCAGCCCGCGGATGTCGACAGCCTGAGCGCGGCGCTGGACAGCTATCTGGCACTCAGCGACGAACAGCTGCGGGCCAAGGGCGAGCAGGCTTATCAGTATCTGCAGTCCCATCACGATATCGAATCATTCCGTCAGCAGTACTTGCGTCTCATCGACGAGTCGCTGAAACAGGTGAGACAAGCATCATGAGTGAAAAGCAGCCGTTGGTTACGGTGATCATCGCCTCCTACAACCACGCTCCCTATATCGAGGCCTGCATCCAGAGCGTGCTACGCCAGACCTACCCGAATGTCGAGTTGCTGGTCATCGACGACGGTTCCAAGGATGACAGCGTCGAGCGCATCCGCCGCCTGCAGGCCGAGCATGGCTTCGACTTCCGGGTGCAGCAGAACCAGGGGCTGACCCACACGCTCAATGCGGCGATCAAGCGTGCCAGGGGCAGCCTGATCGTGCCCTTCGGCTCGGACGACATCATGCTCGAAGAGCGCCTGGCCAAGCAGGTCGCCTATATGGAGGGCAAGCCGGAGGTCGGCATCTGTGCGGGCAATATCGAGTTGATCGACGCCGACGGCGAACTCTTTCCCGAGAAGCGCCAGCGCCGCGACGTACCCTTCCGCCGCCTGGATTTCGACGACGTGTTCATGGAGCGCAAGCCCTATCCGCCGGCGCCTACCCTGATGTTTCGCAAGGAGGCTCTGGAGAAGGTCGGCGGCTTCGATCCGCAGATCCGTCTGGAGGACCTGCTGATCGAGTTGAAGATCACCCACGCCGGCTATTACATCGACTGCCTGGGTGAGGTCCTGGCGCGTTACCGCAAGCATGCCAGCAACTCCTACAAGAACCACCGCTTCATGATCGACAGCATCCTGCGCACCTACGCGCTGTTCAGCGATCATCCGCAGTACGAATTCGTCCGTACGCGCTTTCTCAGCTCGATGTTCCTCAAGTGCTCGAACCGGGATCGGGCTCTGGCCCGTGAACTGCTGGCGCAGATTCCCTTCAAGAGCTGGTCGAAGAAGACCTGGAGGGGCTTGATGCGCCTGTATTTCTCGCCCCTGGAAAAGAGCTGAGCGCCATGGGGTTCTGGGCCCGTTATCTGGAGAGACGCGCCAAGAAGCGGATACGTGCTCTGCCCAAGCTGTACCAGGGGCAGGCCAAGTTCCTACGCCGTTATCCGCAGTACCAGATGGGGATCGGCAGCTACGGCCTGCCCCTGGTGCACGACTGGCAGGAGGGTTCGACCCTCAGGATCGGCAACTACTGTTCGATAGCCGAGCAGGTGGAGATCTTCCTGGGCGGTCATCACCGTGCGGACTGGGTGAGCACCTACCCCTTTCCGGCGATGATCGCCGAAGCTGCGCATATCCCAGATTATGCGGTGAGTCGCGGCGATGTCGTTATCGGCAGCGACGTTTGGCTATGTACCCATTCGATCATCCTGTCCGGCGTCACTGTAGGGCATGGTGCGGTGGTGGCCGCCGGGGCGGTGGTGAGCCGGGATGTGGCACCCTACTCGGTAGTCGCCGGTAATCCGGCGAGACATGTTCGCTGGCGCTTCCCTGAAGAGCAGTGCGCGGCGTTGCTGGAAAGCGCCTGGTGGGAGTGGCCGGAGCAGGAAGTGCGCAGTGTCGCTGGGCTGCTTTGCAGTGATCGGCTCGATGAGTTTCTCAAATATGCCCAGCAGCGCGGTACGTGCTCGGTGCTTGGCGGGGAGCCAGCGCGACCCTAGTCGGGGAAGAGTTGCAGTGCTTTCCTGGCGGCAAGCTTCTGGTAGCCGCTGCGTAGCGCACCGCGGTACTCCTCGAACAGCCAGCGACTGTCCTCTGCATAGCGCTGCATGTGCTTCAGGTTGCGCTGGCGCTTGCCCAGGCTGAGGGCGAAGCGGCCGATGCGCATGTCCGCCAGGTCGATCAGGCCAAACTGGCCGTCGGGCAGCAGCAATACGTTGCCCAGGTGCACCGAGCGGAAATACACCCCCGCTTCATGCAGCTTTGCCAGCAGCTCGCCGAAGCGCTCGACCAGGTGTCGGCGCTCTTCGACGGCGCTGTGGCTGAGCACCTGGCGCAAGGTTTCACCCGGAAGGGGCCAGTAGTGCACGGCTGTGGCATTGATCGGGCCGGACAGGGCATAGACCTGAATGATTTGCGGGCTGATGAAACCGAGGCGTTGCAGGGCGCTGGCGTTCTCGGCGAAGCGCCTGGCATAGGGGCGCAATGCTTCGCTGGACAGGCGCGGGCGCTTGCGAAAGAGCTTGAGAAAGCTGCCGTCGGTCAGCTTCAGGACCTTTGGGCCCAGGCCATCGCTCTCCAGTACCGCGGCGTTTTCCGTGAGTCCGTCGAGCTCATTCTGCGACAGTCGATGCATCAGGTGCGCGTTTCCGAGGTTCGTTGAGAAAAACTGAGTGCAGCGATCAGCGCCAGGGGGATCCAAGTCAGGAACCAGTGCTCTTTGGGTCTTGCGAGTATTCCACCGCCCTCGGCCAGACCGCCGCCGATACCGTAGACCATGAGGGCCCCGGCAATCACGAATAGGTAGTTGGCCCGGTTAATCCAGCACTGCCGCAGCGCCACCAAGTGCATGGCGAGCCACAGGCTCAGGCCTACCATGCCGGTGTAATAGAGCACGCCGATGGCAAAACTATGGGGCTCGCTGAACGGTACCGAGAACCCTGGAAGCTGAATGGCCAGGGCGGCATCGAAGCCGAATCCCAGCCAGGGCTTCTGGCTGATTCTGCTCAGCGCGTCTTGCCAGAGTTCGAGTCGATAGGAGGTGCCGCGGGCCAGCAGCGCCTCGGGATAGAGCAGCAACAGGGCGCTCAGGCCGCAGAGCCCTATCAGGGCCAGCACCAGCGAGCGCTTGTTCCAGCAGGCCAAGGCCAGCCAGGCGCCAGCCAGCGAGGCCGCGAGAAGGGGCGTTCGGGAACCGGTGGCCAGCAGCGTGGCCCCCAATATCAGCACAGGGAGGACGGCGATCCAGCCTCGCTGGCGCGGCAGGGTCATGCCGAGGCCGAGCCATAGGATGCAGAAGAAGCCGAACAGGTGGGAGCTCAGCAGCGGGTTGTCCAGTGCGCCCGGGCCGACCAGCCTGTGACCGGGCCTCCACGTTGTGGCGATCTCGGCGAGGGAGTAGAAGGCGATCGGGAGCGCCGCTAAGGAGGCGATCAGCATGCAGCGGGTAAAGCGCTGCTGACTCTGTTGGGCCAGCAAGCAGCAGCCGGCCAGTAGCATGAAGATGTACAGCGGGCGCTTGAGCAGGCTGCCGATGGAGGCCTCGGTATCGGACCAGCCGATGCTCAGCAGTGCCCAGGCCGCGTAGGCGAGGAACACTAGGATAATGGGTTCGCGCAGCAGCGGCCTGAGTTCCTGCGGACGGACCAGCAACGCCACCAGGGCAGGCGCCGCGATCAGGGCGTAGAACAGCTTGTGATAGAGGCTGCGGTCGGGCAGCAGGGGCAGGCCAATCAGCAGGCTCAGCAGACCCATTGGCAGCAGCCAGTCGCAGATGAAGGTGAAGGTGAAGGTGCGCTGGGACCAATGGTGTTCGTTTGAATGCATCTGCCTCTGCTTCTGCGCTGGCTAGGAGACGGCGATTCTACTGGATCAGGCGGTGAATTTCTTGCGGATTGAGGGACTTGCGCACTGAATCGCGGGCAACTTGGCTGTGATAGTATCCCGCTTTTATACGAAGCAGGCCCCACCCATGAGCGATAACGCAGCAAGCCAGGACTCTACATCTAGCCTGAAGATTTACCTGCGCTTGCTCTCGTATGTCCGCCCTTATGTCGGGCTGTTCATGCTGAGTATTCTCGGTTTCCTGATTTTCGCCTCCACCCAGCCGATGTTCGGCTATGTGCTGAAGTACTTCGTCGATGGCCTGTCCAACCCCGATGCCAGCCTGTTTCCTAATGTGCCTTACCTGCAGGATCTGCAACTGGTCGAGGCGGTGCCGCTGCTGATCGTGCTGATCGCGTTGTGGCAGGGGATTGGCTCCTACCTGGGCAACTACTTTCTCGCCAAGGTTTCCCTGGGCCTGGTACACGACCTGCGGGTGGCCCTGTTCAATAACCTGCTGGTCCTGCCCAACCGCTACTTCGATAACCACAACTCGGGACATCTGATTTCGCGCATCACCTTCAACGTGACCATGGTCACGGGCGCGGCAACCGACGCGATCAAGGTGGTCATACGCGAAGGCATGACGGTGATCTTCCTGTTTGCCACCCTGCTGTGGATGAACTGGAAGCTGACCCTGGTGATGGTGGCCATCCTGCCGCTGATCGGCGTGATGGTCAGCAGCGCCAGCCGCAAGTTTCGCAAGCAGAGCAAGAAGATCCAGGTGGCCATGGGCGATGTCACCCATGTCGCCTCCGAGACCATCCAGGGCTATCGGGTCGTGCGCAGCTTCGGTGGCGAGACCTACGAGCAGGAACGCTTCCTCAATTCCAGCCTGAGCAACACGGAAAAGCAGCTGCGCATGACCAAGACCGGCGCCGTGTACACGCCCATGCTGCAGCTGGTGATCTACAGCGCCATGGCGGTGCTGATGTTCCTGGTGCTGTTCATGCGCGGTGATGCCTCGGCGGGGGACCTGGTCGCCTATATCACCCTGGCCGGCCTGCTGCCCAAGCCGATCCGCCAGCTGTCGGAGGTGAGTTCGACCATCCAGAAGGGCGTGGCCGGTGCCGAGAGCATCTTCGAGCAACTGGACCAGGCCCCCGAGGTCGATCACGGCACCCAGGTGCGCGAGCGGGTCAGCGGCCGTCTCGAGGTGCGCGACCTGAGCTTCGTCTACCCGGGGGCTGACAAGCCGGTGCTGAACGACATCTCCTTCAGCGTCGAGCCAGGGCAGATGGTTGCCTTGGTCGGCCGTTCCGGCAGCGGCAAGTCGACCCTGGCCAGCCTGATTCCGCGCTTCTACCACCATGACCAGGGGCAGATCCTGCTGGACGGCCTGGATGTTGAGGACTACCAGTTGCGCAACCTGCGCCGGCACATCGCCCTGGTCACCCAGCACGTCACCCTGTTCAACGATACGGTGAGCAACAACATCGCCTATGGCGATCTGGCCGAGGCGCCCCCGGCCGAGGTGCGCAAGGCGGCCGAGGCCGCCTATGCCGCCGAGTTCATCGAGCAGATGCCGCAAGGCTACGACACCCTGGTCGGCGAGAATGGCGTGTTGCTGTCCGGCGGTCAGCGCCAGCGTTTGGCCATCGCCCGTGCCCTGCTCAAGGACGCCCCGCTGCTGATTCTCGACGAGGCCACCTCGGCGCTGGATACCGAGTCCGAGCGGCATATCCAGGCGGCCCTGGACGAGGTGATGAAGGGCCGCACCACCCTGGTCATTGCCCACCGCCTGAGCACCATCGAGAAGGCCGACCTGATCCTGGTGATGGATCAGGGACGCATCGTCGAGCGCGGTACGCACGCCGAGCTGCTGGCGCAGAACGGCTACTATGCTCGGCTGCATGCCAAGCAGTTCGAGGCCGACGCCGAGCCGCTGCTGGAGCAGGACGCCTGATGCTCAGTCACCTGCGCCTGTGGCGCGAGCAGGGCTGGACCCCGATTGATGCCGCCACCTATGCCGAACTCTGGCAGCGCTTCGGCGGCAGCGTGGCCACCCATCCGCAGGTGGTCGAACGCCTGGCCGGCCTGGCGGGCATCCCGGTGCGCTACCTGGGTTGGCGGGAGCGAGGCGAGCTGAGGGCGGCTCTACCGACCTGGGGGCGCCACCTGGCTCTGTCCAAGGACGTGCTCAAGCGTCAGGGCAAGCGCGGCCTGTTCGACCTGGGCAATGCCGAGATCATCCTGCCGATGGCGCCGCAGGCGCGGGTGGCACTGCGCCACAGGGCGCGCTACGTCTCCGATCTGCATGCCGAACACATCAGCTCCCTGCGCGAGCAGGCCGAGGGCCTGGCCCTGGCCCGCGAGCCGGAGCAGTACAGCAAGAAGTTCCGCTATAACCAGCGCCGCGAACAGCGCCTGCTGGAGGAGGCGGGCGGGGTGATCAGGCCGATGCTGGAGCTGAGCGCTGCCGAGCAGGCGGCGATCTACGCCGAGCTGTTCCAGCGCCGCTGGGGCTTCGAGGCCACCGGCAAGGCACACCTGACGGAGGTCTTCGCGCTGCTGCGCGAGTTCATGACCGGTTCGCTGATCTACCTCAACGACGAGCCGGTGGCCATCCAGGTGCTCTACCGGGTCGAGGCGCCGCAGTGGGTCAGCCTGGAGTACATCAACGGCGGGGTCGACCCGCAGACCCGCGACTTCAGCCCCGGCAGCGTGCTCAGCTTCGTCAATACCCAGGCCGCCTGGGCCGAGGCCCGCGCCCTGGGCAAGCCGCTGCGCTACTCCTTCGGCCGCGCCGACCGCGAATACAAGGACCGCTGGTGCCATCGCGTGCCGGTCTATCAGGTGTGAACATGGCCGGCCGCAAGCAGCAGCTGCTCAAGCGTCACCGTCGGCACAAGCGCATCGCCTTGCTGGTGTCCCTGCTGCTGCTGGCGCTGCTCGGCGTGCTGCTGGCCTGGTGGCTGGTGCCGCTGCTGCTGGTGCTGGGCTGGATCGGCCATGAGGCCTGGTTTGCCGATCACCTGTTCTACTCGCCAGCCGATGACTACCGCTACGACTTCCCGCCGGGTACGCAGCAGCTGCCGGCGCGCGTGGCCGATGGGGTGCTCAGGGTGGAGGGCGATTGCGCCGGCGCCGACACCCTGATCCTGCAGCTGGAGCTCCGTGCCGGCTGGCTGGGACGCTGGCTCGACCCTTATGTGCGGGTCGGCGGGGATCGTCAGGATTTCGAGCGCGGCGTCAGTGGCCGGCGCTACCTCAACCTGTCCGGCCAGGGCGAGGCGCTGGCCGCCGGCAGTCTGCCGATCCGCGGGCGCTTCTGCCGCCTGGGCGCCAGCGCCACGCTCTATGCCCTGAGCAACCCCGATTACGCCCGGCAGCGGCTGATGGTCATCGCCCCCCACGCCGACGACGCCGAGCTGGCCGCCTTCGGCCTGTACAGCCGCGCTAATGAGGCGAGCATCGTCACCCTGACCCAGGGCGAGATCGAGGCCGATGCCTACCGGCGCCTGGGCCTGGAGCAGGCCGCGGCGGCGCGCCTCAAGGGCCGCCTGCGCACCTGGGACAGCCTGGCGGTGCCGCTGTGGGGCGGCGTCACGTCTGAGCGCTGCGTGCAGCTCGGCTACTACTGCCTGCAGCTGCCGGCCATGGCCGAGCAGCCCGCTCAGGCCTTCGGCTCCCGCGAGTCCGGGGAAAGCGACATTCGCCGCGCCCGCCGGCACAACCCGCTGCAATTGCCCGGGGACACCGATGGGGTGCCCAGCTGGCACAACCTGGTGACGGACCTGGCGGCGCTGCTGGAGCATTACCGCCCCGAGGTGCTGGTCACCCCGCATCCCGAACTGGACCCGCACGGCGACCATGTTGCGGCGACCCGCGCCCTGCGCGAGGCCATCGCGGCCAGTGCCTGGAAGCCGCAGACCCTGCTGCTCTATGCCAACCACCTGCACGACAACGACCGCTGGCCCATGGGCCCGGCCGGGCAGGGCATCGCCCTGCCACCGGCCATCGAGCCGTTGCCGGCCGACGGCCTGTGGAGCCCGACCCTGAGCGCCGAGGTACAGCTGGACAAGGCCATGGCGCTGGCCATGCAGCACGACCTGCAGGGGCCGCTGCCGACCAAGAAACGCCTGCGCCGGCTGATCCAGCGCCTGCTGGCCGGGCGCCGCTGGCCGGCCAGCGGCGAGGACGAGTTCTTCCGCAAGGCGGTGCGCCGCCACGAGCTGTTCTGGGTGCGTCCTCTATAGGATGGCACCGCGCCTGGCCGGCATCGGCCGATATTCCCGACATGCTATGATCTGCGGCGATTTTGCCGCCCCGGAGTCCCCATGAAGTTGTCCATGCCCCGTTTCGACCAAGCCCCCGTTCTGGTGGTGGGCGATGTCATGCTCGACCGTTACTGGCATGGCGGCACCTCGCGGATTTCCCCGGAGGCGCCGGTGCCGGTGGTCAAGGTCGAGCAGATCGAGGACCGCCCCGGCGGTGCGGCCAACGTCGCCCTGAACATCGCCGCGCTGGGCGCGCCGGCCGTGCTGATCGGGGTCACCGGTGCCGACGAGGCCGCCGACAGCCTCAGCAACAGCCTGCAGGCGGTGGGGGTCAGGACCCGCTTCCAGCGCATCGCCGACCAGCCGACCATCGTCAAGCTGCGGGTGCTGAGCCGTCACCAGCAACTGCTGCGCATGGACTTCGAGGAGGCCTTCAGCACAGACGCCGTCGCCATCGCCCGCGAGGTCGAGGCGCAGCTCGAGGGGGTCAAGGTGCTGGTGCTGTCCGACTACGGCAAGGGCGCGCTGAAGAATCACCAGGTGCTGGTACAGGCCGCCCGCGCCCGCGGCATCCCGGTGCTGGCCGACCCCAAGGGCAAGGACTTCTCCATCTACCGCGGCGCCAGCCTGATCACCCCCAACCTCAGCGAGTTCGAGGCCATAGTCGGTCACTGCCGGGACGAGGCCGAACTGGTGGCCAAGGGGGCGGCGCTGATGCGCGAGTTGGACCTCGGCGCGCTGCTGGTGACCCGCGGCGAGCACGGCATGACCCTGCTGCGCCCCGAGCATGCGCCGCTGCACCTGCCGGCCCGGGCCCGCGAGGTGTTCGATGTCACCGGTGCCGGCGACACCGTGATCTCCACCCTGGCCGCCAGCCTGGCCGCCGGCGAGGAACTGCCCCAGGCCGTGGCCCTGGCCAACCTGGCCGCCGGCATCGTGGTCGGCAAGCTCGGCACCGCGGCGATCAGTGCCCCCGAGCTGCGCCGCGCGGTGCAGCGCGAGCAGGGTTCCGAGCGCGGCGTGCTGAGTCACGACCAGTTGCTGCTGGCCATCGAGGATGCCCGCGCCCACGGCGAGAAGATCGTCTTCACCAACGGCTGCTTCGACATCCTGCATGCCGGTCACGTGACTTATCTGGAGCAGGCCCGGGCCCAGGGCGATCGCCTGGTGCTGGCGGTCAACGACGACGCCTCGGTCAGCCGCCTCAAGGGTCCCGGCCGGCCGATCAACTCGGTGGACCGGCGCATGGCCGTGCTCGCCGGTCTCGGCGCAGTGGACTGGGTGGTGAGCTTCGCCGAGGACACCCCGGAGCGCCTGCTCGAGCAGGTACGCCCGGACGTGCTGGTCAAGGGCGGCGACTACGGCATCGACCAGGTGGTCGGCGCCGAGATCGTCACCGCCTACGGTGGCGAGGTGCGGGTGCTCGGCCTGGTGGAGAACAGCTCGACCACCGCCATAGTCGAGAAGATTCGCAGCAAATAGGCCTTGGCTGGCCGGCGCTAGCCGCGCCCGGCGGCGTCCAGCTCGGGCGGCGGGTTTGGGGGTGAGGACCGGCCGCCAGTGGCCGCTGCGGCCTTGAGCCCCTGCAGCTGCAGCCAGTCCTTCCAGCGGATGCGCTCCTCGCGCACCAGCCAGCCGTCCTGCGGCGCGAAGCTCTCCGCCAGCCACAGGCCGCGGGTGCTGCTGGGCGTCAGCACGCCGTTCTTCAGGGTCAGCAGCTCGTTGGTCGGTCTGCCGTTCTCCAGCGGGATCAGGTACAGGTCCGGGCGCCGGCGGTCGAGGCGGGCGATCAGCTGGCCGTCTTCCAGGTGCTCGTCGACGTGGAACAGGCTCGGTTGCCTGGCCTCTTTCGGCAATTCCAGGCGCAGGTCGTAGACCAGCTGCAGCGAGGCGGTCGGCAGGTGCACGTAGGCCCGCGGTCGCTCGAGCAGGGTCAGGTTGCCGCACTGCACCGGGCGCGCCGCGCCGGACAGCGGGCTGAGGCGAAAGTGCACGGCCTCGCGGTAGTGCAGCGCGCCCTGGTAGGGGGCCGGCAGCCAGGTGTCGCCGAAACGGCCGTACAGCCAGCCTTCCGGGGTTTCCACCAGGCATTCCTCGGCCACCTCCTGGATCGCCGTGTGCAGCGGCAGGTTCAGCTCGTGGGCCGGGACATAGCCGGAAATCAGCTTGAGTACCACGTCGCCGCGGTCCTGGCGCCGCTGGCGCACCAGCAGCCAGTACTCGCGGCCGTGCCAGCTCAGGGTCAGGCGCACCGAGACTCCCAGGTTGGCCAGCTCCACGGCGAAGCGCTGGCTGTCGCCGAGCGCGATCTCCCGGCGCCGTTCCAGCATCTGGGCGAAGTTCAGGGCCTGGCCGATGCCCTGGTAGCTCAGGCGGTCCGGGCCCGCTTCGACGAACAGCGGCAGGGTCTTGAAGACACTGGGGTTCTTGCGGATCAGGGTGCGCGCCATCTGGGTACCTCTCGGGTGGGCCGGGCCGCGATCCTGGAGTCAGGCGATGTCCTGGATCACCGCCGCGGCCGTTGCCACATTATGGGCCAGGTGCTGCGGGTCGATGGTGCCGATGATGGCGCTGTTCACCGCCGGGTGGCCGAAGATCAGCTCGAAGCTGGCCTGGACCGGGTCTTCGCCCGGCTGCAGGCAGGCATGCCCGCTGGCCAGGGCCTTCTTCACCAGGATGCCCTTGCCGTGCTGCTCGGCGTAGTCCAGCACCGGCAGCTCGCCCTGCTCGTTGAGGTTGTAGGTGACCATGGCGCAGTCGCCCTGCTGCAGGGCCAGTAGGCCACCCTCGACGGTCTTGCCGGACAGGCCGAAGGCGCGGATCTTGCCTTCGCGCTTGAGCTCGGCGAGGGTCTCGTAGATGCCGCTGTCCTGCAGGATGGCGACATCGTTGCCGTCCGAGTGCACCAGCAGCAGGTCGATGAAGTCGGTCTCCAGGCGCTTGAGGCTGCGCTCCACGGAGCGGCGCGTATGGGCTGGGGAGAAGTCGAAGCGCGACTGGCCGTTCTCGAACTCCTCGCCGCTCTTGCTGACGATCACCCACTGCTCGCGCTGGCCGCGCAGCAGCGGGCCGAGGCGCGCCTCGCTGGTGCCGTAGGCCGGGGCGGTGTCGATCAGGTTGATGCCCAGCTCGTGGGCCTGGGCCAGCAACCGGCGGGCCTCGGCGTCGTCCGGGATGCGGAAGCCGCTGGGGTACTTCACGCCTTGGTCGCGGCCCAGCTTGACGGTGCCCAGGCCCAGCGGCGAGACCAGCAGCTCGGTCGAGCCCAGCGGGCGATGCAGGTTGTGCAGGGTGTGCATCAGAACAGTTCCTCCCAGGCGGGTTGGGCGATGGCCGGGCGCGGCAGCGCGGGCAGCGGGGCGTGGGCGGCGGGACGGATGCCGTCGCGCGCCAGGCTCGCCAGCACGCGGTCGGCGAAGTCCGGGGCCAAGGCCAGTTTAGTCGGCCAGCCGGCCAGCAGGCGGCCCTGTTCGGCGAGAAAGGCGTTGTCCGGGCGCACCAGGCCGGACTGCGCCGGCTCGGCGCGCTCGACCCTCAGGGTGGCCCAGCGGGCGTCGCCGAGGTCGATCCAGGGCAGCAGCGCGGCCAGTTCCTTCTGCGCTGCGGCGATCTGCGCCGCCTCGTTACGGGCCACGCCCTCGGCTTCGGCCAGGTCGCCGCCCAGGTACCAGACCCACTGGCCGTCGGCCGCCGGGTGGCTGGTGACCGTTACCCGCGGCTTCGGGCCGCCGCCCAGGCAGTGGGCGTACAGCGGCTTGAGGGTCGGCCCCTTGACCAGCACCATGTGCAGCGGGCGCAGTTGCTGGACCGGTTGCTTGAGCTCGAGCGCGGCGAGCAGTTCGGCGTTGCCGCGCCCGGCGCTGAGGACGATGCGCTGGGCGCGAATCTCCCGGTCGTCGACGCGCAGGCCGACCAGCTCGTCCTGCTCGCGCAGCGGCTCGATGGCTGCGCCGGCCAGCAGGCCGTCGCCGGCCAGTTCGGCGAGGCGGGCAATGAGGCTGGGCACGTCGAGCACCAGCTCGGTCAGGCGGTAGACCTTGCCCTTGAATTTCGGATGCTGCAACGCCGGTGGCAGCTGCTCGCCCTTGACCTGGTCGACCCGGCCACGCACCGCCTTGCTGGCGAAGAAGCTGGTCAGGTTGCCGGCCAGGCTGCCGGGGGACCACAGGTAGTGGGCCTCGGACAGCAGGCGCACGCCGGACAGGTCCAGCTCGCCGTTGCCGGCCAGCGCCTCGCGCCAGCGCCGCGGCATGTCGGCGATGGCTTCCGAGGCGCCACTCAGGGCGCCGTGCAGGGCGTACTTGGCTCCGCCGTGGATGATCCCCTGGGACTTGACGCTCTGTCCGCCGCCCAGGCTGGCGTTCTCCACCAGCAGGGTGGCGAAGCCCTGGCGGCGCAGGCGCGCATTCAGCCAGAGACCGGCGATACCGCCGCCGACAATCAGAACGTCCGTGCTCAGAGCTTGGGACATGGGCGCGCCTCGTTGAAAAAAACAGGCGCGCAGTATAACCCGCGTGGTCGTGACGTCGGCCCTGATCAGTGGCCGACGCTTTGCGAGAACAGCTGGATCACCACCACGCCGGCGACTATCAGGCCCATGCCGAGCAGCGCCGGCAGGTCCAGCCGCTGCTGGTAGAGAATGGTCGCGGCGATGCTCACCAGAACGATGCCCAGGCCGGCCCAGACCGCGTAGGCCACGCCCACCGGTATGGTCTTGACCACCAGGCTGAGCATCCAGAAGGACAGCGCATAACCGAACACCACCAGCAGCAGCGGCAGGGGGCGGTTGAGGCCGTCCAGGGCCTTCATCGAGGCTGTGGCGACGACTTCGGCGGCGATAGCGATGCCGAGGTAGAGGTAGCCGGTCATAGAAAATCCCTCCTACTAGGTGTGGTGAGGATTCTAAGTGTTCTCGTGATGGGATAAAGTCATTACCTATCTTTAGTGGAGATAGGTTGTCGGTCATGCAGTGGAGTCTGGAGCAAGTCCGCCTGTTCGTCAGCGTGGCCGAGTGCCAATCGTTTTCCGCGGCGGCCCGGCACCTGGGGCGTGTGCAGTCGGCGGTCAGCAGTTCGATTGCTTTGCTGGAGGCCGACCTCGGGGTGCTGCTGTTCGAGCGCAGCAGCGGACGTCAGCCGCGTCTGACCGTCGCCGGTGAGGCCTTGCTGACCGAGGCGCGTGAGGTGTTGCGCCAGTGCCAGCGCCTGGAGGGCCGCGCCCTGGGCCTGGTGCGCGGCGAAGAGGCGCGGCTGCGCCTGGCCCAGGATGAGGCCATGCCCTATCAGTCGGTGCTCGACAGTCTGGAGGCGCTGGCGCAGCGTTTCCCCCGCCTGGAGCTGCAGGTCGCCAGCGGCGCCCAGGGCGATGTGGCGCGCAAGCTGCTGGAGCGACGCGCCGACCTCGGTCTGCTGTTCCACCATGAGCAGATGCCCGAGGCCTTGGAGCGTCAGCGCCTGGGCACCATCGAGATGGTCACGGTGTGCGGCGCCGGGCACCCGCTGGCCGGGCTGGCCTATGCCGACCGGCGCGAGCTGGCCCGCCACCGTCAGTTGTTGATGGCGCCGCAGGACAGCACCTACCCCGGGGGCGAGCAGATCAGCCCTCAGGTATGGCGAGCCGACAGCTTCTATGCCATGGCCGAGCTGCTGGCGCGCAACCTGGGCTGGGCCTGGTTGCCGCGGCACGTGGCCCAGTACCCGACCTATCAGGGGCTGCTGGTGGAGCTGCGCAGCGATTGGACGCCGCCGCCGCTGGTGGTGGAGCTGGTTTGTCGTCGTGACGAGGCCCTGGGGCCTGCCGCGCGCTGGCTGGGCGAGCGCTTCGCCGAGCACCTGCGCGCCATCGGCTGATCGGCGGCGGCCGCTCTGCTAAGCTGCGCGCCCATGAATCGTCCTCTGTACTCCCTGCTGTTTCATCTGGCCTTGCCCGTCATAGCCCTGCGTCTGGGCTATCGCGCCTGGCGCGCGCCGGCCTATGCCCGGCGCATCGGCGAGCGTTTCGCCCTCGACCTGCCGCGGCTCGAGCCGGGCGGCATCTGGCTGCACGCGGTGTCGGTAGGCGAGAGCATCGCCGCCGCCCCCTTGATCCGCGAACTGCTGGCGCGTTACCCGCAGTTGCCGATCACCGTCACCTGCATGACGCCGACCGGCTCGGAGCGCATCCGTGCCCTGTTCGGCGGCCCGGACTATGCCGGCCGGGTGCAGCATTGCTACCTGCCCTACGACCTGCCCTGGGCGGCGGCGCGCTTTCTCGAGCGGGTGCAGCCGCGCCTGGCGCTGATCATGGAAACCGAGCTGTGGCCCAACCATATCCACCAGTGCGCACGGCGCGGCATTCCCGTGGTGCTGGCCAACGCGCGCCTGTCCGCGCGCTCGGCCCGCGGTTACGGGCGCTTCGCCAAGCTGACCGCGCCGATGCTCGCCGAGTTGAGCCTGGTCGCGGTGCAGACCGCCGCCGAGGCCGAGCGCTTTCGCAGCCTGGGGGCTCGCCCCGAGTGCGTGGAGGTGACTGGCTCGATCAAGTACGACCTGCACATCGATCCGGCGCTGGCCGAGCGTGCCGGTGCGCTGCGGACGCAGTGGGGCGTTCGGCGGCCCGTGTGGATAGCGGCCAGCACCCACGCCGGCGAGGACGAGATCGTCCTCGCCGCCCACCGCCAGTTGTTGGCCCGGCAGCCGGATGCGTTGCTGATCCTGGTGCCGCGCCACCCCGAGCGCTTCACGCCGGTGTTCGAGCTGTGCCGGCGCCAGGGTTTCGCCACCCGGCGCCGCTCCGGCGGCGAGGCGCCGGGGGCCGCCGACCAGGTGCTGCTGGGCGACACCATGGGCGAGTTGCTGTTTCTCTACGGCCTGGCGGATTGCGCCTTTGTCGGCGGCAGCCTGGTGGCCAACGGCGGGCACAACCTGCTGGAGCCGGCGGCGCTGGGCAGACCGGTGCTCAGCGGGCCACACCTGTTCAACTTCCTCGAGATCGCCGCACAGTTGCGCGAGGCCGGGGCGTTGGGCGAGGTCGCCGATGCCCCGCAGCTGGCCGCGCAGGTGGCCGAGCTGTGGCAGCAGCCGCAGCGGGCGCGGCAGATGGGCGAGGCGGGCCTGGCGGTGATGCGGGCCAATCAGGGGGCGCTGCAGCGCCTGCTCGCCGGGGTGGAGCGCCTGCTCGCTTAGGACCAAGGCGGAAAGCCGTCTGAGACGGTTTCGCATCGGCATGAAAAAGCCGGCCACTCGGGCCGGCTTTTTCATGGGGCGCCTCAGTAGTCGGGGTCGCCGCGCAGTTGCGCCTCTGCGGCCTTGGCCAGGTCCGGGGGGAGGAAGTCGCGGTCCGGGTCATAGTCGGGCTTGAGGAAGTTGCCCAGGGCCTCCAGGTCGGCCGGGCTGAGGGTGCCGGCGGCCTGCTTGAGGCGCAGGTTGTTGAGGATGTAGTCGTAGCGCGCATCGTTGTAGGTGCGCACCGAGTTGTACAGCTGGCGCTGGGCATCGAGCACGTCGACGATGTTGCGGGTGCCGACCTGATAGCCGATTTCGGTGGCCTCCAGGGCGCTCTGGTTGGAGATGATCGACTGCTTGCGCGCCTGCACGGTCTCCACGTCGGTGTTCACCGCGCGGTGCAGGTTGCGGGTGTTCTGCACCACCTGGCGGCGCAGGCTCTCGCGCAGCTGCTCGCTCTGGGTCAGGCGCTGGTAGGCCTCGCGCACCTGGGAGCTGGTCAGGCCGCCGCTGTACAGCGGGATGTTCAGCTGCAGGCCGATCGAGCGCTGTTCGACGTCGCCACTGAAGGGTTGCTGCCCTGGAATACTGGTTCCCGAGTTGCTGAAGCCTAGGCTGTCGTTGTCGCCCTTCTGGTAGCTGGCCACCGCATCCAGGGTCGGCGCATGGCCGGACTTGCGCTGGCGCAGGGTCTCCTCGGCGGCGTCGACGGCATAGTTGCTGGCCAGCAGGTTGAGGTTCTGGGCGCTGGCGGTGTCGACCCAGGCCTTGGCGTCGTTGGGCGTCGGCGCCAGGATCGGCAGGCTGTGCTCGATGCCCTCGAGGGCGGCGTGCTCGCGGTTGGTCAGGGTGATCAGGGCCTGGAAGGCGTCCTCCACCTGGCGCTCGGCGATGATCCGGTTGGCCCGGGCGGTGTCGAATCCGGCCTGGGCCTCGAGCACGTCGGTCTTGTCCGACAGGCCGACGTCGAAGCGCTCGTTGGCCTGGTCGAGCTGGCGCTTGAAGGCGGCTTCCTCGGCCTTGGTCGAGGCCAGGGTGTCCTGGGCGCGCAGCACCGCGAAGTAGCTCTCGGCGCTCTGCAGGATCAGGTTCTGCTCGGTGGCGGACAGTTCCAGGGCAGCCTGCTCGCTGGTCGCCTCGGCGGCCTGCAGCTGGAACCAGCGGTCGGCGCGGAACAGCGGCTGGCTGAGGTTGGCCTGGTACACCGTGCCGCTGCGCGAACTGGTGATGGACGGCGAATCCACCGAGGTGCGGGTGTCGTTCAGGTTGGCGCCGGCCGAGAGGTTCGGCAACAGGCCGGCGCGGGCCTGGGGTACCACCTCGCGGCGGGCCTGATAGTCGGCGCGGGCGGCCGCCAGGTCGGCATTGTTGTCGGCGGCTTCCTGGTAGACCGTTACCAGGTCGGTCTTGGTGGACAGCGGGGCCTGTTCGGCCCAGGCCAATCCGTTGGCGGCGGAGGCCACGGCAAGAGCCAGAGAGAGTCTGCGCAGCATTCGAGGGAGTCCTAGATTTGGCGGTAATCGGCAAGGCTAAGGCGCGCTGCCTGGGGGGTCAAGGTACGGCGGTGGCGGCCTCAGTGTAGATTGCAACAAGCTATGTTGCATGGTCGCAACAATCGGCCGGTGTGCTGCGGCAGGCGTCATTTTCCGACGCATGGGTCGGGATATTTTGACCCGCCGGTTGGTTTTATCGCCGCCGGTTGATTAGACTGGCCGGGTTCTTGTCGGGGTGCCCTGAGTCTCCGCGTTGTCACGCGGTGTTAAGGAGGGCTGAGATCGGATGTTCCGGATCCCGTTGAACCTGATCAGGTTAAGGCCTGCGTAGGGAACAAGATGTCCTCGCCCATCCTACGGCGAGTCCTCTCGGCACCGCCTGCGGTGCGCCCCGCACTCCGAGTCCGCTCCAGGTTCGCTCCGACATTCAGCCCAGGAGATAACCAGCCGATGAGTGCACAACAAAAGAACCTGAGCGAAAGCGCCCAGGTCGACCAGCAGTCGATCCAGCCCTTCCCCCGCTCGCGCAAGGTCTACGTACAGGGCTCGCGCCCGGACATCCGCGTGCCGATGCGCGAGATCAGCCTGGACGTGACGCCCACCGACTTCGGTGGCGAGGTCAACGCGCCGGTGCTGGTCTACGACACCTCCGGCCCCTACACCGACCCGAACGTGACCATCGACGTGCGCCAGGGCCTGGCCGACGTACGCAGCGCCTGGATCGAGGACCGCGGCGACACCGAGCTGCTCGACGGCCTGAGCTCCAGCTTCGGCCAGGAGCGCCTGGCCAACCCCGAGCTGACCGCCATGCGCTTCGCCCACGTGCGCAACCCGCGCCGCGCCAAGGCCGGCAAGAACGTCAGCCAGATGCACTACGCGCGCCAGGGCATCATCACCCCGGAGATGGAATACGTCGCCATCCGCGAGAACATGAAGCTGCAGGAGGCCCGCGCCGCCGGCCTGCTCGACCAGCAGCACGCCGGCCACAGCTTCGGTGCCAACATCCCCAAGGAGATCACCCCGGAGTTCGTCCGCGAGGAGATCGCCCGCGGCCGCGCCATCATCCCGGCCAACATCAACCACGTGGAGCTGGAGCCGATGATCATCGGCCGCAACTTCCTGGTGAAGATCAACGGCAACATCGGCAACAGCGCGCTCGGTTCTTCGATTGAAGAAGAAGTGGCCAAGCTGACCTGGGGCATCCGCTGGGGCTCGGACACGGTGATGGACCTGTCCACCGGCAAGCACATCCACGAGACCCGCGAGTGGATCATCCGCAACTCGCCGGTGCCGATCGGCACCGTGCCGATCTACCAGGCCCTGGAGAAGGTCGGCGGGGTGGCCGAGGACCTGACCTGGGAGCTGTTCCGCGACACCCTGATCGAGCAGGCCGAGCAGGGCGTGGACTACTTCACCATTCACGCCGGGGTGTTGCTGCGCTACGTGCCGATGACCGCCAAGCGGGTCACCGGCATCGTCTCGCGCGGCGGCTCGATCATGGCCAAGTGGTGCCTGGCCCACCACAAGGAGAATTTCCTCTACACCCACTTCGAGGAAATCTGCGAGATCATGAAGGCCTACGACGTGTCCTTCTCCCTGGGCGACGGCCTGCGTCCGGGCTCCATCGCCGACGCCAACGACGAGGCCCAGTTCGGCGAACTGGAGACCCTCGGCGAGCTGACCAAGATCGCCTGGAAGCACGACGTGCAGGTGATGATCGAGGGCCCCGGCCACGTGCCGATGCAGCTGATCAAGGAGAACATGGACAAGCAGCTGGAATGCTGCGACGAGGCGCCGTTCTACACCCTCGGCCCGCTGACCACCGACATCGCCCCGGGTTACGACCACATCACCTCGGGCATCGGTGCGGCGATGATCGGTTGGTTCGGTTGCGCCATGCTCTGCTACGTTACCCCCAAGGAGCACCTGGGGCTGCCGAACAAGGACGACGTGAAGACCGGCATCATCACCTACAAGATCGCCGCCCACGCCGCCGACCTTGCCAAAGGCCATCCGGGGGCGCAGATTCGCGATAATGCCCTGAGCAAGGCGCGCTTCGAGTTCCGCTGGGAGGACCAGTTCAACCTGGGCCTGGATCCGGACACGGCGCGGGCCTTCCACGACGAGACGCTGCCGAAGGACTCGGCCAAGGTGGCGCACTTCTGCTCCATGTGCGGGCCGAAGTTCTGCTCGATGAAGATCACCCAGGAGGTGCGGGTCTATGCTGAGGAGCAACGCATCGCCGCGGTCGACCTGGAGGTCGAGCAGGGCATGCAGGCCAAGGCCGAGGAATTCAAGGCGCAGGGTGCACAGCTCTATCACAAGGTGTGATGGCAGCCAGACGCAGATCCCCCGGATCTGCGGAGTGACCAGGACGGGCCTTCGGGCCCGTTCGTGTTAACAGGGGGTATCCATGCAACAGGACGATGTCGAAATTATCGAGCGGGAAGCCTGCTTTCGCGGCTTCTACCGGCTCGATCGCCTGCATCTGCGTCATCGCCAGTTCTCCGGCGAGATGGGCCGGCCACTGAGTCGCGAACTGTTCGTGCGCCACGATGCGGTGTGTGTGCTGCCCTACGATCCGCAACGCGACGCCGTGGTGCTGATCGAGCAGTTCCGCGTCGGCGCCCTGGAGAAAAGCGCCAACCCCTGGCTGCTGGAGCTGGTGGCCGGGTTGATCGACAAGGACGAGGAGCCGGAAGCGGTGGCTCGGCGCGAGGCGGTCGAGGAGGCGGGGCTCAGCCTGACCTCGCTGTGGCCGATCAGCCAGTACTACCCCTCGCCGGGCGGGTCGGACGAGCGGGTGCATCTGTTCATCGGCCGCTGCGACAGCGAGGGGGCGGGCGGCGTGCATGGCCTGGCCGAGGAGGGTGAGGATATCCGCGTGCACGTCTGGCCCCTGGAGGATGCCCTGGACGCGGTGAAGGACGGGCGCATCGACAATGCGGCGAGCATCATCGCCCTGCAGTGGCTGGCGCTCAACCGCGCCGAAGTCCGGGGGCTGTGGTCGTGAACCTGTTGCGCGAGCGCTACCGGGTCGACCTGGTGGAGCTGCAGGCGGTGTGCGAGGCCAACTACGCGCGGCTGATGCGCCTGTTGCCGGAGATGCGCACCCAGGCCAAGGTGCGACGCGTCGCCCTGAGCCAGGGCGAGCACCAGCTCGGCATACTGGCCCTGGACGTGCTCGAGGCCTGCCCCTATACCACCACCCTGCGGGTGCGCCAGGAGCACAGCCTGCCCTGGCTGCCGGTGCCGCAGTTGGAGGTGCGGGTATACCACGACGCGCGCATGGCCGAGGTGGTCAGCGCCGAGAATGCCCGGCGCTTTCGCAGCATCTACCCCTACCCGAACGCCGCCATGCACCAGCCGGACGAGAAGAGCCAGCTCAACCTGTTTCTCGGCGAATGGCTGAGCCACTGCCTGGCCTGTGGCCACGAGCCGGCACCGGTGTTCTAGGTTCGGGCCGCTTCCGGCGAATTTCGTCGTTTTTGACTGTCGGCGAGGCGGTTTTTCTGTGACTCAGGCCCGCTTCGCGGGTTTACCATCGCCGGCGCCTGCCAGCATAATCCCTGCACCCTGCTCAAGGAGACGGCCTTGCCGAGCGCGCCCACTTCCGTTGCTGATTCCTCGGTCCTGCTGGTGCAGCTGTCCGACAGCCACCTGTTTGCCGAGGCGAACGGCAAGCTGTTGGGCATGGATACCCAGGACAGCCTGCGGCGGGTGGTCGAGCAGTTGCTGCAGGAGCAGCCGCAGGTCGATCTGCTGCTGGCCAGCGGCGACCTCTCCCAGGATGGCAGCGAGGCCTCCTACGCCCGTTTCCGCCAGCTCACCGCGCCCATCGACGCCCCGGCCCGCTGGCTGCCCGGCAACCACGACGAGCTGCCGGCGATGCATCGCGCCTGCGACGGCAGCGACCTGCTGGAGCCGGTGATCGATCTGGGCAACTGGCGCGTCATCCTGCTCGACTCCTCCATTCCCGGTGCGGTGCCTGGCTATCTCGGCGAGCAGCAGCTGGTGCTGCTCGAGCGTGCCCTGGCCGAGGCCCCCGAACGTCACCACCTGATCTGCCTGCACCACCATCCGGTGCCCATCGGTTGCGCCTGGATGGAGCCGATCGGGGTGCGCAACCCCGAGGCGCTGTTCGCCGTGCTGGCGCGTCACCCACAGGCGCGGGCGCTGCTCTGGGGGCATGTGCACCAGGAGTTCGATCAGTTGCGCGACGGTGTGCGCCTGCTGGCCTCGCCCTCGACCTGCGTGCAGTTCGCCCCCGGCAGCGAAGATTTCCAGGTCGACAGCAGCGCGCCGGGTTACCGCTGGTTGCGCCTGCATGCCAATGGCCGCCTGGAGACCGGCGTGTCGCGGGTGACCGGCATCCAGTTCGAGGTGGACTACAGCGTCAAGGGCTATTGATAGCCCGGGCTGGAGGGCGCAGCGCGAAAGCTGCTACCGTTCGCCTTCCCGTTTTCAGCCCTAAGCCCTGTCAGCCATGCCCGCAGATTGTCCTCGCATCCTCTATCTCCATGGCCTGAACAGCTCGCCGGCCTCGCAGAAGGCCAGCCAATTGCGTCGTGCCATGGAGCGCATCGGCCTGGCGGAGCAGCTGCGGGTGCCGGCCCTGCACCATCATCCGCGCCAGGCCATCGCCCAGCTCGAAACGGCGATCGCCGAGCTCGGCCGGCCCGTGCTGGTCGGCAGCTCCCTGGGCGGCTACTATGCGACCCACCTGGCCGAGCGGCATGGCCTGCGCGCGCTGCTGATCAACCCGGCGGTGCGTCCGCACCTGCTGTTCGACGGCTACCTGGGACCGCAACAGAACTACTACAGCGACGAGACCTGGGAGCTGACCGCCGAGCACGTCGCGGCCCTGGCCGCGCTGGAGGTGCCGCCGCCGCAGGACCCCGCGCGTTTCCAGGTATGGCTGCAGACCGCCGACGAAACCCTCGATTACCGCCAGGCCCAGGTCTATTACCGGGCCTGCGCCCTGCGCATCCAGGCCGGCGGCGACCATGGCTTCCAGGGCTTCGCCGAGCGCCTGCCGATGCTCTTGGCTTTCGCCGGTATTCCCGCCAGGCTCTGGCGCGATATCGACTTTTCCGACCTTTAAGACGACCCGAGACCCCATGGCCCAGCAGAACGCCTATAACGCCGATGCCATCGAAGTCCTTTCCGGCCTCGACCCGGTGCGCAAGCGCCCGGGCATGTACACCGACACCACGCGCCCCAACCACCTGGCCCAGGAGGTCATCGACAACAGCGTCGACGAAGCCCTGGCCGGTCACGCCAAGTCGATCCAGGTGATCCTGCACGAGGACAACTCGCTGGAGGTGCTCGACGACGGCCGCGGCATGCCGGTGGACATCCACCCGGAAGAAGGCGTTCCCGGCGTCGAGCTGATCCTCACCAAGCTGCACGCCGGCGGCAAGTTCAGCAACAAGAACTACCAGTTCTCCGGCGGCCTGCACGGCGTCGGCATTTCGGTGGTCAACGCCCTGTCGACCCGGGTCGAGGTGCGCGTCAAGCGCGACGGCAGCGAATACCGCATGGCCTTTGCCGACGGTTTCAAGGCCAGCGACCTGGAGGTGGTTGGCAGCGTCGGCAAGCGCAACACCGGCACCAGCGTGCACTTCTGGCCGGACGCCAAGTACTTCGACTCGCACAAGTTCTCGGTCAGCCGCCTCAAGCACGTGCTCAAGGCCAAGGCCGTGCTGTGCCCGGGGCTCTCCGTCACCTTCGAGGACAAGGCCGCCGGCGACAAGGTCGAGTGGCACTACGAGGACGGCCTGCGCTCCTACCTGGTCGATGCCGTCAGCGAGTTCGAACGCCTGCCCGCCGAGCCCTTCTGCGGCACGCTGGCCGGCAACAAGGAAGCGGTGGACTGGGCCCTGCTCTGGCTGCCGGAAGGCGGCGAGAGCGTGCAGGAAAGCTACGTCAACCTGATCCCCACCGCCCAGGGCGGTACCCATGTCAACGGCCTGCGCCAGGGCTTGCTGGACGCCATGCGCGAGTTCTGCGAGTTCCGCAACCTGCTGCCGCGCGGGGTCAAGCTGGCGCCGGAGGACATCTGGGAGCGCATCGCCTTCGTCCTCTCGATGAAGATGCAGGACGCCCAGTTCTCCGGGCAGACCAAGGAGCGCCTGTCCTCCCGCGAGGCGGCGGCCTTCGTCTCTGGCGTCGTTAAAGACGCCTTCAGCCTGTGGCTCAACGCCCATCCGGAATTCGGCCAGCAGCTGGCCGAGCTGGCCATCAGCAACGCCAACCGCCGCCTCAAGGCCGGCAAGAAGGTCGAGCGCAAGAAAATCACCCAGGGCCCGGCGTTGCCCGGCAAGCTGGCCGACTGCGCGGGGCAGGACCCCATGCGTTCCGAGCTGTTCCTGGTGGAGGGGGATTCCGCCGGCGGCAGCGCCAAGCAGGCCCGCGACAAGGAGTTCCAGGCGATCATGCCGCTGCGCGGCAAGATCCTGAATACCTGGGAGGTGGACGGCGGCGAGGTGCTGGCCAGCCAGGAGGTGCACGACATCGCCGTGGCCATCGGCATCGATCCCGGCGCCAGCGACCTGTCCCAGCTGCGCTACGGCAAGATCTGCATCCTCGCCGACGCCGACTCCGACGGCCTGCACATCGCCACCCTGCTGTGCGCGCTGTTCGTCCGCCACTTCCGCGCCCTGGTCGATGCCGGGCACGTCTACGTGGCCATGCCGCCGCTGTACCGCATCGACCTGGGCAAGGAGGTGTTCTATGCCCTGGACGAGGCCGAGCGCGACGGCATCCTCGACCGCCTGGTGGCTGAGAAGCGCCGTGGCAAGCCCCAGGTCACCCGCTTCAAGGGCCTGGGCGAGATGAACCCGCCGCAACTGCGCGAGACTACCATGGACCCCAATACCCGGCGCCTGGTGCAGCTGACCCTGGACGACTTCGAGGGCACCCGGGAAGTGATGGATATGCTGCTGGCCAAGAAGCGCGCCGGCGACCGCAAGTCCTGGCTGGAGTCCAAGGGCAACCTGGCCGAGGTGCTGCTCTGATGCGCGGCCTCTGTGCGGCACTGGCGCTGCTGGCGACCACGGCGCTGGCCGAGACACCACTGGAAGAGCTGCGCCTGCTCGGCGAGCATCCGGTGGCGGGCATGGCCGGCGGCAACCTCTCGGGCCTGGCCCAGTGTGGCGATTCCCTGTGGGCGGTATCGGACCGCGAGGACGATCGCCTGTATCGCCTGACAACCGGTGCCGCGGTCTGGCAGGCCGAGGCCGAGCCCTTCGTCGCCCCTCCCGCCCCCGAGTCGCCGCTGCCCTGGGGGCTGCGCATGCGCACCTGGGTCGCCGGCCAGGTGCGTGGTGGCGGCCTGGACTTCGAAGGCCTGTCCTGCGACGCCCAGGGTAATCGCTACCTGGTCAGCGAGGCGCACGCGGCGGTGTTGCGGCTCTCGGCCATGGGCGAGGCGCAGTGGTTGGCCCTGCCCGAGGCGGTGGTGCGCCAGGCCCGTGCCAGCGGCATGCTGCTGCGCTTCAACGCCCTGTTCGAGGGCGTGGCGCTCGACCCGGACGGTGAGCGTCTGTGGCTGGCGGCCGAGCGTCAGCGCCGCGGCCTGCTGGTGCTGCACCGGCAGGGGGCGTCCTGGCGCTGCACCGGTGGCTGCGTGTTGATCAGCGAGGGCGGCCGCGAAGCCGGTCCCGCCCAACTGGGCGGCGAGGAGCGGCCGCGGGATTTCTCCGGGCTGGCCTTCCATCAGGAGAAACTCTTCACCCTGGAGCGCCAGGCCCACCGCATCTGCCGGCGCCAGCTGAGCGACGGCGCGGTCGAGCGCTGCTGGTCCTTCGCCGCCGAGGCGCTGGCCGACGCCCGCCGTTATGCGCCGGACTACGGTCAGGCCGAGGCCCTGTGGGTCGACGCCGACGGTGCCTGGGTCGGCCTCGACAACGAAGGCCGGGCCCGTGCCGACGGCGAGCTGCGGCCCATCGTCTGGCGTTTCGCCGCGCCGCAGGGCGGCTGGGGCGCTCGCCGGTGAGCACGCCTGCGCCGGGCCGCCGGGCCGGTCGGGTGATGCTGGTGCTGGCCTGGGGCGCCGCGCTGCTGCTGGCCACGCGCTTCTTCGGCGAGTGGGAAGACGGCCAGCGCAACCCCAACCGTCACCCCGAGTCGGTGCATGGCAGCGACTACGTCGAGGTGCGCCTGGCCAGCAGTCGCCAGGGTCACTACCGCGCAGATGGGCGGATCGATGACCAGCCCGTGACCTTCCTCCTCGACACCGGCGCCACCCAGGTGGCGGTGCCCGTCGAGGTGGCCCGGCGTCTGGGCCTGCGCGCCGGCGAGGCGATCCTGATCAGCACCGCCAATGGCCGTGCCACCGCCCATCGTACCCGGCTGGCCAGCCTGCGCCTGGGCGACATCCTCCTGCGGGATGTCGAGGCGCTGATCGCCCCCGGCATGGACGGCGAGGAGGTGCTGCTGGGCATGAGCGCCCTCAAACAACTGGAATTCACCCAGCGCGACGGCACCCTGATGCTGCGCCAATCAACCTTGCGATGAGACCTTCATGAGCGAATCCCTCGATCTGAGCCTGGATGGCGTTGAGCGCCGCTCGCTTGCCGACTTCACCGAGCAGGCCTACCTCAACTATTCGATGTACGTGATCATGGATCGCGCCCTGCCGCATATCGGCGACGGCCTGAAGCCGGTGCAGCGGCGCATCGTCTACGCCATGAGTGAGCTGGGCCTGGACGCCGACGCCAAGCACAAGAAGTCGGCGCGCACCGTCGGCGACGTGCTCGGCAAGTTCCACCCCCACGGCGACTCGGCCTGCTACGAGGCCATGGTGCTGATGGCCCAGCCGTTTTCCTACCGCTACACCCTGGTCGACGGCCAGGGCAACTGGGGCGCCCCGGACGATCCCAAGTCCTTCGCCGCCATGCGCTACACCGAGGCGCGCCTGTCGCGCTACTCGGAGGTGCTGCTGACCGAACTGGGCCAGGGCACGGTGGACTGGGTGCCGAACTTCGACGGCACGCTGAACGAGCCGGCCACGCTGCCGGCGCGGCTGCCCAACCTCTTGTTGAATGGCACCACCGGCATCGCCGTGGGCATGGCCACCGACGTGCCGCCGCACAACCTGCGCGAGGTGGCGGCGGCCTGCGTGCGTCTGCTCGACCAGCCGGACGCCACGGTCGAGCAGCTGTGCGAGCACGTACTAGGCCCGGATTTCCCCACCGAGGCGGAGGTCATCACCCCCCGCGCCGACCTGCTGAAGATCTACGAGAGTGGCCGCGGTTCGGTGCGCATGCGCGCGGTGTACCGCATCGAGGACGGCGACATCGTGGTCACCGCGCTGCCGCACCAGGTGTCCGGGTCCAAGGTGCTGGAGCAGATCGCCGGGCAGATGCAGGCCAAGAAGCTGCCGATGGTCGCCGACCTGCGCGACGAGTCGGACCACGAGCACCCCTGCCGCATCGTCATCATCCCGCGCTCCAACCGGGTCGACGCCGATGAGCTGATGACTCACCTGTTCGCCACCACCGACCTGGAGTCCAGCTACCGGGTCAATACCAATGTCATCGGCCTGGACGGCAAGCCGCAGGTGAAGAACCTGCGGCAGATGCTGCGCGAGTGGCTGGAGTACCGGGTGAACACGGTGCGCCGGCGCCTGCAGTTCCGCCTGGACAAGGTGGAGAAGCGTCTGCACCTGTTGGAGGGCCTGTTGATCGCCTTCCTCAATCTGGACGAGGTGATCCGCATCATCCGCAGCGAGGATTCGCCCAAGCCGGTGCTGATGGCCGCCTTCGGCCTCACCGACATCCAGGCCGACTACATCCTCGACACCCGCCTGCGCCAGCTGGCGCGCCTGGAGGAGATGAAGATCCGCGGCGAGCAGGACGAGCTGGCCAAGGAGCGCGCCAAGCTGCTGGCCCTGCTCGGCAGCGAGGCCAAGCTGAAGAAGCTGGTGCGCCAGGAGATTCTCGACGACGCCGAGAAGTACGGCGATGCGCGGCGCTCGCCGATCGTCGAGCGTGCCGAGGCCCGTGCCCTGTCGGAAACCGAGCTGATGCCGACCGAGCCGATCACCGTGGTGATGTCCGAGAAGGGCTGGGTGCGTTGCGCCAAGGGCCACGACATCGACGCCACGGGGCTGTCCTACAAGGCCGGCGACGGTTTCAAGGCCGCCGCGCCGGGGCGCTCCAACCAGTATGCGGTGTTTATCGACTCCAGCGGCCGCAGCTATTCCCTGGCCGCCCATTCGCTGCCGTCGGCGCGGGGCCAGGGCGAGCCGCTGACCGGGCGTTTGACACCGCCGCCGGGGACGACCTTCGACTGCGTGCTGCTGCCGGACGACAATGCCCTCTATGTGATCGCCTCCGACGCCGGCTACGGCTTCGTGGTCAAGGGCGAGGACCTGCAGGCCAAGAACAAGGCCGGCAAGGCCCTGCTGACCCTGCCGGCCGGGGCCCGGGTCATCGCGCCCAAGCCCCTGGCCAATCGCGACGAGGACTGGCTGGCGGCGGTGACCACCGAGGGCCGCCTGCTGTTGTTCAAGGTCGCCGACCTGCCGCAACTGGGCAAGGGCAAGGGCAACAAGATCATCGGCATCCCCGGCGAGCGGGTCGCCAGCCGCGAGGAATACCTCAGCGACCTGGCGGTGCTGCCGGCGGGGGCGACCCTGGTGTTGCAGGCGGGCAAGCGCACCCTGTCGCTCAAGGCCGACGATCTGGAGCACTACAAGGGCGAGCGCGGCCGGCGCGGGAACAAGCTGCCGAGGGGCTTTCAGCGGGTCGACAGCCTGTTGGTGGAGTAGCAGCTGTGGTCGCGCGGCGCGATTCGCGGGCCGCGAGGCTGGAGTCGCGCGGCACTTTGGCGGATGATAGGTGGCCTTGGAGCGCGTCGGCCCGGCCGAACGCATGAGCCAACCCAGGTTTGACTGCCGGCCGCCAGGCCGGCCGGATGTGAGGAATGACTGTAGTGCGCTTTCCCTTGACCCTGCTGTTGACCGGACTGCTCGGCCTGGCCGGATGCACGGCCTACCAGCCGGTGCCGCTGTACCAGCTCGATGGTGGCAACGCCGAACTGCCGGCCGACAAGGAGGGCGTGGCGGTACTGCTGGGGCCGGTGTCGATCGCCGACTACCTGCAGCGCGAGGCGCTGTTGCAGCGCCAGCTCGATGGCAGCCTGACCACGGCCAGCGATGCGCGTTGGGCCGGCAGTCTGGCGGCGGATATCGACCGTCAGTTGTTGCGCCAATTGGCGGCGCGACTGAACAGCCAGCGCCTGGCCGTGGCGCCGGCGACACCGGGTTTCAGCCCTCAGGTCCAGGTGCTGCTGGCGATCACCCGCCTGGACTCCGGGCCGCAGCGGCCGGCCGTGCTCGAGGCGCACTGGCGCCTGCTGAGCGGCGAGGGCAAGCTGCTCGACGGGCGCCTGGTGCGACTTGAGGAGGCCCATCAGGGCAGCATCGCCGATCAGGTGCGGGCCCAGAGTCTGGTCATGCGTCAGTTGGTCGAGCAGGTGGCGTCGGCGGTGCAGGAGTATGGCAACGCGGCTCCGGCCATCGCCAAGGAACCACGCAAGAAGGCCCCCGCGGCGCCTGCAGCAAAGCCCGTGCCGCCGTCGCTGCCGGCACCGATCCGGATGGAAGGCGAGGTGTTCCGCTTTTAATGCCGGTTTCCGTATGACGGACGGTCGATACGAAAAAGCCCCGCGTGCTGCGGGGCTTTTTTCTGGGCGGGGTTTCTAGCCGCGGCTCTCGTGCATGCGCGCCAACTGGCGCTCCAGCAGCGAAGGGTAGGGTTCCAGCAGGCGCTCCACGCAGCAGGCGCCGTCCGGACTGGCGATGGCGCGGATGCGGCTGTGCTGGCGAACCTGCGGGTCTTCGGCAATGCGCCGCTCCAGCAACAGCAGGTTACGGCTGTGCTGGGACAGGGCCAGGGCGTCCTGAGCGGTCTCGCTGAGCAGCAGGTCGCCCTGGCTGAGGTCGAGCAGCCCGCTGCCCTGGGTCAGCCCCAGCTGCAGCTGCAGGGTGATGCCGCTGTCGGCGACCTCGATCTGCAAGGCATGACCGAGGGCGCGCATCAGTTCGCCGCAGCACAGGGCATGGGTCAGGTAGTCGTCGTTGTCGCGACCATGGAACAGCATCAGGCTGCTGCCGTCGCTCAGGGTGTGCAGTTCGCCCTGGTAGAGCGCCGAAGCCTGGGCCAGGCAGTCGCGGTAGCGCTGCAGCAGGTCGAGCAGGCGTGTCCGCGGCAGGCGCCGCAGCTGTTCCTGGGCGCCCAGCTGGATCGCCAGCACCGCGCTCGGGTGGGCCGCGCTCGGCGCCGCGGCAGGTGCCGGCGGAGCGTCGTCGCGGAGCTCGGCGAAGGGATCGTCTTCGGTGTCGTTGCGCTCGTCGAACTCGTCGAGTGGGTCGTCGTTCAGGTTCGGTACCTGGAAGCCGGGCTCGTCGTCGGGCTGCTCGCTCGGCGCGTCGAGGTCGTCTTCGGCCTCCAGCTCGTCGTAGTCGGCTTCGGGCTCAGGTTCCGGCTTCTCCGGCACCAGGCGCGCCTGCAGCTGGCGCGCCAGGTCGCCGATCTCGTCCTGGCGTCCGGCGCCGGGTGCCGGGTCGTCGGGGTCGCGCAGCCAGACCCGCAGCTGCAGCAGCGGGGTGGAGATATGCCGGCCCAGGCGCAGGCTCAGGCTCAGGGCCAGGGCCAGCAGGATCAGGCTGAGAATGCCCATGCTCTGCAGGCTGATGGTCATGGGCTGCTGGAACTGCTGCATGTCCAGGCTGATGCGCAGCTGCCCGGCGATCACCTCCTGGAAGGTGATGGGGGTCGAGTACAGGCCCTCGGTCTCGCCGAGCATGCTCTTGCTCGGCCGCGCGCCGGCCTCGGCGAGGATGCGGTTGTCCACGCTGTAGATGGCCGCATGGGCCACCAGCGGATTCTTCACCAGGTTGTTCAGCAGCACGTTGAGGCTGAGGATGTCGTTGGACACCAGCAACTCGGTGGCCGAGGCGGCGGTCTGGGTGATCAGGCTGGTGCCCAGGGCCTCGGCCTGCTGCTGCATGGCCTGCTTGAACTGCATGCCGATTACCCAGGCGTAGATCACCAGCGCCAGCGCCACCAGCAGCAGGCTGTGGCTGGCGATGCGCAGGGCCAGGGGGACCCGGCGTTGGCGCAGGGCCTGGAACAGCAGGAGGAAGAAGTTGTCGGGCTTTACGGGGACGGGCCGGTTCACAGAGCTCGGCTCTTGTCGACTGGAGATGCCGCGCAGTATAGCGACCGGCCCGCAGCGGGCAAAGCGCCGCGCGCGCCCGTACGGCGGCGAAAATGGGTAGAATGTGCGGCCTTTCTCCGGCCTGCCCGTCCTGCGGCAGGTCGCTTCTCTTCGACCTTATGGGGGTGCGCCGTGCGCGAAATCGTCCTGATCAATATCACCGGCGAGGATCGCCCCGGTCTCACCGCCGCCATCACCGGCGTGCTGGCCCAGGGCGGGGTGAATATCCTCGACATCGGCCAGGCGGTGATCCACGACACCCTGTCGTTCGGCATCCTGGTGGAGATACCGGATACCGAGCGCGCCTCCTCGGTGCTCAAGGACGTGCTGTTCACCGCCTACGAGCTCGATCAGCAGGTGCGCTTCACCCCGGTGGCCGAGGCGGACTACCAGCAGTGGGTGGAGGGCCAGGGCAAGGCACGGCACATCGTCACCCTGCTGACCCGCAAGGTCACCGCCGAGCAGTTGCAGCGGGTCAGCGCCATCACCGCCCAGTACGGCTTGAATATCGACCATATCGATCGCCTGTCCGGGCGCATGCCGCTTGACACCCCGGCCGAGCAGGGCAAGGGTTGCATCGAGTTCTCGGTGCGCGGCGAGCCGGCGGACCCGGCGGCGCTGCGCGCCGAGTTCCTCAGCGTGGCCCAGGAGCTGAGCGTCGACATCGCCTTCCAGCGCGACTCGCTGTTCCGTCGCAACCGGCGCCTGGCGGTGTTCGACATGGACTCGACGCTGATCGAGGCCGAGGTGATCGACGAGTTGGCCAAGGCGGCGGGGGTGGGCGAACAGGTGGCCGCAATCACCGAGCGGGCCATGCGCGGCGAGCTGGACTTCGCCGCCAGCTTCAGGGAGCGCCTGGCCCTGCTCAAGGGACTGCCGGAAACCGTGCTGGAGGGGATCGGCGCCTCGCTGCGCCTGACCGAGGGCGCCGAGACCCTGTTCGCCGAACTCAAGCGTCTGGGCTACAAGACGGCGATCCTCTCCGGCGGCTTCAGCTACTTCGCCAAGCAGCTGCAGGCCAAGCTGGGCATCGACTATGTGTACGCCAACGAGTTGGAGATCATCGATGGCCGGGTGACCGGGGTGGCGCTCGAACCGATCGTCGACGCCCAGCGCAAGGCCGACCTGCTGCGCGAGCTGGCCGAGCGCGAAGGCCTGCGTCTGGAGCAGACCATCGCCGTGGGCGACGGTGCCAACGACCTGCCGATGCTGGCGATCGCCGGCCTGGGCGTGGCGTTCCGGGCCAAGCCGCTGGTCAAGCAGTCGGCCAAGCAGGCCATCTCCACCCTGGGGCTGGATGGCATCCTCTATCTGCTGGGCTTTCGCGACCGCGACGGCCTGACCTGACCGGCATGGCCCCAGACAGCCAGAAGCCGCCCGCGGGCGGCTTCTGGCTGTCTGGGTTCGGGTCTCACTCGTCGTCGGCGGAGAAGTCGTAGTTCATCGACTGGCTCGGCGGCTGCAAGTAGTAACCCTGGATGTAGTTGACCCCGGCCTGCCACAGCGTGGCCAGCACGCTGGCGCTCTCGACGAAGGGCACTATGGTCAGCTTGGCCTGGGCGTGGAGGCTGGCCAGCAGGGTCTTCAGGGCTTCCTGGTTGTCCGGCTTGCCCAGGTCCTGGGAGAAGGAGCCGTCGACCTTGACGAAATCCAGGGGCAGGTGCTTGAGCGTGTTGAAGGGGTTGAGGGCGCAGCCGAACTGGCTCAGGGCGACCTTGCAATGCAGCGCCTGCAGGCCTTGGCACAGGGCCTTGGCCTGCTTGAGGTAGGCGATGGCGTCCGGCTCGCTGAGCTGGAAGACCAGGGCGTCCGACGGCAGGCGCGCGGCTTTCAGGGCCACGCTGAGCCAGGGCAGCAGGGTCTGGTCCTGCAGGCTGGCGCTCGACAGGTGCACGAACAGGCGGGTGTTGTGACCCTTGCTGCGGTGGTCGGCGAGCAGCTTGATCGAATTGAGGATCACCCAGCGGTCGATCTTCTCGCCGAGGCCGGCGTCCTTGGCGGCGCTGAGGAAGTCCGGTGGCGGCACCTCCTGGCCTTGCGGGTTGAGCAGGCGCAGCAGTACCTCGTAGTGCTCGTGACTGTCGCCGCGCAGGCTGATGATCGGCTGGAACAGCAGGCGGAAGCTGTTGTTCTCCAAGGCCTGCTGGACCATGGCCACTATGCTGCCGCGATTGGCCGCGGCGGCCAGCTCGTCGGCGGGGTCGTACAGCTTCAGGGCATTGCCCTCGGCCAGCTCGTCGGCGCAGCGTTGGGCGCGGTTGACCACGTCCTGGGACTTGGTGGTTTTCTCGTTGAGACCGGCGACACCGATCGACAGGGTGGTCTGGGCGGTGCGGCCGCTGACGTCGAACAGGTGGCTCTCGACTTTCTTGAGCAGCGCCGTCAGGTCTTCGCGGGACTGCTCCGGGCTCAGCCCGGGTTGCAGCACGGTGAACACGTCGTCGCCGAAGCGGGCCAGCTGCACCGTGTCGGCAAAATGCGCGCGCAGCAGGTTGGCCAGGTCGGTCAGCAGCAGATCGATGCCGGACAGGCCGACTTCGGCCAGCAGGCTGGCGTAGTGGTCGACGCGGATGTAGGCCAGGCTGGCGGGTTGGCCTGCGTTCACCGCGCGCTCGGCGGCGGCATCCACCAGCTCGAGGAAGTAGTTGCGGTTGTACAGGCCGGTGACCAGGTCCTGGCTGCTGATTTCGCGCAGTTTCTCTTCCAGCTCGGCATTGCCGACTTCGCCGCGTATCACCACCTGGATGCAGGGTTCGCCGTCATAGGTGGCCGGGGAGAAGGTCATGCGCGCCTGAAAACTGTCGCCGTTGGCCTTGACCCCTGCGCAGGCCAGTTCGGCGTTGCCTTCGGCGCCCTGATAGTTCTTCAGGAAGTCCTTGAAGTTGGGCTGGTCGGCGACGGCGATCAGGTCGATCATCGGCATGCCTTCCAGCTCATCGGCGTCCTGGTAGTCGAACAACTCGAGATAGGCGCGGTTGGCATAGATATGCATGCCGTCATGCACGTAGGTGATGGCGTCGACCGAGCTCTCGAGGAGCAGCTGGCAGCGCTTTTCCGCCTCGCGCAGGGCCACCTCGGCGGCCCGCCGGGCGCGCCGCTCCTCCAGGTTGCCCAGCTCGCGCTGGGCTACCAGCACCAGGCGCTCGTCCTCGCCTTGCGGCAGGGCGTCCTGGGCGCCCAGGGTCAGGGCCTCGGTAATGGCGTCGGAGTCGTTGCCTTCGAGCAGCTGGATGACCGGGATGTCCTTGGCCTGGCGGCGGATCGCGCTGATCGCCTCGCCGGGCGTGAGGTGTTCGCTGCTGGGGGCGGCGATCAGCAGGTCCCAACTCTGTTGCAGGGCCTCGGCCAGGTCCTCGCTGGAACTCAGGCGGTGTACCCGGGTCGCGCGGCCGGCGTTGCGGAACAGGCTGACGAGGCGTTCGGCCTCGTTCTGCGAGTCTTCGAGAATCAGCAGTCGAATAGTCTTTTTTTCGATGGCCATGGCGAGAGTCAAGTTTGCGCCGAACGGGCGCGAAAAGGCGACAAAAGGTGAGGCTTCGGCAATCTACAGCGACTTCCAGAGCGAGTCAAAGTCTTCCTCCCCGTCTGCGCTGCGGCTTTCCGGGGCTGTGACGGACTTCCCTTGGGCGCTGCTCGGCTGGTCGAGGGCATGGTATTCGAACTGGTTGAAGCTGCCGGTGCTGGTCTGCCGGCGGCCGAGTACCGCGCGTCGCTCCGTGCCGCTGAGGTTGATCATCACCTTGCTGCCCTCCTGAAAGGGCAGGCGCGGCGTGACCAGGGTCGCCGGCCGCGAGATGGCACCGATCTCCGGTAGCAGCAGGGCGCGCAGGTACTGGCTGTGGGGTTCGGCCTTGCGCACCAGTTGCAGGCCGCAGGCTTGCGCGTGGGGGGCGATCAGCTCGATGCCCATCTGGGTTCCGCCGCCGCGGACCTGGCGAATCCAGCGCACCACCGCAACGCTCCAGCTCTGCTCCGGGGCGTCCTGCACGCCGAGCAGCTCGCCGGCCTGCAACTGGCTGGGGACCTCCTTCGGCCAGGACCGGCAGTAGCCCCCGGGGCTGTGGTTGATGATCGGCAGGGCGAAGGTCGGGTAGCTCGCGTCCGCCTCGGCACTGGTGGGCAGGCCGGTGCCGGTCTGGTTGCCGGGTCTGCTGTACTCGATCTCCTCGAACGGTAGGTGCTGTCCCCAGCTGTTGTTCTGCTGGGCGTCGAAGGCCCTGCTCCAGACATCGGGAGCGCCGCTGCCCGGCTTGAACACGGCGGACCGGCTGCTGGCGGGCAGGCGCAGGATCTGGTCGAAGGGCTTGCGGCCGGCGAGGAAGAAGTGCAGGGCGCTCATGCCGATGCACAGGGTCAGGCTGCCCTGGCCCTGGGTGCGTTGAAAGGTGCGTTCGGAGATATCGCCCCAGGCGGCGCCGAGGTGCTGCAGCATGTCCTGGCTGAAGCCTTCGGGGACCAGCAGGGGCGCATCGGCGAGCTTCTCGGGGCGCAACAGCAGGTATGCCTTGATCGCGTCGACCAGGGGACTCGGGTCGATGCCCAGCGCCTGGTGCAACTCCTGGGGTTGCAGCAACGAGCCGTAGCGAGGCGGGCCGTCCTGCTGCGGGGCCACGACGAACAGGCTGGACGGCGCACCGCTCGGCTGCAGCCGCACCAGAGGGCTCCAGGCTTCGAGCACCTCCGCCAGGCGGGCGATGCTGTTCTGGCGCATCTGGTTGCAGCGCGCACAGCCGAGCAGCAGGGCCACCAGGTAACTCTGCTCGATGCTCAGGCCCTGGGCATGGCGGGCCAGGGGGTCGCGAATCACCAGCTGTTGCAGGCCGCGCTCGCGGGCAATCTGGTAGAGCTGGTGCAGCTCCAGCCACAGGCCTTCCGGCACCGGGCAATACAGCTGGCTGGTGCGGATCAGCGCGGCGCACAGGCTGTGGGTCGCGCGCTGCAGGGCCAGGGCCAGAAGGGGGGCTTGCTCGCGGCTGTGCTGTGGGGCGAGTTGGGCGATGACCAGCTTGTAGCCGACGGCCAGGTGATTCTGCAGGGCCTGGCAGAGGTTGGCGACCTTGCGCGGGCGCTCGTCGAGGACGATGGCCTGGTTGAGGAAGTGTCGCTCCAGGTGTTGGCAGACGAAATACACCTCCGGGCGCAGCAGTTCCAGCAGTTGCAGGCGAGTGTCGGGTGCGGTCTGTACCTGGTTGAGTTCGACCAGGGCCTGATAGAGCTGGCGGGCCGTTTCGCCAATGTTGGCCTTGGGCAGAGCGGCGATCCAGCGTTTGAGGTCGCGCGGGTGGGTGTCGCAGAAGGACAGGCCCTGCTTGTCCGGAGTGGGAACGCGGAGTCGCAGGTGGGGACTCTGTTTATCCATCTGTGTTGGGGACTCCAGCGCCTGAGGCCTAGGCGAGCCGTTCTACTGATATTGATGCAGACTCTAGCAGCATCCGTGCCGGGGCGCAGCCACGGGGCCTGTCTGCCGGTACGGGCTGTGACGGGGTGCAGGCTGCGTTCGACAGCACTGTCGTGCCGACGCCTGCCCGGCGGGCGGTCGCGCGCTCGGGCAGGCATGGCAATGTGGCGGCGGAGTGGGGCGTGTCCTGGCTGGCGCCTGTCAGGCCTCCCGGCTATCGCCGAGGCGTTGGCCCATCTGCACCTTGCTCTCGGCGCCGATCGGTTCGGCCCACTGCACCTGGTTCGGTCCGAACAGCACGATGGCGGTGGAGCCCAGCTTGAAGCGGCCGAGTTCGGCACCCTTGTCCAGGGTGATGGGCGCGCGGGCCGTCTCGTCATAGCGGAAGGTCTTGAGGGCGCGCTTGGGCGGGGTGATCAGTCCGGCCCAGACCGTTTCGATCGAGGCGACTATCATCGCGCCGACCAGTACCACGGCCATGGGGCCGCGCTCGGTGTCGAACAGGCAGACCACCCGTTCGTTGCGGGCGAACAGCTCGGGTACGTTTTCCGCGGTGGTCTGGTTGACCGAGAACAGGCGTCCGGGCACGTAGACCATCTCCCGCAGCGTGCCGGCCAGGGGCATGTGCACGCGGTGGTAGTCCTTCGGCGAGAGGTAGACGGTGGCGAACTCGCCGCCCATGAAGGGCGCCGCCCGCTCGGCGTCGCCGCCGAGCAGCTCGACCGCGCTGAAGCTGTGGCCCTTGGCCTGGAAGATCCGCCCGTGTTCGATGCGGCCCAGCTGGCTGATCGCGCCATCGGCCGGGCAGAGCACGGCACCCGGGCTGGCGTCCAGGGGGCGCACGCCGTCCTTCAGCGCGCGGGTGAAGAAGGCGTTGAAGTGCTCGAAGCTCTCGGCCGGTTCGCGAGCCTCGCTCATGTCGACCTGGTAGCGCTTGATGAACCAGCCGATCAGCGGGTTCTTGAACCAGGGCAGGCGGCATTCGGCGGCGAAGCCGATCAGGCGCGAGAGCAGATGATGGGGCAGCAGGTACTGGCTGAGGATAAAGAGACGCTGTTTCATCGGGTTTCCTTAGGGGCCGGCCGGAGCGCGGCGATTCAACGTTCGACCGGGGTGTCGGGGTGGTTGCCCCACTCGCCCCAGGATCCGGCATAGGCCTTGACCCGTGGGTAACCCAGGGCCTTGGCCACCAGGTAGGTGAGGCCGGAGCGGTGATGGGTCTGGCAGTGGGTGATCACTTCCTTGTCCGGGGTGATGCCGAGCTCGCCGAGCCGTGTCGGCAGGTCCTGGCGCAGGCGCAGGGCGCGGGCCGGGTCCATGCAGGCGGTCCATTCCAGATTCGCTGCGCCGGGGATGTGCCCGGCCTTGGCCGCCAGGGCTTTCTCGCCACGGTATTCGGCCGGGGAGCGGGCATCCCAGATGGCCAGGTCGGCCGCGCCCAGGCGGCTCTGCAGGTACTCGCGGCTGGCGCTGGGCGCCTCGCTCAGGCGCAGGGACAGCCTGCCCGTGCGCGGCGCCGGCTGTTCGTCGCTCAGCGGGCGCTGCTCGGCCAGCCAGGCCTGCAGGCCGCCGTCGAGGTAGTGGTAGCGGCCGTGGCCGATCACATCCAGTAGCCAGATGAAGCGGCCGGCCCAGCCGCCGCCTTCGTCGTCGTAGACCACGTACACGGCGTCCGGGTTGTGCCCCAGTTCGGCGAACAGCTGCTCCAGTTGCCCGTGCTCGGGCAGCAGGCCGGGAGCCGGCGGTTGGCCCAGTTGGGTGCGTTTGGGCTCGGCGAAGCGCGCGCCGGGGATATGTCCGGCGGCATAGCGCGCCGCACTGGTCAAATCGACCAGGATCAGCTCGGGGGCGTTAATGCGGCTGGCCAGATCGGCCGGCTCGATAACCAGCGGCAACTCGGCGAAGGCGGACATGCTGGGCCTCTCAGTCAAGGGAAGGGCGGATTGTAGCGGAAAGCCTAGGGCGCGCGTCTGGCGAAGCTGGCCAGGGCCCGCTCGATGCATTGCGCGGTCTTGCCGAAGGCTTTCAGGTTGGTCTCGCTGAATGCGCTGCCGGCGCGGTCGGCCACCAGCAGCAGGGCGACCCGGCCGTTGACGGCCAGCGAGCGGCTCAGCAGGTGTTCGCTGGGAAACAGCGCCTTGAGCGCGCCGGGCAGCAGGGCGGAGAACTGAGCCATGTTGCCCGGAGTCAGGCGCAGCTGGCCGGGCTCTGCGAGCAAGCGACGCAGCACCTGGCTGTGCTGGGGCTCGAGGATCAGGTCCGTGGGCGGCGGTTCCAGGCCGGCATGCTGCAGGGCGCGCAGGCGGCTGTGGCTGCGGTCGGCCAACAGCAGCAGCACCCGCTGCATGCCGCAGCTCTGCAGGGCCTGGCGGGCACAGGCAGCGAGCTGTTCGAGGTTGTTGAAGGCGCTGGGCTGGGCGAGCAGCTGGGCGCACAGGCGCCGCCACTCGTCGACTTCCGTGGCTCTCGTCGGGGGCGGGGCCGGCGACGGGGCGGCCTGCAGGTGACGGGCATGGGGGGGCCACAGCAGGGCTTCGGCCGGGTGCCAGAGGCCGGCGCTGGCGTGCTGGCGCGCGCTCTGGGCCGCATGCTGGTGAATCTGTTGCTGCACCTCGTCCAGCGGCAGCTGCAGGTAGAGGCCGGTTAGGCGTTGCCAGCGCAGGCTGTGGGGGCTGTTCCAGGCCTGATGGGCCGACAGCGCCAGGCCGTTGGCCAGCACGATGCAGTTGCCGGGCAGGGTCAGCCAGCGGCGCAGCTGGGGTTCGGCATCCAGCCTCTGTTGCTGGTGCAGGGGGTGTTCGTTGTCGCGGGCGATATGCAGCGCCTTGACCAGCAGGCGGCGGTCCTGGGTCAGCAGGCGATAGCCCTGGACGATCCACTCGGGCAGGCGCCAATGCTCGACCAGGGCCAGGCAGAGTTGCAGCAGGGGTACGCCGAGCAGCTCCTGCTCGACGCGCTGGGCCGGTTCGCCCGCAACCAGCACGCGACGCTCCCAGGCTTCGAACAGCTCGGGCTGGGCATTCAGCAGGGACCAGACAGGGGCGAGGAACAGCAGGCTGCCCCAGTGGATCTCCTGCCAGAGTCGCGCCAGGCGACCGGCGAACAGGCCGTTGGCCTGCTGGCTGGCATGTTGGCTGATCAATTGGATCTGCCGCAGCGCCAGCGGGATCTCGTCGGGGGCCAGGGTGGGCTGGCGCTGCAGCAGCTCCTCGGTGCGGCGCAGGCCGAGGCGGCTGAGGGCTCCCTCCAGGCTCTCCGTCGGCTCGCTGAGGCCGCCGCTCTTGCGGTTGGCCTCGCGCAGCACGCCCAGGGCCAGGGGCGGGCAACCCTGCATCAGGTCGGCGATGTCGCGCAGCGAGCGGCGGCTGTCGGCCAGGGCGCGGCAGATCCGCTGGTGGCTGTCGAGCGGTACCGCGATCGGGTGCTTATCCAGCTGTTTGAGCCAGGCGTCGAGACTGCGTGGAGGGGGCGTCGGCATAGGGGAGAGCCAAGCTGGCTTTTGACCTTAACAGGCTATAGTCTCGCGCATAACTTCCGATAAATAGAAGGGTTGATTTAAAACCCCCTTCTCCTGGCTTCTGCAAGTTTCCTTTTATGGCAAAAATAATCGGCATTTTCGTGGTGTTCGGCAGCGTGCTCGGCGGTTTCATCCTGTCCGGCGGCCAGTTCATGGCACTGGTGCACCCGTTCGAGGTGATGATCATCGGCGGTGCGGCCCTGGGCGGCTTTCTCCAGGCCAACCCCGGCAGCACCTTCATGCACGTGTTCAAGAAGTCCCTGAGCATGTTCAGCTCGCGCTTCACCCACACCTTCTATCTGGAGGTGCTCAAGCTGCTTTACGAGATCCTCAACAAGAGCCGGCGCGAGGGCATGATGGCCATCGAGGCCGACCTCGAAGAGCCGGCCGCCAGCCCGATCTTCAGCAAGTACCCGGCTATCCTCAAGGACGGGCGGATGACCGCCTACATCTGCGACTACCTGCGCATCATGTCCTCGGGCAACATGGCCCCCCACGAGCTGGAGGGGCTGTTCGACATGGAGCTGGCCAGCCTGAAGGAGGATCTGGAGCACCCCTCCCATGCCGTGGCGAAGATCGCCGACGGCCTGCCGGCCATGGGGATCGTCGCGGCGGTGCTGGGCATCGTGATCACCATGTCGATTCTCGCCGAGGCCTCCAACGCGCAGATCGGCGAGAAGGTGGGCACGGCCCTGGTCGGCACCTTCCTCGGCATCCTCGCCTCCTACGGTTTCTTCGGCCCCCTGTCCACGGCCCTGGAGCACGACGCCAAGGAAGAGCTGAACGTGTTCGAGGCGATCAAGGCGGGGCTGGTCGCCTCTGCCTCCGGCATGCCGCCGTCGCTGGCGGTGGAGTTCGCCCGCAAGACCCTGTACCCGGCCCATCGGCCGAGCTTCTCCGAGCTGGAACAGGCCATGCGCGGAAGCTGACGAATCATGGAAAACAACCAGCCGATTATCGTCAAACGGGTCAAGAAGACCGCCGGCGGCCACCATGGCGGCGCCTGGAAGATCGCCTTCGCCGACTTCGCCACGGCGATGATGGCGTTCTTCCTGGTGATGTGGCTGATGTCCTCGGCCTCGCCGGAGCAGAAGAAGCTGATCTCCGGCTACTTCAAGGACCCCATAGGCTTCTCCGAGAGTGCCAGTCCCTATGTGATCGACCTCGGCGGTTCGCCCACGCCCTCGCCGGACCGCACCCTCAATCCGGAGACGCAGGAGCCGATCGACAACGAGCGCAACGACGAGGCGGAGCAAGGCGCGCTCGACGCCCAGGAGGCCGAGGCGCTGGCCGAAGAGTTGGAGCGCGAGCGCCTGGAGCTCCTGCTGCAGGAGCTGCAGAACAAGGTCGAGCAGGACCCGCAGCTGCAGCGCTTCAAAGACCAGATCCTGTTCGAGATCACCCAGGACGGCCTGCGTATCCAGATCGTCGACGCGGCCAACCGGCCGATGTTCGACCTGGGCAGCGCGCGGCTGCAGCCTTACTTCGAAGACATCCTGCTGGCCCTGGTCGACACCATCGGCGCGGTGCCGAACAAGGTCAGCATCAGCGGCCATACCGATGCCAAGCCCTTCGCCGGCCGGGGTGACTTCGGCAACTGGGAGCTGTCGGCCGACCGTGCCAACGCGGCGCGGCGGGTGCTGGTGGCCGGTGGTTACGACGAGGGGCAGGTGGCTCGGGTGGTCGGCTATGCCTCCTCGGCCTTGTTCGACCGCAACGATCCGCTCAACCCGGTCAACCGGCGCATCGATATCACCGTGCTGACCAAGAAGGCCCAGCGCGCCATCGAGGGCGAGCAGCAGGGGCCGGGCGAGGGCGCCGGGCAAGATGCGCCCGCGCCGGGGGGGCAGCCGGAGCCGGCAGCGGCCGAGCCGGTACCGGCGGCGGAGCTGCGTCAGCGCCTGAATATCTTCGAGGACGGCGTGCTGCAGTTCGATCAGTCGGGCGAGTGATGGCGCGGGTGCTTTCGACCAGGCCGCGAATGTTCGCGGCCTGGTCGTTTCAGTAGTCCGCCTCGGGCAGGCTGGCGAGGATGTGCCGGTAGCTGGCCATGCGCTGCGGGTGGATGCGCCCCTCTTCCAGGGCCTTGAGCAGGGCGCAGCCGGGCTCGCGGTCATGCTTGCAGTCGCGGAAGCGGCAGTGTCCGAGCAGCTCGTGGAACTCGATGAAGCCGGCCTCGACGTCGTCGCGACTGACGTGCACCAGGCCGAACTCGCGGATGCCGGGGGAGTCGATCAGCTCGCCGCCGCCGGGAAAGTGGAACAGCCTTGCCGTGGTGGTGGTGTGGGTGCCCTTGCCGGTCAGCTCCGACAACGCGCCGACGCGGGTATCGACGCCGGGCAGCAGGCTGTTGACCAGGGACGACTTGCCCACCCCGGACTGGCCGACGAATACGCTGACATGGCCATCGAGCCGTTGCTTGAGCCTTTCCATGCCGTCGCCCTGATGGGCCGAAACCTCCAGCAGCGGGTAGCCGAGCTGGCGATAGACCGTGAGCAGGGCGTCGAGCGCCGGGCCGTTCTGCGCATCGATCAGGTCGGCCTTGTTCAGCAGCAGCAGCGGACGGATGCCGGCGTGCTCGGCGGCCACCAGGTAGCGGTCGATCAGGTTGGCGTGGGGCTCGGGCAGTGGCGCGAAGACGATGACGATCAGGTCGACGTTGGCCGCCACCGGCTTGAGCTGGCCGCGCATGTCCGGGCGGCACAGCTCGCTGCTGCGCGGCAGTTGCGCGACGATCACGCCGATGCCCTGGTTGCCCGGACGCCACACCACCCGGTCGCCGGTGACCAGGGTCGGCAGGTTGGCGCGCAGGTGGCAGCGGAACACCTGGCCGGCCAGCTCGCCTTCCTGGGCCTCGACCTCGACCTGGACACCGAAGTGAGCGATGACCAAGCCGGTCTGCTCCGGGCCGAGGTCGCCGCCCTCGAGGATCTGCACGGCCTGGGACTCGCGTTTGGCGGCGCGGGCGGCGCGCTCGCCCTGGATCTTGTCGATGCGCCAGCTTTGTCGGCGGTTGAGTCGGCGTTTGGCCATGGGGGTCTCGAGGGTTGAGTCGCGTTAAAAACGGCGCGAGTTTAGCACGCGCAATCGCAGCGCTCGCCTGCTGCGGCAGGCCGAGGCGGCGGGTACACTGCGCGGTGACCTGGAGCGGAGGGGCTGAGGAGTGGGCGAGAGTAGGGCATGGCTCGGGCGCCGACCGGCGCTGTTGGCGCTGTTGGCGCAGCTGATGGCGACCCTGCTGGTCGCCGCGTCCATCTATCTGGCGGCGCGCTGGGGCGACTGGCGGCCCAGTTGGCTGGGCGCCGGGCTGGTCCAGGGCCTGCTGGCCGCGAGTATCGGTCGCTGGCTGGGGCTGGCGCGCTGGTGGTGGTGGCTGAACCTGCTGTTCGTCCCGGCGCTGCTGCTGGCCAGTGGAGCGGCGCTGCCATCCTGGGTGTTCCTCGCCGGCTTCGTCCTGCTGCTGCTGATCAACTGGAACAGCGCGGTCGAGGGGGTGCCGCTGTACCTGAGTGGCGCGCGCTGTCGTGAGCAACTCTTGACGCTGCTCGCCGAGCGCGGCGCCGAGTTTCGCTTCGTCGACCTCGGCTGTGGCCCGGCGGGCACCTTGTTGTACCTGGCCCGGCGCTTCCCCGCGGCGCAGTTCGTCGGCGTCGAGACCGCGCCCCTGACCTTCGCCATCGCCTGGCTGCGCTGCCTGGCGCAGGGCAACTGCCGGGTGCGCTACCAGAGCTTGTGGCGCACCGACCTGTCCGCCTTCGAGGTGGTGTACTGCTTTCTTTCCCCGGCACCCATGGCTGCCTTGTGGGACAAGGCCCGGGCGCAGATGAAACCGGGTAGCTGGTTGCTCAGCAACAGTTTCGAGGTGCCCGGGGTGCCTGCCGAGCGCGTCATCGATCTGCATGACTGGCGCCAGTCGCGCCTGCTGCTGTGGCGCATGGGCGGCGACTGAGGCGCGTGGCCCGGCGATTTATTCGCTAAACTGGCGATCCCAGCCGAGGAGCGCAGCATGCAGAACCCACAGAACCTGATCTGGATCGACCTGGAGATGACCGGTCTGGACCCGGAGAAAGACGTCATCATCGAAATGGCCACCATCGTCACCGACAGCGAGCTCAATGTGCTGGCCGAGGGGCCGGTGATCGCGGTCCATCAGAGCGATGAGGCGCTCGCCGGCATGGACGAGTGGAATACCCGCACTCATGGTGAGAGCGGCCTGACCAAGCGCGTGCGCGAGAGCACGATCGGTCCGGCCCAGGCCCAGGCCCAGACGCTAGCCTTCCTCGAGCAGTGGGTGCCCAAGGGGCAGTCGCCGATCTGCGGCAACAGCATTGCCCAGGACCGGCGCTTTCTGTATCGCTACATGCCGGACCTGGAAGCCTATTTCCACTACCGTTATCTGGATGTCACCACCCTGAAGATTCTCGCCGACCGCTGGGCGCCACAGCTCAAGGCAGGGTTTCAGAAGAAGGCCAGCCACCAGGCGCTGGACGATATCCGCGAGTCCATCGCCGAACTCAAGTACTACCGCGAACACTTCCTCAAGGTCTAACCCCCGCCCACCGGGGCGCCGCGCGCGGCATGCTGGGCCAGCGCCCATTCGACATGCTCACGCACCAGCGCCGAGGGGTGCTCGCGCCGCGCCTGCAGCGCCTCGAGCACCGGGATGCTCGACGGCGCGTTGCCCAGGCCGACCGCCAGGTTGCGCAGCCAGCGCTCGTAGCCGGCGCGGCGTAGCGGCGAACCCTCGGTGCGGCTGAGAAACTCCTCCTCGCTCCAGCGGAACAGCTCGGCCAGTTCGGCGTTGTCCAGGCCGTGGCGCGGCAGGAAGTCGCCCTGCTCGGTGGGGCGGGCGAAGCGGTTCCAGGGACAGACCATCTGGCAGTCGTCGCAGCCGAACACCCGGTTGCCGATCGGCGTGCGCAGCTCCTCGGGAATGGAGCCCTTGAGCTCGATGGTCAGGTAGGAGATGCAGCGCCGCGCATCCAGCTGGTAGGGGCTAACGAAGGCCTGGGTCGGGCAGATGTCCAGGCAGGCGCTGCAACGTCCGCAGTGCTCGCTGGCGTGGGGCGCGTCGACCGGCAGCGGCAGGTCGACGAACAGCTCGCCGAGGAAGAAGTAGCTGCCGGCCTTGCGGTTGAGCACCAGGGTGTTCTTGCCGATCCAGCCGAGCCCGGCCTGCTCGGCGATGGCCTTCTCCAGCACCGGGGCGCTGTCGACGAAGGCGCGGTAGCCGAACGGGCCGATGACCTGCTGGATGCGTTCGGCCAGCTGCTGCAGGCGCTTGCGGATCAGCTTGTGGTAGTCGCGCCCCAGGGCGTAGCGCGATACATAGGCCTTCTCCGCCTGGCCCAGGCGCTCGGCCATGCGGGTGTCGCCGGGCAGGTAGTCCATGCGCAGCGACACCACCCGCAGGGTGCCCGGCACCAGCTGCTCGGGGTGCGAGCGCTTGCTGCCGTGGGCCGCCATGTAGTCCATCTCGCCCTGATAGCCGGCGGCCAGCCAGCGCTGCAGGTGCGCCTCGTGCTCGCCCAGGTCCAGCCCGGCGATGCCGACCTGCTGGAAACCCAGCTCGCGGCCCCAGTCCTTGATCGACTGGGCGAGGGTGGCGAGATCGGCGCTGGAGAGGGACATGCTGAAGAGAAACCGGAGTGGAGGTGCGTATAATTCTGCCAGACATCGGAGCCGACGCATGCCGCATTCGCCAGACAACCTCCCCCTAGCCCTGTATAACGCCGACCAAGTGCGGGCGCTGGACGCCCGGCTGATCGCTGCCGGCACGCCGGGCTTCGAGTTGATGGGCCGCGCCGCCCATGCCGTCTGGCGGGCCTTGCGCCGGCGCTGGCCGGACACCGGGGTGGTCACCGTGCTGGCCGGGCGCGGCAATAACGCCGGCGACGGTTACCTGGTCGCCGCCCTGGCCTCGCGCGCCGGCTGGCAGGTCAAGGTGCTGGCGGTCGGCGATTCGGCGCAGCTGCGGGGCGACGCGGCGCGGGCACGCGACGAGGCGCAGGGGGCCGGCGTGCCGATTCAGGCCTGGAGCGAGTGCGCGCCGCTGGAGGGCGTGGTGGTCGATGCGCTGCTCGGCACCGGCCTGCGCGGTGCGGTTCGCGAGCCCTATGCCCAGGTCATTCGCCTGCTCAACGCCAGCGGTGCGCCGGTGCTGGCGGTGGATATTCCCTCGGGCCTGTGCGCCGACAGCGGTCGGGTACTGGGCGTTGCCGTGCGCGCGCAGCTGACCCTGACCCTGATCGGCCTGAAGATCGGCCTGTTCACCGGGGCGGCGCCGGACTGGGTCGGCGAACTGCAGTTCGCCGATCTGCAGGCCGACCGGCAACTGGTCGCGGAGCAGGACTTTATCGCCCGGCGCCTGGCCGCGGGGAGCTTGGCGTGGCTGCCCAGGCGGCCGTGCACCGTGCACAAGGGCCAGCTCGGCCATGTGCTGGTGGTCGGCGGCGAGCGCGGCATGGCCGGGGCGGCCCTGCTGGCGGCGCAGAGCGCCCTGCGCGGCGGTGCCGGCCTGGTCTCCCTGGCCACCCGTGGCGAGCACCTGGCGGCGGCCCAGGCGCGCCTGCCCGAGGTGATGGGCACGGCGGTGGCCTCGGCCAATCAGCTGCTGGCCCTCGGCAAGGCGGCCAGCGTCTGGGTAGTGGGCCCGGGGCTGGGGCAGGGCGCCTGGGGGCGCAGCCTGCTGTCGGTGGCGGCGATCATGCCGGTGCCCCAGGTGTGGGATGCCGACGCCCTCAATCTGCTGGTCGCCGGGGCGGTCAGCCTGCCGGCCGGTTGTGTGATCACCCCGCATCCCGGGGAGGCGGCCCGCCTGCTCGGCGTCGGCACGGCCGAGGTGCAGGCCGACCGACCGGCCGCCGCCCTGGAGCTGGCGCGGCGCTACCGGACGGTGTGCGTCCTTAAGGGCGCCGGCACCCTGGTCGCCGACCCCGAGGGGGATCTGCGCTTGTGCGACCGCGGCCATCCGGCGATGGCCGGCGCCGGCCTGGGCGACGTCCTCGCCGGGCTGATCGGCGCCCTGTTGGGCCAGGGGCTGGCGCCGATGGCGGCGGCCAGCCTGGCGGTGTGGCTGCATGCCCGGGCCGGCGAGGTGTTGGCCGGCCAGGGGTATGGGTTGGCGGCGAGCGATCTGTGCGCCGCCATTCGTCAGTTGATGCAGGAGCAGAACGGGTGACCGAACTAGAACGCTATGCCGCCGACGAGCCGGCCATGTACGCCCTGGGGGCGGCTATCGCCCAGGCCAGCAAGGGGTTGGGGGTGATCTACCTGCACGGCGATCTGGGGGCCGGCAAGACCACCTTGGCGCGGGGCATCATCCGCGGCCTGGGCCATGTGGGCGCGGTGAAGAGCCCGACCTTCACCCTGGTTGAGCCCTACGAAATCGACGGGGCGCGGGCCTACCACTTCGACCTGTACCGCCTGGTCGACCCCGAGGAGCTGGAGTTTCTCGGCATCCGCGACTACTTCGCCGGCGATGCCCTGTGCCTGGTGGAGTGGCCGCAACGTGGCGCCGGCGTTTTGCCAAAGGCCGACCTGGACATTACCATTACCCCGCAAGCGGCCGGCCGTTCGCTGCGCCTGCAGGCGCACAGTGCGCGTGGCGAAGCCTGGTGTGCCGCCCTGGCCATCGGAGCATAAACAAGAATGGGGTTGGCTATGCGCGTAGGTGCGCGGTTCATCGCGGTTGGGGTGGTGTTGGCGGCGTTCGCCGCCGAGGTTTTTGCCGCTTCGGATGTACGCAGCGTACGGCTGTGGCGGGCACCGGATAACACCCGGTTGGTGTTCGACCTGTCCGGGCCTGTACAGCACAGCGTTTTCACCCTGAGCGCCCCGGAGCGCATCGTCATCGACATCAGTGGCGCCAAGCTCGCCACCCAGTTCGACCAGTTGGCCCTGAGCAATACGCCGATCACCGGCGTGCGTTCGGCGCAGCGCACGGCAGAAGACCTGCGCGTGGTGATCGACCTGGCCGCGTCGGTCACGCCGAAGAGCTTCACCCTGGCACCGAACCAGCAGTACGGCCATCGCCTGGTCGTCGACCTGTTCGACCAGGAGGCGGACGCGGCGCCCAGCCTGCCCTCGACGGCGGCCGCCCGCACGCCGCCGGTACCGGTCACCCCGACCCAGGCCCCGCCCAAGCTGACCCCGGTGCCCGGCGGCAAGCGCGATATCGTCATCGCCATCGATGCCGGCCACGGCGGCGAAGACCCGGGGGCCCTGTCGCCGGTCAAGGGCCAGTTCGAGAAGCATGTGACCCTGGCCATCGCCAAGGAATTGCAGCGCCAGATCAATGCCGAGAAGGGCTTTCGCGGCGAACTGGTGCGCACCGGCGACTACTTCATCCCGCTGCGCAAGCGCACCGAGATCGCCCGCAAGAAGGGCGCCGACCTGTTCGTCTCGATTCACGCCGATGCCGCGCCGCGGGCCGCGGCCTTCGGTGCCTCGGTCTATGCCCTGTCGGACCGTGGCGCGACTTCGGAGACCGCGCGCTGGCTGGCGGATGCGGAAAACCAGTCCGACCTGATCGGCGGCGCCGGCAACGTCAGCCTCGACGACAAGGACCGCATGCTCGCCGGCGTGCTGCTGGATCTGTCGATGACCGCCTCGCTGTCGTCCAGCCTGAATGTCGGGCAGAAGGTGCTGAGCAACATGGGCCAGATCACCCACCTGCACAAGCGGCGGGTCGAGCAGGCCGGCTTCATGGTGCTGAAGTCGCCGGACATTCCGTCGATCCTGGTGGAGACCGGCTTCATCTCCAATCCCAACGAGGCGCGCAAGCTGGCCAGCGCCAGTCACCAGCAGGCCTTGTCGCGCTCGATCCTCACCGGCGTGCGGCAGTTCTTCCAGCAGAACCCGCCGCCGGGGACCTACCTGGCCTGGCTGCGCGACAACGGCAAGATCGCCCAGGGGCCGCGCGAGCATGTGGTCAGCGCCGGCGAGAGCCTGGCCTTGATCGCCCTGCGCTACCAGGTCAGCCTGGCGAGCCTGCGCAGCGCCAACGCGCTGCGCTCGGACGTCATCAAGGTCGGCCAGACCCTGCAGATCCCCGTGACCGCCCTGGCGGCCCAACCATGAGCGGCGCGGCACGCATCCAGCTGCTCAGTCCGCGGCTGGCCAACCAGATCGCCGCCGGCGAGGTGGTCGAGCGGCCGGCCTCGGTGATCAAGGAGTTGCTGGAGAACAGTCTGGACTCCGGCGCCAAGCGCATCGAGGTGGATGTCGAACAGGGCGGCATCAAGCTGTTGCGGGTACGCGACGACGGCAGCGGCATCCCCGCCGATGACCTGCCGCTGGCGCTGGCGCGGCATGCCACCAGCAAGATCCGCGAACTGGAGGATCTCGAGCAGGTCATGAGCCTGGGTTTTCGCGGCGAGGCCCTGGCCTCGATCAGCTCGGTCGCCCGCCTGACCCTGATCTCGCGCACCGCCGATGCCGAGCAGGCCTGGCAGGTGGAAACCGAAGGCCGCGACATGCAGCCGCGGGTGCAGCCGGCGGCGCACCCGGTGGGTACCTCGGTGGAGGTGCGCGACCTGTTCTTTAATACCCCGGCGCGGCGCAAGTTCCTGCGCACCGAGAAGACCGAGTTCGACCACCTGCAGGAGGTCATCAAGCGCCTGGCCCTGGCGCGTTTCGATGTGGCCTTCCATCTGCGCCACAATGGCAAGGCGGTGTTGGCCCTGCACGAGGCCAGCGACGAGGCCGGTCGCGCGCGGCGGGTCGCCGCGGTCTGCGGTCCGGCCTTTCTCGAGCAGGCGCTGCCGATCGAGATCGAACGCAACGGCCTGCACCTGTGGGGCTGGGTGGGGCTGCCGACCTTCTCGCGCAGTCAGGCCGACCTGCAGTACTTCTACGTCAACGGGCGGATGATCCGCGACAAGCTGGTGGCTCATGCGGTGCGCCAGGCCTATCGCGACGTGCTGTTCAATGGTCGCCATCCGACCTTCGTGCTGTTCCTGGATATCGACCCGGCGGTGGTCGACGTCAACGTGCACCCGACCAAGCACGAAGTGCGTTTCCGCGACAGCCGCATGGTCCACGACTTCCTCTATGGCACCCTGCACCGCTCCCTGGGCGAGGTGCGTCCGGAGGACCAGCTGGCGGCGCCGGCGGCGGTGGGCGGGGTGGTGCGTCCGAGCGGCCAGGCGGCCGGCGAGTTCGGCCCCCAGGGTGAGATCGGCCTGGCCGCCAGCGTGCTGGAGCAGCCCGCAGCCGACTCCGTATGGCGCTCGCCGGGCGCCGGCTATCAGGCGCCGCGCCCGGATGCCCCCCTGCCGGCGGCCGAGGCCCGTGGTGCCTACCGCGAGTATTTCGCGCCGCTGGCGCCGAGCGTCGCCCCGGCCGTCTTGCCCGAGGCCCAGGGTGATGTGCCGCCGCTCGGCTATGCCGTCGCCCAGCTCAAGGGCGTGTACATACTCGCCGAGAACGTCCAGGGCCTGGTGCTGGTCGACATGCATGCGGCCCACGAGCGCATCACCTACGAGCGCCTCAAGGTCGCCATGGCCAGCGAGGGCCTGCGCAGCCAGCCGTTGCTGGTGCCCGAATCGCTCGCCGTCAGCCAACGCGAGGCCGATTGCGCCGAGGAGCATGCCGCCTGGTTCCAGCGCCTGGGTTTCGAACTGCAGCGGCTCGGCCCGGAAAGCCTGGCGATCCGGCAGATCCCGGCGCTGCTCAAGCAGGCCGAGGCCACCCAGCTGGTACGCGACGTGCTCGCCGACCTGCTCGAGTACGGCACCAGCGACCGTATCCAGGCCCACCTCAACGAGCTGCTCGGCACCATGGCCTGCCATGGCGCGGTGCGCGCCAATCGCCGTCTGAGCCTGCCGGAGATGAATGCGCTGCTGCGTGACATGGAGCACACCGAGCGCAGCGGTCAGTGCAACCACGGGCGGCCGACCTGGACGCAGTTGGGCATGGACGAACTGGACAAGCTGTTCCTGCGTGGCCGTTGATTGGCTCGTGCACATGAAGAAGGTCTGAACATGTCCGAGCGCCTGCCGCCGGCTATTTTCCTGATGGGGCCGACGGCTGCCGGCAAGACCGATCTGGCCCTGGAGCTGGCGCGGGTATTGCCGTGCGAGTTGATCAGCGTCGATTCGGCGCTGATCTATCGCGGCATGGATATCGGTACCGCCAAGCCCGACAAGGCCGTGCTGGCCGAGTTTCCCCACCGCCTGATCGATATCCGCGACCCGGCCGAGAGCTATTCGGCGGCCGAGTTCCGCGCCGACGCCCTGGCGGCGATGGCGCAGATCACCGCGCGCGGCCGTATTCCCCTGCTGGTCGGTGGCACCATGATGTATTACAAGGCGTTGCTGGAGGGGCTGGCCGACATGCCGAGCGCCGATCCGCAGCTGCGCGCCGAGCTGGAGGCGCGGGGGGCGGCCGAGGGCTGGGCGGCGCTGCATCGCGAGTTGCAGGCGGTGGATCCGCAATCGGCGGCGCGCATCCACCCCAATGATCCGCAGCGCTTGGTTCGGGCGTTGGAGGTCTACCGCCTCAGCGGATTGACGATGACGGCGCACCGTGAGCGCCAGGTCGCGGAAAATCCCGGTTCGGCGGCGAGGCAATTCCCCTATACTGTCGCCAGCCTGGCCATCGCCCCAGCGCAGCGTCAGGTTCTGCACGCCCGCATCGCGCAACGATTTCAGGCGATGCTGGAACAGGGCTTCGTCGACGAGGTCGAAGGCCTGCGGCGCAGGGGTGACTTGCACGTGGGGCTGCCGTCTATACGGTCGGTCGGCTATCGTCAGGTGTGGGACTATCTGGACGGCAACCTGAGCGAGGCGCAGATGCGTGAGCGCGGCATCATCGCCACGCGTCAGCTGGCCAAGCGACAGTTCACCTGGTTGCGCAGTTGGTCGGATGTGCACTGGCTCGATAGCCTGGACTGCGACAATCTGCCACGAGCCTTGAAATACCTGGCGACGGTCTCCATATTGGCCTAAGACCTTGCCGTGAGCCGTCTATCCTTGGGGGTAAGACGGCTTAAAGCCGTTTGTTGGTTTATTAAAATTATTGTTTTGACCTTAAAGGAGTGCGGCACATGTCAAAAGGGCATTCGCTACAAGACCCTTACCTCAATACCCTGCGAAAGGAACGCGTCCCGGTTTCCATCTATCTGGTCAACGGCATCAAGCTGCAGGGGCAGATCGAGTCCTTCGACCAGTTCGTGATTCTGCTGAAGAACACCGTGAGCCAGATGGTCTACAAGCACGCCATTTCCACCGTGGTGCCGAGCCGCCCGGTGCGTCTGCCGAGCGCTTCCGAATCCGAGCAGGCTGAAGCCGAGCCCGGTAACGCCTGACTAGGGGGCTGCATTGTTCTTCGAGCGCCATGAAGGGGGTGAACGGGCCATCCTGGTTCATCTGGAAGGCCAGGACTCTGAGGCGCGCGAAGATCCGCAAGAGTTTCAGGAGCTGGCCCTCTCGGCCGGCGCCGATGCGGTGGCCTTCCTCAGCGTGCCGAGCGGTCGGCTGACCGCGAAGTACCTGATCGGCAGCGGCAAGGTCGAGGAGTTGCGCGACCTGGTCAAGGCTGCCGAAGCCGACCTGGTGATCTTCAATCACGTCCTCACTCCCAGTCAGGAGCGTAACCTCGAGCGGGTCTTCGAGTGTCGTGTGCTCGACCGTACCGGGCTGATCCTGGATATCTTCGCCCAGCGCGCCCGCACTCACGAGGGCAAGCTGCAGGTCGAGCTGGCACAGCTGGACCACATGAGTACCCGGCTGGTGCGCGGCTGGACCCACCTGGAGCGGCAGAAGGGCGGTATCGGTCTGCGCGGCCCGGGGGAAACCCAGCTGGAGACCGACCGGCGCCTGTTGCGCGTGCGCATCCGCCAGATCAAGCAGAAGCTGGAGAAGGTGCGCAGCCAGCGCGAGCAGGCTCGCCGTGGGCGTCGGCGGGCGGACATCCCCTCGGTCTCCCTGGTCGGTTATACCAACGCCGGCAAGTCCACGCTGTTCAATGCCCTGACGACCTCCGAGGTCTACGCCGCCGACCAGCTGTTCGCCACCCTCGATCCGACCCTGCGCCGTCTGGAACTGGATGATCTGGGGCCGATCGTGCTGGCCGATACCGTGGGCTTCATCCGCCACCTGCCGCACAAGCTGGTCGAGGCCTTCCGGGCGACCCTGGAGGAGTCGAGCAACTCCGACCTGTTGCTGCATGTGATCGATGCCCATGAGCCCGAGCGCATGGCGCAGATCGAGCAGGTGGTGGCCGTGCTGGGCGAGATCGGTGCCCAGGAACTGCCTATGCTGGAGGTGTACAACAAGCTGGACCTGCTCGAAGGCGTAGAGCCGCAGATCCAGCGTGATGCCGACGGCCGGCCGCAGCGGGTCTGGCTGTCGGCGCGGGACGGGCGTGGCTTGGCGCTGCTCGAGCAGGCGATCGCCGAGCTGCTGGGCGATGATCTGTTCGTCGGCACCCTGTGCCTGCCTCAGCGACTGGGGCGCCTGCGCGCGCAGTTCTTCGCCCTGGGCGCGGTGCAGAGCGAGGGGCATGCCGAGGATGGCAGCAGTCTGCTGGCGGTGCGATTGCCGCGAGTGGAGCTCAATCGCCTGGTCAGTCGCGAGGGGTTGCAGCCAGTGGAGTTTCTCGAGCAACACACTTTGCAATAAAGCCTGCACCAGCGGCTTTGCCGCTGGTGGTGGGCATTGGGTAGCATTGGCCGACGCGCCGTGGGCGCGTCTTTGCTTTATCAGTATGGAGAGCGCTATGGCTTGGAATGAGCCGGGTGGCAACTCGAACAATCAGGATCCTTGGGGTGGGCGCCGAGGCGGCGACCGCAAGGGGCCGCCGGATCTCGACGAGGCCTTCCGCAAGCTGCAGGAGAGCCTCAACGGGCTGTTCGGCGGCGGCAAGAAACGTGGCGATGATGACGGCTCCGGCAAGAGCGGGGGCTTCGGCCTGCTGTTCGTCGGCCTCGGCTTGCTGGCGGTGGTCTGGCTGTACAGCGCGATCTACGTGGTCGACGAGCAGGAGCAGGCGGTGGTGCTGCGCTTCGGCAAGTACTACGAGACCGTCGGTCCGGGCCTGAACATCTATTTCCCGCCGATCGATCGCAAGTTCCAGGAGAACGTCACCCGCGAGCGAGCCTACAGCAAGCAGGGGCAGATGCTCACCGAGGACGAGAACATCATCGAAGTGCCGCTGACCGTGCAGTACAAGATCGGCAACCTGCAGGACTTCGTGCTCAACGTCGACCAGCCGGAGATCAGCCTGCAGCACGCGACCGACAGCGCCGTGCGCCATGTGGTCGGCTCCACCGAGATGGACCAGGTGCTGACCGAGGGGCGCGAGCTGCTGGCCAGCGAGGTCAAGGACCGTCTGCAGCGCTTCCTCGATACCTACCGCACCGGCATCCTGGTGACCCAGGTCAACGTGCAGAGCGCCGCCGCGCCGCGCGAGGTGCAGGAGGCCTTCGACGACGTGATCCGCGCCCGCGAGGACGAGCAGCGCGAGAAGAACCTGGCCGAGACTTACGCCAATGGCGTGGTGCCCGAGGCTCGCGGTCAGGCCCAGCGCATGATCGAGGACGCCAGCGGCTATCGCGATGAGGTGGTTTCCCGCGCCCAGGGTGAGGCCGATCGCTTCAGCAAGCTGGTGGCGGAGTACCGCAAGGCCCCGGAAGTCACGCGTGAGCGTCTGTATCTGGACACCATGCAGGAGCTGATGGGCAATACCAGCAAGGTCCTGGTCACGGGCGATAAGGGGCAGAACAACCTGCTCTATCTGCCGCTGGACAAGATGATCGACGGTCGCAGTAGTTCCGCGCCGAGCGCCATCTCCGGCGCCGCTGCCGGTGATCTCGGGGCGCGCATGAGCAGTAGTGGCCAGCGTCAGCCTGAGCTGCGTACTAGGGAGAGCCGTTGATGAGCAATAAATCGCTGATCGCCCTGATCGTCGGCGTGGTGCTGGCGATCGTCGCCTGGAACAGCTTCTATATCGTCGCTCAGACCGAGCGTGCGGTGCTGTTGCAGTTCGGTCGCATCGTCGAGCCCGACGTGCAACCGGGCCTGCATGTGAAGATTCCGTACGTCAATCAGGTGCGCAAGTTCGATGGCCGCCTGCTGACGCTCGACTCGAGCAGCTCGCGCTTCCTCACCCTGGAGAAGAAGGCGCTGATGGTCGACGCCTTCGCCAAGTGGCGGGTGCTCGATGCCGAGGCCTATTACACCGCCACCTCGGGCATCAAGCAGATCGCCGACGAGCGTCTGGCGCGGCGTCTGGAGGCTTCGCTGCGCGACCAATTCGGTAAGCGCACCCTGCACGAGTCGGTGTCGGGCGAGCGCGATGCGCTGATGGCCGACGTGACCGCCTCGCTGAACCGGGCTGCGCAGAGCGAGCTGGGCATCGAGGTGGTGGATGTACGGGTCAAGGCCATCGACCTGCCGAAGGAAGTCAACCGCAGCGTGTTCGATCGCATGAGCTCGGAGCGCGAGCGCGAGGCGCGGGAGCACCGCGCCAAGGGCAAGGAGCTGGCCGAGGGCATCCGCGCCGATGCCGATCGTCAGCGCCGGGTGCTGCTGGCCGAGGCCTACCGCCAGGCCGAAGAGCTGCGCGGTGAGGGTGATGCCCAGGCGGCCGCCATCTATGCCCAGGCCTACGGTCAGGATCAGGAGTTCTACTCCTTCTACCGTAGCCTGCGGGCCTACCGCGAAAGCTTCGCGGACAAGCGCGATGTGCTGGTGCTGGACCCCAAGAGCGACTTCTTCCGTTACCTGGAAAAGTCCAAGCAATGAGGCATGCCCCGACGGCCGCCAGCCGGTCGTCGGGGTGACCGCCGGGGAAAACGTGGTATGATGCGGCAGCCGGGAAAATCCCGGCTTTTTTGCGTCTGTGGGAATCATGTGGCAGGAACTGGGCGTCGCGATCTGTCTGTTGCTGGTGCTGGAAGGCATCCTGCCCTTCCTCTATCCGCGTCAATGGCGCGGAGCGGTCGCACAGCTGATACGGCTGTCGGACCGGCGACTGCGTCTGATGGGGCTGGCCAGCATGCTGCTGGGAACGGCTCTCCTTTATCTGCTTCACTGATGGCTTGTGCCGCCCGGATCGAGAGGGGAAAGGCGAAATGGCAACGGTAGACCGCTGGCTTCTGCCAGATGGCATCGAAGAAGTTCTGCCGCCGGAAGCGGCGCGCATCGAAGTGGCGCGGCGCCAGGTGCTGGATCTGTTCCAGCGCTGGGGCTATGAATTCGTGGTGACGCCGCATATCGAGTACCTGGAGTCGCTGCTCACCGGCGCCGGCCAGGATCTGGATCTGCGCACCTTCAAGGTGGTCGACCCGCTGTCGGGCCGGCAGATGGGCTTTCGTGCGGATATCACCCCGCAGGTGGCGCGCATCGACGCCCACACCCTGCGCCGCGAGGGGCCGAGCCGTCTGTGCTATGCCGGCAGCGTGCTGCATGCCCAGCCGCGGGCGCTGACCACTTCGCGCAGCCCGATCCAGTTGGGCGCCGAGCTGTACGGCGACGCCAGCCCGGCCAGCGATGTCGAGGTCATCAGCCTGCTGGTGGACATGCTCGAGCTGGCGGCGGTGCCGGACGTGCACATGGACCTCGGGCATGTCGGCATCTACCGGGGTCTGGCCCGTGCCGCCGGCCTGTCCGGCGAGGTCGAGCAGCAGTTGTTCGATGCGCTGCAGCGCAAGGCCATGGACGAGATCGCCGCGCTGACCGCGTCGCTGCCGGCGTCGCTGGGCAAGATGCTGCGCGCCCTGGCCGAGCTCTGCGGTGGTCGCGAGGTGCTGGACCTGGCCCAGGCGTGCCTGGTCGAGGCGCCGGGCGAGGTGCATGCCGCGCTGGACGAGCTGGTGGCGATCGCCGATGCATTGAGCCTGCGCTTCCCCGAGCTGCCGCTGTACTTCGACCTGGGCGAGCTGCGCGGCTACCACTATCACACCGGCGTGGTGTTCGCCGCGTTCGTGCCGGGCGTCGGCCAGTCGATCGCCCAGGGCGGCCGCTATGACGACATCGGCGCCGACTTCGGTCGGGCGCGGCCGGCCACGGGCTTCTCCACCGACCTGAAGACCCTGGTCGGCCTGGGACGGATGCAGCTCGGCGAGCAGCCGGCCGGCATCTGGGCGCCGGACAGTCATGATGTATACCTGTGGCAGGCGGTCCAGCGCCTGCGCGGCGAGGGCGCGCGCGTGGTACAGGCGCTGCCCGGGCAGGAATTGAGCGATGCGCAGGAGGCCGGCTGCGATCGCCAGCTGAAGCTGCGCGATGGCCGTTGGCAGGTGGCGCCGCTGGCGCCCTGAATCGTTTCCGCCGGTTGCGACCGGCATCAAGCTTGCGCGAAGAGGACAAGTGTTATGGGTAAGAATGTCGTAGTCCTGGGGACCCAGTGGGGCGATGAGGGCAAGGGCAAGATCGTCGACCTGCTGACCGAGCAGGCCGCCGCCGTGGTGCGTTACCAGGGTGGCCACAATGCCGGCCACACCCTGGTCATCAACGGCGAGAAGACCGTGCTCCACCTGATCCCTTCGGGCATCCTGCGCGAAGGCGTCGAGTGCCTGATCGGCAACGGCGTGGTGGTCGCCCCCGATGCGCTGCTGCGCGAAATCACCAAGCTGGAAGAGAAGGGCGTGCCGGTGCGTCAGCGCCTGCGCATCAGCCCGGCCTGCCCGCTGATCCTGTCCTACCACGTGGCCCTCGACCAGGCGCGCGAGAAGGCCCGTGGCGACGCCAAGATCGGCACCACCGGTCGCGGCATCGGCCCGGCCTACGAAGACAAGGTGGCGCGCCGCGGCCTGCGGGTCGGCGACCTGTTCCACCGCGAGCGCTTCGCCGCCAAGCTCGGCGAGTTGCTGGACTACCACAACTTCGTGCTGCAGAACTTCTACAAGGAGCCGGCCATCGACTTCCAGAAGACTCTGGACGAGTGCATGGAGTACGCCGAGCTGCTCAAGCCGATGATGGCCGATGTCACCGCGGTGCTGCACGAGCTGCGCCGCGCGGACAAGGACATCATGTTCGAGGGCGCCCAGGGCTCGCTGCTGGACATCGACCACGGCACCTATCCCTACGTGACCAGCTCCAACACCACCGCCGGCGGCATCGCCACCGGCTCGGGCTTCGGTCCGCTGTACCTGGACTATATCCTCGGCATCACCAAGGCCTACACCACCCGGGTCGGTTCCGGCCCGTTCCCCACCGAGTTGTTCGATGACGTCGGCGCCTTCCTCGCCAAGCGCGGCCACGAGTTCGGCGCCACCACCGGGCGCGCCCGCCGCTGCGGCTGGTTCGATGCGGTGATCCTGCGTCGCGCCATCGAGATCAACAGCATCTCCGGCCTGTGCCTGACCAAGCTGGATGTGCTCGACGGCCTGGAGACCATCCGTATCTGCACCGGCTACAAGGATGCCGAGGGCCAGGTGCTGGTCGACGCGCCCACCGATGCCGACAGCTACCTGGGTCTGCAGCCGGTGTACGAGGAGATGCCGGGCTGGAGCGAGTCCACCCTGGGCGCCAAGAGCCTGGACGAGCTGCCGGCCAATGCGCGCGCTTACATCAAGCGTGTCGAGGAGCTGGTCGGTGCGCCGATCGATATCATCTCCACCGGGCCGGATCGCAACGAGACCATCGTGCTGCGTCATCCGTTCGCCTGATAGCGCGCGTCGTTGTCTGCAAAGGGCCGCCTCGTGCGGCCCTTTGTCGTTTCCGCGAGCCGATATGCTGCGCGCTTTTCCGGATTCAATAATTTCCGCAAGTGGCCGTTACAGTCGTTACGGTCTGAGAAGGAGTCCTGCCCGTGTCCGTCATCGTCTTGTTGCTGCGTAGCCGCCTGCTGCGTCCGGTTTTCTTTGCCCTTGGGCTCGCCTTGCTGGCGCAGGTCGTGCTCGCGGTACTGCTGACGCGATCGACCGTGGAGGCGCTGGTGGATGACCTCGGGCAGCGGCTCGGGGAGGATGCTCAGGGGCTTGCGCTCGACCTCGAGGCGGCCGGGCGCGAGGTGCAGGGCGGCCTGGAGGGGCTCTCCGCGCGCATGCAGGGCAGTCTGACCGACGGCCTGAAGCAGCGCTTGAGCGCCGAGCAGGCCCAGTTGCGCGAGGTCCTGGGGCGCAATCTCCGCCAGTCGGCCGATGATCAGGCGCAGCTGCTCGCCGCGGTCGCACCCAAGGCCATCTGGGATAGCGATGTGCCGGCGCTGACCGAGCTGGTGCGCATGGCTCATCGCAACCCGGGCGTGTTGTTCGCCGTGTACCTGGATGCCCAGGGCGAGCGCCTGACCCGGCACGTCAACCGTCAGGATCCGCGAGTCAAGGCGTTGATCGCGCGCGGCGAGGGGCGCGGCACCCTGGACAAGCTGCTCAATGCCGCGGCAGGCGATCCGGGCGTGCATGTCAGCGAAGCCTCGATCAGCCCCATGGGGGCGGAAATCGGCAAGGTGCTGTTGGGGGTCTCCACCGTCGAGGTGGAGCAGGAGCTGTCGGCCCTGGACCAGCGTTTCGTCGCCCTGATCGGCAGCAGCGGTCAGTTGGTGTCCGATGGTCTGAGCCGTGCCGCGGCCGACAGCGGTTCGGCCCTGGCCGCGCGCCTGGGCAGTGCGCAACAGGTGGCGCAGAACATGAGCCAGAACAGCCGCCAGGCGATCGAGTCGGCCGCCGCCGAACTGCGCTGGAATATCGGTCTCGGGTTGGCCCTGGTCGGGCTGGGCATTCTTCTGGTGCTGGCCTTGGTGCTGGGGCGCCGGGTGGTCAGCAAGCTGCACACCCTGATCGGCGTGCTTAACGACTGGGCGGCGGGTGAAGGCGATTTGACCCGGCGGGTCGAGCTGGCCAGTCGCGACGAGATCGGCGACATGGTGGCGGCGGTCAATCGCTTCGTCGCCAAGCTGCAGCCGATCGTCCGCGAGGCGGGGGAGGTGGCGGTGCGCACCGGCCAGGAAATCGCCAGCCTGAGCGCGCGCAGCGCCGCGGCGGAGGCGGCGGCCGGGCGTCAGCGGGACGAAGTGGCCGGCAGCCTGCAGGCCCTGGCGCGGATGGCCGGCGAGGCGCAGGCGGAGAGCCAGGCCATGCAGGAGGCCCTGCAGCGGGTGGCGGCGATTCGCCAGGCGGCCGACGACAACGCGGCGATCGCCACTCGGGTCGGTGGCGCCATCGAAGAGCTGGTGGGGCGCGTGGGTGACGGCGCGGCGGTGATCGAACGCCTGGCACGGCAGAGCGAGCAGATCGAGGTGGTGCTGACGGTGATCCATGGTATCGCCGAGCAGACCAACCTGTTGGCGCTGAATGCGGCGATCGAGGCGGCGCGCGCTGGAGAGAGCGGTCGCGGCTTCGCCGTGGTGGCCGACGAGGTGCGCGCGCTGGCGAGCAAGACCCAGCAGTCGACCGGCGACATCCAGGCGCATATCGGCGCATTGCAGGAGGGCGCTCGCGAGGCGGTGGGGGTGATCGGCCAGGCCGGTCAGCAGGCCGACAAGGGGTTGTTGGCGTTGCGCGAGAGCGCCCGGGTGCAGCAGGCGGTGCAGGCGGCGGTGGAGGAGGTGCACGGCGCCATCAATACGGCGACGCAAGCGGCGGCGCATCAGGCCGAAGGTGCCGACGCGGTGCGTGGGCGGGTCGAGGTGATCCATGCCGAGGCGCGGCGCGCGGCCGAGGCGGTGGCGGCCACCGCGCAGAGCGGAAGGGTATTGGATGGTCTGGCGACGCAGCTCAAGGCCAGCCTGGGGCAGTTCCGCGTCTAGGTCGCGGCGGCGTCACTTCGGTGACGCCGTGGCGAGGCACAGTAAATCGCAGGCATAAAAAAACCGAGTCATCGACTCGGTTCTTTGGAATTTGGTGCCCAGGAGAAGACTCGAACTTCCACGATCTTGCGATCACTGATACCTGAAACCAGCGCGTCTACCAATTCCGCCACCTGGGCACAGCAACAATGTTCGTCGTTGCCGACACGGATCATTGTCTCCGTTTGTTACTCGCCGAGCCATAAGCTCGGTTTGAAATTGGTGCCCAGGAGAAGACTCGAACTTCCACGATCTTGCGATCACTGATACCTGAAACCAGCGCGTCTACCAATTCCGCCACCTGGGCACTGAAACCGATGATTGCTCATCTGCTTCGTGTTACAACGTCTGCTCGACGCTGTGGGCGCGAACTATACGGTCGCCCATGGGGCTTGTAAACCCCTAGGCGACAAGAAATTTTATTCTGCGCACCGGGCTGACCCGAACCCTGGTTTCGCGCTTCAATAGACATATGGCAAACCGACGTTATATAGAAAAGGTGAACTCCCTCTAATGGCCGATTGGCAATCCCTCGATCCCGAGGCCGCTCGTGAGGCGGAAAAATACGAAAACCCCATTCCCAGCCGCGAGCTGATTCTGCAGCACCTCGCCGAGCGCGGCTCCCCGGCCAATCGCGAACAGTTGCAGGACGAATTCGGCCTCGACAGCGATGAGCAGATCGAAGCCCTGCGCCGCCGCCTGCGCGCCATGGAGCGCGACGGCCAGCTGATCTACACCCGCCGCGGCACCTATGCCCCGGTGGACAAACTGGACCTGATCCTCGGCCGTATCAGCGGCCACCGCGACGGCTTCGGTTTCCTGATTCCCGACGACGGCAGTGACGACCTGTTCCTCAGTCCCGCGCAGATGCGCCTGGTGTTCGACGGCGACCGCGCCCTGGCGCGGGTCTCCGGCCTGGACCGGCGTGGTCGCCGCGAGGGCGCCATCGTCGAGGTGATTTCCCGGGCCCACGAGACCATAGTCGGCCGCTACTACGAGGAGAGCGGCATCGGCTTCGTAGTGGCCGACAACCCGAAGATCCAGCAGGAAGTGCTGGTCACCCCGGGGCGCAACGCCGGGGCCAAGCAGGGGCAGTTCGTCGAGGTGAAAATCACCCACTGGCCGACCCCGCGCTTCCAGCCCCAGGGCGACGTGCTCGAGGTGGTAGGCAACTACATGGCCCCGGGCATGGAGATCGACGTGGCGCTGCGCAGCTACGACATCCCGCATGTCTGGCCGGAGGCGGTGCTCAAGGAGGCGCGCAAGCTCAAGCCGGAGGTCGAGGAGAAGGACAAGGACAAGCGCATCGACCTGCGCCACCTGCCCTTCGTCACCATCGACGGCGAGGACGCCCGCGACTTCGACGACGCCGTGTACTGCGAGAAAAGCAGCAGCTGGCGGCTGTTCTCCGGCGGCTGGAAGCTCTACGTGGCCATCGCCGACGTCTCCCACTATGTGAAGGTGGATTCGGCCCTGGACGCCGAGGCTCAGGTGCGCGGCAACTCGGTGTACTTCCCCGAGCGGGTGATCCCGATGCTGCCGGAGGAGCTGTCCAACGGTCTGTGCTCGCTCAATCCGCAGGTCGACCGCCTGGCCATGGTCTGCGAGATCAGCATCTCCAAGACCGGCAAGATGACCGACTACTGCTTCTACGAGGCGGTGATCCACTCCCATGCACGGCTGACCTACAACAAGGTCAGCGCCATGCTCGAGCACCCCAAGAGCAGCGAGGGCAAGGGCCTGCGCGGCGAGTACAAGGAGGTGCTGCCGCACCTCAAGCAGCTCTACGCGCTGTATCAGGTGCTGCTGGCGGCTCGTCATGAGCGCGGCGCCATCGATTTCGAGACCCAGGAGACCCGCATCATCTTCGGTGCCGGGCGCAAGATCGCCGAGATCCGCCCGACCCAGCGCAACGACGCGCACAAGCTGATCGAGGAATGCATGCTGGCGGCCAACGTCGCCACCGCCGCCTTCATGCAGAAGCACGGCATCCCGGCGCTGTACCGGGTGCACGACGGCCCGCCGCCGGAGCGCCTGGAGAAGCTCAAGGCCTTCCTCACCGAGCTGGGCCTGTCGCTGCATCGCGGCAAGGCCAAGGAAGGACCGTCGCCCAAGGACTACCAGGCGCTGCTGGAGAGCATCCGCGGGCGCCCGGACTACCACCTGATCCAGACGGTGATGCTGCGCTCGCTGAGCCAGGCGGTGTACAGCGCCGACAACCAGGGCCACTTCGGCCTGAACTACGACGCCTACGCCCACTTCACCTCGCCGATCCGCCGCTATCCGGACCTGCTGATCCATCGGGCGATCCGCAGCGTGATCCGCTCCAAGCAGAACACCCCGCACGTCAAGCGGGCCGGTGCGGCGAGCATGCCCAAGGCACGCATCTATCCCTACGACGAGCCGGCCCTGGAGCAGCTCGGCGAGCAGTGCTCGATGTCCGAGCGGCGCGCCGACGAGGCGACCCGCGACGTGGTCAACTGGCTCAAGTGCGAGTTCATGCAGGACCGGGTCGGCGAGACCTTCCCGGGCGTGATCACCGCGGTGACCGGCTTCGGCCTGTTCGTCGAACTGACCGACATCTACGTCGAGGGGCTGGTGCATGTCACCGCGCTGCCGGGGGACTACTACCACTTCGATCCGGTGCACCACCGTCTGGCCGGCGAGCGCAGCGGGCGCAGCTTCCGTCTCGGCGACACGGTCGCGGTGAAGGTCATGCGGGTCGACCTGGACGAGCGCAAGATCGACTTCGAGCTGGCCCCGAGCGCCAGTCCGGAGCCGGCAGGGCGCTGGCGCGGCGGCTTCGAGTCCGCCCCCGCCAAGGGCGGTCGTCGCGGCGAGCGGGTGGCCGCGGGCAATACCGACGTCGAGAAGAGTCGCGAACTGAAGAAGGCCCTGCTGAGCGAGTCCAAGGCCAAGTCCGGCAAGGGGCGCGGCGGCAAGGCCGAGGCGGCCAAGGGCGGCAAGCCCAGCAAGCACCGCAAGGGGCCGCCGAAGGCGGAGACCGGCGGCACTGGCGGCGGGCCGCGCAAGCGTAAGGCGAAGTCATGAGCCAGTTGGAGAAGATCTACGGCGTGCATGCCGTGGAGGCGCTGCTGCGCCATCACCCCAAGCGGGTCAAGCAAGTCTGGCTGGCCGAGGGGCGCAGCGACCCGCGGGTGCAGGCCCTGGTCGAACTGGCGGCGCAGGCGCGGGTCAGCATCGGCCAGTGCGAGCGGCGCGAGATGGATGCCTGGGTCGAGGGTGTGCACCAGGGCGTGGTGGCGGATGTCAGCCCGAGTCAGGTGTGGGGCGAGGCGATGCTCGAGGAGTTGCTCGATCGCGCCGAGGGGCCGCCGCTGCTGCTGGTGCTCGATGGCGTGACCGATCCGCACAATCTCGGCGCCTGCCTGCGCACCGCCGATGCCGCCGGTGCCCTGGCGGTGATAGTGCCGAAGGACAAGTCGGCCACCCTCAACGCCACGGTGCGCAAGGTCGCCTGCGGCGCCGCCGAGGTGGTGCCCCTGGTGGCGGTGACCAACCTGGCGCGCAGCCTGGAGAAGCTCCAGCAGCGTGGCCTGTGGGTGGTCGGCACCGCCGGTGAGGCCGAGCAGGAGTTGTACCAGCAGGACCTGACCGGCCCCACCGTGTTGGTCATGGGCGCCGAGGGCAAGGGCATGCGCCGCCTGACCCGGGAGCACTGCGACTACCTGGTGCGACTGCCCATGGCCGGCAGCGTCAGCAGCCTGAACGTCTCGGTAGCCACCGGCGTCTGCCTGTTCGAGGCCCTGCGCCAGCGCCGGGGCAAGGCGCCGCAGGCCTGACGCCCGGGCGACCCCGCGTGTGCGGGGCGCTGCCGCCGGTGCTGCTCAAATAATCACCAGTTCGCCTTGCGTGTGGCAGGGGGCTTCTCTAGAATGGCGCCCCTTGTCGTCACGGCAGGCGCCTTCGTGCCTTCCCTTCGGCAAGACCCACAGAGTCATTCACTCCTTGCCTGACCGCGCCACGTGGCAGGCTACAACCCGTAAGGAGCATTTATGCGTCATTACGAAATCATCTTTCTGGTGCACCCGGACCAGAGCGAGCAAGTCGGCGGCATGGTCGAGCGTTACACCAAGCTGATCGAAGAAGACGGCGGCAAGATCCACCGCCTGGAAGACTGGGGCCGTCGTCAGCTGGCTTACGCCATCAACAACGTCCACAAGGCACACTACGTGATGCTCAACGTCGAGTGCACCGGCAAGGCCCTGGCCGAGCTGGAAGACAACTTCCGCTACAACGATGCCGTGATCCGTAACCTGGTCATCCGTCGCGACGAAGCCGTTACCGGTCAGTCCGAGATGCTCAAGGCCGAAGAAAACCGCAGTGAGCGCCGCGAGCGTCGCGACCGTCCTGAAAGCGCTGAGTCCAACGACAGCAGCGATGACAGCGACAGCAACGACAGCGACAACGCTGACGAGTAATTCACGGATCTATTGAGGAGCCAATCACATGGCACGTTTCTTCCGTCGTCGTAAATTCTGCCGTTTCACCGCAGAGAACGTGAAAGAGATCGATTTCAAGGATCTCAACACCCTGAAGGCCTACATCTCGGAAACCGGCAAGATCGTTCCTAGCCGCATCACCGGTACCAAGGCTCGTTATCAGCGTCAGCTGGCCACCGCTATCAAGCGCGCCCGCTTCCTGGCCCTGCTGCCCTACACCGACAGCCACGGCCGCTGAGACCGGATGCTCGACAAGTAGTAAGGGATAGATCGCATGCGTGCCTTGGCTGAATTCATCATGCGCGGCCGCATGCAGGCCACCCTGGTGGTGGTGGGTTCTGCGGCATTGCCGCTGCTGTTCTGGTTGAGTGCCGCCGCGGGAAGCCTGGTGCTTCTGCGGCGCGGTTCGAGCGATGCCCTGGGCATCCTCGCCTGGGCCCTGCTGCCGGCGATTGGCTGGTGGTATTTCGGTGAGCCGCGCACCCTGTTGGTGCTGCTCGGTGCGCTGGGGCTGGCGTTGTTGTTGCGCGCCGGTCAGTCCTGGAACCGTGTGCTGCTGTGCAGCGTGGCATTGGGCCTGGTGTATGGGCTGGTCTTGGGCGCGGTGTTCCGCGAGCCCATCGAGGCGATGGCGGGTGAGCTGCAGAAGCTCCTGCCGCAGATGCTCGATGGGGTCCACCAACAGATGACGGTGGACGAGCGAGCGCGCCTGGAGAGCCTGATCGCACCGGTGCTGACCGGATTGCTGGCGGCCTTGTTGCAGATCGTCAGCCTGCTGAGCCTGATGCTCGGGCGTTATTGGCAGGCGCTGTTGTACAACCCCGGTGGTTTCGGGCGCGAGTTTCGCGCCCTGCGACTGCCGCCGGCGCAGGCGATGTTGCTGCTGGTCGGCTTGCTGCTCGGTCCCAATCTGGGGCCGCAGCTGGCGATGCTGACGCCGCTGTGCAGCGTGCCGCTGGCGTTTGCCGGCATCGGCCTGTTGCACGGGCTGGTGGCGCAGGGGCGACTGGCGAAGTTCTGGCTGGTCGGGCTGTACATCACGCTGCTGTTGTTCATGCAGCTGACCTATCCGTTACTGGTGGTCTTGGCCATCGTCGACAGTCTGTTTGATTTTCGTGGTCGCTTCGCGCGCAAGCACGGCGCGGGGCCCACGGACGGTGAAGGTTAAAAGTTAAGAGGTAAGACCCAAATGGAAGTCATCCTGCTGGAAAAAATCGCCAATCTGGGCAACCTGGGCGACAAAGTGAACGTTAAGGCCGGTTACGGCCGTAACTTCCTGCTGCCGCAAGGCAAGGCCACCGCCGCTACCGCCGCGAACGTCGCCGCGTTCGAAGCGCGTCGCGCCGAGCTGGAGAAGCTGGCTGCCGAGAAGAAGGCCTCCGCCGAAACTCGCGCCGCTCAGCTGGCCGAGCTGGAAGTCACCATCACCGCTACCGCGGGCGATGAGGGCAAGCTGTTCGGTTCCATCGGCACCCACGACATCGCCGACGCCCTGACCGCCTCCGGCGTGGAAGTGGCCAAGGCCGAAGTGCGTCTGCCGAACGGCACCATTCGCCAGGTCGGCGAATACGACGTGGCCGTGCACCTGCACACCGACGTCGAAGCAACCGTCAAGGTTGTCGTAGTCGCCGCCTAAGGCATGCGACCAAGCGGGCTTGCGCTCAGGTGCAGGCTCGCTAACATCGGGCACGACATTGCGTAAGCGATGCCGTGCCCTTTGTTTTTCATCCCCAGAATTTCTGCCCAGAGCCCTATGAACGACATCAGCATTCCCGAGCAGTACGACCTGCAAACCTCCGCCCTGAAGGTGCCGCCGCACTCGATCGAGGCCGAGCAGGCCGTGCTCGGTGGCCTGATGCTGGATAACAATGCCTGGGAGCGGGTGCTCGACCAGGTCTCCGACGGCGACTTCTACCGCCACGACCACCGGCTGATCTTCCGCGCCATCTACAAGCTGGCCGAGCGCAACCAGCCGTTCGACGTGGTCACCCTGTCCGAGCAGTTGGACAAGGAGGGCCAGCTGTCCCAGGTCGGCGGCCTGGCCTACCTCGGCGAGCTGGCCAAGAACACCCCCTCGGTGGCCAACATCAAGGCCTATGCGCAAATCATCCGCGAGCGCGCCACCCTGCGCCAGCTGATCGGCATCAGCAGCGAGATCGCCGACAGTGCCTATGCCCCGGAAGGCCGCACCGGCGAGGAGATCCTCGACGAGGCCGAGCGGCTGATCTTCCAGATCGCCGAGGCGCGGCCGAAGACCGGCGGCCCGGTCGGGATCAACGACATCCTGGTCAAGGCCATCGACCGCATCGACCAGCTGTTCAATGCCGGCGATGCCATCACTGGCCTGTCCACCGGCTTCACCGACCTGGACAACCTGACCAGCGGCCTGCAGCCGGCCGACATGATCATCGTCGCCGGTCGTCCGTCCATGGGTAAGACCACCTTCGCCATGAACCTGGTGGAAAACGCCCTGATGCGCAGCGACAAGGCGGTGCTGGTGTACTCCCTGGAGATGCCCTCGGAATCCATCGTCATCCGTATGCTCGCCTCGCTGGGGCGCATCGACCAGACCAAGGTGCGCGCCGGTCGTCTGGACGACGACGACTGGCCGCGGCTGACCAGCGCGGTCAACCTGCTCAACGACCGCAAGCTGTTCATCGACGATACCGCGGGCATCTCGCCGAGCGAGATGCGTGCGCGTACCCGGCGCCTGGCCCGCGAGCACGGCGAGATCGGCCTGATCATGGTCGACTACCTGCAGCTGATGCAGATCCCCGGCTCCAGCGGCGACAGCCGGGTCAACGAGATCTCCGAGATCTCCCGCTCGCTCAAGGGCCTGGCCAAGGAGTTCAACTGCCCGGTGATCGCCCTGTCCCAGCTCAACCGCGGCCTCGAACAGCGGCCCAACAAGCGCCCGATCAACTCCGACCTGCGCGAGTCCGGGGCGATCGAGCAGGACGCCGACATCATCCTGTTCGTCTATCGCGACGAGGTCTATCACCCGGAGACCGAGTACAAGGGCGTGGCCGAGATCATCATCGGCAAGCAACGTAACGGCCCCTTGGGGACCGCGCGCCTGGCCTTCCTCGGCAAATACTCGCGTTTCGAGAACCTGGCGCCGGGCAGCTACCAGTTCGACGACGAATAAGCGCCCGAACTCAGGACCTGTAGTCGGGGGCGAGCGCGCCCTTGCCCAGGTAGGGGGCGAGGTAGTCCGCCAGGCGCTGGCCCTCTGCGGTCTCGAAGGTTTCCTCGGTGTCGTTGAGCTGTTCCACCCGGTCGATGCGGAAGTTGCGAAAGTCATTGCGCAACTCGCACCAGCTGCACAGGGTCCAGGTCTGGCCCCAGAAGAACAGGCCCAGGGGCCAGATGCGGCGCAGGCTGGCCTGACCGTTTTCGTCACGGTAGCCGAGCTGCAGTTTGCGCCGCTGACGTATCGCCTGGCGCACCTGCGCGAGCCAGTGCACCGGGTAACGATTCACCTCGGGGGCGAATAGCTGGTTGCGGTTGAATTCGTCGCGCAGGGCGTTGGGCAGTACGCCGTGGATCTTCGCCAGGGCCGATTCGGCGGCCCGGCGCAGTTGCGGGTCGGCCCAGGCCTTGACCATCTGCGCGCCGATCAGCAGGGCCTCGATCTCCTCGCGCTCGAACATCAGCGGCGGCAGGTCCATGGGCTGGCGCAGCACATAGCCGACCCCGGCTTCGCCCTCCAGCGGCACGCCGGAAAGCGACAGGTCCTGGATATCCCGATAGATGGTGCGCACCGACACCTGCAGGCGCTCGGCCAGCCACTGGGCGGTGGTCAGCCGGCGGCTGCGCAGGAACTGCACGATCTGAAACAGACGGTCGGCGCGCCTCATGACCCTTCCCTGATAAAAGGGCTGGCCGGCCTCTGGGAGGACGACCAGCAGGTGCGAGGTGGCTTTAGGACATGCTGTGCAGGCCCACCTCATTGCCTTCGCTGTCTTTTATCACAGCGATAAAGCCATGGGGGGCGATGGACATCTTGCCCTGGATAATCACCCCGCCCGCGGCCGGCACCCGGTTCACCACGGCATCCAATTGCCCTTCCACGTTCAGGTAGACACGAGTGCCGCCTACGCCGCTCTGCTGTTCGGCCGAGTGGCTCAGGCAGCCGCCCACACCACTTTCCGGGACATGGGGGAACAGGGCCATGCGGCCGCCCATACCCTCGATCACCTCCAGCGACCTGGCCAGGATCCGCTCATAGAATTTGTGGGCACGTTCGAAGTCGTCGGCGAACAGTTCGAACCAGTTAAGTGCATTCATCTTCTCTCTCCTTGAATGGCGGTGATGTCAGCAGGTCGACGCCAGGGGGCGGCGTGCTTCAACCTGCCGAGGCCACTCTAGGCCAGGGCTGCTGACAGCCTGCTGTCAGTAGCCCGCGGCCCCGCCGACTACTGCCAATGGCGACCTGCGCCGGGCCTATGGCCGGCGCAGGCTCCTTGGGCCGGCGGATAAGGCGGACGAGCCTGGGCGCTTAGCCCAGGCCGCTCGGTATGTTCAGCACGTCCAGCTGCAGGCGGGCGCTGCTGCTCAGCTCGCCGTCTTCGCCGCACACCGCCGAGCCCGAGCGGCCACGGGCCTTGACCTTGTAGAGCATTTCGTCGGCGGCCTTGTACAGGCTGGTGAAGGTGCTGGCGTGCTGTGGATAGAGCGCCCCGCCGATGCTGATGGTCACGTTCAGGGGCGCGGCGCCATACAGTACCGGCTGCGCCAGGGCCACCAGCAGGCGCCCGGCGATCTCCCGGGCATGCAGCTCGGCATCCGGGCCGCAGATCAGGACGGCAAATTCATCGCCGCCCAGGCGCGCCACGGTATCGCCTGCGCGCACCTGTTCACGCAGGCGCTGGGCGATGATCTGCAGCATCAGATCACCGGCGTCGTGGCCGAACCTGTCGTTGATCGGCTTGAAGTGGTCGAGGTCGATCAGCAGCAGGGCTACGGCCTCCCCATGGCGCTCGGCGCTGGCCAGGGCCGAGCCGGTGCGCTCGACCAGATAGCGGCGATTGGGCAGCTCGGTCAGCGGGTCGTGGAAGGCGGCATGCTGCAACTCCTGCTCCCGTAGCTGCAGGCGCGCGTTGGCCGCCGCCAGTTCGGCGGTGCGGCGCGCCACGGCGCTCTGCAGTTCGTCCGCATTGGCCTGGGCCAGCGCCAGGCGGGCGGTCTTCTCGCGGTCCGCCTGGCGCAGGGCCACGTTTTTTTCCCGCTTGAGCAACTGGATGCGATAGGCCAGGGCGAAGGAGAACAGGATGGACTCGGCGGCGACCGCCAGGGGAAAGACGTAGGCGTTGAGCGCCGAGGGCTGCAGCACGCCGGTGGCGCGCAGCAGCAGGATGCCGATGCTGCCGAGCACCAGGCCGTAACCGCAGAGGTACAGCAGGGCGGGGAAGAAGCCCTGGCGCCAGCGGATCAGGGCGCTGCCGAGCGCCGCGGGGATGCTGGTCAGCGACAGCAGGGCGATGATCCAGGCCGCCGGGCCGCGCAGGCCGAGGGCGGTCAGGGCGATGGCCGCGACATAGACCAGGCAGGCCATGCTCAGCAGCCAGTGGGCCCAGGGCACATGGCGCCGGGTCTGCAGCAGGGTCTGGGTGAAACGGCTGGCGCACAGGCCCCAGAGGGAGGGCAGGGTGATGCGGTCCAGCCAGAATGGTACGGCCTGGCCGGGCCACAGGTACTGAGCGCCGTGGCCGGTCATGCTGAGGATGAACACCAGGGCGAAGCCGGTGGTCAGCACGTACCAGAAGTAGGCGCTGTCGCGCAGGCTGAAGAGGATGAACAGGTTGTACAGCAGCAGGGCCAGGATCACCCCGTAGATCAGGCCCAGGCCGAGGTTCTCCCGGGCGGCGACGCGGTCGAGCTCCGCCACTTGCCAGACGCGCAGGGGAAAGGAGTTGCCGGCCGGGTCGTAGGTGCGCAGGTAGAGGGTCAGCGGCTGTTCGCTCACCGGCGGCAGGCGGAACAGCGCGCGTCGGTAGGGGTGGTCGCGCCCGGCGGCGAAGCTCGCCCGTTCGCCCGCTTGACGTCCATGCCAGCCGCCCTGGCCGTCGGGGAGAAACAGCTGCAGGTCCAGCAGGGTCACCGCGCCGACTTCCAGCCACCAGTGATGCGGCGCATCGTGGCTGCGCATCAGCTCCAGCTTGATCCACCAGGGGTTGCGGCTCTGGCCGACGCTGGCGCGGCCGTCGGCGGGGCGAAAGCGGGTCTGTACGGCGGGGTCGGCCATGTCGCCGATGCTCAGCTGGGCACCGGTATCCTCCAGTAGTTCGACATGCCGGTTGAGTGAGGCGCCGCTGCTGTCGCTGCCCAGCACCATGGGTGAAGCCCAGGCGCCGCCGGCCACGGCCAGCAGCAGGATGAATGAGGAGATCAACTGCCGCACCGCAAACCCCCTGTCCCGGCTCAGGTTGCGCCGGTGTCTTTTGGCCGCAGTATAGCCGTAAGCCATTGGCGCAAGCATGCAGAGGGTGGGCGGTGGGCCGCATGGGGGCATCGGCAAAACCCAGTGCGATCGTCGGGTTTGATCAAAATTTGTGCTATATTCCGCGGCCGATCAAACCCGCACTCCTCGGTCATCACCATGCAAGCAGCCAAGCCGTTATTCGACTATCCAAAATACTGGGCCGAGTGCTTCGGCCCGGCGCCTTTCCTGCCGATGAGCCGGGAAGAGATGGATCAGCTCGGCTGGGACAGCTGCGACATCATCATCGTGACCGGCGATGCCTACGTCGACCATCCGTCGTTCGGCATGGCCATCATCGGCCGCCTGCTGGAGGCCCAGGGCTTTCGCGTGGGCATCATCGCCCAGCCTAACTGGCAGTCGAAAGACGATTTCATGAAGCTCGGCGAGCCCAACCTGTTCTTCGGCGTGGCGGCCGGCAACATGGACTCGATGATCAACCGCTACACGGCGGACAAGAAGATCCGCTCGGACGACGCCTACACCCCCGGTGGCCTGGCCGGCGCCCGTCCGGACCGCGCCAGCCTGGTCTACAGCCAGCGCTGCAAGGAGGCCTACAAGCACGTGCCGATCGTCCTCGGCGGCATCGAGGCCTCGCTGCGCCGCATCGCCCACTACGACTACTGGCAGGACAAGGTGCGCCATTCGATCCTGATCGATGCCTGCGCCGACATCCTGCTGTACGGCAACGCCGAGCGCGCCGTGGTGGAGATCGCCCAGCGCCTGGCCCAGGGCCAGCAGATCGCGGACATCACCGATATTCGCGGCACCGCCTTCATCCGCAGGGACACGCCCGAGGGCTGGCTGGAGATCGACTCCACGCGCATCGACCGGCCGGGCAAGATCGACAAGATCATCAACCCCTATGTGAACACCCAGGACACCGCCGCCTGCGCCATCGAACAGGAGAAGGGGGCGATCGAGGACCCCAACGAGGCCAAGGTGGTGCAGCTGCTGCCGCACCCGCGCCTGGAGCGCGACAGGACGGTGATCCGCCTGCCGTCCTTCGAGAAGGTGCGTGGCGACGCCGTGCTCTACGCCCACGCCAACCGCGTGCTGCACCTGGAGACCAACCCGGGCAACGCCCGCGCCCTGGTGCAGAAGCACGGCGAGGTGGACGTGTGGTTCAACCCGCCACCCATCCCCATGACCACCGAGGAGATGGACTACGTATTCGGCATGCCCTATGCGCGGGTGCCGCACCCGGCCTATGGCAAGGCGAAGATTCCGGCCTACGAGATGATCCGCTTCTCGGTCAACATCATGCGCGGCTGCTTCGGCGGCTGCACCTTCTGCTCGATCACCGAGCACGAGGGCCGGATCATCCAGAACCGCTCCCACGAGTCGATCCTCCACGAGATCGAGGAGATGCGCGACAAGGTGCCGGGCTTCACCGGGGTGGTCTCGGACCTGGGCGGGCCGACCGCCAACATGTACCGCATCGCCTGCAAGGACCCGGAGATCGAGCGTCACTGCCGCAAGCCGTCCTGCGTGTTCCCCGGCATCTGCGAGAACCTGAATACCGACCATTCGTCCTTGATCGAGCTGTACCGCAAGGCCCGCGCCCTGCCCGGGGTGAAGAAGATCCTGATCGCCTCCGGCCTGCGCTACGACCTCGCCGTGGAGTCGCCGGAATACGTCAAGGAGCTGGTCACCCACCATGTCGGCGGCTACCTGAAGATCGCCCCGGAGCACACCGAGCGTGGCCCGCTGGACAAGATGATGAAGCCGGGCATCGGCAGCTACGACAAGTTCAAGCGCATGTTCGAGAAGTACTCCAAGGAGGCGGGCAAGGAGCAGTACCTGATCCCCTACTTCATCGCCGCGCACCCGGGGACGACTGACGAGGACATGATGAACCTCGCGCTGTGGCTCAAGCGCAACGATTTCCGCGCCGACCAGGTGCAGGCCTTCTATCCCTCGCCGATGGCCACCGCCACCGCCATGTACCACTCGGGCAAGAACCCGCTGCGCAAGGTGACCTACAAGAGCGACGGCGTGACCATCGTCAAGAGCGAGGCCCAGCGGCGCCTGCACAAGGCCTTCCTGCGCTACCACGATCCCCGTGGTTGGCCGCTGCTGCGCGAGGCCCTGGAGCGCATGGGCCGCGCCGACCTGATCGGCCCGGGCAAGCACCAGCTGATTCCGCTGCACCAGCCGAGTACCGACAGCTACCAGAGTGCGCGACGGAAGAACTCCACGCCGGCCGGCAGCAAGAAGGTCGGTGCCCAGGGCAAGACGGTCGGCAAGATCCTCACCCAGCACAGCGGCCTGCCGCCGCGCGGCAGCGACGGCAGCAAGCCCTGGGACAAGCGCGAGCAGGCCAAGGCGGCCGCCGAGGCGCGGGCCAAGGCCGAACGCAGCGGCAAGGGTGCGGACAAGAAGGGTGGCAAGAAGCCGGCCAAGCGCCCCGTCGCACCACGCTGATCGCCCGTGCAACAAAAACGCCAGCTGAGTGCTGGCGTTTTTGTTGCGGCCTGGGTCGCTGTTCAGCCGTAACGCTTGTGCGCCTCGATGGCCAGGCCGCTGCCGATGCTGCCGAAGTTGTTGCCTTCCACGTGGCGGGCATTGGGCAGCAGCGCCGCCACGCCCTGGCGCAGCGCCGGGATGCCGCTGGAGCCGCCGGTGAAGAACACCGTATCGACCCGCTCGACGCCGACCCCGGCGCTTGCCAGCAACTGCCCGACGCTGGCGCGGATGCGCTGCAGCAGCGGCTCGATGGCGCCTTCGAAGCGTTCGCGGCTCAGCTCGGCGAGCAGCCCCGGTTCGATGCGGCGCAGGTCGATGGGGCGCGCCTCCTGTTCGGTCAGGGCGATCTTGCTGTCCTCCACCTGCATCGCCAGCCAGTGTCCGGCGCGCTGCTCGATCAGGCTGAACAGGCGGTCGATGCCGGTCGGGTCGAGGATGTCGTAGCGCATGCTCTGCAGCTGGCGCTGCGACTGCGCCGAATAGACGGCATTGATGGTATGCCAGGTGGCCAGGTTAAGGTGGTGGCTGGTGGGCATGGGGGCGTCGCTCTTCATCCGGCTGCCGTAGCCGAACAGCGGCATCACCCCGGCCAGGGACAGCTGCTTGTCGAAGTCGGTACCGCCGACGTGCACGCCGCCGGTGGCGAGGATGTCCTCATGACGGTCGGCGACGGCACGGCGCTCGGGGGACAGACGCACCAGGGAGAAGTCCGAGGTGCCGCCGCCGATGTCGACGATCAACACCAGCTCCTCGCGGTCGATGCCCGACTCGTAGTCGAAGGCCGCGGCGATCGGCTCGTACTGGAAGGACACCTCCTTGAAACCGAGCGTGCGGGCCACCGCCACCAGGGTGTCCTGTGCCTCCTGGTCGGCTGCCGGGTCGTCGTCGACGAAGAACACCGGGCGGCCCAGCACCACCTCCTCGAACGGCCGCTGGGCCACGGCCTCGGCGCGCTGCTTGAGCTGGCCGATGAACAGACCGAGCAGTTCCTTGAACGGCAGGGCGCTGCCCAGCACCGTGGTCTCGCTCTTGAGCAGCTTGGAGCCCAGCAGGCTCTTGAGCGAACGCATCAGGCGGCCCTCGTAGCCCTCCAGGTATTCGTGCAGGGCCTGGCGGCCGTACACCGGGCGGCGTTCCTCGAAATTGAAGAACAGCACCGAGGGCAGGGTGATCTTGCCGTCTTCCAGGGCGATCAGGCGGTCGGCGCCGGGGCGCTGCCAGCCGACGGTGGAGTTGGAGGTGCCGAAGTCGATGCCGCAGGCGCGGGCGGGGGTGGAGAAAGACATGCTGCGCGCTGTTCCAAAAAAACGGCCGCGCATTCTATGCGAGACGCCGGGCGATTGCTGCCCCGATCAGCGTGGCGGGCGACGGGTGACGGCCGCCGTCGTTCAGCTCCAGCCCAGGGTCAGGGCCGCCAGCACCAGGTAGCGGCCGGTCTTGGCCAGGCTGACGATCAACAGGAAGCGCCAGAGCGGCTCGCGCATGATGCCTGCGGCCAGGGTCAGGGGATCGCCGATAAAGGGCGCCCAGCTGAGCAGCAGCGACCAGTAGCCGTAGTGGCCGTACCAGCCCTGGGCGCGATTCAGCTGGCGCTCGCTCAGGGGAAACCAGCGTTTGTGACGAAAGTGTTCCAGGTAGCGGCCGAGCAGCCAGTTGATCAGCGCGCCGAGCACATTGCCGACGCTGGCCACGGCCAGCAGCGCCCAGACCGGGTAGGCGTCGCTGAGCAGCAGGCCCGCCAGCACGGCCTCGGACTGCAGGGGCAGCAGGGTGGCGGCGCCCAGTGCGGCGAGAAACAGGCCGAAATAGGCCGAGAGGGTCAGCATGCGGGGCGGGGCGGAGACGGGCGCGCCAGCCTGGGCGACGCGCTCCCGGACGGGCTCAGGACTGCGGTTCCTGGCCGGCGTGGGCCATGATCTCTTCCAGCTTGAGGCCGGTGAGGCCGTGGATGGTGCGCCACAGGTAGTAGAAGATGGCCATCAGCATGATCATCGAGGGGATGGCGATCATCGGGTAGCTGAGCAGGTTCATGCGCCCCAGTTCGGCGTTGAAGGCCTCGCTGCCGGCCGGGCTGATCACTATCCACTTGGCCAGGACGTAGTTCATCGCCGAGGAGAAGAAGAAGGTGCCGCTCAGCCAGTAGGTGGCACGCAGCAGGCGGGCTTCGAAGGCCGCGGTGTGCCCGCCCTGCTCCAGGCGGTCGTGGATCTTGTCGACGTCCAGCACCGATTTGTTGAGCAGCATGGTGCGGATCAGCGGGTAGCGCGTGTGGGTGGAGACCAGCACGGCGATGCCGATCAGCCCGGGCACCGCGGCCTCCTTGATCGCCAGCCACTGGTTGTCCAGCTTGAGCAGGCCGATGCCGCCGGTGAGCAGCACGCTGATCAGGCCGAGCAGGGCGATGAAGTTGAACTTGCGGTACTTGACCAACTCGAACAGGCCCCAGCCGAGGGGAAACGCCAGGGCCAGCACCAGGGCGCCGTCGGCGCCGAGCCTAGCCTCGCCGCTGAGCTTCATCAGGATCAGCGAAGGAATCAGAAGGCTGATGAGCAGGTCGACCAGCGGGCGGGGTTTGTGCGCGGCGGGGGCGGCGGGCGTGGTGTCGGTCATGTCTCGTTCGAAAACTAGGTATGAGCGGCGATGATCGCCTGCCTGGGCCGCGGCCGCCAGTCCGATTGTCGGTTGGACTGTGACAAGTTTGTGCAGAGTGGCGCTAAGGCGGGCTCGACTGCCGCGCCGCGGCGGTAATCCGGCGCAGAATGGCCGTGCGACCTCTGGCCTCGTCAAGGCTTTGATACTAAGGTGATATCACTCGCGGTATTAGTGGCCGTTGCGGCCGCAGGAGTCCGATCATGCAGTCCTTCCTGACTGTTCAGCGGCTCGCCCTGCTCTGTGCTTTAGGCGCGGTGTTGGCGCAGCCGATTGCGGCAAAGGATTGCATCGGCATGGTGCCGGCCGGCACCCAGGTTTTCTGGCGGCAGGTGGAAGCCGGTGCCCGGCAGGCGGCGCTGGACGCGGATATAGAGCTCCATCTGCGCGGTCCTCGTCGGGAGGGCAGCGTGGCGACGCAGCTGCAGTTGATCGACAAGGTGCTGGAGCCGGGCTGCAAGGCCTTGATCATCGCCCCGGCCGGACCCCAGATCAACGCCAAGGCCAGCGAGCTCAAGGATCAGGGGGTGCTGACCTTCTATATCGACCGCGATGTCGGCGGCCGCGACGTACAGGCGTTGATCGCCACGAACAACTACCGGGCCGGCCAGGCGGCGGGGCGCTATGTCGCGCGGCGCCTGGGCAGCCAGGGGCGCGTGGGCATGATCCGCATGACCCCGGAGATCGCCTCGACCAGCGCCCGGCAACGGGGCTTCATCCAGGCGGTGGAGGCGGCAGGCTTGCGCATCGTCTTCGACCGGCCCCTCGGCGACCCTCCCCATGCGACCTTGGAGGCCTTGCGGGAGCAGCTACCGCGGCTCGATGCCCTGTTCACCCCCAACGGCTCCTCGACCCGCCAGGTCTATGCCGCGCTGCTGCGCATGCAGGTTGCGGGGCAGGTGCTGCATCTGGGTTTCGATGCCGATCCGCTGCTGCTCGAGGCCCTCGGTGCCGGCGGGATCGAGGCGCTGATGGTCCAGCAACCCTACCGCATGGGCTACCAGAGCGTGCTGCTGGCCCAGCGTGCCTTGCGCGAGCGGCTGTTGCAGACGCAGCGGCGCGAGTTCGAGCTGGAGGCCGTGTTGGTGACGCGGGAGAACCTCGGCAGTCCTCCGGTCCAGGCCCTGCTGGCCCCGCTCATGCTCCCCTGAGTCGGCGCGGCCGCGACGCGCGTCGGCGAATCGATGGCCTGCGCTTGTAAAACCGTGGCCGGCCGTGCATACCTAACGAATATTCGATTAGCGCTTGAGAGGTGGCTATGGCCGGTGGCTGGGCAAGTGACGGGGCGGTGCAGGAACAGATCGACAGCAGCATCGAGGACGCCATCGCCCGCGCCCGCAGTCAGCTGCCCAGGGGCGAAAGCCTGAGCCGTTGCGAGGAGTGTGACGGGAGCATTCCCGAGGCGCGGCGCCAGGCCATCCCCGGGGTGCGTCTATGCGTGGCCTGTCAGTCCGAGCAGGACAAGCAACGACAGGCCGGCGCTGGCTATAACCGTCGCGGCAGCAAGGACAGCCAGCTGCGCTGAACCTGAGCTGGTGGAAGAGCTCCTGGGGCTAGCACCCGCCACGCCCTGCCTGTTGGAGTGAATAGTACCGCAGTATCGAGGAGCGACAGGGATGGGCACTCGCCTGGTGGTTGCGCTGCTCTGCTGGCTAGCCGCCGGACAGGCGCTGGCCGCCGAGCCCATTAGGGTGGCCTGGCGCGACAAGGCGCCTTACCACTATTGGGAGAATGGCCGTGCTCAGGGTTTTCTGTTGCAGCGTGCCCGGCGTCTCTTTGCCGCGGCCGAGGTGCCGGCGGTCTTCGTCGAACGGCCATCCAAGAGGATCTGGCGGGACTTCCAGCGGGGCAAGCAAGGTTTCTGCTCGATAGGCTGGTACCGCTTGCCGGAGCGGGAGCGGCTCGCCCAGTTCAGCCTGCCTTTCCATGTCGACCCGCCGCACACGCTGCTGGCCCGCGCCGAGACGCTCCCGGCGATCCGGGCGCATGCCAGCTTCGCGTCCCTGCTGGGCGATCCGGACATCAGCCTCGGCGTGGTGGATGGGGTGTCCTACGGGCCCGAGTTGGACGCGTTGATCGCGGGCAGCGCCAATCGGGTCGTGCGCGTCACCCTGCCGCCGGCCGGTCTGATGCAGATGGTGGCGGCCGGGCGCGTGGACTATATGCTGGCCGATCAGGCCGACTGGCAGTATCTACGCAGGCGGGACGATGGCCTGAGCGGGCTCGCCGAATATCACTTTCACGACATGCCGCCGGGGCTCGAGCGCTATATCCTGTGCAGCAAGGATGTGTCGACCCAGGTGATGGGGCGCCTCAACCGGGCCATCGCGGCCTTGTCGGCACAGGGAGGCGGGCAGTGACGGGGGCGGGCGAAGTGTTGCGACGGCGGAGTGGTGCGGCTTGCCGATATTTTACCACTGGCAGGCAGACGGCCTGCGGCGTCCGCCTTCGTCCGGCGAGGCCGGTGAGGGCGAACAGAGGAGTGCAGTTTGTGTTCGGGATGCGGGGGGCGTGGATAGGGCTGAGGCGCGTGCTGTTCGCGGCGGGCTTGGCGCTGCTCGGCAGCCTGCCGGGCCATGGGCAGGAGCTGACGCTCTACACCGAGGAGAATCCACCGCTCAATTTCAGTCGGGATGACCAGCTCACCGGCTTTTCCACGGAAATCATCCGGACCCTGTCGGTGCGTACCGGCGACCCGGTGCGAATCGAGTTGGGGCCCTGGACCCGTGGCTATGCCAAGGCGCAGAGCGAGGCGAATGCCGGTGTCTTTACCACGGCGCGCATCCCGGTTCGTGAGGCGGCCTTCCAGTGGGTCGGGCCGTTGACCCAGACCCTCACGCGCTTCTATGTCCGCAAGGGCTCCGCCCTGCGCATCACCAGCCTGGAGGCCGCCCGCGCGCAGCGGCTGGTCTTGCCCCGGCAGTGGTACAGCTACGAGTACCTGCAAGGGCAGGGCTTCGACAACCTCTACACGGTGACGTCGGCCGAGACGATGATGCAGATGTTCCGCCAGGGGCGCGCCGATGTGTTGGCGGCCAGCGATATCGCCTTGCCGGGCCTGCTCAGCATGGTGGGCATGAGCCCGGATGAGGTCGAGGCGCAGTTCGTCTTTCTGCGTCATGAGTCCTATCTGGCGTTATCCCCGCAGACGGACCCCGCGGTGGTCCGGCGTTGGCAGGCGGCCCTCGACGGGCTCAAGCGCGATGGCGGCTTCGCCATGTCCTACAGGCGTTGGTTCGCCAGCCCGAGCGTTCCGCCGCGCTTGCTGGAGGTCGCGCCTTAGCGGCCGCAGCCCCGTGGCCCACGCCGTGGCCCGGTTTGCGGCGCTGACTCGGCGATCCGGGGATCACCGCGTGTCGGCGGCTGGCGGCTCCGTGCCGGGGTCGAGGATCAGTTGCATGAAGGTCAGGTCGAGCCAGCGGCCGAACTTGCAGCCCACCTGGGGCATCTGTCCGGTGGTGATGAAGCCCAGGCGCTCATGCAGGCGGATCGAGGCGCCATTGCCGCTCTCGATGGCCGCGACCATCACGTGCTTGCCGCAGGCCCGGGCGCGCTCGATCAGCTCCCGCAGCAGCGCCGGCCCCAGGCCCTGGCCGCGCTGTTCGCTGCGCACATAGACCGAATGCTCGACACTGTGGCGAAAGCCCTCGAACGGCCGCCAGTCGCCGAAGGCGGCATAGCCGAGCACGCCATCGTCACTGTCCACGGCCACCAGGACCGGGTAGCCCTGCTGCGCGCGAGCGTCGAACCAGGCCTGGCGGTTGGCCAGGTCGACCGGGCTGTCGTTCCAGATCGCCGTGGTGTGGCATACGGCATCGTTGTAGATGGCCAGGATGGCGGGCAGGTCGTCGGCTCTGGCATCGCGAATGGTAGGCGGCATGTTTACCTCTGGCGGCCGGACTGCTGCATGGCCAGCAGTCCGGTGGTGTCGGCAAGGGGGCGTTGCAGTTGTGGCGTCTGGCGCGGCGGTGGCCGTTCGTGGCCTCCCTGCCAGGCCTTGTTCCGGGCGGGCGGTTGGGGTGGTGGTCGGTGCCCTGCCCGCCGGTGCGTCTGTCAGTCGACGGCCAGGCAGCGAATCAAAGCGTCAGGTAGTTCTTCACCCCGGTGAAGATGATCTGCGCCGCCAGCGCGCACACGAACAGGCCCATCAGGCGGCTGACGATCTGCAGGCCCTGATCGCCGAGCAGGCGTTCGAACTGGTTGGACAGGTACAGCACCACGCCGACCGTGAGGCTGGCCAGGGCGATGGCCACGACCGCCAGCAGCTTGTCGTCCCAGTGCGGCTGGCTGGCGCCCATCAGCAGCAGGGCACCGATGGTGCCGGGGCCGACGGTCAGGGGGATGGTCAGCGGCACTATGGTGACGTCCTGCTGGACGTTGTCGCTCTGCACCGCCGACTTGCCCTGGGCCATGCCCAGGGCCGAGATGAACAGCACGCTGCCGGCGCCGATGCGGAAGGCGTCGATGGTGATGCCGAACAGGCTGAAGATGTGCTTGCCGAACAGGTACAGCAGCACGCTGGCGACCACCACGCCGCCGGCCACCTTCCAGGCCAGGCGCTTGCGCTCCCTGCCGGTGTAGCCGCGGCTCAGGCCGATGAAGCAGGACAACACGAAGAAGGGGCTGTAGAGCACCAGCAGCTTCAGGTACAGACTGAACAGCTCGGACGCCATTGGGATCTCGTCTCTCAGGGCAGATGGGCTGAATGTAGGGGGCGCCTGGGCAGTGCCGCCTGGCGGCCGGGGCAGAATGATCCCGGATTGGCGGGGCGATCTCCAGTGGCACGGACAACTTTAGGCGCCGCGTCGGCCAACCGTTCGACGGTCGAGGCCGAGCCCGGCCGGAGTATCGGCTATACCTGTTGCTCGACCCGCGAATGTCAGAGGCGGCACATGGCGCGCATCAGTTTCACCGTCAACCTGCAGCGTCACCTGGATACGGCGCCGCTCGAGGTGCCCGGCAGCACGGTCGCTGCCGTGCTGGCCGAGGTCTTTGCGCGCAATCCGCGCCTGCGCAGCTACCTGCTGGATGACCAGGGCCGGCTGCGCCAGCATGTGGCGGTTTTCATCGATGGCGAGCAGGTCGCCGACCGCCGGGGCCTGAGCGACCGGGTCGGGAATGACAGCGAGGTCTACGTGGTGCAGGCGCTGTCCGGTGGCTGAGATCGGGAGGTGATGATGGATAGGCTGCAGGTGGCTACGCGCAAGGGCCTGCTGGTCTTTGCCCGCGATGGCGCCGGATGGCGCCTGGATCGTACGGATTTCCTCGGCGAGCCGGTGAGCATGATGCTGGCCGACCGCCGCGACGGTTACTGGTATGCGGCGCTGCACCTCGGTCATTTCGGCCCCAAGCTGTGGCGCTCGGCGGATGGCGGCAAGCACTGGGCGGAGATAGCCGTACCGGCCTTCGCCGCGGCGGCCGTCGCCGCCAGCGCCGATGGACAGGGGCCCTCGGTGGCGATGATCTGGTCGCTGGAGAGCGGGGGCGACGACCAGCCGCAGCGGTTGTGGGCCGGCACCATCCCCGGGGCGCTGTTCCGCTCGGATGATCGCGGCGACTCCTGGCAGCTGGTCGAGTCGCTGTGGCAGTGTCCGGAGCGCGCCCGCTGGTTCGGCGGCGGCTATGACCAGCCGGGTATCCACTCGATCTGCGTCGACCCGCGCGACAGTGCGCGGCTGCAGGTCGCGGTGTCCTGCGGCGGGGTCTGGTGCAGCGAGGATGACGGTGCCAGCTGGGCCTGTCGTACCCAGGGCATGCGCGCGGCCTATATGCCGCCGGAACAGGCCGAGATGCCGGAGGTCCAGGACCCGCACCGCATGCAGGCCTGCCCGGCGCAGCCCGATACCCTCTGGGTACAGCATCACAACGGCATCTTCCTGTCCCGCGACGGTGCTCGGCACTGGCAGGAAATAGGCGAAGTCGAGCCCTCGACCTTCGGCTTCGCCGTGGCCGTGCACCCGTGCGAGGCGGACACCGCCTGGTTCGTGCCGGCGGTCAAGGATGAATGCCGGGTGCCGGTGGGCCAGCGTCTGGTGGTGACCCGCACCCGCGATGGCGGCCGGAGTTTCCAGTGCCTGAGTGCAGGGTTGCCCCAGGCGCAGTGCTTCGACCTGGTCTACCGCCACGGCCTGACCGTCGACGCCGCCGGGCAGTGCCTGGCGATGGGCTCGACCACCGGCCACCTGTGGTTCTCGGCGGATCAGGGCGACAGCTGGGAGCTGCTGGCCGGCCACCTGGCGCCGATCTACGCGCTGCGTTTCGCCTGACCCGCGCTTTGCTTCAGTAGGGTAGGGCGGCGTCCTGGCGGCGCATTTCCCGCTCGGCGATCCAGTGCTCGAGCAGGTCGCGTAGCTGCGACAGCTCCACCGGCTTGGACATGTGCCCGTCCATGCCGGCCTGGCGCGCGCGTTCCTTGTGTTCGTTGAGGATATGCGCGGTCAGAGCCACCACCGGGGTGTGGGCGCGCCGTTCGGCCGCCTCCCAGGCGCGCAGCTGCTCGGTGGCGGAGAAGCCGTCGAGCACCGGCATCTCGCAGTCCATCAGGACCAGGTCGTAATGCTGGGCCTTCATCGCATTGAGGGCTTCCTCGCCGTTGCTGGCCGTATCCGGCTGCAGGTTGAGCTTGCCGAGCATGCCGCGGATCACCTTGGTGGAGATGCTGTTGTCCTCGGCGACCAGGATGCGGAAGTCGCTCGGCACGTTCAGCGGCGCGGTCACCGCAGTCGGCACGAACAGCGGCGCGCCGCTGCCGCGCTGGGTCAGTTCGTCGGCCAGGGTCGCCTTCAGGGTGTAGCCGGCCACAGGTTTGGCCAGGATGCGCTTGATCCCGGCGTTGCGTGCCACGATCTTGCTCGGTGCGTTGCTGATCCCGGTGAGCATGATGATCAGGATGTCGTGGTTGAGGCTCGGGTCTTCCTTGATCTTCGCCGCCAGTTGCATGCCGGTCATGCCGGGCATGTTCTGGTCCAGCAAAACCACGTCGAAGTATTCGCGCATGTGCGCCTTGGTGCGCAGCAGGGCCAGGGCCTCCTTGCCGGACGGCACGGCGCTGACGCTCAGGCCCCAGGCACTGCATTGCTGGATCAGCACCTTGCGGCAGGTGTCGTTGTCGTCGACCACCAGCAGGCGGGCGCCCTGCAGCGGGCCGTCCAGATCGGCGGTGGGGTGCTCGAGGCGCTCGGCCTCGAGCGGCAGGGTCAGCCACAGGGTCGAGCCCTGGTTGCCGCCGCTCTGGATGCCGAATTCGCCGTCCATCAGGTGCACCAGCTGGCGGGCGATGAGCAGGCCCAGGCGGCCGCCGAGGCGGGTGGCGGAGAGGAAGTCCTTGCTGTGCAGCTCGGCATGCAGCAGGGCTTCGCGCTCGCTGGCCTGCAGCGGCTGGCCGCTGTCCTGCACGGCGATACGCAGGCGAGGCTTGGCGTCGCCGGTATCCAGGGCCACCACCAGCAGGACCTCACCCTCCACGGTCTGCTTGAAGGCATTGTCCAGCAGGCTCAGCAAGACCTGGCGCAGGCGCGTGGGGTCGCCGCTGACCACCCGCGGAACCTGCGGCTGCATGAAGCTGATCAGCTCGACGCGCTGCTGTTCGGCCTTGGCGCGGAAGATGTCCAGGCAGTCCTCGATCAGCGCATTCAGATCGAACTGCACATCGTCCAGTTCGATCTGCCCGGTCTCCAGCTTGGAGATGTCGAGAATCTCGTTGATCAGGGTCAGCAGCTCGTTGCCCGAGCTGTGGATGGTCTGCACGTAGTCGCGCTGCTTGGCCGACAGGGGGGTACCGAGCAGCAGTTCGGTCATGCCCAGTACCCCGTTCATCGGCGTGCGGATCTCGTGGCTGATCTTCGCCAGGAACTCGGCCTTGGCCTTCAGTTCGGCGGAGCTGGCGGCCAGGGCGCGGCTGGTGCTGAACTGGTCCTGGACGATGCGCCGTTGGCGCTCGCTCAGGGCCATGCTGAGGAGGAAGCCGCTGACCACGCACATGGCCAACAGGCCGTAGGCCAGCCAGTCGGTCTGTACCGACCAGTAGCCGAACAGGACCGGCAGGGCGCCGAGGAAGGCCGCGCAATACAGCAGCAGCGCCACGCCGAACAGGCGTGCCGGCCGGTAGCCCTGGTGCCAGTGGTACAGCGCCACCAGCAGTATGCTCAGGCCGCAGATGGCGCCCAGCAGATAGACCAGCTGGTTGAACTGCAGGTTGCTGGCGACCAGCAGCGTCAGGCCGGTCAGGGCGATCAGGCCGATCTCGCCGAGCAGCAGACGGGTCAGTAGGGCGTTGTCACCGACCTTACGGAAGAAGCTGGCGGTGAAGGCCAGGGCGCACAGCATCGCGGCCAGCATCGACAGGTTGACGATATGCGGTTGCAGGGGCTGCCACTCCCCCAGCCAGGGGGTGCTGATGCCCAGCACACTGATGGCGGTCAGCAGCAGGCAGGCCTGGGTCGCCGCCAGCCACAGGCTGCTGGCGGTGCGCGCGTAGGCGAAGCGCACGAGGTTGTAGAGCACCAGCATGACCAGGCCGCCGAGCAACAGGCCGAGCAGGAGCGGACGGCTGTCGTCGGCGGCCATGGCGCCGGCGCTCTGCAGGCTGATGGTCGGGCGCAGGGCGTGCTCGGAGGCCAGGCGCAGGTAGATATCCAGAGGTGCCTCTGCCTGGGGCAGGGGCAGGAGGAAGTCGCGACTGGCCAGTGGACGGCTGGAGAAGGCCAGGCTGCTGCCGGTGCGGGTGTGATCGAGCAGCCGGTCGCCCTGCAGCACATAGAGATCGAGGTAGGCCAGATAGGGGGCGAAGATGCGCAGCATCTGGGCCTGCTGGCTGACGGGCAAACGGTAGTGCAGCCACAGCGCGGCGCCGTCGCCCGGGGTATAGAGCTCGCCGAGTTCGATCGGGGCGAAGCGTGAGCTGTGCAGGGGCGTGCGGATGTCGTCCAGCTGCAGGGCCGCGCCGTCGTCGGGCAGCGCCGACCAGCCCGTCGAGGCCTGGACTGGCAAGGCACCGAGTGCCGTCAGCAGCAAGGCGATCAACAATCCTGTGGCAATCCTCAGCCGGCGCACGGTGAATTCCCTTCGGTAATGAGTGGACGGATTATAGCCAAGCCGAGCTGGCGAGGAATAAACCGGGGCGGCACGGTGGCCGCCCTCGCTTGCCGCTGTCCTCAGGGCTCGTCGCGCTCGCGGGCGATGGCCCGATAGCCGATGTCCGTGCGGTAGAAGCAGCCCTGCCAGCTGATCTGCTCGGCCAGGCGATAGGCCTGCTGCTGGGCTTCGGCCACGCTCGGGCCTATGGCAGTGGCGCACAGGACCCGGCCGCCGCTGGTGACGATCTGGCCGTCCTTGAGCGCGGTGCCGGCATGGAACACCTTGCCGTCGAGCTTGGCCGCGGCGTCCAGCCCGCGGATGACCTCGCCCTTGGCATAGTCGCCCGGGTAGCCGCCGGCGGCCAGCACCACGCCCACGGTGGGGCGCGGGTCCCAGGTCGCCTCGACCTTGTCCAGGGCCTTGGCCAGGGCCGCCTCGACCAGCAGTACCAGGCTCGACTCCAGGCGCACCATGATCGGCTGGGTCTCCGGGTCGCCGAAACGGCAGTTGAACTCGATGACCTTGGGCGCGCCCGACTTGTCGATCATCAGGCCGGCATAGAGGAAGCCGGTATAGACGTTGCCCTCGGCGGCCATGCCGCGCACGGTCGGCATGATCACCTCGTCCATCACCCGTTGATGCACGGCCGGGGTGACCACCGGGGCCGGCGAGTAGGCGCCCATGCCGCCGGTGTTGGGGCCGCTGTCGCCGTCGCCGACGCGCTTGTGGTCCTGGCTGGTGGCCATCGGCAGCACGTTCTGGCCGTCGACCATGACGATGAAGGAGGCTTCTTCACCATCGAGGAACTCCTCGATGACCACCCGCGAGCCGGCCTCGCCGAAGGCATTGCCGGCGAGCATGTCGCGCACCGCGGCTTCGGCCTCGGCCAGGTCCATGGCCACTATCACGCCCTTGCCCGCGGCCAGGCCGTCGGCCTTGATCACGATGGGCGCACCCTGGGCGCGCAGGTAGGCCAGGGCCGGTTCGACCTCGGTGAAGTTCTGGTAGGCCGCGGTGGGGATGGCGTGGCGGGCGAGGAAGTCCTTGGTGAAGGCCTTGGAACCCTCCAGCTGGGCGGCGCCGGCGCTGGGGCCGAAGATGTCCAGGCCGCGGGTGCGGAACAGGTCGACCACCCCGGCCACCAGCGGCGCCTCGGGGCCGACTATGGTCAGCTGCACGTTCTGCTCGGCGAAATCGGCCAGCTGCTCCAAGGCCAGCACGTCGATGGCGACGTTCTCGCACTTGGCCTCGAGGGCGGTGCCGGCGTTGCCCGGGGCAACGAAGACCTTCTCGACGCGCGGGTCCTGCGCCACTTTCCAGGCCAGGGCGTGTTCGCGACCGCCGCTGCCGATGATCAGTACGTTCATGTCTCTCTCCTAGGGGAGGCGGGCCTGCGGCCCGGTTGGTGGACAGCTTCGGCTGTCCACCCTACGAAATCTTGCCGTTCTATCGGGCCGTGATGGAGCTGGTGGATGCTAGGCGCGGATGGCTTCGATAAGCGCAGTTGCCGTCTGGCAATGAGCATTAGCGAAGTCGTCCGCAACGACGCAGACGCCTGCTTCAGCGCGGCCCCACACATTAGTGACGGAAGTGGCGCATTCCTGTGAAGACCATGGCGATGCCGGCCTCGTCGGCGGCGGCGATCACTTCGTTGTCGCGCATGGAGCCACCGGGCTGGATCACCGCGGTGATGCCGGCCTTGGCCGCGTTGTCGATGCCGTCGCGGAAGGGGAAGAAGGCATCGGAGGCCATGACCGCGCCGGGCACCGGCAGGCCGGCGTGCTCGGCCTTGATCGCGGCGATGCGCGCGGAGTTGACGCGGCTCATCTGGCCGGCGCCGACGCCCACGGTCTGGCGGTTCTTGGCGTAGACGATGGCATTGGACTTGACGAACTTGGCCACCTTCCAGGCGAAGATCAGGTCATGGATCTCCTGCTCGCTGGGGGCGCGCTGGGTGACGATCTTCAGGTCGGAGGCTTCGATCATGCCGATGTCGCGGCTCTGCACCAGCAGGCCGCCGTTGACCCGCTTGAAGTCCCAGCCGGCGGCGCGCTCGGCCGGCCACTGGCCGCACTCGAGCAGGCGCACGTTGGCCTTGGCGGCGACCACGTCGCGGGCAGCCTGGGAGATCGTCGGGGCGATGATCACCTCGACGAACTGACGCTCAACGATGGCCTGGGCGGTGGCGCCGTCCAGCTCGCGGTTGAAGGCGATGATGCCGCCGAAGGCCGACTCGCTGTCGGTGGCGTAGGCCAGCTCGTAGGCCTGGCGGATGCCGCCGTCCTCGTCCGGCACCACGGCCACGCCGCAGGGGTTGGCGTGCTTGACGATCACGCAGGCCGGCTTGACGAAGCTCTTCACGCACTCCAGGGCGGCGTCGGTGTCGGCCACGTTGTTGAACGACAGTTCCTTGCCCTGCAACTGCACGGCGGTGGAGACGCTGGCCTCGCCCTTCTTCGCCTCGACGTAGAAGGCCGCGCTCTGGTGCGGGTTCTCGCCGTAGCGCATCTCCTGGGCCTTGATGAACTGGCTGTTGAAGGTGCGCGGGAAGGCGCCGCGCGCCTCGGTGGACAGGGTCTCGGCGGCCTGGTCGATGGTGCCCAGGTAGTTGGCGATCATGCCGTCGTAGGCGGCGGTGTGCTCGAAGGCCTTGAGCGCCAGGTCGAAACGCTGGGCGTAGGTCAGGCCGCCGGCCTTGAGGGCCTCGAGGATGGCGGCATAGTCGCCGGTGTTGACCACGATGGCGACGTCCTTGTGGTTCTTCGCCGCGCTGCGGACCATGGTCGGGCCGCCGATGTCGATGTTCTCGATGGCGTCGGCCAGGTCGCAGTCCGGCTTGGCCACGGTGGCCTCGAAGGGGTAGAGGTTGACCGCCACCAGGTCGATCGGCTGGATGCCGTGCTGCGCCATCACCGCGCCGTCGACGGCGCGGCGGCCGAGGATGCCGCCGTGGATCTTCGGATGCAGGGTCTTGACCCGGCCGTCCATCATCTCCGGGAAACCGGTGTAGTCGGCCACTTCCACGGCGGCCACGCCGTTGTCCTTGAGCAGCTTGTAGGTGCCGCCGGTGGAGAGGATCTCCACGCCGAGGGCGGACAGCTCGCGGGCGAAGTCGAGGATGCCGGTCTTGTCGGAGACGCTGATCAGGGCGCGGCGAACGGGGAGGCGGGTGGTCTGGTCGGTCATTTCAGAGTCCATCGGAGCAGGGAAATCAGCAAAAAGGGCGGCTTTCGATGGGGCCGCCCTTTCGGGGAGGATGCTGGGTTAGAGCAGGTCGTACTGCTTGAGTTTCTTGCGCAGGGTGCCGCGGTTCAGGCCGAGCAGCTCGGAGGCCTTGGTCTGGTTGCCCTTGACGTAGTTCATCACGGTCTCCAGCAAGGGGGCTTCCACTTCGGTGAGCACCAGGTTGTAGACGTCGGTCACCTCGGCACCTTCGAGGTGGGCGAAATAGTTGTGCAGCGCTTTTTCGACGCTGCCGCGCAGGGTCTGGCCCTCTTCGCTCGGCGTGGTCAGGTGCTGTTTCAAACTGCTGTTGTCGCTCACGGGTGCAATTCCACTCACTAAATTCTCGGTCATCAACGTCATGCGGCCACCCCTTCTCCATCGTTTTGCCGGTCGCCGAAGAACTGGCGAATCTCGGCGCACTGCGCGTCCGTACTGTCCAGACGGTTGAATTGGGCGCGAAACTCCCTGGCGCCCGGCAGGGTTGCGAGATACCAGCCGACATGCTTGCGGGCGATGCGTACGCCCATCACCTCGCCATAGAAGGCATGCAGTGCGGCCAGATGCTCGAGCAGAATGTGTTCGAGTTCGAGCAGGCTGGGCGCCGGCAGCTTGCTGCCGGTGCGCAGGTAATGCTCGATCTCACGAAAGATCCACGGCCGGCCCTGGGCCGCGCGGCCGATCAGCAGGGCGTCGGCGCCGGTGGCGGCAAGCACGGCCTGGGCCTTCTCCGGGGTGTCGATGTCGCCGTTGGCGAACACCGGTATCGACACCGCCTGCTTGATCGCGGCGATGGTGTCGTACTCGGCGTCGCCGGTGTAGAGGTCGGCGCGGGTGCGACCGTGCACGGCCAGGGCGGCGATACCGGCCTGCTCGGCGATTTTCGCCACCTCGACGCCGTTCTTGTTCTGCCGGTCCCAGCCGGTGCGGATCTTCAGGGTCACCGGCACGTCCACGGCGGCGACCACCGCATGGAGGATCTCGCGTACCAGCTCCTGATCCTTGAGCAGGGCGGAGCCGGCGGCCTTGTTGCAGACCTTCTTGGCCGGGCAGCCCATGTTGATGTCGATGATCTGTGCCCCCAGCTCGACATTACGCCGGGCCGCCTCGGCGAGCATCTGCGGGTCGCCGCCGGCGATCTGCACCGAGCGCGGCTCCGGGTCGCCGGCGTGAGGCAGGCGCAGGCTGGATTTGCGGCTGTTCCACAGGCGCACGTCGCTGGTGACCATTTCCGAGACGACCAGACCCGCCCCCAGGCGCCGGCACAGCTGGCGGAAGGGCCGGTCGGTGACTCCGGCCATGGGCGCGAGAATCAGCGGGTTGGGCAGTCTGTAGGGGCCGATGCATAACGCCGACATAGGGCTTCCCTGCTCAAGAGACGGGCTGTTGAGACCAATAGGAGAGTGCGAAAAGGCTGGGAATAATACCCGCTCTGGGTGACCGGATAAAGGCTGTTTTGAACAAATTCTGAACAGCTGCGGCCTTATCGCCAAGGGTTAGATTGACAGGGCGGGAACCTGTGCTCCGGGCTCGGCGCTACTCCGGGGAGTGGAAGCTGAGGCTGTAGTTCACCGCCCGGGTGCCCGGGTCGAGGATGTCCAGGGACACGTGGATCGGGGTCTGCGGCGGCATCTCGGCCTGCCCGGCCAGCTCGCCGGCGAGGTATTCGCTGGGCTTGAAGCGACGGCTGGCGAGCAGCTGGCCGTTGATGTCGGCGAAGCGCATTTCCAGCAGCGGGAAGGGCTGGGCGAAGGGCGCGCGGTTGTAGAGGATCGCGTCGACCACCAGGGCGCCGCTGAACTCCGGATGGCTGCGCACCACCAGGTTGCTGCTCTTGACCTGCTCGATGTCGACCTTGGACGGCAGGATGCAGCCGAGGCTCGGGCACAGCTGTTCGAACCAGGGGCGGTACTGGTCCTGGCGCGCCAGTTCCTCGAAGTGGTAGATCAGGTACTGCCCGGCCAGGGCGCCGGCGGCGATCAGGTTGAGCAGGCCCCAGCCGAACCAGCGGGCCCAGGGCGTGCGCGGTGGCTGCCAGTCCAGCTGCAGGGGTTCGTCGTCCAGCTCGAACAGGTGTTCGTCGCGCAGCTCGGGCTCGTTGCGGCCATGTTTGCCAGCGGGCTCGGCGGGTGGTTCGTCTTCCTCTAGCTCCGCGTCGGGCTCGTCGCGGGTGGCGCTCAGCCGAGGTTCGTCCTTGTCCGGTGATGCCGCGGTCGTATCCTCTTCGCTCGGTTCGAGGCGCGGCTCCTGGCGCGGCGCGGGGCTGGCATGTTCCTGAGGGGGGGGCGCCAGGGGCGCCTGGCTGCTCTCCGGCAGGTGCTGCGGTGCGCTCGGGCTCGGGTTTGGCGCGGTCTTGGTGGCGTCTTCGCGCAGCAGCGCCTCGGCCCATTGTTCGTCATCCGCCACCGGCTCGTGAGGGCTCAGCGGGCGAAAAGCCTCGGCGTACCGGGGGGCTTGCTCCAGTGCCCTGAATTGCTGGGAGAGCTGCTGCTCCTGTTCTTCCAGCTTGGCCAGTTCCTCATCGAGGTCGAGGCTGTCGAGATCCAGGTCGTCATGAATCCACAGGGTGGCGTTGGCCGGACTGGGCGGCGTCCGGTCGTCGCTCTTGGCGGCGGCGGCCGGCGCGCTCGATCCGGCGGGCGCTTGCGCCGCGCTCGCGGGGCTGGCGGGGGGCGCCTGGGTGGGCGCGGTGTCGGCCAGGTCATGACCCTGCGCGCGCAGCTGTTGCGCGGCATTGAACACGTGCAGGCAGGCGCCGCAGCGGACCACACCATGGGCCGCACCCAGCTGTGCCTGGTTGACCCTGAAGCTGGTGCGGCAATGGGGGCACTGGGTGACGAACGTCTCGGTCATGCGGTGATCCGGCGGCCTGCGAGCGGATGTGGCGGGGCGATCAGTCTAACGCAAGTGCCTGGCAAAGCAGCAGGACGGCGCATCAGCGCCGTACGCCGCTGATGCGCACCCAGCCGTCCTTGCTCGCGGTCGGGTCGAGGTCGAAGGCGTCCTTGTAGGCGGCGCGGACCTCCTCGGCCTGCTCGGCGAGGATGCCGGACAGCGCCAGGCGGCCGCCCGGCTTGACCAGGCCGGTGATCTGCGGGGCCAGGCCCACCAGGGGGCCGGCGAGGATGTTGGCGACCACCACGTCGGCCGGCTGCGGTGGCAGGTCGGCCGGCAGATAGAGGGGGAAGCGTGCCGGATCGATGCCGTTGCGCCCGGCATTGTCGCGGGAGGCCTCCAGGGCCTGGGGGTCGATGTCGGTGCCGACGGCCTGGGGGGCGCCCAGCAGCAGGGCGGCGATGGCCAGGATGCCGGAGCCGCAGCCGAAGTCCAGCACGCTGCAGCCCGCCAGCTCCTGGGCATCCAGCCACTCCAGACACAGGGCCGTGGTCGGGTGAGTGCCGGTGCCGAAGGCCAGGCCCGGATCGAGCAGCAGATTGACCGCGTCCGGCTCGGGGGCGGCATGCCAGCTCGGCACTATCCACAGGCGGCGGCCGAAGCGCATCGGCTGAAAGCCGTCCATCCAGCTGCGCTCCCAGTCCTGGTCCTCGATCCGCTCGATCTGGTGCTCGGGCAGGGCACCGCCGGTCAGCAGCTGCAGGTGGGCGAGCAGGCTGTTGGCGTCCGTATCGGCTTCGAACAGCGCCAGCAGGTGGGTGTGCGACCACAGCGGGGTGGTGCCCAGGTCCGGTTCGAAGATCGGCTGGTCCTCGGCGTCCATGAAGGTGACCGAGACGGCGCCGACTTCGAGCAGGGCGTCCTCGTAGGTCTGCGCCTGTTCCGGGGTGATGGCGAGACGGACTTGCAGCCAGGGCATGGGGAAACCTCTTGCGCGATGGGGCGTGGTGCGATTGGCGGGCAAGCTTACTCGACCACCGGACCGGCTTCCACCGCGCCGGCTGTCGCCGCGACGGTTTCCGCCGGGGGCGGAAATGACAAGGGCCGCCCGTGGGCAGCCCTTGTGCGTCGACGCGGCGGCGTCAGTGCTTGTCCATACCCAGTTTCTTTTCCAGGTAGTGGATGTTCACCCCGCCTTGGCAGAAGCCCTTGTCGATGACCAGCTCGCGGTGCAGCGGCACGTTGGTCTTGATGCCGTCGACCACGATCTCCTGCAGGGCGTTGCGCATGCGCGCCAGCGCCTCGTCACGGCTGGCGCCGTAGGTGATCAGCTTGCCGATCAGCGAGTCGTAGTTCGGCGGCACGCTGTAGCCGCTGTACAGGTGCGAGTCGACCCGCACGCCGAAGCCGCCCGGGGCATGGAAGTGCTTGACCTTGCCCGGGCAGGGCATGAAGTTGTCCGGGTCCTCGGCGTTGATCCGGCATTCCAGGGCATGGCCGCGGATCACCACGTCTTCCTGCTTGATCGACAGCTTGTTGCCCGCGGCGATGCTCAGCATCTCCTTGACGATGTCGACGCCGGTGACCATCTCGGTGACCGGGTGCTCGACCTGGACGCGGGTGTTCATCTCGATGAAGTAGAAGTTACCGTCCTCGTAGAGGAACTCGAAGGTGCCGGCGCCGCGGTAGCCGATCTCGATGCAGGCGTTGACGCAGCGGTCGAGGACCTGGGCGCGCGCCCGCTCATCGATGAACGGGGCCGGGGCTTCTTCCAGGACCTTCTGGTGGCGGCGCTGCAGCGAGCAGTCGCGGTCGCCCAGGTGGATGGCGTTGCCCTGGCCGTCGGACAGTACCTGGACTTCCACGTGGCGTGGATTGCCGAGGAACTTCTCCAGGTAGACCATCGGGTTGCCGAACACCGCACCGGCTTCGCTGCGGGTCAGCTTGGCCGACTTGATCAGGTCTTCTTCCTTGTGCACCACGCGCATGCCGCGACCACCGCCGCCGCCGGCGGCCTTGATGATCACCGGGTAGCCGACCTCACGGGCGATCGCCAGGGCGGTCTCCTCGTCTTCCGGCAGCGGGCCGTCGGAGCCGGGGACCACCGGTACGCCGGACTTGATCATGGCCTCCTTGGCCGAGACCTTGTCGCCCATCAGGCGGATGGTCTCGGCCTTGGGGCCGATGAAGGCGAAGCCGGAGTTCTCCACCTGCTCGGCGAAGTCGGCGTTTTCCGCGAGGAAGCCGTAGCCGGGGTGGATGGCGGTGGCACCGGTGACTTCCGCGGCGCTGATGATCGCCGGGATGTTCAGGTAGGACTGGGCGCCAGGCGCCGGGCCGATGCACACCGATTCGTCGGCCAGGGCCAGGTGCATCAGTTCGCGGTCGGCGGTGGAGTGCACCGCCACGGTCTTGATGCCCAGTTCCTTACAGGCGCGCAGCACGCGCAGGGCAATCTCGCCGCGGTTGGCGATCAGGACTTTTTCCAACATCGCAGGCTCTCCCCGGTTCAAACGATGGTGAACAGGGGCTGATCGTATTCCACCGGCTGGCCGTTCTCGCCCAGGATGGATTCGATCACGCCGCTGGTCTCGGCCTCGATGTGGTTCATCATCTTCATCGCCTCGACGATGCAGAGGATGTCGCCCTTCTTCACGCTCTGGCCGACTTCGACGAAGTTGCCCGAGGTGGGCGAGGAGGCGCGGTAGAAGGTGCCGACCATCGGCGAGCGCACCACGGTGCCGTTCAGCTTGGGCGCGGCCGGCGCGGCAGCTTCGGCGGCAGGGGCAGCCGGCGCGGCGGCCGGGGCGGCAGGCGCAGGCGCCTGGGCATAGACCGGCTGCTGCATGATGGCGGCTTGCTTGCTGTGGCGGCTGATGCGCACGGACTCTTCGCCTTCGCGAATCTCCAGCTCGTCGATGCCGGACTCTTCCAGCAGTTCGATCAGTTTCTTGACTTTACGAATATCCATAGTTGCTCCACTCCCAGGTGAGGTCAGGGCCGTTCAAGTTGTTCGAGCGCGGCCTCCAGGGCCAGGCGGTAGCCGCTGGCGCCAAGGCCGCAGATCACTCCTACCGCGACGTCGGAAAAGTAGGAGTGATGGCGGAAAGGTTCGCGTTTGTGCACGTTGGACAGGTGCACTTCGATGAATGGGATGCTCACCGCCAGCAACGCGTCACGTAATGCGACGCTGGTATGGGTAAAAGCGGCGGGATTGATCAGGATAAAGTCGACACCTTCGTCCTTCGCGGCGTGAATGCGGTCGATCAGCTCGTACTCGGCATTGCTCTGCAGGTACTGCAGGTGGTGGCCGGCTTCGCGGGCACGGCGCTCCAGGTCGAGGTTGATCTGCGCCAGGGTGGTGGCGCCGTAGACGCCCGGCTCGCGGCTGCCCAGCAAGTTGAGGTTGGGCCCGTGCAATACCAACAAGGTGGCCATGATCGTGCTCCTAAGGTTTTCTGCGCTGCGCGCGACTATGCCGGAGAGGGCGCGGGGCTGTCCAGTTGTCGGCAATAGTCGACACGATGTCAGTAGTTTGCGGCAGATATATGACTGGAAGCGTCAGAGGCGTTCGCGGGCCTGCTGCAGGCGGGCGGCGAAGGTGACGGCGTCCACCTCGCCGACCACCCGCAGGTCCAGCCATTCGTCGCCCCTGGGGGCGAACAGCAGGATCGCCGGCGGGCCGAACAGCTGATAACGGTCGAGCAGGGCACGCTGGGCCGGGGTGCTGTCGGTCATGTCGAAGCGTACCAGACGGAAGCCGGCCAGCTGGCTGCCCACCTGCGGGGCGCTGAGCACTTCGCGCTCGATCACCTTGCAGCTGATGCACCAGTCGGCGTACCAGTCGAGCAGCAACGGCTGACCGTCGGCCTGGGCGGAGGCCAGCGCGGTATCCAGTTCGGCGGGGCTGCTGACGGTCTGCCAGCCTTCGACGCCGACCTGGCTGGCCAGGGTGCCAGCCGGGGGGGCGGGGCGGCCGAGGGGGCGTAGCGGGTCGTCCTGGCCCTGCAGGGCGCCGGTCCAGCTGGCCAGGGCATAGACCAGCAGGAACAGACCGGCCAGCTGGCCGAGCTTCTGCACGTGGCTCTTCGGTCCGAACTCCAGGGCGCCGAGGAACAGTGCGGCGCCGCCGGCCAGCAGGCCCCACAGGGCCAGGGCCAGCGGGCCGGGCAGGACCCGTTCGAGCAGCCAGACGGAGACCGCCAGGAGCATCACGCCGAACAGGTTGCGCACCCCGGTCATCCAGGCGCCGCTCCTGGGCAGCAGCGCGCCGCCGCCGGCGCCGATCAGCACCAGCGGGGCGCCCATGCCCAGGCCCAGGGCGAACAGCTGCAGGCCGCCGCCGAGGGCATCGCCGGTGCTGCTGATGTACAGCAGCAGGCCGGTCAGCGGGGCGGTGACGCAGGGCGAGACGATCAGGCTGGAGAGCACGCCGAGGGTGGCCGCCCCGGCGACTGTGCCGCCGCGGGTCTGCGCCGCCTTGCGGTCGAGGCGTTCGCGAATGAAGGCCGGCAGGCGCAACTCGAACAGGCCGAACATGGCCAGGGCGAATAGGGCGAAGAAGGTGGCGAAGGGCACCAGCACCCAGGGCGACTGCAGCATGGCCTGCAGGTTCAGGCTGGCGCCGAACATCCCCATCAAAGCGCCCAGGGCCGCATAGCAGGCCGCCATCGGCAGCACATAGGCCAGCGACAGCACCAGGCCCCGGCGGTTGCTCGGGCGGCCACGCAGCACCACCCCCGAGAGGATCGGCAGCATGGGCAGCACGCAGGGGGTGAAGGTCAGGCCCAGGCCGGCGAGGAAGAACAGCGCCAGGTCGGTCCAGCGCCAGCCGGAGGCCGCGGCGGCCGAGGTGCCGTCGCCCGCCTGGCCGCCGTCGATGGCCAGGGTCTCGGTTTCCGGCGGATAGCACAGGCCCTTGTCGGCGCAGCCCTGGTAGGTGACCTGCAGATCGAACGGCCGGCCGTCTGCGGCGTTGCGCGGCAACTCGACGTCGAGCACGCCGTAGTACACCTCGACGTCGCCGAAGTACTCGTCGGTCTTGCGCTTGCCGGCCGGCAGTTGCGCCTCGGCCAGGCCGACATCGGCCGGCGCGCTGGCGAACTTGAAGCGGTGCTTGTAGAGGTAGTAGCCGTCGGCGGCGACGAAACGCAGCTTGAGCGAGTCGGCCGAGCTGTCGACCAGGCTCAGCTTGAAGGCCTCGCGCACCGGCAGGAAGTCCGCGCTGTTGTTCAGCGCCGCGCCCAGCGGGGCTGCTGCGGGGCGGTTATCGAGCAGGCCGGCGCCGGCGGGCAGGGTGAACAGCAGCAGGAGCAGGCAGAGCAGGCGGTGCATGGGCGTCTCGTCACGAATCGGTGCCTGCATCATAACCAAGGCCGTGGCCAGGGGGCAGGTGCAGGCTGTAAGCGGTCGTGTCCGTGGCGCCGACGGCGCGTGACTAGAGGCGGAACGCCTGCGCCGCGGTATGCAACTGCTCGCCCAGGTGCAGCAGCTGTTCGCCCTGCAGGCGTGCGGCGCCGATCCGCTGCAGGTTGTCGCCGCCGAGTTGGTGGATGCGTTCGCTGTGGCCGCGGATTCCGCTGGCCGCGCCGCGTTGCTGGGCGGTGGCATCGGCGATGCGCTCGGCCATGCTGGCGATGGTGCGGATCGCCTTGACGATCTCGTCCAAGGCACCGTCGGCGGCCTCGGCCTGGCTGGCGGTGGTTTCGGCGTGCTCGACCTGGGCGCGCATGGCGTCCACCGACTGGCGTGCGGCCTGCTGCAGGCGGCCGATCAGCTCCTGGATCTCGGCGGTGGCGCTGCCGGTGCGCTGCGACAGCGAACGCACCTCGTCGGCGACCACGGCAAAGCCGCGGCCGGCCTCGCCGGCGCGGGCCGCCTCGATGGCGGCGTTGAGGGCCAGCAGGTTGGTCTGCTCGGCGACGCCGCGGATCACCGTGAGCACGTTGCCGATGGTGGCGGTTTCCTCGGCCAGGCATTCGATGGCCTGGGCGTTGCCTTGCACCTCGCCGACCAGAGCGTGCAGGCCGGCCAGGCTCTGGCCGATGACCTGCTGGCCCTGACCCAGGGCGCGATCGGCGTCGCGGCTGGCATCGGCGGCCTGGCTGGCGTCGCCGGCCACCTGGACGATGGTCGCCTCCAGCTCGCCGAGGGCGTCGCGAATCTGCGCCGTGTCGCCGGCCTGGCGTTCGGCCCCGGCGTGCAGGCCGCCGCTGAGGTCGGCCAGGGTGCGGCTGGAACCGGCGACCTGTTCGGCGTGTTGACGGATGGTGCCGACCAGCTCGACCAGATAGCTGCGCAGGCGGTTGAGCGACTCGGCGATATCGCCCAGTTCGCGGATGCGCGTGTCCAGCTGCACCGCCTCGCCGAAGTCGCCCTGGGCCCAGGATGACAGGGCCGGCACCAACTGTTCGAGCAACAGGGTCAGGCGCCGCTGAATGCGGTCGATGGTCAGGGCGATGAGCAGGATCAGGCCGATCATCAGGCCCTGGATGAGGCGCACCTCGCCCTGGATGCGGCCGTGCTCGGCGCGCACCAGCGGCTCCAGGGCGGCGAGGGCCTGCTGCACCTTATCCACCCGCGTGCGGGTGGCCTCGATCAGCTCGCCGCGTTGCCCGATCAGCGTCTGGGTGCGCTGCAGCTCGGCCGGGTAGCGGCCGACCAGGCTGGCGAAGTCGCGCTTGAGGGTGATGCCGCGGTCTTGCGCCTGGGCGTTTTGGCTGTCGCTGTCCAGGCCGAGCAGGGCGGCGAAGCCGTCGCTGGCCGAGGCACCGTCGTCGACCACGCCCAGCAGTGGCAGGGCATTCAGCGCCTCGGCCTGGCGGCGCAGGGCGGCCAGCTCGCGCTCGACGGCGGCGGTCAGTTCGCCGCGGCCGCTGCTGACCAGCTTGTTGCGCGCGTGGGCCAGGCGTGCCAGGTGCTGGGCCGCGTCGAACAGCGGGCGGCGGTAGGCCAGGGCCGCGCCGGCATCGGCGCTGTCGGCGTACTGGGCGAGCTGTTCCAGGGCGCCGGCCATTTCCCGTTCGGCCTGCAGCAGCAGGCCCTGGGGGTCGCCGGCCAGCTTGCCGGCGGCGAGCAGCTCGCCGGCGGCGAAGTCGCGCAACTCGACGAGGCTGGGGCGCAGGTCCTCGGCCAGTTGCGGCGGCAGTGAGGCGACCGCCGGCTCCAGGCTGTCGAGGGCCTGCAGGGCGCTGCTGTGGCGCAGGGCGTCGCCGTTGTCGAGGTAATCGAGGATGTTGCGGGCGACCGCCTGCTGGAACTGTTGCGACAGGCTCAGGTAGCGCTCCATCAGCAGGTAGGGGCGCTCCAGGGCGCGCTGCGACCACCAGAGCGCGGCGCCCAGGGCGATGCACACGGCGACCAGCAGCAGGGTGTTGAGGTTGGTGAGTGACTTCAGGCGCATGGGGCTCGACCGGTGGACGGTGGGGCGGGCGGCATTGGGCGCGACCCGTATGGGCCTGAAGTTATTGCGTTTTCATGACGGCGTTATGACAGCATGCACCGCATCACGGTTTCGCCGGTGGCTCAGTCGGCGACGTACCGCTCGACCCGGTTGCGCCCACCGTGTTTGGCCCGGTACAGCGCCTCGTCGGCCTGCTGCGAGAGGTGCTTGCCGTCCATGTCGTCGCGCAGCTCGGCGATGCCGGCGCTGAAGGTGCAGGACAGGTCCTGGGGGTGGGCCGGGTAATGGATCTCGGCGAAGCGCCGGCGGATGCCGTCGATCACCTGTTGCGCGGCCCGGGCATCGGTGCCCGGCATGACCACGGCGAACTCCTCGCCGCCGTAGCGGCCGATATGGTCGGTCTTGCGCAGGCGTTGCTTGAGGAACAGCGCCAGGCTCTTAATCACCCGGTCGCCCATGGGGTGGCCATAGGTGTCGTTGACCCTCTTGAAATAGTCGATGTCGAGCATGGCGAAGCTCAGCGGCTGGCCGTCGCGCTGGGCGCGGTAGCGGGCGTCCTCGAGCAGCTGCAGGGTGTGGGTGTGGTTGTACAGGCCGGTGAGACTGTCGCGCACCATGCGCGCCTTGAGGTGGCGGGCACGGGCGGCGCGGTTGCGCACCGTGGCGATCAGGTGGCGCGGCTTGATCGGCTTGGTGAGGAAGTCGTCGCCGCCCTCGCTCATGGCGTCGAGTTGTTTGTCCAGGTCGTCTTCGGCGGACAGGTAGATGATCGGCACGCCGACGTAGCGGTCGTTGTGGCGAATCACCTTGGCCAGCTCGGTGCCGCTGCAGCCGGGCATATACATGTCGAGGATGATCAGGTCGGGCTGGAACTCGGCCAGCTCGGCCATGGCCTGGATCGGCTCGGTCAGGGTGCGGGTGAGGATGCCGGCACCGTTGAGTACCCGCTCGGTGTGGGTGGCCTGGGCCCGGGAATCGTCGATGATCAGCACCCGGTAGGGGTCGTACTGGGCGACCTGGGTGAGCACCTCGATGCGCTCGAGCAGGCCGGAGGCATCCAGGCTGCCGGTGAGGAATTCCTGGCCGCCGGCGCGTACCGCCGTCAGGCGGGTCGGGGTGTCGGTGTCCTCGGGGCCGCAGAACAGCAGCGGGATCTTCTGCTCCAGGCCCTGCTGCACCGCGGCGGCCAGGTGCAGGCCGGCGCCCGGGCCGGAGAAGTTCACGTCCATGAGAATCGCCGCCGGGTGGCGTTCGAGCATGGCCGCGCGAAAGGCGTTGGCGCTGTCCAGGGGCTGCGCCGACATGCCGAAGAACGCCAGCTGCTGGGCCAGGTGCTCGGCGCGTTCGAGGTGTTGCAGGGCCAGGTAGACCGGCTTGCGCAGTGGTGGCAGCAAGGTCTGTTCGAAACGGTCGCCGTGGCGCAGGCCGGTACGTGACAGCTGCTGCATCAGTCGGTTGAGTTCGCCGATCAGCTCGCTGGTCAGGCGTCCATGGTTGTCGGCTGCCACGTGCATGCAATGTCCGACAGCCTCGGCCAGTTGCGCATGCTCGGCCTGGTCGAAGCGTTCGGCATAGCGCTGCAGCAGCAACGCCGCCTCGCGCAACTCGTGCATGCGTGCCTCGTTCCAGTCCTGGCGCTGCAGCCGTTGCCAGACCTCCAGCACCTGGCGCGCCTGGTTGATCACGCGCTGGGCGAAGTGTTGCTTGAGCTGATCGCGGCCGGGGTCGGTGTGCTCGGTCATGTCCCTGACTCTTCGGCTGATGTGGCCTGGATGGTGGATGGCTGAATGCTATCACCGAAAGATTGGTACGCCAGTGCCGCCGATCACATATGGCAACCTGTCGAGCCGGGAGGCCGGACGGACGACGGCGCTAAGTTTGCCGGTCGGCGCTGCGCAGCGGCCTATGCTTCCCTTATAGTGCGAGGCCGTCGGCCAACTTTCCCTGAGGTTGTGGTCGAACACTCGAATGCCGTAGATGAAGGACTTTGCCATGCTGGACTGGAAGAAGGGCGCTGCTGGTGTACGCGACAGCCTCGAAGACGCGGGCGAGCGCGCGCCCAGGAAATCTGCCGGGGGCTGGGCCGGTCGGGCCTTGGGCAGCCTGATCGGTCTCTATCTGCTGCTGGCGCTGGTGGTCGGTTGGTACTGGAGTCAGGAACCCGAGCTGTTCCCGGTGCAGCTGCAGGCCCAGGCCGCGGCGCAGAGCAGCGGACGGCAGATGGTCAATGGCTACACCACGGTGGAGACCCTCAAGCGGGTCGCCAGCACCCTGCTGGACAAGCCCGGTGGCTACCTGGCCAACGACCTGGCCCCGCCGGGCCTGTGGCTGGACAACATGCCGAGCTGGGAGTACGGCGTGCTGGTGCAGGTGCGCGACCTGTCGCGGGCGCTGCGCAAGGACTTCGCCCGCTCGCAGTCGCAATCCACCGAGGACGTCGACCTGGCCAAGGCCGAGCCGCGCTTCAACTTCGACAACAAGAGCTGGGCGCTGCCGGCCTCGGAGTCGGAGTACCGCGACGGCATCAAGCTGCTGGACCGCTACCTGGCCCGCCTGGCCGATCCGGCCAAGCCCAGCGCACAGTTCTATACCCGTGCCGACAACCTGAACAACTGGCTGGGCGATGCCGCCACCCGTCTCGGCTCGTTGTCGCAGCGGCTGTCGGCCAGCGTCGGCCAGGTACGCCTGAACACCGACCTGCCGGACCCGGTCCTGGCCGAGGAGGGCACCGGCGGCATCGCCGAGGGCATCTACGAGACGCCGTGGATGCAGATCGACAACGTGTTCTACGAGGCCCGCGGCCAGGCCTGGGCGCTGTCGCACCTGTTGCGCGCCATCGAGGTGGACTTCGCCGACGTGCTGGCGAAGAAGAACGCCACCATCAGCCTGCGGCAGATCATCCGTGAGCTGGAGGCCGCCCAGGAGACCCTGTGGAGCCCGATGATCCTCAACGGCAGCGGTTACGGCCTGCTGGCCAACCACTCGCTGGTGATGGCCAACTACATCTCGCGGGCCAATGCGGCGATCATCGACCTGCGTACCCTGTTGAGCCAGGGCTAGCGATGGGCCAATCCGCCCGCGAGGCGGCGCACCGCGCCGCTTCCGATGCCGAGCAGATCGCCTGGGTCGATGCGGACGACCGGCTGCTCGGTAGCCTGCCGCGCCGCGAGTTGCGCGAGCGCGGCCTGATCGGCCGGGGCACCTTCATCCTGCTGTTCAACTCCGCCGGCGAGCTGTGCGTGCATCGGCGCACCCTGAGCAAGGCGCTGTATCCGGGGTACTGGGACGTGGCCGCCGGCGGCATGGTGTTGGCCGAGGAGAGCTATGCCGAGTCCGCCGCCCGCGAGTTGGCCGAGGAACTGGGCATCGCCGGGGCCGAGCTGCGCGAGCACGAGCGCTTCTTCTTCGACCAGGCGGACAACCGCCTGTGGTGCGCGGTGTTCTCGGCGGTCTCCGATGCGCCCCTGGTGCTGCAGCCGGAAGAAGTGCTCGAGGCGCACTTCATGGCGCCGCGCCAGGCCCTGACCGAGGCCCTCGAGAAACCCTACTGCCCGGACTCGCTGGAGGCGCTGCGGCGCTATCTGGCGACCTGAGGGGCGTTCTGCTGGCCGACTGTGCAACATAGCGGCGCAGCACCGTGCGCTATGTTGGACGCTGTCGCCAATCTGTCGAGCACTGGCGCAATTTTGTACTTAGCAGCGGCGGAATTTGCCTTTACACTGCGCGCCCTCTAAGCCCGAGCCGTCCAGCTGGGCTGCGCTGCCCCTGCCAGAGTGGGGCTTCGCGGCTGATTGTCATCAGCCAGTCGCTATCCTGACCCCTACGAGGACAAGCCGGTGGTCAAGAAAGCCTCGTCATTCGCCGCCCTCGGCGGCCTGGTGTACTCCACCGACAGCGGCCGGCACTGCCCGGACTGCAGCCAGCCGGTGGACGCCTGCATCTGCCACAAGACCCAGATCCCTGCCGGCGACGGTATCGCCCGCGTGCGCCGCGAAACCAAGGGCCGTGGCGGCAAGACGGTGACCACCGTCAGCGGCGTGCCCCTGGCCGAGGAGGCGCTCAAGGAGCTGGCCAGCGCGCTGAAGAAGCGTTGCGGTTGTGGGGGGGCGCTGAAAGACGGGGTGATCGAGATCCAGGGCGATCACGTCCAACTGCTCCTCGACGAACTGCTCAAACGCGGCTTCCAGGCGAAGAAGTCCGGCGGCTAGCCGGTCCCTCGTCCCGGGTCTTCTAAACTTCCTCGGCAAGTCGCGGGTCGACTGCCGGGCAATGCTCATTTCCTCACTCTAATCTGCTGTTGCCCGGGCTGATCCCCGGCTCTTATCTCTAGCAAGGGAGAACTCGATGTCTGCACGACGCACACGCAAAGACGACGGCAGCCAGTGGACGGTCGCGGACAGCCGCAGCGTCTACGGCATTCGCCATTGGGGCGCGGGCTATTTCGCGATCAACGACAGCGGCCGCGTCGAGGTGCGCCCGAACGGCCCGGACAGCACGCCGATCGACCTGTTCGCCCAAGTCGCGGAGCTGCGCGAGAGCGGCCTGAGCCTGCCGCTGCTGGTGCGCTTCCCGGACATCCTGCAGGACCGCGTGCGCGGCCTGACCGGGGCCTTCGACGCCAACATCGCGCGCTTGGGCTACCAGAGCCAGTACACCGCGCTGTACCCGATCAAGGTCAACCAGCAGGAGGCGGTGGTGGAGAACATCATCGCCACCCAGAACGTCTCTATCGGTCTGGAGGCCGGCTCCAAGCCCGAGCTGCTGGCGGTGCTGGCGCTGGCGCCCAAGGGCGGCACCATCGTCTGCAACGGCTACAAGGACCGCGAGTTCATCCGCCTGGCGCTGATGGGGCAGAAGCTCGGCCACAACGTGTTCATCGTCATCGAGAAGGAATCCGAGGTGCAGCTGGTGATCGAGGAGGCGGCCGAGCTCAAGGTCGCCCCGCAGATCGGCCTGCGCGTGCGCCTGTCCTCCCTGGCCTCGAGCAAGTGGGCCGACACCGGCGGCGAGAAGTCCAAGTTCGGCCTGTCGGCGGCGCAGCTGCTGTCGGTGGTCGAGCGCTTCCGCGCGGCCGGGCTCGATCAGGGCATCCGCCTGCTGCACTTCCACATGGGCTCGCAGATCGCCAATCTGGCCGACTACCAGCACGGCTTCCGCGAGGCCATCCGCTACTACGGCGAGCTGCGCGGCCTGGGCCTGCCGGTGGACCACGTCGACGTCGGCGGCGGCCTGGGGGTGGACTACGACGGCACCCACTCGCGCAACGCCAGCTCGATCAACTACGACATGGACGACTACGCCGGCGTGGTGGTGGGCATGCTCAAGGAGTTCTGCGACGCCCAGGACCTGCCGCACCCGCACATCTTCTCGGAGAGCGGTCGCTCGCTCACCGCGCACCACGCCATGCTGGTGGTGCAGGTCACCGACGTGGAGAAGCACAACGACGAGGTGCCGGTGATCGAGGACAAGGCCAGCCTGCCGGAAACCGTGCAGTACCTGGTCGAGCTGCTCGGCCCCACCGATATCGAGATGGTCACCGAGACCTACTGGCGTGCCACCCACTACATGAGCGACGTGGCCGCGCAGTACGCCGAGGGCAAGGTCGGCCTGCGCGAGAAGGCCCTGGCCGAGCAGTGCTACTTCGCCCTGTGCCGGCGCCTGTACAACTCGCTGAAGGCGCGCCAGCGCTCGCACCGTCAGGTGCTCGACGAGCTCAACGACAAGCTCGCCGACAAGTACATCTGCAACTTCTCGGTGTTCCAGAGCCTGCCGGACACCTGGGCCATCGACCAGGTGCTGCCGATCCTGCCGCTCAACCGCCTGGAGGAGGAGCCGCTGCGCCGCGCCGTGCTGCAGGACCTGACCTGCGACTCGGACGGCAAGATCAAGCAGTACGTCGACGAGCAGAGCATCGAGACCAGCCTGCCGGTGCACGAGGTGCGCGAGGGCGAGGACTACCTGCTGGGCATCTTCCTGGTCGGCGCCTACCAGGAGATCCTCGGCGACATGCACAACTTGTTCGGCGACACCGACTCGGTGAACATCTACCAGAACCAGGACGGCAGCGTGTACAGCGCCGGCATCGAGACCCACGACACCATCGAGGACATGCTGCGCTATGTGCACCTGTCGCCCGAGGAGCTGATGACCCACTACCGCGACAAGGTGGCCAGCGCCAAGATCAGCGCCCGCGAGCGCACCCAGTTCCTCGACGCCTTGCGTCTGGGCCTGACCCGCTCGTCCTACCTGGCGTCCTGAGTGCTCTTGGCACCATGAAAAAGCCCGGCTCTGGCCGGGCTTTTTCATGTCTGCGTCGCGGCTTTAGCCGGTTACCCCGTAACCGCGGGCCATCAGCACCGCCAGCAGCGGGAGCAGCAGCACCAGCAGCAGCTCCAGGCGGATGATCAGGGTCAGTCGCCGCGCCTGGCCCGCGTCGAGCTGCGGCAGTTGGCCGGCTTTCAGCGGCGCGCGCCAGCGCAGCAAGTGCACCGTCGGCACGATCGACAACAGGCCGACCAGCACGAACAGGCCGAGCTTGGCGTGGAACAGGGCGTTGTGCAGGTAGTAGTCAAGGCCCTTGGCGAACCACAAGGCCCGGATGCCGCCGGTGACGAGCACCAGCACGGCGCTGATGCCGTAGGCCGCATCGATGCGCACCAGGCTGCGCGCCCTGTCCAGGTCCAGTGGCAGTCTTAACAGCCTGTGCTCCAGGGTGAGCAGGGCAAACAGGGCGAAGATCGCCAGGTAGTGCAGGTAGGCGGCAAGCGCTGCGGCCATCGGGGCATCCTTTCTCGGTAGGGGAATGAGGCGTGTTCAGTCGGCGGGGCGTTCGCGCAGCTGCGCCGGCCTACCGAACCAGGCGTCGTCGCGGTTGAGGCGATAAGCATAGACGCCCAGGCTGAGGCTGCGCAGCAGCATGAAGGCGAGAAAGGCCAGCCACAGGCCGTGGTTGCCCAGGGGCTGCAGCGCCCAGCCCAGGGCCAGGCCCGGCAGCAGCGCCAGGAGCATGGCGTCGCGCATCTCCCGCGCCCGGGTGGCGCCGATGAACAGGCCGTCGAGCAGGTAGCTCCACACCGTCAGCAGCGGCAGCAGCGCCAGGTAGGGCAGGTAGGCGAGCGCCGTGGCGCGCACCGCGGCGATATCGGTCTGCAGGGCGATGAACCAGTGCCCGGCCAGCAGGAAGAACAGGGCGAAGCCCAGGCTCGCCAGCAGCGACCAGGCGCCGGCGACCAGCAGGTTGCGGCGCAGCGCCTGGCGGTCGCCGGCGCCGAGGGCATGGCCGCACAGCGCCTCGACCGCATGGGCCAGGCCGTCGAGGGCGTGGGCGGTGAGCAGCAGGCCGTTGAGCAGCAGGGCATTGGCCGCCACCGTGGCGTCGCCCAGGCGGGTGCCCTGCACCGTGACCAGGAAGAACACCGACTGCAGCGCCAGGCTGCGGATGAAGATGTCGCGGTTGACCGCCAGCAGCGGCCGCCAGCTGGCCCAGCGGCGCAGCGCCGGCCAGTCGATGCGCCCCGCATAGGCGCTCAGGGCGCGTTGGGCCAGGTACAGGCCAAGCAGTGCGCCGCTCCACTCGGCGAGCACCGAGGCCCAGGCGGCGCCGGCCACGCCCCAGCCCAGGCCGAGGACGAAGAGCAGGTCGAGGGCGACGTTGAGCAGGTTGGTGGTCAGCAGGATGGCCAGCGGCCCGCGGGCATTCTGGGTGCCGAGCAGCCAGCCGATCAGCGCGTAGCTGGCCAAGGCGGCCGGCAGGCCGAGCAGGCGGATCTGCAGGTAGCCGCGGGCCAGTTCGTCCAGCTGCGCCGAGGGCTGCATCAGGCCCAGGGCCAGGCTGCCCAGGGGCAGCGCCAGCAGGCTCAGCAGCAGCGCCAGGCCGCCGCCGAGCAACAGCCCTTGCAGCAACACCTGGCGCAGCGCGCCGCCGTCCTCGCGGCCGGCGGCCTGGGCGGCGAAGCCGGTGCTGCCCATGCGCAAAAAGCCCACGCTCCACACCAGCAGGGTGTAGAGGCTGGCGCCGACCGCCACCGCCGCGAGCTGGTGCGCATGGGGCAGGTGGCCGACCACGGCGCTGTCGACCAGCGCCACCAGGGGCACCGACAGGTTGGAGAGGATCATCGGCGCCGCCAGTGCCCAGACCCGGCGGTGGGTCGGGCGATGGCGCCAGGCATCGCGTAACAGGGACATAGGGGCTCCGGGTACAGCGGCGCAGTATAAGCGACTACACACTGGCCCCAAGAGGTGCGCGAAACGAGGCTTTTGGCCTATGTCTACCTTCGTCAAATAGAGTTTTCCAGAAATAAACCGATGTGCTCAGTGCGGGCAGTTCCCCTTTTTCTGGCCCTGAGGCATGATCGCGCAACGTTAGTGGCCTTACGCCAACAGCCGCTGGAGTCACGGATGGCCCGCCGCACCTCAGATTCTTCCTTTCGCAGACCTCTCTCGATGACTCCGGCGCGTGCTCTTGTGGGGGCGACGACTGCGCGCATTGCCTGCACTGCTTATGAATATTCTTTCTAAATCTTGTTGGGGCTGCTGATTTGATTGGTAGGCCTGGCAAGGTATTGCAGCCATGCGCAAGCGTTTTCAGCCGAAGAGTAGATTCATGAGAAAGATTACTGCCGTTTTAATTTCTGCTTCTTGCCTGTTCTTAACGGGTTGCCCTCAGGTAAGTACCGTAGACTCAGGGTACCCTGCCGAAATTACGATGATAGGGGAGTCGCCCAACTATCCTATGGAAGCGGCGGGCTTTCAGCGGGCAGAGGTTATTGCGTATGCTCCCGGGATGATGCATATGTCTACGGCTTATAACTTGCGCTCGCCGGAGGTACAGGTTGCCGCAACAATTTACATCGTTCCGCATGAGGCGGCTGTGCCCGATTTTTCTGGGCGATTTGATGCGGAAAAGTCAACGATTGAGGACTATCACCCTGGGGCGATCTTAGTCGAACAAGAGGAGGTTGAGCTTGTCAAGAATGGCAAGCGCTATGCGGCGAGAAAGGCTGCCTATGAATTTTCTGGAGTTTTCGATTTTAGAGAGCAAAAGCTCTATTCTGAAGTTGTGCTTTTGTCGCACAAGGGCAGTTATGTAAAGTTGCGTAGTACATCACCTGCCGCTCAGCGGGCAGCCGCTCGGCAGAAAAATATGGATTTGCTCGAAGCGGTGAATTGGGCGTACTAGCGCTGAGTGGTTGGTTTCGGAGGAGAGCTTTGTGGATAGCTTGTTTTCACTAGGGCAGCATGTCTTTTTTAAAGCAATCATTGTTGGGGTGTGCGCACTTGCTTCCGGGTGTACAACCCCGGGCTCTGAAGAGGCTTACTTTGAGCCTTCTCTCAATGAGTCAAATGCAGCTCGGATTGTGATCTATAGACCAAGTTCGGATTGGATGGGCCAGGCGATAGACTTCCGTGTCATGGCGGATGATAAGTACGTGGGCAGCCTTGATCCTGGGAGCTATGTGAGTTTCTTTGCTCAGGAGGGGCAGAGGGAAATCACGGTGCGCCCTTACTGGATGAATATACCGGACGGGCGCCCAGTGAGTGTAATGCTTCACGCTGAGCAGAAGGCTACTAAGTATCTTAGGTTTGCGCAGTACGTGAGCAGTGTAATTACCGGGCCTGCCGGGATGCAAATGCAGGGTGGTACTAAGTTGCAGGAGGTTAGCAAGCGGGATTGGGAAGTTCGTCAGTAGGGAAGTTGATTGGCCCTATTTGTTGCTGTGAGTTTGGCTCGTATTTGAGTTGATCGCCAGATGCGTGAGGAGGATTAGAGTGTTTCGTATGTCTGTTGTGGTGTTTGGTATTTTGCTGCTCTGTGGGTGTGCGACGAGCAACGTATCTAAGGATTATGCGTTGAAGGAGGACGGTGATGTAGGGCTTGTTATTGGCTCGATAACCTATGATGGGGCATACTCTGGATATGCCGTGTCATACCACCGAGTTCCTTCAGGTGGGGCTGGGTACTTTCAATCAGGGCTGTCCAATGTGGTGATTCCGTACTTTCCAGTCGGTGAGTTTGAGTCGATGGGGCTCAGCGGTAATTTGGTTGCAACAGAGCTACCTGCCGGCGACTATGTGATTGATGCATGGAGCGTTGGCAGTGGTGCGGCCGCCGTACGCCCCACAAAGCCGTTCTCGATTTCGTTTCGCGTCGCTCCTGGTAAGGCGACATATATTGGAAATTTTCACTTCACCCAGCTTTCAAATATGGGGCTAACTGTTACGGGCGCCAAGGTCGATTATAGCGATAAGCTGGAAAGAGATTCGGCAGTATTGAAAGCACATTACTCCAATCTTTCGTCTGTATCGATTGCCTCGGCGGTTAAGCCTGAGTTGTACGTGACAGGGCTGGGTGGAAATTATCGGACCACTATAAACATATTGATTCCATATTGATTTCGATACCGATTAACTATTGGTCGGCCGGTGTCCGCTCAACCCGAGGCGGAGTTGAGTCGGACTGATGCCCCAGGAGTGGCAGTGCGGCCTGTGCGCGGCTGGGCATTTTGCCGCGCGCCGGTTAGCCCTACGGAGGCGCGGGGGCTATAGTGTGCGGCTTCTGCACCCGCAAGATTGGAGCCCGCGATGCCGTACAAAGGACTGTTTCTGGCACTTATTCTCGGCCTGCTCGGCGCCTGCGACTCGGCCACCGAGCCGCCGCAGGTCGATGCCGGCGCGCCGGAGACCGCGCTCGCCAGCCGGCCCGCCGCCGCGCCAGGCCTCGACCGCGGCGCCCTGGCCGCGCGCTATGCCGGCCGCGAGCTCGAGGTGGTGGACGTCTCCGAGGTCCAGCTGGACGGCGCCAGCACGCTGTCGGTGAGTTTCTCCGTGCCGCTGGAGCCGGAGCAGGACTTCGCCGCGCGCCTGCACCTGGTCGACAGCAAGACCGGCAAGGTCGACGGTGCCTGGGAGCTGGCCGACAGCCTGATGGAGTTGCGCCTGCGCCATTTGGAGCCACGGCGCAAGCTGGTGTTGACCGTGGATGCCGGGTTGCAGGGACTCAATGGTGCGCAACTGACCGAGGAATACAGCAGCCGCCTGCAGACCCGCGACCTGCAGGCCAGCGTCGGCTTCGCCAGCCGTGGCTCGCTGCTGCCGACCCGGCTGGCCGAGGGCCTGCCGGTGATCGCCCTGAACGTCGACCAGGTCAACGTCGAGTTCTTCCGCATCAAGGACCAGGCGCTGCCGCGCTTCCTCGGCAAGTGGGGGCGCAGCAGCAACCTCGACACCTGGGAGGCGCAGCAGTTGCTGCCGATGGCCGAGCTGGTCTACGGCGGGCGCTTCCGCCTCGATCCGGCGCGCAACACCCGCGAGACCCTGCTGTTGCCGATCGCCGGCCTGGCGCCCTTGCAGCAGCCCGGGGTGTACCTGGCGGTGATGCGCGAGGCGGGCAGCTACGGCTATTCGCAGCCGGCCACGCTGTTCAGCCTGAGCGACATCGGCCTGTCGGCGCACCGCTACCGCGATCGCCTGGACGTGTTCACCCAGGCCCTGGCCGGCGGCCGGGCGCTGCCCGGAGTCGAGCTGCAGCTGCTCGATGACCAGGGCCAGCAGCTGGCCGAAGGCAAGACCGACGCCGACGGTCATGCCGAGCTGCCGCTGCCGGTCGGGGCCGAGCTGCTGCTGGCCCGGCAGGAGGGGCAGACCAGCCTGCTGCGCCTCGGCGGCCCGGCGCTGGACCTGGCCGAGTTCGACATCGCCGGGCCCAAGGCGCACCCGCTGCAGTTCTTCGTGTTCGGCCCGCGGGATCTCTATCGCCCCGGCGAGACCGTGCTGCTCAATGCCCTGCTGCGCGATGCCGACGGCCGCGCAGTGGCGGCGCAGCCGGTGAGCGTCGAGGTGCGCCGGCCGGACGCCCAGGTCAGCCGCAAGTTCGTCTGGCAGGCGGATGCATCCGGCCTCTACCAGTACCAGCTGGCGCTGGCCGAGGAGGCGCCGACCGGGCGCTGGCAGCTGCTGTTCGACCTGGGCGACGGCAAGCCGCAGCTGTACGAGTTCGCCGTCGAGGATTTCCTCCCCGAACGCCTGGCCCTGGAGCTCGAGGGCCGTGACACGCCGTTGGCGCCGGACGAGGCGGCCCGTTTCGCGGTCAGCGGGCGCTACCTGTACGGGGCGCCGGCCGCCGGCAACCGTCTCGGCGGCCAACTCTACGTGCGCCCGCTGCGCGAGGCGGTGGCGAGCTTGCCGGGCTACCAGTTCGGCTCGCTGACCGAGCAGGAGCTGAGCCAGGACATCGAACTGGACGAGACCACGCTGGACGAGCAGGGCAAGGCCCGCCTGGCCATCGACAGCCGCTGGACGGCGGCCAAGTCGCCGCTGCAGCTGATTCTCCAGGCCAGCCTGCAGGAGTCCGGCGGCCGGCCGATCACCCGTCGCCTGGTGCAGCCGGTGTGGCCGGCCGAACGCCTGCCGGGCCTGCGCGGACTGTTCGACGGCGATCGGGTGGATGCCGGCAGCCTGGCCGAGTTCGAGGTGCTGGTGGCCGACGCCGCCGGCAACAAGCTGGCGGCCGAGCGACTCCACGTGCGCCTGGTCCGCGAGCGCCGCGACTATTACTGGAGCTTCTCCGACAGCGACGGCTGGAGCCATCACTACAACGAGAAGTACCTGACCCTCAGCGAGCAGCCGCTGCGCGTCGCGGCCGGGGCCACGGCGAAGGTCGGTTTCCCGGTGGAGTGGGGCCCCTACCGGGTCGAGGTGGTCGACGCCGACACCGGCCTGCTCAGCAGCCAGCGCTTCTGGGCCGGCTACCGCTGGCAGGACAACGCCGACGGCGGCGCGGTGCGCCCGGACCAGGTCAAGCTGGCGCTGGATAAGCCGGCCTACGCCGCAGGCGACACGGCCCGGGTCACGGTGACCCCGCCGGCGGCGGGCCGCGGCTACCTGCTGGTCGAGTCCAGCGACGGGCCACTGTGGTGGCAGGAGATCGAGGTGCCGGCCGAGGGCCAGGCGTTCGACCTCCCCCTCGCCAAGGACTGGGCGCGCCACGACCTGTACGTCAGCGCCCTGGTGATCCGCCCGGGCGAGCCGCAGAGCGGCGCCACGCCCAAGCGTGCGGTCGGCCTGCTGCACCTGCCGCTGGACCGGGCGCCGCGCCAGCTGGCGCTGAGCCTGACCGCGGCGGACAAGATGCGCCCGAACCAGCCGCTGAAGATCAGGGTACAGGCGCGCAATGCCGACGGCAGCCTGCCCGAGCGGGTGCAGGTGCTGGTGGCCGCGGTGGATGCCGGCATCCTCAACATCACCGACTACCCGACGCCCGATCCTTTCGCCGCGCTGTTCGGCCGTAAGGCCTATGGCGCCGACCAGCTGGACGTGTACGGCCAGCTGATCGAGGCCGGCCAGGGGCGGCTGGCCAAGCTGGCCTTCGGTGGCGACGCGGCGCTGGCCGCCGGCGGCAAGCGCCCGGACACCGGTGTGCTGATCGTTGCGCTGCAGAGCCAGCCGCTGCTGCTGGATGAGCGAGGCGAGGGGGAGGTCAGCCTGGACATCCCCGACTTCAACGGCGAACTGCGCCTGATGGCCCAGGCCTGGAGCGACGAGCGCTACGGCATGGCCGAGGCCAAGACGGTGGTGGCCGCACCGCTGATCGCCGAGCTGTCGATGCCGCGCTTCCTCGCCGGCGGCGATGAGACCCGCCTGGCGCTGGACCTCAACAACCTCTCCGGCCAGGCCCAGCAACTGCAGGTGCGGATCGTGGCCGAAGGGCAGCTGAGCCTGGCCGAGGCGGCCGACGCCGAGCGCAGCATCGGCCTGCAAGCAGGCGAGCGCAGCATCCTGCGCATTCCGGTGCGCGCCCTCGGCGGCTACGGCCAGGGGCGGATCGCTGTCGAGGTGCGGGGGCTGGCGCTGCCCGACGAGGCGCTGGCGCCGCTGCGCCGCGAGTGGACCCTGGGCATCCGTCCGGCCTATCCGGCGCAGCTGCGGCATTTCCGCAGCGTGCTCAAGGGCGAGCCCTGGAGCCTGCCGGCCGGCGCCCTGGAGGCCTTCGAGCCGGCCGGGCGCGAGGCGCTGCTGGCCGTGTCCAGCCGGCCGCCGCTGAATCTCGGCGAGCAGATCCGCGCGCTCAAGGCCTACCCCTACGGCTGCCTGGAGCAGACCACCAGCGGCCTGTACCCGTCGCTCTACGCCGACGCGGCGAGCCTCGCGCGCCTGGGCCTGGAGGCCGAGCCGGAGGCGTCGCGCCGCCGTGCCATCGAATTGGGCATCGAACGCCTGCTGGGCATGCAGCGCTACAACGGCAGTTTTGGCCTGTGGGGGGCCGACGGCGACGAGGAGTACTGGCTCAGCGCCTATGTCACCGATTTCCTCCTGCGCGCCCGCGAGCAGGGCTTCGGCGTGCCGGCCGAGGCGCTGAAGAAGGCCAGCGAGCGGCTGTTGCGCTATCTGCAGGAGCGCAACCTGATCGAGGTCGGCTACAGCGACGACGCCAGCCATAGCCGCTTCGCCGTGCAGGCCTATGCCGGTTACGTATTGGCGCGCAGCCGGCAGGCGCCGCTGGGCGCCCTGCGCAGCCTGTTCGAGCGCCGCGGCGACGCCCAGTCCGGCCTGCCCCTGGTGCACCTGGCCGTGGCGTTGCAGAAGATGGGCGATGGGCCGCGGGCCGAGCAGGCCCTGGCCGCCGGCCTGGCCCACAGTCGCGACAATCGCCACTGGCTGGGCGACTATGGCAGCGTGCTGCGCGACCAGGCACTGATCCTCGCCTTGCTCGAGGAGCACGACCTGGCCGCCGGCAGCCGCGAGCAACGCTTGTTCGCCCTGGCCGACGAGGTGGCCGGCCAGCGCTGGCTCTCGACCCAGGAGCGCAACGCCCTGTACCTGGCCGGACGCAGCCTGCTCGCCAAGCCCGAGTCGCCCTGGCAGGCCGGGCTCGAGAGCGGTGCCTTCGCGTTCGCCCTGAGCAATGCCCGGCCGGGCATCAAGCTGGACGGCGCCGAGCTGGCCGCGCCCCTGAGCCTGAGCCAGACCGGCGACGAGCCGTTGTACCAGCAACTGACCCTGTCCGGTTACCCGGTCGAGGCGCCGGCCGCCGGCGGCGAGAATATGCACATCTTCCGCGAGTACCTGAGCCTGGACGGCCAGCCGCTGGCGCTGGACGGGTTGCGCAGCGGCGAACTGGTGCTGGTGCACCTGCTGGTGGAGGCCAAGCAGCGGGTGCCGGATGCCCTGGTGGTCGACCTGCTGCCTGCCGGCCTGGAGCTGGAGAACCAGAACCTGGCGCAGAGCGCCGCGAGCCTGGCCGATGCCGGCCGCGCGGTGAAGGATTGGCAGAGGTCGATGGCCAATGCCCGGATCAAGCACCAGGAGTTCCGCGGCGACCGTTACGTCGCGGCGCTAGACGTCAGCCCCTACGAGGGCACGCACCTGCTGTACCTGGCGCGCGCCGTCACCCCCGGCAATTACGTGGTGCCGCCAGCGCAGGTGGAGTCGATGTACCGGCCGAACTGGCAGGCCCTCGGCGAGACGCCGGGGCGCCTGGTGGTCGAGGAACCTTGAGGCGGCTCAGGCCCGCCGCGGCGGCGGGCCTGCAGGCCGAGTCAGCCGATCAGGCCGCCGAGCAGCCACAGGCCCAGCAGCAGCCAGACGACCCCCATGAGGATGGCGCGGCGCAGAAAGGCGCGCACGGCGGCGTAGAGCAACAGCAGGCCGATCACCAGCACCAGGATGCCGAGCAAGGAGGGGGTGATGCCCAGGGCCTTGGACAGACCGCTGATAAAGCCGCTGACGGCGTCGCCGAGTACGCCGAAGACGCCGCTCAAGGCCTCGACGACGAAGCGGATCAGGGTGCCGAGGGCCTGGCCGAGCCACTCGAAAAAGCCTTCTACATGCATGCAAGCGTTCCCATGAGCCTGGTGAAGTGCAGACGTCGGCCGGATTGCCGCCCGCAGCCTCGTCGCGAATGGCCGCTAGTGTGCCAGGCTTCGCCCTGCCTTGGCGCGTCGGCGCGGCGGTTCGTGGGGCTGCGGACGCGGCACCGCCTATGGCCAGGGAGCCCGGCATGCCGCGCCTGAGTGGTTGGACCCGGTCGCGGTGCTGGCTGCTGGCCGCGGTGCTGTTCGGCGCGCTGCTGTGGGCGGCCGACCGCCTGTTCCCGCTGCCCCTGCCCGGGGACGACCAGGCCCGGGTGGTGCTGGCCGAGGACGGCACGCCGCTGTGGCGCTTCGCCGATGGCGAGGGCGTGTGGCGCTACCCGGTCAGCCCGGACGAGGTGTCGCCCTATTACCTGGAGGCGTTGCTGACCTACGAGGACCGCTGGTTCTACCGCCATCCCGGGGTCAACCCCCTGGCCCTGGCGCGGGCCGCCTGGCAGAACCTGGCCGGCGGGCGGGTGGTGTCCGGCGGCAGCACCCTGTCGATGCAGGTGGCGCGCCTGCTCGATCCCCATTCCCGCTCGCTGGCCGGCAAGTTCAAGCAGCTGTGGCGCACCGCGCAGCTGGAGTGGCACCTGTCCAAGGACGAGATCCTCACGCTCTACCTCAACCGCGCGCCGTTCGGCGGCACCCTGCAGGGCGTGGCGGCGGCCAGCTGGAGCTACCTGGGCAAGTCGCCGGCCAGCCTGACCCGCGCCGAGGCGGCCCTGCTCGCGGTGCTGCCCCAGGCGCCCAGCCGCCTGCGCCCGGATCGGCACCCCGAGCGGGCCCGGGCGGCGCGCGACAAGGTGCTGGCGCGCCTGGTCGACTTCGGCGTGTGGCCCCGGGGGGCGGTCGAGGATGCCCTGGAGGAGGCGGTGCTGCTGGCGCCGCGCCGCCAGCCGCGACTGGCGCCCCTGCTGGCGCGGCGGCTGAACCGCCCCGGCAGCCCGGCGCTGATCCGCAGCACGATAGACGCCGCGCTGCAGCGCCGCCTGGAGGACCTGCTGCTGGGCTGGCGGGCACGCCTGCCGGAGCGTACCTCGGCGGCGATCCTGGTGGTCGAGCAGCCGAGCATGGCGGTGCGCGCCTACCTGGGCTCGGTGGATATCGGCGATGCCGCGCGCTTCGGCCATGTCGACATGATCGCCGCGCTGCGCTCGCCGGGCTCGACCCTGAAGCCCTTCCTCTACGGCATGGCCCTGGACGCCGGGCTGATCCATTCCGAGTCGCTGCTGCAGGACGTGCCGCGGCGCTATGGCGACTATCGCCCGGGCAATTTTTCCGCCGGCTTCAGTGGTGCGGTGTCGGCCAGCCAGGCGCTGTCCAGCTCGCTCAACCTGCCGGCGGTGCAGCTGCTGGAAGCCTATGGGCCCAAGCGTTTCGCCGGCGAACTGCGGCATGTCGGGGTGCCCCTGGCCCTGCCGCCGCTGGCCGAGCCGAACCTGGCGCTGATCCTCGGCGGTGCCGGCAGTCGTCTGGAGGACCTGGTCGGCGGCTACAGCGCCTTCGCCCGCGGCGGCCGGGCCGCGCGTCCGCGCTTTCAGCCCGGCGATGCCTTGCGGGAGCGGCGCCTGCTGTCGCCCGGTGCGGCCTGGATCGTACGGCGCATCCTCGCAGGCCAGGCGCGGCCGGACCGCGATGCCCGGGCGCAGCTGCTGCAGCGCCCGACCCTGGCCTGGAAGACCGGCACCAGCTACGGCTTTCGCGATGCCTGGGCGATAGGCATAGGCCCTCGGCACCTGATCGGCGTGTGGATCGGTCGCCCGGACGGTACCCCGGTGCCCGGCCAGTTCGGCCTGGCCTCGGCCGCGCCGCTGCTGCTGCAGGTGCACGACCTGCTGGCCAATCGGGACAGCCAGCGCGGCATCGGCCTGCCGGCCGACCCGCAGCCGGACGAGGTCGGTGTGGCTGCGATCTGCTGGCCCCTGGGCCAGCCCCTGGACAAGGCCGACCCGAACTGCCGGCGCCAGCGCTTCGCCTGGACCCTGGCCGGCACTACGCCGCCGACCCTGCAGGCGACGGAACAACCCCTGGGCCTGGGGCTGTCGGAAACGATCTGGGTCAATGCCGCGGGGCGTCGGGTGGATGCCGGCTGTCCGGGCGCAGAGCCCCGCGTCATCGCCCTGTGGCCGGCGCCGCTGGAGCCCTGGCTGCCGCGCCGCGAACGACGCAGTGCGCGCCTGCCCGCGGTGGAGCCGAGCTGCCCGCCGCACCGGCTCGGCCAGGTCGCGCCGCTGGTGATAGTCGGGGTGCGCGACGGCGACCGCCTGAGGCGCCCCGCCGGTAGCGCCGAGCCCCTGCGTCTGAGCCTGTCGACCCTGGGCGGCAACGGCCGGCGCTGGTGGTTTCTCGACGGTCGGCCGATAGGCGAGAGTGGCGCCGAAGCCCGCTTCAGCCACAGCTTCCGGCATGCCGGCCACTACCAGCTCAGCGTGTTGGACGAGGGCGGACAGACGGCCCAGGTGGGTTTCCGGGTCGGCGACTAGCCCTTAGTCGGTCAGCGGCAGCCCGATGTTCGAGCCAGGAGCATTGGCCGGCTCGGCATAGCGCTCGAGGATGGCCTGCCAGGCCGGATCGTGGGGCAGGTGCTCGAGGATCGGCAGCAGGTAGCGGTACAGGGCCTCTTGCCCCGGGGGCAGCAGCAGGCGGCGGGCGAAGCGGTCGTGGGGTGTCGGCGAGACATGGAACAGGCCTTGCCAGCCTTCGCGTTCGACCAGGTAGTCCAGGGTCGAGCGGCTGACGATACCGACGTCGACGCGGCCCTTGAGTAGCATCAGCAGCACCTCGCGCTCGCCTGGGGTGTCGCTCCTCTCGATCTTGCCGGCAGCGACCCAGTCGTCGATGCCGTGGTAGCTAAAGCCCAGGACGCCGGCCAGGTGCAGGCCGCTGAGCGACTCCGGGCCGCGGTAGTTCAGGCCAGTCCCGGTCAGGGAGACGATCTCGTCCTGGTCCTGGTAGAGGCTCGGGGTCCAGAGGAACTTCTCCTGCGCCGGGTCCTGGAACCAGAGCGGATTCACCCCGATCACCACGCCGTCCAGGTGTCCGTGGTCGAGCTCGTGTTCGATACGGTTGCGCGGCAGGTATAGCGTTTCGAAGCGGTAGGCGTCGCCCTTGCTGTTGAGGTAGTCGGAGAAGTCGAAATACAGGCCCTGGCGTTGCTGCAAGTCGACGATGAAGGGGGGCTTGAGGTGGTAGGCATAGACCTTGATGTGCTGGCTGCCCTGCACCTGCGCCGAGGCCAGGCAGAGCGCCAGAAGAAAACATGCAAGGGTCGATTTCATGAAGTGCCCGGCTGGGTGCCCGGCCCGCCCGCGTGACTCCAGCGAATCGAGGCGTGCCTATCCCGGTATGAATCTCAGAAGCAGGGGCCGAGTCCCTTTCGGGCTGCTGTGTGTACGAGTGGTGACTGTGACTGTATGCATGGCCTGTCGTCAACTGTCGCGATGAGGAAGGGGGAGGGGGTAGTCGGTTGCTTCTGCGCGAGCTCCTGACAGGCGTAGAGCGGCCTTGCGCCGTTCTGCGCCTGTCAGGGCGTGTGTTACTGCGCCGTCAGCTGGTCGCGCATGGCTTGTGGCGCGCGAGGGCCGGGGAGGATGCCGTTGAAGGTGCCGGCGGTCAGCAGGCGCTGGCTGGTGATGCCGGCGATCTCGTGGCCTCGGTCGCTCAGGGTGTTGATGATCTGATTGACCGCGGCGGTGATCAGCATGCCGACCAGGCCGCCGCCGCTGTTGTTCTGGTTCTCCGCCGAGCTGGCCCGGGCGCTGCCTTCCCACAGCAGCTGGCCGTTGCGCAGATCGACCAGCTTGGCGTTGGCGGTCACCGCGACTTCGCTGGTCACCAGCTTGTAGCTGCTGCCGTATTCGCTGACCTCGATGTAGAGGGCGGCATCCGCGCCGAAGATCTCGTGCAGCTTGGCCGGTGGCACCATGTGCATTTCGTCGGCGTTCATCAGGCCATTCTGTTTGAAGGTCTCGTCCACCAGCGCCACCGGCAGGACGTAGTAGCCCGCTTCGGCGAGGGGCAGCGTGACATGGGACAGCAGGCTATAGCTGGCCTTGATGTCCGGCGACCGGTTGACCGGCGGCAGCACCAGGATGGAGGCCGGGTTGCTCTGCTTGAACGCGCTGTAGTCGTAGGGCGTGGGAGTGGCGCAGCCGCCGAGCAGGCCGGCCAACAGCAGCAGTGCAAGGGCTTTGCAGGGGTTGAAGCGCATCATGGCGGGTTATCTCTCGGCGTTGCGCAGTAGGAAGTCCATGTAGGGGGCGGACTCGGGGAACAGGGTCTTCTCGGTCTCGAATTGCTGGCGGACCTGATCGGCCTTGCCGACTTCGGCGTAGAGCATGCCGAGGTGGGCATGGAAGCCGGGCGGTGGCACGGCGTCCTGGGCGCGTGCCTCCTGCAGGCTGGCTTCCAGGGCGGCGATCTGCTGCTCCGGGCCGCTGCCGTCGTTCTTGAAGTGTGCGTAGACCTGTTCCTGATAGCCGGCCCAGTGATAGAGCGGCTTGGGCTGGCTGACGCAGCCACCGAGCAGGGTGGCCGCGGCCAGGGCGAGCAGGGCGGCGTATGGCTGTTTCTGTTGGGGCATATGCAGTCCTTCCCTGGAGATTATTGCGCCGGACGCCAGGCGCCGGTGTCGACGCCGGAGACCAGGTTGTTGACCGCCTCGCGGATGGCCAGGTCGAGGACCTTGCCGTTGAGGGTGGAGTCATAGCTGGCGGTACCGCCGAAGCCGATGACTTCGCGATTGGACAGGCTGTACTCGCCGGCGCCCTGGACCGAATAGACCACCTCGGAGGTGGTGACGTCGACGATGTTCAGGTTGACCTTGGCATAGGCGATCTGGGATTTGGCGCGGCCGAGGATGCCGAACAGCTGGTGGTCGCCGACTTCCTTGCGACCGAACTCGGTGACGTCGCCAGTCACCACGAAATTGGCCCCGCGCACTTGCTGGTGCTTCTTCGCGAAGGTGCTTTCCCGGGCGATTTCCGTGAGGTTGTCGCGGTCCAGCACGTTGAACCTGTTGGACTGTTGCAGGTGGGTGACCAGGATGGTCTTGGCCTGGCCGCCGAGGCGGTCGACGCCGTCGGAGAACAGGCCGCGCATGTAGCTGGAGCGGTTGTCGAACTTACCCACCGCGATGGGGCTGCGGGTGCCTTGGTAGGTGCTATGGGCGGAGGTCACCTTGGCGACTTCGAGGGTGCGCGATTGCTCGGTGGCGCAGCCGGCCAGCAGGCCGAGCAGACTGACGGCCAGTACCGTTTTCTTCATGGGAAGTTTCTCGTGATAGGGGATTTAGCGGTGCTCGAGCCCAGGGGCAGGGGCGTGCGCCACGGCCCGTGGCGTGGGCGCGGCGAGGGGGCTGCGGCGTGATGAAGCGGGGGAAACGCCTGTGGTGCATCCATGACCCTGGAATCCTTGTCCCGGCCAACAGCTGGAATGCGGCTGATCGGCTGTATTCGCGTGCAGGTGCCTGGGGAGGGGCCAACTTTATGGCGGCCACCGGTCCAGCCCTGGCGAGGCGGGCGAAGTCTACAAAAACCAGGGCCAAGTGGCCACTGGCCAGCGGTTGTTGCGCTACGCCCTCTGTGCGCTGGTTCTCGCTTGCCGGTGGCCTTTGGCTCGACTGCATCCGGCATCGGCCCCGGCCCTCGCCAGGGAGGGCACTGCACCGCACGTCGGCTCGGCTCATGAGGGGCTTAACTCCCGTGGCCTACGGTCGATAACCGAGCAAGGCTGTCATGGCTCGATTTATCGTGCACAATGCTGTATCCAAAAAATTGCCTGTATCTCGACAATAACAACGGGAGACTCTCCATGCGCCTCTGGCAACGCAGCATTCAGTGGCAACTGATCCTCAGCATGGGGGCGGCCCTGCTGGCCAGCATCCTGATCGTGGTGGCCATCTATTCGGCGCTGGTCAACCGCCTGGCCGAGCGCTACCTGGTCGAGGAGGCGTTGCCGGCGAGCGTCCTGGCGATCCGCAACGACCTGGAGCGGGTGCTCGCCGAGCCGCTCACCGCGGCGCGCGGCATCGCCCAGAACAGCCTGGTGGCGGACTGGCTGAACGGTGGCGAGGACGCCGCCCGGCGCGAGGCCTTCGCCCGCTACCTGGGCGGGGTGCAGGCACAGCAGAAGGCCCTGACCACCTTCATCGTCAGCCTCGACAGCGGCAACTACTTCACCGGCGAGGGACTCCAGCGCACCCTGCAGCGTGGCCCGGCGGACAACGCCTGGTTCTACGGCTTCGTCGACAGCGGCAAGGAGCGCTCGCTGGACATCGACATCGATCAGAGCAGCCGTCAGCCGACCCTGTTCATCAACCAGCGGGTCGCCGTGGGCGGCAAGACCCTGGGGGTGGCGGGCCTGGGTTTCAGCCTCGGCGCCATGTCGCAGATGATCCGCGACTTCCGCTTCGGCGAGGCCGGGCGGGTCTACCTGGTCAGCGCCGACGGTCGGGTCAAGGTGCACCCGCAGTCGGCATTCAACGACAGTCGCGAGCTGACGCAGTTGGTCGGCGCCGATACGGCCGCCGGGCTGCTCGGCAAGGGGCGCGAGGCGCTACGCTTCGAGCGCGATGGTGAAGCCTTCCTGGCCATCGCCCAGCCGCTGCAGGCGCTGGACTGGCTGCTGGTCAGCGAGATTCCCGAGGCGGAAATCTACGCCGAGGCGCGCCAGGCCATGTTCACCAGCAGTCTGATCGGCGTCGCCGTGGCCCTGTTGTTCCTCGGCCTGGTGGTGCTGCTGGCCCGTGGCCTGGTGTGGCCGATTCGCCAGGTCACCGCCGCCCTGGTGGAGATCGGCGGCGGCGGCGGCGACCTGACCCGCCGCCTGGACGAGTCGCGGGGCGACGAGCTGGGCGACCTGGCCCGTGGTTTCAACCGCTTCATCGCCAGCCAGCGCAGCCTGATCGGCGACGTGCTGGCCACCAGCGAGCGTCTGCGTGGCGCCGTCGGCCAGGTCGCCCAGGTGGTGGAGAACACCGCCGGGCGCGCCGGCCGCCAGCAGGAGATGACCGACATGGTGGCCACCGCGGTGCACGAGATGGGCCTCACCGTGCAGGAGATCGCGCGCAATGCCAGCAATGCCGCCCAGGCCTCCCACGAGGCCCGGGACGAGGCGCAGCAGGCGCGCCAGGTGGTCGGGCAGTCGATTGCCCATATCGAGCGCATGTCCACCGACATCGGCGGCGCGGCCGAGGCGGTCGGCGAGCTGGCCAACCAGGTGGCGTCGATCGACCAGGTGCTGGCGGTGATCCGCGGCATTTCCGAGCAGACCAACCTGCTGGCGCTCAACGCCGCCATCGAGGCGGCGCGGGCCGGGGAGATGGGGCGCGGCTTCGCCGTGGTGGCCGACGAGGTGCGCACCCTGGCCAGTCGCACCCAGAGCTCCACCGACGAGATCCAGGAGATGATCCAGCGCCTCAAGCAGGGGGCGGAAACCGCAGTCAGCTCCATGCACGCCGGCCAGGCCGCCACCGGCACCGGGGTGCAGGCCAGCCAGCGCACCGGCCAGTCCCTCGGCGCCATCACCGAGCAGGTGGAGCGGATCAGCGACATGAACACCCAGGTGGCGGCGGCGACCGAGGAGCAGTCGTCGGTCACCGAGGAGATCAACCGCAACGTCCAGGGCATCGCCGACCTGGCCCATGCCACGGCCGGCGAAGTGCTGGCTTGCCGCGAGGATTGCCAGAGCCTGCGCGGCCTGGCCGAGGACCTGGCCAAGCAGATGGGCAGCTTCCGCCTCTAGCTATGAGGGCGTGGCCTCAGGCCAGCGCCAGGCGATTGCGCCCGGCGTCCTTGGCCAGGTAGAGCGCCGCGTCGACCCGCTTGAAGAAGGCCTCGGCGCTGTTGTCGAGCTCCGGGGCGAAGCAGCCGACGCCGAGGCTGGCGGTCAGCGGCAGGCTGTTGCCCTGCACTTTGAAGCCCTGGCGTGCCAGTTCCTGGCGAAAGCTCTCCGCCAGGAGCTTGGCCTGCTCCAGCGGGGTGTTGGGCATCAGCACGCCGAACTCCTCGCCGCCGAGGCGCAGCAGGGCGTCGCTCTCACGGCGGAACACCTGGCGCATGCGTTCGGCGAAGGCGCTGAGGCAGGCATCGCCGCAGGCGTGGCCGTGTTCGTCGTTGATCCGCTTAAAGAAGTCGATGTCCAGCAGCACCAGGGACAGCGGCTCGTTCTGCCGGTGGGCGTTGGCCACCATCACCGGGAACAGGCTGTTGAACTGATAGCGGTTGCCCAACTGGGTCAGGCTGTCGGTGCGGCTGAGCTGTTCCAGGCTCTGCTGCTGCTCCAGCAGCTTGAGCTCCAGCTCCAGGTGACTTCGATAGATCTCGCGGTTGCGGCCAAGGGCGAAGACCAGGTAGCTGAGGTAGGCGAGCAGGGCGATAAAGTGTCCCCGTTGAGCCTGCCAGTCCAGGGCCAGGGCAAGCAGACCGGGCAGGTAGAGCAGGGGCAGCAGTAGCAGGGACAGGTACCTGCGCATGGCCAGGTGGTACACGCTGGCGGTGCTGAAGGCGATGGTGGCCATCATGGCGATGACCCGCGAACCGGCGAAGTCCTCGTTGTACAGGGTCCAGCCCAGGGCCAGCCCCCAGCCCAGGGCGCCGAGCAGGATCAGGGTCCACTGGCGGTCGAGCCATAGCTGCAGGATCTGTCGGTTGTTCTGCGTCGGCAGGCGATGGGCCAGGCGCAGCAGCAGCAGCCCGCCGAAATAGGCGCAGCCGGCCAGGCCGAGGGCCAACTGCTCGCGCGGCTCGCCACTGATCAACCACACGAGCAGCCAGGCAATCAGGTAGTAGATGCCGGCCAGTGTCGAGCGGGCACGAATGTCCTGGGCCTGGCGCCAGAGGGCGAAGGCCGCGGGGTCTTTGGGGAGCTCGCTGTGGGTCATGGCAAGGGATCGCAAAAACAGCCGAGTTAGAGCATAGCGTTTCTGCTGTGGGCGTTGCGCCAAATTGCCTGTTCGGCGCATTGGGGCTGCTGTCCCGGCCGAACCCGGAAGGCTCGGCCGGGACAGGGGGGCTCTTTAGCGCAGGATCAACAGCGGGCTGTCGCTGGAGCGCAGCAGGTGGCCGGTGGTGCTGCCGACCAGGAACTGGCGGATCCGCGAGTGGCCGTAGGCGCCCATCACCAGCAGGTCGATGCCGTGTTCGGCCTGGTAGGCGTGCAGGGTCGGCTCGACCTCGCCGGCGCGGATCGCCAGGCGGACCTCGCTGGCCGAGCCCTGCAGGGAGCGTTCGGCGGCCTTGAGCTGCTCCCAGGCATCGTTGGTGTCGGCGCCGACCATCACCAGATGGCAGGGCAGGCCCGCGAGCAGGGGGCTGGCGGCGAGCAGCTCGATGCCCTTGCGCGCGGTGGCGCTGCCGTCGAAGGCGAACATATAGCTCTGCGGCGCCTGGAATGCGCCGCAGCTGACCAGGATCGGTCGGGCCAGGGTGCGGATGGCGTTCTCCAGGTGGCTGCCGACCTGCTGGCCGAGGCTGGCGCTGGCCTCGCCCTGGCGGCCGATCACCAGCAGGCGGATGTCCTGCTGCAGCTCGGCCAGGCTGTCGACCAGCTCGCCATGGCGCTGGCGCAGCTGGGCATCGGCGATGCCGGCGGCCGCGGCGCGCGCCTTGGCCGCCTCGAGCATCAGGTGGCCCTGCTCCAGGGCCAGCTTGCTGCGTTTCTCGTCCAGCTCGGCCAGCTCTTCCAGCAGGTGTTCGCGGCTGCCCAGGCCGATGGTGCCGGACAGATCGCTGCGCTGCGGGTACTGCACCTGGTCCAGCACATGCAGGAAGCTCAGCGGCGCGCCCAGGCGCTGGCTGGCCCAGGCGGCGTAGTCGCACACCGCCGGGGCGGCCGGGGAGGCGTCGATACAGGCCATTACGTGGCTCATGGGGTTGCTCCTCAGTGGCCCATCAGGTTGTCGACGGCATCCGGCTTATCGTGCACGGCGAAGCGGTCGACGATGGTGGCGCTGGCCTGGTTGAGGCCCAGGACCTCGACTTCGGTGCCTTCGCGGCGCAGCTTGAGCACCACCTTGTCCAGGGACTCGACGGCGGTGATGTCCCAGAAGTGCGCACGCGACAGGTCGATGCTGACCTTATCAAGGGCTTCCCTGAAGTCAAAGGCGCCGACGAACTTGCTGGCAGAGGCGAAGAACACCTGGCCCACCACCTTGTAACTGCGGCGGCGGCCGGCGGCGTCGATTTCGGAGTCGATGTACAGGAAGTGACCGATCTTGTTGGCGAAGAACAGCGCCGCCAGCAGCACGCCGACGAACACGCCGTAGGCCAGGTTGTGGGTATAGACGGTGACCGCCACCGTGGCCAGCATCACCAGATTGGTCGACAGCGGGAAGGTCCTGAGGTTGCGGATCGAGTCCCAGCTGAAGGTGCCGATCGACACCATGATCATCACCGCCACCAGCGCGGCCATGGGGATCTGGCTGACCCAGTCGCTGAGGAATACCACCATCAGCAGCAGCACGGCGCCGGCCACCAGGGTCGACAGACGGCCGCGGCCGCCGGATTTCACGTTGATCACCGACTGGCCGATCATCGCGCAGCCGGCCATGCCGCCGAGCAGGCCGGAGGCGATGTTGGCCACGCCCTGGCCCTTGCACTCGCGGTTCTTGTCGCTGCCGGTGTCGGTCAGGTCGTCGAGGATGGTGGCGGTCATCATCGATTCCAGCAGGCCGACCACGGCCAGGGCGGCGGCGTAGGGGAAGATGATCGCCAGGGTCTCGAAGGTCAGCGGCACCTCGGGCCAGAGGAATACCGGCAGGGTGTCCGGCAGCTCGCCCATGTCGCCGACGGTGCGGATGTCCAGGCCCATGAGCATGGCCACGGCGGTCATCGACAGGATGCACACCAAGGGAGAGGGAATCACCTTGCCGACCCTGGGCACATAGGGGAACAGGTAGATGATGGCCAGGCCCGTGGCGGTCATGGCGTAGACGTGCCAGGTGACGTTGGTCAGTTCCGGCAGCTGGGCCATAAAGATCAGGATCGCCAGGGCGTTGACGAAGCCGGTGACCACCGAACGCGAGACGAAGCGCATCAGGCTGCCGAGCTTGAGGTAGCCGGCGCCGATCTGCAGCACCCCGGTGAGCAGGGTGGCGGCCAGGAGGTACTGCAGGCCGTGCTCCTTGACCAGGGTCACCATGACCAGGGCCATGGCCCCGGTGGCGGCGCTGATCATCCCCGGGCGGCCGCCGACGAAGGCGATCACCACGGCGATGCAGAAGGAGGCGTAGAGGCCGACCTTGGGATCGACCCCGGCGATGATCGAGAAGGCGATGGCCTCCGGGATCAGCGCCAGGGCGACCACCAGGCCGGCGAGCACGTCGCCGCGGATGTTGAATAACCAGGTTTGTTTCAGGCTGTGCAGCATGGGCATTCCAGGGTGGTGATCGTGCGGGGCGGATCGAGGTTGACGACAAGGCAGCCGAGCGGCCCCTTGCCGTGGTGGATAGGGCAGTCGGGCGTCTGGGCGGGCTCCGTGGGTCGCAGGCCAGATGGCGACCGGCATAGAACCTTGGGCACAAAAAAGCCGCGTACCTTAGCACGCCAGGGGCCGGCCCGCACTCGCCCGGCCTCGGCGGATCAGCTAGATGTCGGCGACGATCAGCAGCCCGGCGCACTCGCCAAGGCTGAGTGGCGCCTCACGATAACTGACCCATCCGAGATGGTGAGGGCCATGCCCGGCTGGCCGGGTAGGCTCAATGCCCTCAGCTGCAGGGAGCCAAGGCGCGGACCGGCGAAGGCGGCGAAGAGGAAGAAGGCGCGAGCAGGTCGCCGCGTCAGTGCCACCAGCTCAAGCTCTTGGGCGCGGCGAGGCTGGGCGGCTCGCGCTGGGAGGGCCATGAGCTGCGCCAGGCGGCCGACCAGGAAGGAGATCAGCGCGGCGCTGAGGGTGCCGGACACCTGCTTGGCCAATTGGCCGTTGGTGGCGGTTTTCCGCGGAAGGCAGGTGCCGGCGACGAAGGGGCGGGCGAGCAACCTCCAGATCGGGGCGGGCATTGCGGCATCCTACATCGGCAAGGGGCGAGGTTATGCCGCAATGTTTGTCTGGTTGGTCAGCTCTTCGACTCTAGGGCGTTAGGGCCACTGCATCTCGCCTTTGAGCACCTTGGCACTTAGTTCCAGGCTGCTGGCGTCGAGCAATGCCGGGTACTTGGCTTTCATCGCCGCTATCAGGCTTTGGCTGTCCTTGGCTTTCGGCAGCTCGGCTTCCAGGGTGAGCAGGTAGTCGCGGGTGAAGCGCAGGTCATCCAGGTTCAGCTTGGGCTGGCCCAAGTAGTGGCTGGGGATCAGCATGGTCGGCTGCAGGGCTTCGAGCTGGTCGAGGGATTTGAGCCAGGACTGGCGCGCTTCAATGCTCTGGGCATCGGCAATCCAGGGATGAATGTTGGCGTAGGTGAGCACCCCGCCGACCACGGTTTTGATGCTGGGGATCCACAGGCTGGTGTGCTTGGGGTCGTGGCCGATCAACTGCAGGCGTTGCCCTTCCAGGGTCAGGCTATCGCCTTGTAGGGCTTGCGGCACCAGGGTGCGCTGCGGCGCACTGTCCTTGAGGATCGGCCCCCAGTACGCCAGCTTGGGCGCGCGGGTTCTCTCGATATAGGCGACGGTTTCTGGCGTTGCCAGCACCTTGGCCTCGGGGTAGGCGCGGGTCAGGGTGTCGAGGCCGAAGTAAAAATCCGGATCTCCGTGGCTGATAAAGATGGTGGTCAGGGTTTTACCGCTGGCCTGGATACGCTCGACCAGTTGCTGGGCTTCGCGGTTGGAGAACTGCGCGTCGATCAACATCACTTCGCGCTCGCCGCTGATCAGCGTCGAAGTAACCGGGAAAATGGCGCTTTCGCCTGGGTTGTACACCTCGACGCTGAGCGGTTGCGCCAGGGCGGCGCTGGCGCCGGCGAGCAAGACGGCGCCAGCTGCAAGCTGGCGAACGATATGGGTAATGGACATGTGGACCTCCGTTTAAGTGGTGGGAGGAATGTTAGTTGCTTTAATTGGTGCAAAAACCCCCTTAAACTGCGCATGTTTATTGCGTATATCGAGCGAATAATGGATCGGCTGACGGCAACCCGGGTATTTGTCGAAGTGGTGGACAGGGGCAGCCAAACGGCGGCGGGCGAGGCGCTGGAGATGTCGCGGGCGATGGTTTCGCGCTACCTCGCCGAGCTGGAAGCCTGGGTCGGCGCGCGTCTGTTGCACCGCAGTACGCGCAAACTGAGCCTGACCGGTATCGGTGAGCAGCTGTTGCCGCAGTGTCGGGAAATGCTCGCGGTGGCCGAAACCATGCAGGGCATCAGTTCGGGCAGCGATATCGCCCCGCGCGGCAACCTGCGTATCGCCTGCAGCCAATCCTTCGCCCAGGCCTGGCTGGTGCACCAGCTCAACGCATTCATCGGCCTGTACCCCCAGGTCGGTTTCGATCTGCTGATTGATAGCCAGGCGGTGAACCTGGTCGAGGCGCGGGTCGACTTGGCGCTGCGCATCACCAATCAACTCGATCCCAATCTGATCGCCCGCAAACTCGCGGTATGCCGCTCGGCGGTGTGCGCCACGCCGGTCTATCTCAAGCGCCATGGCATGCCGCAGCGGCCTGAGGATCTGACGCAGCACAATTGCCTGAGCTACGCCTATTTCGGCCGCAGCATCTGGGAGTTCCAGCGTGACGGCGAACCCTTCGCCGTCTCCGTCAGCGGCAACTTCAGCGCCAACGAGTCCATGGTGCTGCTCGAGGCCACCTTGGCCGATGCCGGTATCAGTATGCAGCCGCTGTACTCGGTCGCCGGGCTACTGCGTTCCGGGACGCTGGTGCGGCTGCTGCCCGAGTACCAACCCCAGGAGCTGGGCATCCATGCGCTCTATGGCACCCGCCGGCAGATGCCGCCGGCGCTGCGCGCCTTGCTGGATTTTTTGCTTGAGCGGTTTGCCGAGCAGCCGGATTGGGACCGCTGAGTAATTACAGCGCTTTATCGAACTGCAGCAGCGCCACCCGGCCGCCGTGCGGATCCCGACGCTCGACCAGCCCGCTGACTCGGTAGCCGAGCCTAGGGTAGAGCAGCAGACCAGCGCTGTTGGCGTTGAAGCAGGACACGCGCATGCGCTTGGCCTTGAAGTGTTCGCGGGCCAGGCCTTCCATCACCGCCACCAGGTACTGGGCCACGCCCTGGCCGCGGGCCCAGGGCGCCACCAGCAGATTGCCCAGGGCGCAGAAGTCGCCGTGCTGCCATTGGTAGAAGTTGGCGAAGCCGGCGACCCGCTCGCCGAGCAGGGCCACGGTGCTGTCACGCCGCTCGGCCATGGCCGCGGCCAACTGGGCGACGCTCAGCGGCCAGTCGGCTTTCGGATAGGCGAAGAACAGTTCCAAGGCGTTCTGGGGGAAGGCGACCACCTCGGCCAGGTCGGCGGCGCAGGCCGGGCGGTGGTCGAGGGCAGGGGATGGCGGCATCGCTGGGGCTCCTGTGCGCAGGGACCCCATTCATAGCAGCGCCGCGCCCGCTTGTCGCGCCGGCGGCGTGGATGCGCGGCCCGGGTCTCAGTGCGGCGGGTACTGGCCGAGCACCTCGGCCACCGTCCGGCGTAGCGCCGCGGCGCGCTCGGCCGGGCTGGGCGAACCTTCGCCCAGACTCTGCGCCGCGCTGCCGCGCCACACCAGCCGGCCGTCGCGGCCGTCGAACAGGTCGATCTGCAGGGTGCCGACCCGATAGTCGAGGGTGCGTGTCTCGACATAGCCCGGGCCGCCCCAGAAACCGCCCCAGTGGCCGTGCCAGGCGCCGCCGTAGTGGGTGCTGATCTGTTGCTGGCGCTGGTCGACTATCAGCCAGGTCTGCACCCGCAGGTCGCCGGTCGTGCCAGCGGCCGCCTGGCGCAGGCCGCGTTGTTCGAGTTGCGCGGCGATGGCGGCGCGCAGGCGCTGTTCGGTGAGATCGCTGTCGAGCCTGGGGTCGTCGGGCCGGTAGCGCACCGCCGGTTCCTGCCAGCTCCAGCTGCGGTAGGCGGCGAAGTCGCGGTTCGGGTCGAAGTCGCGGTCCAGGCGGCTGGTCTGGCAGGCCGCCAGCAGCAGGGCGAGCGACAACAGCAGGTACGGACGCATAAGCGAACCTCCTCAGGCCGGTGGATAACCCTGCAGGGCGCGCCGGCAGGCGGCGCGCAGGGCGTCGGCGCGTTCGGCCTGGCTGCCCGCGCTGGGCAATTCGGCGCGGCCTTGCCACACCGGCTGGCCGTCGCGGGCATCGACCAGGGTGATGTCGAGCACCAGCACCTCGATCTGGTAGGCGCGCTCCACGGGCATGCGGCCCCAGTAACCGGGGTAGTCGGCGTAGTAGCCGCGCCCGTAATAGCCCTCATAGCGGTCGATGACCTGGCGGATGCGTTGCTCCCGGCGCAACTCGACACCGACCTCGAGGTCGGCGGCCGCGTCGCCACGGGCCGGGCGCAGGCCGCGCTGGTCGAGGGCGTTGCTCAGGGCCTCCTGCAGCAGCTCGGCACTGGCCCAGGCGCTGGCGGCCGGCGGGCGGCCCTCCTGCCAGCTCCAGTTGCGGTAACGGGCGTAATCGCGCGGGGCTGCCGGATAGGCGCTGAGATCCAGCTGCTGGGCGGCCTGCGCCGGGGCCGGCGGCAGCGGCAGGGACTGCGCGCGGTAAGGATTGGCGCCCTGGCAGGCGGCCAGCAGCAGGCACGGCAGCAGTATGGCTAAGCCCTTCATCGTCCCTCCCTCAGCGGGGGCGGCAGACCCAGTGCAGGTAGCGGCCCAGGCCGGCGAAGCTGGGGTGGCGGCGGTAGGCCAGTTCCATCTCCAGCAGGTCGATCGGCTCGGCCTTGGCCTGGAATTCCGGGGCCATGTAGTCGTGGAAGACCCGCACGCCACTCTGACTTTCGACCCGCCAGAGTGCGTCGAGTTGCGTCGCCAGCTCGCGCGGGTCCAGGGGCCGTTGCGGCGTCAGGCTGCGCTTCTCGCCGGCGAACTCGGCCTTGCGCAGCTTGCGGAAGTGGCCCTTGAGCAGGTTGCGGTAGATCAGCGCGTCCTTGTTGTAGAACGCCAGCGACAGCCAGCCGCCCGGCGCCGTGAGCTGGTGCAGCACCGGCAATATGGCCTGGGGCTCGGCCAGCCATTCCAGCACCGCATGGCAGACCACCAGATCGAAGGGCTGGTTGAGCTGGCCGAGCAGATCCTGCCAGGGCGCCTGGATGAAGGTGGCCGGCTGGCCGGCGCCGGCGAAGCGCGCGCGGGCCCCATCGAGCATCGGCGCGGCCGGTTCGGCCAGGGTCACCAGGTGACCGCGGCCGGCCAGCCACAGCGCCATGTGGCCGAGGCCGGCGCCGATATCCAGCACGCGCAGCGGGCGGTCCGGCAGGGCCTCGGCCAGGTCGGCCTGGAGCACCGCGAGGCGGATCGCGCCCTTGGCGCCGCCGTAGATCTTCTCGGCGAAGCGCGTGGCCAGCTCGTCGAAGTGGCGGTCCTTCATGGGGCGAAGCGTCGTTCGCTGTCGGCCAGCTTGGCGCGCACCGCCTGCTCCAGGTCGATGCCCAGCTCGCTGCACAGCAAGAGCAGATAGAGGACGATGTCGCCGACCTCCTGGCCGGCGTGCGCCAGCTGCGCGGGGGCGAGCTGGCGCGACTGTGCCTCGCTGAGCCACTGGAAGATCTCCACCAGCTCGGCCATCTCCACGCTGGCGGCCATGGCCAGGTTCTTCGGGCTGTGGAATTGCCGCCAGTCGTTGCGGTCGCGGATGGCGTGCAGGCGGGCGGTGAGTTCGGCGAGGTCCATGGGGCTCCGGCGGTGACGGTCGGCTGGAGGCGCATTGTTTCATGGCCTCCCGACCGCTGCCAGAGCCCTGCCCGGGGCCGCGGACGGCTCCGGGTGTCCGGCGTTGCAGCCCTACTGGGCTTGCCAGGCGTACCAGCGTTGGGCGATGGCCTCGCCGTGCTTGCTCCAGTATTTGAAGTCCAGGGTCACCTGGCTGTCGCCGTGGGCGCTGGGCAGGCTGTCGGCCAGCACCTTGGGTACCCGGCTGGTACTGTCCAGGTTGACCGGCGCATAGCCGCTGAGCATGGCGAAGTCCGCCTGGGCCTGGGGGCTGCTGGCGAAGCCGAGGAAGCGCTTGGCCGCCTCGGCGTTCTTGGCGCCGCGGGGGATCACCAGGAAATCGCCGCTGACCAAATTCTGCTGCCAGCCGATGCCGATCGCCGTGCTGCTCTGCTGCAGGGCGTTGATCCGGCCGTTCCAGAACATGCCCAGGCTGGCCTCGCCGGAGGTCAGCAGACGCTGGGACTCCTCGCCGCTGTCCCACCAGAGGATCTCGGCCTTGATGCGCTCGAGCTTGGCGAAGGCGCGATCCAGGTCCAGCGGGTAGAGGCGCTCGGCGGCGACGCCGTCGGCCAGCAGCGCCATCTCCAGCACGCCCGGGCTCGGCCATTTATACAGCGCGCGTTTGCCGGGGAAGTTGGCCGTGTCGAACAGCGCGGCCCAGCCCTGGGGAGGCGCCGCCAGATGCTCGGTGTTATAGCCGAGGACGAAGGAGAAGTAGAAGGAGCCCACGGCGTACAGGGTGACGAAGCGCGGGTCGATCTGCGGCTGGGCGATCTGCTTGAAGTCCATGGGTTCGAGCAGGCCTTCGCGGCCGGCGCGCAGGGCGAAGTCGGGTTCGACGTCGACCACGTCCCAGGTCACCTCGCCACTCTCGACCATGGCCTTGAAGGCGGCGTAGTCGGTGGGCCCGGCCTGCTTCACGGCGATGCCGGTGGCGCGGCTGAAGGGCTCGGCCCAGGCCTTCTGCTGGGCCGCCTGGGTCGAGCCGCCCCAGCTGACGAAGGTCAGGCTCTCCTGGGCCTGCGCGACTTGAACTGCCATCCACAAGGCGCCCAACAGGACGACCACCGGCCTTGCCAACCCCATAACCAAACTCCCTCGTCATGCTGTGCAGCCATCCCGGGATGGTGTGCGTTGTAATTATGGGATTCGGTATACCAGTATGCCGGACTGCATGCCTAGACCGAGTGCACATTTATGCGATCTGGTTATTAGCATCCTGTCGCGGATGCGCATCCCCGCGGCCGAACGAAAAAAGCCGGATCATCGCTGATCCGGCTCTTCTGTACTGCTCAGCTGGGGCTCAGCGGAAGGCCGGCACCACGTGCTGGATGAACAGCGCCAGGGACTTCTTCTTTTCCTCGTGGGACAGGCCGTTGTCGGCCCAGAAGCTGAACTCGTCGACGCCCAGCTCCTGGTAATGGCGGATGCGCGCGATGATCTCCTCGGGGGTGCCGATCATGGTGTTCTTGTGGATGTTCTCCAGCTCGAACTCTGGGCGCTCCTTGAACTTCTCCTCGGGGCTCGGCGCCAGCAGGCCGTTGACCGGGGTCTGCTTGTTGCCGAACCAGGCGTCGAAGGTGCGGTAGAAGCGCGAGATGGCCTGGGCGCCGACCCTCCAGCCTTCGCTGTCTTCTGGGCTGTGCACGTGGGTATGGCGCAGCACCATCAGTTGCGGGCGCGGCACCTCCGGGTTGTTGGCCAGGGCGGTCTCGAACTTGTTCATCAGGTCGACCACTTCCTCGTCGCCCTTCATCAGCGGGGTGACCATCACGTTGCAGCCGTGCTTCACCGCGAAGTTGTGCGAGTCGGGGTCGCGGGCGGCGATCCACACGGGCGGGCCAGGCTGCTGCACCGGCTTGGGCGAGGAGGTGGCGGTGGGGAACTTCCACAGCTCGCCGTCGTGGGCGTAGTCGCCCTGCCACAGGGCCTTGACCACCGGGACCATCTCGCGCAGGTGCTGGCCGCCGGAGGAGGCCGGCATGCCGCCGGCCATGCGGTCGAATTCGTACTGGTAGGCGCCGCGGGCCAGGCCCACTTCCATGCGCCCGTTGCTGATCACGTCGAGCAGGGCGCATTCGCCGGCGACGCGGATGGGGTGCCAGAACGGCGCAATGATGGTGCCGGCGCCGAGGCGGATGGTCGTGGTCTTGCCCGCCAGGTAGGACAGCAGCGGCATGGGGCTCGGCGAGATGGTGTATTCCATCGCGTGGTGTTCGCCGATCCAGACGGTGCTGAAGCCGCCGGCCTCGGCCATCAGGGTCAGTTCGGTGAGATTCTCGAACAGTTGACGATGGCTGATCTGCTCGTCGTAGCGCTCCATGTGCACGAACAAAGAAAACTTCATGACGCTTACCTCGAACCTGGGTGTAGTCGGCCTCGACACGGGGTTGGCCGCGGGGGTTAAGAGCGCTGCGCGCTGCATCGATGTGAGCCTGCGGCGATGGCTGATACCCCAGCACAAGACGCCGCCTCTCGCGTATTATTGGTATACCATAATACGTAATATCCGCAAAATCTTTCTGCCCACCGGATAGCCCCTCAGAACAAGGATAGAGGATGAACATCAAGCAAAAACTCACCCTGGCCTTCGCGGTCATCGCCTGCGTACCGGTCATCCTGGTTGCCGTGTTGATCGTGCTCAACCTGCGCAGCGAGGCGCGCACGGGCTTTCTCGACAGCAGCGGCCGGGAGATTCGCCAGGTCGACAACGCCATGCAGCTGTTCTTCCAGGGCATCAGCCAGAACGTCGAGTTTCTCGCCGATCACCCGCGGCTCGCGGCCATCGACGGCGGGCTGAAGAGCTATGTCGCGGCGGATGCCGCCGCCACGCCCATGGGCGCGCAGGACCGGCGCCTGTTCGAGCTGTTCGCCGGCCTGGCCGCCAGCCATCCGGCCTATGCCTACCTGTCGCTGGGCACCCAGGAGGGCGGTTACGTGTTCTGGCCCGGCGATCCCAAGCTCAGCGGCTACGACCCGCGCAGCCGACCCTGGTACCGGCGGGCCATGGCCCAGCCCGGCCAGACCCAGCGTACCGAGGCCTACTACTGGGCCGCCGACGACGTGGTGCTGGTCAGCACCGTGCGCAGCTTCGCCAATCGCCTGGGCAACCCGGGCGGGGTGGTGAATATCGACGTGTCGCTGCAGCAGCTGACCGACATCGTCAAGCAGATCAAGCTGGGCGACAGCGGTTACCTGATGCTCATGGAGCGCGACGGCACGGTGCTGGTCGACCCCAGCGAGCCGGCGCACAACTTCAAGCCGTTGCGCGAACTGGGTGAGGCCTATGCCCGGCTCGGCAGTGCCGATCGGGGCCTGGTGGAGGTCGAGCTGGACGGCGAGCGCTACATGGCCCATGTCTGGCCCTCCGCGCAGCTGGGCTGGCGCTTCGTCGGCCTGGTGCGCGAGAGCGAGGTGATGAGCGGCGCGACCCGCCTGACCTGGGGCATCGCCCTGATCGCGGTGCTGCTGGCGCTGCTGTTCGCCGGCGTCGGTGCCTGGTTCGCCGGCCTGCTGGTACGGCCGATCCGCGCGGTGACCGGCAGTCTGGAGAGCATCGCCCAGGGCGAGGGCGACCTGACCGGCAGCCTGACGGTGCGCGGCCGCGACGAAACCGCGCAACTGGCCGGCTGGTTCAACCAGTTTCTCGGCGCCATCCGCCAGCTGATCCAGCGCATCGGCCAGGCGGCGGTGCAGATCCACCGCGCCTCCGGCAGCTCCAGCAGCCTGGCCGCGGAGATGGCCGAGGCCGCCGGGCGCCAGCGCGAGGCGGTGGACATGGTCTCCACCGCCTTCCACGAGATGGTCATGACCGCCAACGAGGTGGCGCGCTCCTGCAGCCAGGCCGCCGAGTCCGCCGAGAACGGCCAGCGCCAGGCCCACGACGGCCAGCGCCAGATCGATGCGGCGGTCGGCAGCGTCAACCAGCTCAGTCGGGAGATCGAGCAGTCCGCCGACGCCATGCTGCAGCTGGAGCAGGACAGCAGCGACATCCAGTCGATTCTCGGCACCATCCGCTCGATCGCCGAACAGACCAACCTGCTGGCCCTCAACGCGGCCATCGAGGCGGCCCGGGCCGGCGAGCAGGGGCGCGGCTTCGCGGTGGTCGCCGACGAGGTGCGCGCCCTGGCCAAGCGCACCGCCGATACCACCGGCGAGATCGACGACCTGCTCGGCAAGCTGGCCCAGCGCACCCAGCAGATGGG